>NZ_AP028461.1:9327500-10031632 GCF_033097365.1 Actinoplanes sichuanensis
GAAACCCGGAGAGGGTCCCCACACCTAGCGCCCAACGTTTACAGCGTGGACTACCAGGGTATCTAATCCTGTTCGCTCCCCACGCTTTCGCTCCTCAGCGTCAGTATCGGCCCAGAGACCCGCCTTCGCCACCGGTGTTCCTCCTGATATCTGCGCATTTCACCGCTACACCAGGAATTCCAGTCTCCCCTACCGAACTCTAGCCTGCCCGTATCGAATGCAATGTCAGAGTTGAGCCCTGAGATTTCACATTCGACGCGACAAGCCGCCTACGAGCTCTTTACGCCCAATAAATCCGGACAACGCTCGCGCCCTACGTCTTACCGCGGCTGCTGGCACGTAGTTGGCCGGCGCTTCTTCTGCAGGTACCGTCACTTGCGCTTCGTCCCTGCTGAAAGAGGTTTACAACCCGAAGGCCGTCATCCCTCACGCGGCGTCGCTGCATCAGGCTTCCGCCCATTGTGCAATATTCCCCACTGCTGCCTCCCGTAGGAGTCTGGGCCGTGTCTCAGTCCCAGTGTGGCCGGTCGCCCTCTCAGGCCGGCTACCCGTCGTCGCCTTGGTAGGCCATTACCCCACCAACAAGCTGATAGGCCGCGAGTCCATCCCAGACCGAAAAAACTTTCCACACCCACACCATGCGGTAGAGTGTCGTATTCGGTATTAGCCCCCGTTTCCGAGGGTTATCCCAAAGTCCAGGGCAGGTTACTCACGTGTTACTCACCCGTTCGCCGCTCGAGTACCCCGAAGGGCCTTTCCGCTCGACTTGCATGTGTTAAGCACGCCGCCAGCGTTCGTCCTGAGCCAGGATCAAACTCTCCAACAAAATCTGTTGAAAAACTCATCCCGGCAACAAAAATGTTGCCAAAGGAATCTCCCACTTATCGCCTAAACGACAAGCCGGGGTATTGCCATAATTGGCACTGGCTTATCAAGCACCCTGTTGAGTTCTCAAAGAACAACCGCACACCTTAAACCGAACCGCTTTCGCGGCCCGCCCTCCGGGGCACTCGCTCTACTTTACTAGGCCTTCTCGGTGTTGTCAACCGGTTTCTCCCGGTTGGTCCCGATCTGCCCTAGTATCTCCGCGCTCAGGCGCACGGCTGGGCCGTGATCCGAAGTTCGAAGGTTTTCCGTCAGGACGGCCGGCCGGGCCCCAAAGTTCAGGTCCCGCTCGCTCGCCCGTCTCCCTGGCGGCTCCCAAAACATTACCCGCTGGTTTCTGGCGCTCCAAATCGGGGGTCACCCTTAGTCGTTTCCGCAGGTCAACGTGGGTGTGCGCTCCTCAAGGAACTCATCCGCCAGGGAGGAAGACAGAAGCAGGGAGGAAGACAGAAGCAGGGAAGGGGAGGACAGAAGGCCACAAGCGAAGGCGCGCAAGACGCTCAGGGGCGGCGCACCTCGACCATCCCGTCGCGCACGCGGACCGGCAGGGTCGGCTGATCATTCCCGGCCGGCCCGTGGATCACCGCCCCGTCGTTGATCCGGAAGGTGCTCCCGTGCCACGGGCAGACCACACACCCGTCGACGACCGACCCTTCGCTGAGCGGCCCGCCCTCGTGCGAGCACCTGTCGATCAGGGCACTCACCTGGTCGCCCTGGCGGAAGAGCAGCACCGCGGTGTCGCCGACCCGCCGTGCCGCGGGCTTCCCCTCGGGCAGGGAGGCGAGCGACCCGGCCACGGTCCATTCCTCCGGCACACGGGCGACCTCGGGCGCCGCATGACTGGTCCCGCCGCCTTGGGCGTACGACAGATGCCCTCCCAGAAAGGCACCGGCACCCGCAACCGAAAGGCCCGCGAAAGCCAACGCCCGCCCCGATTTCGATCGCCCGGTGAGCCGGGCGATCAGGGAGCCGGCATAGAGCCCGGTGGCCACCAGATTGGTGGCGGCGTGGACGAGCCCGACCCGCCGCCGGTCCCGGGTCATCTCCGACCAGTCGACCCAACCGGCCACCGCGGCCGGCAGCACCCCGGCCAGACCGACCCCGATGAGGGCGGTCGAGGCGTTCGACCGGGACGGGCGGAGGTCGAGGACCGCGGCGGAGAGGAAGGCCCCGATCGGCACCTGGACGAGCACCGGGTGGAGTGGATGCCCCAGCCGGCTCCCGTGCAATACGTCGCGCAGGGTGCGCGGCCGGACCGCGGACGAGACCGCGGCCTGCAGTTTGTCGCTGGCGCCGTCGAGGGCGTCGGCCTGTTCGATCCGGGTGAGTGCCTGCCGCAACATGTAGTGGCGGTGCCCACCCGGATCCGGCCCAAACGTTCAGAGAGCCTTGAGCGCGTCGCCGATGCCGCGGTGGAAGGTCGGGTACGCCCAGATCTGGCTCTGCAAGGTGGTGATCGGCACCTCGGCGTGGACGGCGACGGCGAGCGCCCCGATCATCTCGCCGCCGGCCGGTCCCGCGGTGGTGGCGCCGACCAGCACACCCCGGTCCATGTCGGCGACGACTTTGATGAAGCCCTCGTTGCCGGGCCCGTGTACGAAGCCGCGTGAGGTGTGACCGAGGGGAACGTGCCCGACGCGCACGTTCGTCAGCGAGGAACGTGCTTGAGCAGCGGTGAGTCCGACCGCACCGATCTCCGGGTCGATGAAGGTGACGCGGGGTCGGGCGCGGTAGTCGGCACCCGGTCCGCCCTGGCCGAGGATGTCGCGGACGGCGATGTCGGCCTCGTACATGGCCATATGGGTGAAGGCGCCGTTGCCTGTCACGTCGCCGACCGCCCACACCCGGTCGGCGGCGCGCATCCGGTCGTCGGTGGTCAGGAAGCGGGTGGTCGGGTCGAGTCCGATGCGGTCCAGGCCGAGATCACCGAGGCGGGCGGCGCGTCCGGTGGCGACGAGGAGCTTCTCGCCGGAGACGGAGCTGCCGTCGGAGAGTTGGACGGTGAAGCCGCCGTCGTGGGAGACGTTCGTGGCACGGACTCCGGTACGGATGGTGGCGCCGATCACCGAGGCGGCGACTTCGGAGGACTCGGGTTCCTCCATGGCGAGGATCCGGTCGGACCCCTCGATGATCGTGACCTGGACCCCGAAGCGGGCGAAGACCTGGGCGAACTCGCAGCCGATGGCACCACCACCGAGGATGACGAGCGACTCGGGCAGGGTGGTGGCCTCGACGGCTTCCCGGTTGGTCCAGTACGGGGTGCCGGCGAGACCGTCGATCGGCGGGATGACGGCGACCGTGCCGGTGGCGACGACCAGGGCGCGCGAGGCGGCGTACTCCTGCTCGCCGACCTTGACCCGGCCGGGACCGGTGATGGTGGCCCGGCCGCGCACGAAAGTCCCGCCCTTACTCGTGAACCTGTCGACGGCGACCTTGTCGTTCCAGTCGTCGGTGGCCTGCTCGCGGATCCGGCGGGCGACGGGCGCCCAGTCGGGTTCGACGGTGGCGGCGCCGGCGAGACCGGGGATGCGGCGGGCTTCGGCGAGCGCGGATCCGGCCCGGACCATCATCTTGGTCGGGATGCATCCCCAGTACGGGCATTCGCCGCCGACCAGGTTGTGTTCCACCCCGATCACGTCGAGTCCGGCGGCGGCGAGTCGTCCGGCGGCCTCCTCGCCGCCCACGCCGAGTCCGATGACCACCACGTCCACGTTCCGCACGTCGTCCATGGGTGTCAGCTAACCACCGATGGGTTTCCTCATGTGGGCGGTGCGGTGGCCGATTCAGAACCTTCGCGGAAGCGGGTAACACCGAGGAAGCGGCGGCCATGAGGGGGCGATGGCGAGCGTTGGCTGGCGCTCACCATTCTCATGGCCGCCCATCGGTGTTCAAAAGTCGGTGTTTGAAAGACCCGCCGGAAGAAGGTTTGACGGACGCAACCGCCGGCGGGTCCCGTTATCGCAGCCAGACCGCTTCGTCCCGGTGTGATTCGAGCGGGCCGGGGTAGTCGAGGCTGCGGAATTCCGACTCGGGGAGACGCCACGGCTGGTGCACGGCGGCGCCGTCGATCCCCTTCAACTCAGGTACGTAACGACGAACGTACACGCCTTCGGGGTCGAATCGGAGCGCTTGGCGGATCGGGTTGAAGCGCCGGTAGGGCCGGGTGTCGTTGCCGGTGCCGGCGGTCCACTGCCAGTTGCCCGAGTTGTTCGGTACGTCTCCGTCGAGGAGCCAGCGGAAGAACCAGGCGACGCCGGGCCGCCAGTCGATGCCGAGGTGTTTGGTGAGGAAGGCCGCGGTGATCAGCCGGGCACGGTTGTGCATCCAGCCCTCTTCGCGCAATTGGCGCATGCCGGCGTCGACGATCGGCACGCCGGTGAGCCCGTCTTTCCAGTGTTGGAGGGCGTCGTCGTCGTGGCGCCAGTCACGGTCGGCGGCCGGGCGCATCGCCTCGGTGGAGAGTGTCGGGAAGGCCCGGGTGACCTGGTAGTAGAAATCGCGCCAGCAGAGCTGGCGGACGAAGGCGTCGGCGCCACGTTCGCGGGCCGCCTCGGCGAGAGCGAGTGGGGAGAGGCAACCCCAGCGGAGGTACGGGCTGAGTCGGCTCGTGCCGTCGCCGGGTAGATCGTCGTGCGCTTCGCCGTACCCCTCGATGTCCTGTCGCATCCACGTGGTGAGCCGGTGTCGCGCCGCGGTCTCGCCACCTTCGCAGGCGTGCGGTGATTCGCCGGCCGGGAGGCCGGGCAGGCGGCCGATGGTGACGCCGTTCGGGAGGTCGATCTGTTTCGGTGTCGGCGCCTGTCGTCGCCAGGTGGCCGCTGACCAGGAGCGGAAGTAGGGCGTGAAGACCTTGTAGGACTCGCCGCCGCCGCCCGGGCGGACCGCGCCGGGTTCGACGACGGTGACGCCGGGGTGGAGTTCGAGGCCGATGCGGTGGCGTTCGCTCTCGGTCCGGAGGCGCTGTTCGCGGCGGCGGGCGTATCCGCTGACGTCGGCGGCCAGGTTGATCGTCTCGGCGCCGGTGTCGCGGGCGACGCGGATCGTCTCGGCGACCGGGTCGCCCTCCCGGACGATCAGGTCGCCGCCCCTGTTGCGGAGCTGTTCGCGCAGGTCGACGAGGCTTTGGTGAAGGAAGCGGGTGCGGTTCGGGGAGAGGCCGGCGAGTTTCGGGTCGAGGACGTAGAGGGGGACGGTCCGGTCCGCGGCGCAGGCTGCGGCGAGTGCCGGGTTGTCGTGTACACGCAGGTCCCGGGTGAGCAGGACCACCGCGGTACCCATCACGCCGCCAGTTGGACCGGGGTGCCGGGCCGGGTGAGGAGGCTACGCACGGCGACGGCGGCCCGGCGGTGGTTGGGGACGGTGGCGCGGCGGCCGAAGACGTCGTAGTCGATCGCCTCGATCTGGTCGAGGATGCCGCCGTAGAGCTGGAACGCGGTGCGCATGCAGGCCTGCGAGGCGTTCTCGAGCAGCGGGATGCCGGGCGCGGCGAGGGCGTAGTGCTCGCGGGCTCGGGCGACCTCGGCCTTGATCAGTGCCTTGACCGCGGGCGTGGCGACGCCCTCGTCCAGGATCGCGCGGGTGACGCCGAACTCGGCGAGGTGGTCTTCGGGCAGGTAGACGCGGCCGCGTTCGAGGTCTTCGGCGACGTCCCGGATGAAGTTGGTGAGCTGGAAGGCGAAGCCGAGCTGGCGGGCCGGTTCGCGGGCGGCGGCCGGGTCGGAGGAACCGAGGATGGGCAGCATCATGGTGCCGATGACGGCGGCCGAGCCCTCCATGTAGTCGAGCAGGTCGTCGTAGGTGCGGTAGCTCGTGACGGTGATGTCCATCGTCATGCTGCGCAGGAACTTCTCGAAGTCTTCGAGGTCGAGGTCGAAGACCGCGATGGTGTGCAGGACGGCCGGCAGGAGTTCATCGTCGGTGGGTTCGCCGCGGAGCCCGTCGAGGAACTGGTTTGACCATGCGGTGAGCAGGGCAGCCCGCTCGGCAGAGGGCCGGGACTCGGTTCGGTCGACGATTTCGTCCGCATATCGGGTGAATCCATAGAGGGCGTGGACATGTCGCCGCTTCCACGCCGGTAGCAACCGGGTCGCCAGGTAGTACGTCCGCCCGTGCTCACGGTGCAGTTCGCGGCAGCGCTCGTAGGCAGCTGCCAGATCGGTTTCCACTCCGGGACCTCCGGCTAAATCGACGCACGAATCGACGCAACTTCAGAAAGTTAGGGTACGGTACTGAGCGTGGCCAATCACACCCTCGAGGGAAATCGTCTCGAAGCGATCCCTCGCCAGCCGGTCTCGCACCGAGCGCTGATCGGCGCCGTCGAGGGCACGCTGGCCGACTTCCTCGCCTGCCAGATCGCCTCCCTCGATACCGTCGACCCCGCTCTCGGCGGGTTCGCCCGGACCACCCGCGACCTGGTCATGGCCGGAGGCAAGCGCATTCGACCGACCTTCGCCTACTGGGGCTGGCGCGGCGTCGTCGGATCCCACGAACCGGTCGAGGGCGTCTTACCCGCTCTCGGCGCACTTGAACTCATGCACACGTTCGCGCTGGTCCACGACGACCTGATGGACCGGTCCGCCACCCGGCGCGGCCGGCCCACCGCACACCGGCTGTTCGCCGCCCAGCACGGCGAGCGGTTCGGTGACTCGGCCGCCATCCTGGTCGGTGACCTGTGCCTGGTCTGGGCCGACCAGTTGCTCGCCCGGACCGCGCTGCCGCCCACCACCCTCCTCGATGTGCGCACCCGTTACGACCGGATGCGGGTGGAGGCGGTCGCCGGGCAGTACCTCGACGTGCTCGGCGAGACCGACCCGGCGGCCTGGTCGGTGGAGCGGGCGCTACTCGTGGCCCGGCACAAGACGGCCAGTTACACGGTGCAGTGGCCGCTCGGGTTCGGGCTGGCCCTGGCGGCCGGCGGTCACGCCGCTCTCGAGGAGGCGTACCGGATCTACGGTCTCGCCGTCGGGGAGGCCTTCCAACTGCGCGACGACCTGCTCGGTGTCTACGGCGACCCGAGGATCACCGGCAAACCCGCAGGCGACGACCTGCGCACCGGCAAGCCCACCACCCTGCTCATGCTGGCTCGGCAACTGGCCACCGACGCGCAACTCGACGAGTTCGAAGCGGCCGACATCACCCGGCAGGCCGAGATCATCGCGGCCACCGGGGCACCCGCCCAGGTCGAGGAGATGATCCGGTCCCGAGTCGACGCCGGTGTCGCGGCCATAGCCGAGGCCCCGGTCCGCACCGACGCCCGCGCCGCCCTGATCGAGCTGGCCACCGCGGCCACGCACCGACCGGCATGATGAAACCTACTTTTGGAGCCGTGACGTGCGAATAGTGACCGGACCCACCGACCGGGTCGTCATCGTCGGTGCCGGGCTCGGCGGTCTCGCCTGCGCCCTGCACCTGGCCGCGGCCGGCCGGCAGGTCACCGTCGTCGAGCGGGAGCCGGTGCCCGGCGGACGGGCCGGCCGGTTGTCCGTCGGCGGGTACGACTTCGACACCGGTCCGACCGTGCTCACCATGCCCGAACTGATCGCCGAACCCCTCAACGCGGTCGGCGAGAACCTGAGCGACTGGCTCGAACTGAGCCCGCTCGACCCGGCGTACCGGGCCTACTACCCGGACGGGTCCACGCTCGACGTGCGTACCGACACCACCCGGATGGCGGCGGAGATCGCCCGAGTCTGCGGCGCCCGCGAAGCCGACGGCTACCTGCGGTTCGTCGACTTCACCAGGCGGTTGTGGCAGCTCGAGCGCGACCACTTCATCGACCGGAACCTCGACACCCCGGTCGACCTGATGAACCTCAACCTGTTGAAGCTCCTCGGACTCGGCGCGTTCCGGCGACTCCAGCCCAAGATCGACCAGTATTTCCGTGATCCCCGTACCCAGCGGATCTTCTCGTTCCAGGCGATGTACGCCGGTCTGGCCCCGCACGACGCGCTCGCCATCTACGCCGTCATCGCCTACCTCGACTCGGTCGCCGGGGTCTACTTCCCCAAGGGCGGCATGCACGCGGTGCCGAAGGCGCTGGCCGGGGCGGCCGAGAAACACGGGGTCACGTTCCGCTACGACACCACGGTCGACCGGGTGCTCACCTCGAACGGCCGCGCCACCGGCGTCGTCACCGCCGACGGCGAGCACATCCCGGCCGACGTCGTCGTCCTCAACCCGGACCTGCCGGTCGCCTACCGCGACCTCCTCCCGGCTCGCCGCCTCCGGCGACTTCGCTACTCACCGTCGTGCGTGGTCCTGCACATCGGTTCCAGCCAGGCTTATTCCAAGATCGCCCACCACAACATCCATTTCGGTACGGCGTGGAAGGGCACTTTCGACGAGATCATCAACAAGGGTCTCCTGATGAGCGATCCGTCCCTGCTGGTGACGAACCCCACCCACACCGACTCGACGGCGGCACCCGACGGCCGGCAGACCTACTACGTGCTCGCCCCCACGCCCAACCTCGAGACCGGGCCGATCGACTGGCGCGGCGGCATGGACCGGCGCTACGCCGACGAGCTGCTCCGGGTCCTCGAAGGGCGCGGGTATGTCGGGTTCCGGGACGGGGTCGAGGTGCAACGGATCATCACGCCGGCCGACTGGGCCGACGACGGGATGGCTGCCGGCACGCCGTTCGCGGCCGCGCACACGTTCGCCCAGACCGGGCCGTTCCGTCCGTCCAACCTGCACCCGACCCTGCCCAACGTCGTCTTCACCGGTTCCGGCACCCAGCCCGGGGTGGGTGTGCCGATGGTTCTGATCTCCGGGAAGCTGGCCGCCGACCGGATCACCGGAGGTTCCGCATGACCGCTCCCGCGCCGCGTGCGGGCAACGCATCCTGCCCGGTCTCCCCGTCGATCTCCTCCACATCGTCCCCCGCTTCTTCTCCGTCGGTCTCGGCTTCTCCCGTGCCGGCTTCTCACGTGTCGGCCTCGGCTTCGTCCGTCTCGGCTTCGGCCCGGGAGGGCGAGCTCGTCGAGCTCGTCGATGGGACCGGGGATTTCGCCGGCACCGCGACGGTTCGCGACGCGCACGAGGCACCCGGGATGCTGCATCGCGCGTTCTCGGTCTTCCTGCGCCGGCCCGACGGGCGGGTGCTGCTGCAACAGCGGGCCGCGGTGAAGACCCGTTTCCCGCTGCGCTGGGGTAACACCTGCTGCGGACACCCGGTCCCGGGCGAGGAGGTCACCGTCTCGGCCGGGCGGCGGCTCCGCGAGGAACTCGACGTCTCGGCCGTGGCACTCCGCGAGGTCGGCGTCTACGTGTACTTCGCGGAGGATCCGGTCACCGGGCGGGTCGAGCGGGAATACGACCACGTCCTGCTCGGCGACGTCCCGGCCGACACGGAGTTCCGACCCGATCCACAGGAGGTCACGAAACTTCGGTGGGTGACGGTCGACACGATCCTGCGGGAGGTCGAGGCGGCGCCCACGGCGTACGCACCCTGGTTGGAAGGTGTGACCCGCCGCCTGGCCGACCACCTCGACCCGCGGACCTCAGTCGCATCGACCGAATCGGCAGCGGAGCGGTCGGGTGGCAAATGACGGCCTGAGCGCCGGAGCCGCCGCACGCCGCCTCGGCGTCGCGGTGACCACGCTGCGCACCTGGCATCAGCGGTACGGTCTCGGGCCCAGCCGGCACGAGCCCGGTCATCATCGGCGGTACACCGTCGAGGACATGGTCCGCCTGCAGGTCATGCAGCGGCTCACCGCGCAGGGGGTGGCCCCGGCGGAGGCGGCGGCGTGGGCGCGGCGCTCGCCCGATCCGGCCGCCCCTGAGCCGAATCCGGACAGCCCGGCTTCCTTCGCCGGAGCGGTCGCTCCCGCGGATTCGGACGAGCCCGTGCTTCGAGCCGCCGCGGCGGCCGCGCGGGAATCGATCCTGTCGCTCGTCGAGTCGGGCGCACTGATCCCGGACGTGCGACCCGGTGACGGTCGGGCCGGCGGTGGGCAGACCATCGCGCTCGGCCCCCGAGCCGATCCGGCCGCTCGGGGCCTGGCCCGGGCGGCGATGCGGCTGGACGCGCCGTCGATGCGCTACATCCTGGAGTCGGCGGTCACCCATCGCGGCGTGATCTCCGCCTGGAACGACGTGATGATGCCGGTGCTGATCGGGATCGGTGAACGGTACGAGGCCACCGAACGGTTCGTCGAGGTCGAGCACCTGCTGTCCCGTTCGGTCACCGAGGCGCTCAGCATCGTGCCCCGCCCCGCCCGGGACCTCGACCCGCGGGTCCTGCTCGCCGCGGCCGACGAGGAGCAGCACACCCTGCCGTTGGAGGCGCTGGCGGCCGCACTGGCCGAGAACGGGGTACCCAGCCGCCTCCTGGGGGCTCGAGTGCCGTCCCGGGCGTTGCTGGACGCGGTGGACCGTACCGGGCCGGCCGTGGTGGTCCTGTGGTCGCAGCTGCCCGGCACCGGCGACGTGACCCAGCTGGAGCATCTGCTGTCCCTGCCGCACCCGCCACTCGTGGTCGCGGCCGCCGGACCGGGCTGGCCGATCGCCGATCTGCCCCCTCTGGTGACCCCGCTGAGCGGCCTGGCCGAGGCGGTCCGGGTGGCCTCCGCCGCGAACGCCTGACGTTTGCCCAGGTCAGAGGGGATTTTGCAAGAAAGGGGGATACCGATTTGAAGATCAGTACAGGCATCGCATATGCTTTGCATGCCTCAAGCGGGGGGCGCGGTTGGGGCTAGAAACCACCAAGCGTTGCCGATCGCGCAGCCAGCGCGATGTGCAATGATGGCGGAAGTTGCCCTCATCGTCTAGTGGCCTAGGACGCCGCCCTTTCAAGGCGGTAGCACGGGTTCGAATCCCGTTGGGGGTACTGGTAAGTTAGTGGTCGCAAGCCACTGGCGAGCCAAGCAAGACAGTTACATAGCAAGGTCCTGTGGAGCAGTTGGAGTGCTCGCCGCCCTGTCAAGGCGGAGGTCGCGGGTTCAAGTCCCGTCAGGACCGCAAGTAAGTTCACGGCCAGGTAGCTCAGTTGGTACGAGCGTCCGACTGAAAATCGGAAGGTCGGCGGTTCGACCCCGCCCCTGGCCACAAATCACCGAAACTCGGTACGCAAGCCCTCACCTGCGAAATCGCGGTTGAGGGCTTCGTCTTTTCCGGGATCGGCACCGGGTGAGGTCGGCCTTTACTCACCGCGGCTCACCGATGATCGCCATCCCGAGTGGCACGGTCGGTGCACGCTGTCCCCCGCCTCGCGCCGTAGTCGGTCATCGCCCAGAAGAATGACGTGCGCCACAACTACCCATCGGTGCGGGACAACCGGCACGGCCACGCCCGCCGCCGGGAGGGTCCCAATCGGTGGCAAGCCGCGAAGCGGAACGCACGGCGTCCAGACTCCTGGGGCTTATCCGTTCTGCTGCGTCCTGACCCCGCATCGTTGGAGGACCTGGCCGATACGGCGCATGATGCGGCCCGCATCGCCGGCGGGAGCCACTGGATAACCGGAGCGAAGGACAGCGCGCACCTGACGATGCGAACGCTGGAGCCCTGGCACACCTCATCTGAATCGCGTACACGGTGATCATCGAACGTGCCGAGGACGGCGCCTGACCTTCCCGGTAGCTCACCCGCGATCGGAACGAACCTTCTCCGGGTCGGTGGAGCACTTCGGAGTCTCGGGCGATCCGGGCCGCTCGGTAGCCGGCGGTTCGCCGCAGAGGGTGTAGCGGCTGTTGCCCGAGTTGCGCCTCTCGATGTTCTGGATCAAAAGCGTGGATGGACTTACTTGCGCGGCCCTCCAATACTCTAGGGATGGACGTGAATACGGGGGGTAGTTTCGCCGATAGGCCCGCAGATGTCGTCGTCGAGTTGAGTGCGGCCGAGGCCGCCAGTGGCGTGGCCAAGACGATCGCCATGCCGCCGGACGGGTCGCCCGTCATGATTTATTTTCCGCCCGGCGCCCAGGACGGCATGGTGCAGAACGTCGACCTGCCCTGGGTCGATCCGGCCACCGGTGTGACCTCCACCCGAACCGTCTCCGTGGCCATCCGGGTGCCTCCCGCCGGCCCGTTCCCTCCGGCGCCGCCGTACGGGCCCGGCTACCCCTCGCCCGGTCCGGCCCAGCCCGGCTATGCCCCGCCCGGCTATCCCCAGCCCGGTCAGGCCCAGCCTGGTTATGCCCAGCCCGGTTATGTCCAGTCCGGCTTCGCCTCGCCTCCGCCACGCCGGTTCGGCACCCGCGCCCGGGTCGTCGCCGGCGCCGTGGGTGTCGCCCTCGTCGCCGGGATCTGTCTGGTGCCGACCCTGTTCCGGGAGAGCGACGCCGACACCACGAGCGGCACCGGTGACACGACCACCACCTCCACCACGACGGCGACGCAGCCGACCGAGACCGCGGCTCCCACGGCGGCACCGCTCGATCCGGCCGACTTCCAGGCGTCGCTCGACGAGGCGAACAAGCAGCTGTCCGCCGCTGTCGGCAAGTTGCGGTCGGCCACTTCGCCGCGGGCGGTGTCGAGTGCAGCCGACGCCCTGGCCCAGACGGTGAGCACGCAGACGTCCACGCTGTCCGCGTTGACCGCGCCGGAATCGGTCAGTGCGGCGCACCGTGACCTGGTCTCCGCGCTCTCCGCCCTGGAGAGCGACCTGAGCGAGGTGTCCAGCGCCGCGGACAGCCGTAGCGTCTGCACCGGTGGGTCGGCCAGCGCGGCGCTCAGCCGGGCCGGTGGCGCGGCCGACCTGCGGTCCGCGATCACCGCTCTGGGCGCCGCCGATCCGGCTGCGAAATACCGGTTCGGTTCGTTCCTTCCGGCGGCGACCAAGGATCAGAACCGTCGCAAGGCCAACGGCAGCTACCTGACCCGTACGACGGGTGGCAGCGGCGAGCTGAAGGTGGACAACGGCAACAATGTGGACACCGTGATCAACCTGGTGAAGAACGGCTCCAAGAAGCCTGCCGTCTCGGTCTACATCCGAGGACAGAAGAAGGTCACCACCGGCCGTATCAAGGACGGCACCTACCAGGTCTTCATGTCCTCCGGCGCCGACTGGGACGGTAAGCGTTTCACCCGTAACTGCCAGTTCAGCAAGTTCGACTCGAGCTTCAAGTTCACCACCACCTCACGCCAGTACACGATCTGGGAGCTCAGCCTGAAGGTGCGGCTGGGTGGCAACGCCAGCTCGTCCGACGTCGATCCGGACTCGTTCCCGAGCTGAACCCGGGATACACGAACGGCCCGGCCAGATGGCCGGGCCGTTCAGACGTGGGTGACGATCAGGCGATGCGGGCCAGGCGAACCTCGAGGGCCGACGGCTTGGCGGCGAGGCTGCTCGCGCCGAAGCTGTTCAGGTAGTCCGACCACTTCTTGTACTCACAGCCGGAGTACTTGGCGCCCTTGAGCGCGATGCACAGGTCAACGCTGGAACCGCCGTACAGCTTGTCCTTGGCCTTGGCGCTGCCGACCGGCAGGACCTTGCTGTTGATCTTCTCGCCGACCAGGAGGTCCTCACCGGCGCCGCCGCTGAGGGTGTCGTTGCCGGACTCGCCGATCAGGGCGTCGGAGCCGGCGCCACCGGAGACGGTGTCGTTGCCGGTGCCGCCGTAGATCTCGTCGGCGCCGCCCTCACCGTAGATGGTGTCGTTGCCCGCGCCGCCCCAGACGGTGTCGCCGTTGTAGTCGGCGTCCTCGCCGGCACCGGCGTAGATCTTGTCGTTACCGGCCTGGCCGGCGATCTTGTCGATCCCGTTGCCGCCGTTGAGCAGGTCGACGCCGTTGCCACCGTAGATGGTGTCGTTGCCGTCCTGGCCGAAGACCCGGTCGTTGCCGTCGCCCGCGGAGATGCTGTCGTTGCCGCTGTAGCCGTAGATCGTGTCGTTGCCGGCCTGGCCCCAGACGGAGTCGTTGCCCGCGCCACCGTAGATGGTGTCGTTGCCCGACGCGCCGTCCAGCCGGTCGGCGTTCGAGCCGCCGTAGATGGTGTCGTTGCCGGCGCCACCGTTGGCGGACAGGCGGACCGCGGTCTGGTTCTTGACCCAGTCGTTCAGGTCGCCGAGGTTCACGTTGATCGCGGTGGTCACGCCGGTCGTGATGCAGGTGACCTTGGTGGCGTCGCCCGCGACCGCGGTGCAGCCGGCACCCGGCTTGATCGCGACCAGGTCGTCGAGGGTGACGGTCTGGTCGGCGATGGTGATGGTGAGGCCGTTGGCCTTGCCCGCCAGCGCCGTGAACTCGACCGTGCCGGTCCCGGCGACCTGCGCGGTGCCGGCGGGCGCGGCGGCCAGCGCCGGGGCGGAGAAGAGCGCGGTGGAGCCCATCGCGGCGGCGGTGACGCCGACAGCGGCCAGGGTCCGACGGTTGAGCAGGAACATGTTGATTCCCCCGTGTCGAGGTAGGCGCGAAACAGGCCGACCGTGGCGATGATCGTAGAACGCTACCGTTTCGACGTCACCAGCCGAACGGATGATGTGAGTCACTTTCGGACACGAAAAAGCCCGGCCGCCGAAGCAGCCGGGCTCTGTCGATGAACTGTTGCGGTATTACCGACGCGCCTTCGCGTTCTTGACCACGTCTCCGAACGCACCGGCGGGCACCGGGACGGCCGTACGACCGGCGGCCTTGGCACCCGCGGTCCCGGACTGCGGCTCGCAGTTGACCGCAGTGGACAGAGCGGTCACGACGCAGACGTCACCGAGGGCGTCGTTGGTGCCGCCGTCCGCGTAGTCGACGGCGTTCGGGTCCTCGACGAGCTCCCAGTTCTTGTCGGTGAACTCGCCGATCACCACATCGTCGTTCTCGCTGCCGTAGACCCGGTCGTTGCCGAAGCCGCCCTCGACCCAGTCCCGTCCGGCGCCACCGCTCACGGTGTCGACGCCGTCCTCACCGTTGATGTAGTCGTAGTCGCCCTGGCCGTAGATGGTGTCGTTGCCGGCACCGCCGTAGCTCTCGTCACCGTAGGTCTGGTTGTCGGAGCCGACGTACTGACCGCTGCCGGCGTAGATGGTGTCGTTGTCGGCACCGCCGTCGATGAGGTCGGCCCCGGCCGCGCCCGAGATGGTGTCGTTGCCGGCACCGCCCTCGAGCTGGTCGTTGCCGTTGTCACCGTAGATGGTGTCGTTGCCGGTCTCACCGTCGATCTTGTCGACGCCGTCGCCGCCGGAGAGCACGTCGTAACCGCTGTCACCGAAGATGGTGTCGTTGCCGGCCTGGCCCCACACCCGGTCGAGGCCGTAACCGCCGTCGGCGTAGTCGTTGCCGTAGCCGCCGTAGAGGTAGTCGCCGTCGGACTCGCCGAACAGGGTGTCGTTGCCGCCGTTGCCGTACAGCTTGTCGACGCCGTAGGAGCCCTGCAGCTGGTCACGCCCGGGACCGCCGACGAGGGTGTCGTTGCCGCTGCCACCGAAGACGAGCAGGAAGACCGAGGTCTTGTTGTTGATGTAGTCGTTCTTGTCGCCCAGGGCGGCCGTGATCTGCGCCGTCTTCTTCGACGTCGTGCACTTGACCTTGGTCTTGTCGCCCTTGACGGCCTTGCAGCCCTTGCCGGCCTTGATCGCCACCTTGTCGTCGAGCGTGACGGTACGCCCGGAGATGGTGATGGTCAGCGAGTTCGACTTGCCGACGAGTGCCTGGAACTGAACCTTGTTGGTGCCGACCACCTTGGCCAGGCCTGCGCCGGCCGCCTGCGCCGGGTTGGCGAGGAAGAGTGAGGACGTAGCGACCGCGACCGCGGTAGCTCCGATCATGGACAGGGTTCGACGATTGACCAGTGCCACAGTGAAATCCCCGTTCGAAGCAGACGGGCCGAACGGTGGGTCCGGCCACGCTGCCACGATGCTAGAACGCTACCGTTCCGACGTTCGCCCCAATATCGAGTGATCTGCATCACTCAATGGAGCGATGTAGTCGTACCCCCTGACTCCGACGATGTGGTCCGCACCGGAATCGCCGAACAGTTCGTCCCGGCCCCTGCCGCCGTACAGCCGGTCGTTGCCGGGACCGCCCTGAAGCTGGTCGATGCCGGACCCGCCGATCAGGGTGTCATTGCCTGCGGAGCCGCTGGCCAGCATGAAGACACCGGTGTAGTTGCGGACGTAGTCGTTCCGATCGCCGAGCGCCACCTTGATCGTCCTGGTGGCCTGACTGGTGGTGCATCGCACCCTGGTCCGGCTGACCGAACGGCAGCCGGTGCCGGCCCTGATCGCGACCCGGTCGGTGAGGGTGACGGTCCGGCCGGAGATGGTGACGGTGACTCGGTTGGTCCGGCCCATCAGGGCGCGGAAGCTGACGGTGCTCTTGCCCGCGGCCGCCAGACCGGCCGAGGCGGCCTGGGCCGGCGACGCGAAGAACACGGTGGAGGCGGCCGCCACCGCGGTGGCGCCGAGCGCGGAAAGGTGCTTCACATTCATCGTGGAACCCCCGTTCGAAGACTTGCGAGCGTTCAACACCCGAGTTCGGCTCCGGGGCGGCTGCCGTCGGGACGCATCACCACCCGGATCCGGTCGACGCCGCTCATCTTCCGGATCAACGGGAGCGGCCCGCAGTCGAAGTCTCGGCCCACAGTGGTCAGATGCAGTGACTCCGGCATCGTGGCGGCCTCGATTCCCTCCATCTGGGTGGGATCGCCGGCCACTCGCTGGCGGAGTTTCTCGTACGCCTGCTCCCGCGTCTGCAACCGAACCCCGTCGACGGCCGGCAGTTCACCGAGCCGGCGCTGCACCGCCTCGCGCTGGGTGGTGTCCGCGTCCGGTTGCATGACGACCGCGACGGTGAACTCCCGTTCCGGAACATATCGCCAGCCGGCGAGAAGCATCGCCGTGGTCGAGGCGATGGAGCCGAGCACCAGCGCGGCCGCGACGACGGCCAGTAGTCGCAGCCAACGCCGGCCGGATAAGTCGTCTGTCGGCTGTGGATCACTCATGATCCGCAAGCTATATCAACGGACGGTGATGCGGTTGTCCACACCCGTCACGGAGGGCCTTGTAGGCGGTCGCCGGTTGCTACAGAGTTGTCGGGATCGGTCACACCCACGGACGCAAGGAGGCGTCGGCGTGAACGGCTTTGCGAATGATGCGGAGAACGCGGCCTACACCCTGGCCGAGGCGCTCAGCGAGAAGGCCCTCTCCTGTATGAAACACGCGGAGGAGGCGGCCGAGGCGTTCCGCGCCGGCCGGGTGGCGATGCGCCGGCAGTTCAAGGCGCGCGGGCTCTCCGAGGCGGAGGCGGACATCCGCTGGGCGGGGACGTCACAGGCGTCCCGGGCGATCGCCGACAATGAGTTCTTCATGTCGCAGGCGTCGATGTACAACAACGCGGCCGCCGCGCAGTATGCGAAAGCCCTCTACCTGAAGAGCAAGTAACCGGGTTCACGCCGCCCGGTGGCGCAGAGTCGCGACCGTCGACCCGGCCAGGGCGAGCAGGCAGTCGGGCAGCGTGCCGTCGGCTATCGCGGCTCCGAAGAGCGCCTCACCGGTCGGGAAGTCGCCGTTGACATAGGCACTGACGAACCGGGCCACCCAGCGCTTGTCATATCGCGCATCGTCGATCCCCGGGAACTCCAGGGTCCACGCCCCACCCGGGGGGAACTGGCCGACCATGGTCGCCGCGAGGCACCACGCGACGTCCCACGCGCCGACCACACCGTCACGATCGACGACCGCGTCGAAGGTGTCGGCCACAGCCGCGGTGTCGCCGCTGAGCGCACACTGCAGAACCTGCGCGGCGTCGTCGAATGCGTGCTGTGGTACGTCGGTCACGTTGCAAAAGGTACGTCGGGCGGTCAAGGAACGCACCCGGACGTGGGAATTCAGGCACCCCTGAGCAGGCAGGTGATCCTGGCCGTGCACACCCGGTCGCCCGTCTCATCGGTGATGACGACCTCGTAGGTGGCGACCGCACGACCCCGGTGCACCGGGACTGCGATTCCGGTCACCAGTCCCGAGCGGGCCGCCTTGTGGTGAGTGGCGTTGATGTCGACGCCTACCGCGAACGGACGATCGACGGTCTGCCCGTGCAGGACCGCGCCGACCGAACCGAGGGTCTCGGCGAGCACGCAGGAGGCTCCGCCGTGCAACAACCCGTACGGCTGGGTGTTGCCTTCGACGGGCATGATTCCTACGACCCGTTCGGCGGTGGCCTCAGTGATCTCGATACCCATACGTTCTGCGAGCGCACCACCGCCACCGCTGGTGAACAGGTGTTGCTTGCCGTCCTCAGCGATATCCACGTCGGCGTACCTTACGCCCGTTCAGGAGCGGCACCAGCGACAACCATCACAGCATCGGGGACTGTTCGATTGATCCGTTGGGTACTGACGGGCACACCGCCGGACCCTCCGGCCGACGAGAGGAAGCAGTATGAGCGAGCCGCAGGAGGTCATCGAGACGCGCGGTGACGACCGTGTCGACCTGCTGAAGAACGACGCGAACGGCGACGGCCGTACCGATGTCTGGGTCTCGGACACCGACGGTGACGGCAAGCCGGACCTCTACCAGTTCGACACCGACGGCGACGGCAAGGTCGACGTGACCATGGTCGACCTGGACGAGGACGGCACCCCGGACCTGATCGTCGACGGCGACGGCGGCCTGCCGCCTGCCGGGACGGTCTGAGAAGCTCAGCCACCCCCGAGGGCGGACAGGGTCACCCAGAGGACCGCGATGGCGACCACCGCGGTTCCGATGGTGGAGGCGGTGTGCCGCCAGGACCGCACGCCCTCGACCGCCTCCGGATGTCCGAGGGCGGCGAGGGCGACGCGGTGTTCCCGGACCTCCACGGCCCGGGCCTCGGTGGCGTCGTCCGGCACGTCGGCTTCGGCCCGGCTCAACTCGACGGCCAAGCCGGCCTGGGCGCGCTGGAGTCGCCGTACCGCTGCCCGGGCTTTGTGCCCCGCGCTAGCCGCAGCGTGCCGCCGAGCCGCACCCCGCCGGGAGTGCGAACCGAGAACCCGCAGCTCGCCCTCGGTGATCAGGTCCGGATCCCGGACCGTGGCCAGAATGGCCACGTAGTAGGCCGCCTCCCGATCGTGCGCCCGCCGCACCAGGTAGAGGACCAGCAGTAGCGGTGGCAGGCCCTTGAAGAGCAGTACCGCGAGCAGGGCCACCGCACTGTCGCCGAGACTCTCCCGGAACAGCGGCGAGTTCCACAGCGAGTGCGACGCCCAGGCCGCGAACAGGGCCAGGGCGGCCACCGTCAGCCGGCGGGCCCGGCTCCGATCTCGGTTGACCACCAGGTATCCGATGCCGGCCCCGGCCAGCGCGCCGAACAGGGTGTGACTCCACACGCCGGCCAGGAAGCCGCGCACCAGGAACGTGACGATCACCGGCTGGATGCGGTCACCCTCGCCGGCCTGCTGCACCGCTCCGACGGCGAACACCACGTCCTCGACGATCTGGAACCCGAGCCCCACGAGAGCGCCGTAGACGATGCCGTCGAGCACGCTGTTCACCTGGGCGCGGGCGATCAGCACGATGGCGACCACGCCGAGCGTCTTGGCGATCTCCTCGACCGTGGGCCCGGCCAGGGCGGCACCCCATTCGGCGGCCAGGTCGGGAGAGCCGAGTTTGGCGATCAGGTTGTCCAGGGCGGTGCTGCCCGGGATGGAGACGCTGGTGGCGACCAGGCCACCCCACGCGAACGCGAGGACACGCAGGCTCGGCGGTTCCCGTTCCAGAAAATCCAGTTCATCGAGGAAGAGCCAGAAGGGTACGGCCAGAAGCCCGAACAACACGATCGCGGTGATCGTCGCGATCGGAAAGCTGTCCATGAAGATCGCAGTGATCTGGGCGATCCGCACCGCGCCGGCGACCAGCAGCGCGATCACCACCCAGAAGGCGGGCTGCCGGGCGAGCACGACCACCCGAGGCGTCCCGGGCCGGACCGGCTCGCTCATTTACCGGTCTCGTAGCGCAGGGTGCGGGTGCTGGCGTCGATCGCCGGTAGGGCCGGCCCGAGGTCGTTGTCGTCTCCGCTGACCATGACCTCGATGGTGAGTCCGTCGGCGACGAAGACGGCATACCGACCGTCCCGTTCACCCGTGGTGTAGCCGCCCTGCACCCCGGCGAATCCACCGGCTGTGGAGACCGCGAGTTGGGTGCCGGTGATCCGGTGACCGTTGATGCCGGTGATGCGCTGCCGGAGCCGGACGGCGGCCGCGGTCAGATCACCGTCGAACGGCTCGACGTCTATCGCGTAGCGCACCGGGCCGAGGCGGAACAGGACGGTTCCGCGGTCACTGCCGGGCCGGGTGCCGGTCACGTCGAGCACGGCCCCGGGTGGGGGCACCACGGTGACCCCGGCGCCCACCCGGTAGGGCCCGGACGCGACGGCTCGCTCGGCCGGTACGGCCCGGTCCAGCACGGGGAGACCGAAGGCGAGAACGGCCAAGATCGATGCCACCGCTAGTGCGACGGGCAGACCGAGGGTGCCGGGAAGGTCGGTGAGATGACGCCGAGTGACCCTCCCCATCCGTCCAAGTTAACGGCGGTTACCCGCCGCTGTCCGGAGAACCGCTGACCGGCCACAGTGGATGGAGGGGCGACCTGGCAGATTACGTATTTGTCCGTTTTACCGAAAGATGCTGTGACGGTACGACAGCGGTCAGCCATACCCCGTTGTCACTGCGGTGGAAGATGTGCCCCTCCGCCACCATCACCCCCGCGGCCACGCTGAACACCACCACGTCCGGCGAGCGGCGGCGACCGACGGTCACCGCGGTCGACAGATCAACCGACAGGTGTACGTGGTGCCGGCTGCGTGGACGAAGCCCCTCCCGCAGGATCGCGTCGAGGTTGGCCCGCGGTGTCCCGTGGAACAGCTCGGCGGGCGGGGTGGCGGCCGGTAGGTCGAGATCGACGGCGACCCGCCGGGAGTGGCCCTGGCTGGCGCGGATGCGCTCGATGCCGTCCGGGCCGGTCTGCACGGCGAACCGTGACTTGTCGTTGTTCGCGACCACGAGGTCCAGGTCGGTGCGGCTCATGCCGAGGGCGGTCAGCAACTCGGCGACCGGCACCCATCCGTTCGCGTCGAGGGTGAGGCCGGCCACCTCGGGCCGGTGTCGCAGGACCAGGGACATCCGCTTACTCATGCGGACCTGATCCCGGCTGAGAACTGTCATCCGGTGTACTCCATGACCGCAACGTAATACGGCCGGTCCTGCTCGTCGATCGATTTCAGCCGCCAGGAAGTGCCCGCCAGCAGGGACTCCAGCTCACCGACGGAGCAGTTCAGGTAGTCGAACCAGCCGGTTGCGATCTCCCGGTAGCGCAGCCGCAGCCGCAACTGCCCACCCAGCCGACCACGAGCCCGGTTGTTCTCGTGATAGCTCACGTGCAGTGGGTCCGTCGTCCCGTACGGGTCCGCGCCCTGGGCCACGATCCGCGCCCCGGGCGCCGCCAGTCGGGCCAGCGCGGCCAGGAAGGCGGGCGCCCGCTCCGCGCTCTCCAGCAGCCCGAGGTTGTTGCCGAGCAGTAGGAACGTGTCGTACCGGACGCTGGCCCGGGAGAACTCGTCGACCGTGGCCAGGACGGTGTCCCGCAGCCCCCGGTCCCGGGACACCTCGATCGCGCCGGCCGACGTGTCCAGCCCGGTCACCGCGATCCCCCGGCGCTGGAGCTCGATCGCGATCCGGCCGGCGCCCACCCCGATGTCGAGCACCCGGCCGCGGCACAGCCGTACCGCCCGGTGGTCGAAGGATCGCCACTCGTCCGGCTCGGCCAGGTAGTGGGCGGCCGGTGCGCCGTTGATCAGGCCGTCCTCGCGCTCGATCACCTCGATCACCGGCCGCGGGTATCGGCCGCCCGCCAGTGGCCGCCTCCCGACCCCGGTGTGCACCGCGTACGCGTCGCGGATCATCTCTCCGAAGGCGTCACCGATCGCCGGCTGTGTCATGGTCAATACTCTTCAAGCATGACCGCATTGGAGCAACTCGGCTCGGAGAAATACGTCCTTCTCACCACATTCCGCCGAGACGGCCGGGCGGTCGCGACACCGCTCTGGGTCGTGCCGGACGGCACCGGCCTGGGCTTCTGGACGGTGGCCGGCAGCGGCAAGCTCAAGCGCATCCGCAACAGCGGCCGGGTCACCGTCGCGGCCTGCGACATGCGGGGCAACCCCACCGGCGGCGAGCCGATCGAGGCGACCGCGCGGATCGGCGACCACGCCGATCGGGTCCGCGTCGGCGACGGCATCAAGAAGAAGTACGGGATGATCGGGCGGCTCACCATGCTCGGCAGCCGATTGCGCCGGGGCACCGACGGAACAGTCGCCGTACTGGTGACGGAATAGAAGAAGCGCCGGCGTCTGCCGGCGCTTTTCATTTCTACGAAGAAGGGGCGATCGCCTTCCCCAGCGTTCGCCCCTTGCGACGTGTTCTCGGTCGACTCGGTCAGTCGCCCTGGCGCTGCGTGGGGATCTGCCCCTGCAGCAGGGCGCGGACCTCCGACTCCCGGTAGCGACGGTGGCCACCCAGCGTGCGAATAGCGCTGAGCTTGCCCGCCTTGGCCCACCGAGTAACGGTCTTCGGGTCGACTCGGAACATCGACGCCACCTCGGCCGGCGTTAGTAGCGGCTCAGGATCGTGCGTACGCGATGCCATCGGTCACTCCTCCACAGGTGCCTAAAAAACATCGGCCGGGGTCCCGCCGGCCGGTGCGTCTCTCATGGTCCGGCTAGTCCCCGATGTCCGACATGGGCCGAACGGACGAACGTCCCCAGATAGACGGATGAAGCATGCCCGATTTTTGCGCGTTTTATACGCCAGATAGTGTCTCGTTTAGCCCGATTATCACGCTTAGGGGACCGGCGATTACGAAGAGTGTTCGCTTCGGGAGCGCTCCCGCGGGCCGAGAAAAGTAGGCGTCTGTCCCATTTCCGCAGGTCAATTGCATCGCTCGAGAAGTTGGACGACGCGCCAACGCGCCACCAACTTCTCGTAAGCCTCACTTGCTGACTCTGCGTCACCGCGAGAAAGTGCGGAAAGTCCGGCTGCCACCAGTCCGGGGGAATCGTCCTCGGTCAGGCTGTCCTCCGGGAGGAGGTTGACGAGACCGCCGTAGTCCAGCTCCACCACCGACCGCGGATGGAACTCCTCCAGCCAGCGCGTACCCTCCTCGACCGCCTCGGTGATCGGCGCGTCGCCGAGCGACTTGCGCAGCACCGAGACCGCCCGGTGCGCCCGCCGCCGGGCCTTGGAGATCTCGGTGCGGTACCGCAGGACCTTGCGCCGGCCGGACAGCGCGATCTCCCGCTCGTCCAGATCGACGAACGCGAACCAGCGCAACGGGACACCCCATGTGGCGGTCTGCTCGTGCACCCGCGGCACACCCTGTTCGAGGACCTTCGCGCCGCTGCGCCAGTCCTCCACGACCGCTTTCGCCTGCCCGGCCAACACCGGCGGGACGAACGCGTCGGCGAGCACGGCGGGCACCCCGTCCCGGGCGTTCAACGCGGCCTCGGCGACCCGCAGGCGCAGGTTCCACGGACAGACCAGCACCGCGCCGTCCCACTCCAGCACATAGGCCTCGTCCGGCAGGTCGGGCAGTCGGGTCCACCCGGCGCCCAGTGCTTCGAGCACGGCGGTGCGCTGCCGTGCGGGGCCCTCGACCAGGCCCAGATCGCGGCCCTCGCGCGCGTACTCACGCCAGAAGACCTGACGCTCCCGGTCGAAGGCGGTCAGTGGCTCGTAAACCCGTAGGTACGACGCGAACAGTGACGGCACGGCGCGATCCTTTCATGAATCCGGCCGACTGGAACTTCCCGGCGCGACGTAATCAGCGCGCTATTCGCACGACTACGCTCGGCGTAACCGGCTCACCCCGCCGGGATCATGGCCCCACGAAGGCCTACGCAGAGATCAGGAGAACCCACGATGGACGTGTTCGACACCGACGGGCACGAACAGGTCGTCTTCTGCCAGGACCGGGACACCGGACTGAAGGCGATCATCGGTATCTACTCGACCGCTCTCGGCCCCGCGCTCGGCGGCACGCGCTTCTACCCGTACGAGAGTGAGGCAGCCGCCCTCGCCGACGTCCTGAAGCTGTCCCGCGGCATGGCCTACAAGAACGCCATGGCCGGGCTCGACCTGGGCGGCGGCAAAGCGGTCATCTGGGGCGACCCGGCAAAACTCAAGAGCGAGGCCCTCCTCCGGGCGTACGGCCGGTTCGTCGACTCGTTGCGCGGCCGCTACTACACCGCCTGCGACGTCGGCACCTACGTGCAGGACATGGACGTGGTCGCCCGCGAGACGAGGTATGCGACCGGCCGCAGTGTCGAGCACGGCGGTGCCGGTGACTCCTCGGTCCTCACCGCCTGGGGCGTCTTCCAGGGCATGCGAGCCGCGGCCGAGCACACCTGGGGCACCCCGTCGCTCGCCGGCCGTACGGTCGGTGTCGCCGGTCTGGGCAAGGTCGGCAAGTATCTGGCCGGTCACCTGCTCGACGACGGCGCGACGGTGGTCGCCACCGACGTGAACGAGGCGGCGCTGACGTGGGCCCGCACCACCTACCCGCAGATCACGCTGGTGCCGGACACCCAGACCCTGATCACCTCCGACATCGACGTCTACGCGCCCTGCGCCCTCGGCGGCGCGCTGAACGACGACACGGTGCCGGTGCTGCGCGCCAAGGTGGTGACCGGCGGCGCCAACAATCAACTCGCCCACGCGGACATCAGCAAGGTCCTGGTGGACCGCGGCATCCTCTACACCCCGGACTACGTGGTGAACGCGGGCGGCGTCATCCAGGTCGCCGACGAGATCCACGGCTTCAACTTCGACCGGGCCAAGCTGCGGGCCACCGGGATCTTCGAGACCACCCGGCGCCTGCTCCAGCTCGCCGTCGACGAGGGTGTGCCGCCGGCGGTCGCGGCCGACCGGCTCGCCGAGAGGCGGATGGCGGAGGTCGGCCGGCTGCGTTCGATCTACCTCGGCTGAGGCGCTGAAATCACTGCCGCGCGCCGCTGGAGAAGGTCAACCGCGACGCGCGGCAGTGTCACACGCAACCCGAGGTGCCGAACTAGGCATCGTCCATGTACCGTAAGACCCACGAGAGATGCCTGACGTCATCGGGGCCCAGCCTTCGGGCTGCCCCGAATTCTGTGCGAGGGGGTCGAGCCATGGGGCGCGGCCGTGCTAAGGCCAAGCAGACGAAGGTGGCCCGGGAGTTGAAGTACCACTCCCCGAACACCGACCTCACCGCCTTGCAGCGCGAATTGGCGGGAACCCGCCAATCGGACCGTCATTTCGACGACGACAACGATGAGTTCGTCGACGATGACGAGGACGACGCTGCGGAAGACCAGGACACCTGGGGTGACCAGGACTCCTGGTCGCCTTCAAGGCGGAGCTGACCCCGTTTTCCACAGAGCACGCGGACTCACCCGCGTGCTCCCGTGTGTCACGGGGTGACGATTCCTACGGTTGAACGACTGAAGCCCACGCGGTTCGTCCGCGTGGGCTTCAACCGAGCCGCGTCGATCTTCAGCGTGGGCGGTTGTTCCAGTTGTAGAACGTAGGAATGTTTTCGAAGTGGTTCCAGGCGCACACCGCCGAGCCGCCGCTCTCTGGTGACTCCTCAGCGCGCTGTTGCCTGGCCTCTTCCGCCTCCGCGATGAGCGCGGCCAGCCCGGCCCGGGTGTCGTGCACCCGTGCCGTCACCGGATCCGTCTCCACGTCGTCAGACAGCCGTGGCTTCGTGATCTCGGGCATGGTCCAGCACTCCCTCCAATAGGCGAATCTTGCTGTTCCGGCAGTGGTTCGTCTCGGTCACGTCGAACCTGCCGTGTTCGAAGTACCGGTTGGCGGCGTGTGCTCCACCGCAGAAGCCGAAGTAAGGGCAGCTGCTCCGGCATGCCTCGATCCCGGTCAGGAACTCGCGGATCCACAGCGTGTCCTCCGCCCCGGCCAGGATCTCCGGCAGCGGTGTGGTCAGCACGTTGCCGCTGGAGAAGTCGCCGTACCGCGGGTCGTGGAAACCGGCCAGCTCGGGCGAGAGCAGCACGACTGTGCCGTCGTGAGCGATCGTCGGGATCGGGTCCAGCCGGCGGGGCAGCAGATCGTCCGCCCGGCCCTCCAGAACCGCTGACGCATACCTCAGCGACCACTCCACCTCACGCAGGTGGATCCGTGGGTCACGGCGCCAGGCGGTCACCAGCTCGGCCCAGAAGGCGCTCACCGCGGCCGGGTCGTGGCAGTTGAGTCGGGTGTTGACGCCCTCCTGCTCCTCGACGTTGATGCCGAGCACCTCGCAGCCGAGACCGAGGAAGTAGTCGTACAGCTCGGTGGCGACCCCGGGCCGCGGATCACCGACCACACACAGGGTGGAGAACGGGATGCCGTGCGCCCGGAGCCGCTCGATCCCGCGCACGATCAGGTCGTAGGCGGGCTTACCGGCCCGGTCCACCCGGTCGCCGTTGCGGCCACGCGGGCCGTCCACGCTGACGCTGACCCGGACATCGTGCTCGACGAAGAACTCGCACCACTCGTCGTCGATCAGCGTCGCGTTGGTCTGCACGTGGTGCTCCACGCCCGCGCCGAACGGCGCGAACAACGCGGCCAGATGGGCCCGGCCCGCGGCGAGCGGCTCACCGCCGTGCCACACCACCGAGAATCTTCCGGTACGGGCGAAGCCGGCCACACCCGCAGCGACCGCCTCGGCCACCGCGACCGGCATCTTCAAATTCTCCCGGCGCAACGGCAGGTAGCAGTACCCGCACGCGAGATTGCAGAGCGTAGTGGGCTGCATGACGACGTAGCCGGGTTCTGCCGAGATGCCCCGCATCCCGCTCCACGCAACCGTCATGTCCCCGCACACTCCCGTTTCCGGCACCTCGTGACTCAGGTCAGGCTAGGCCTCGCGCTCCACAGTCCATGCGAAAGATCCGCATGTGCCGGACATCGACACACGCGGATCATTTCACGTTGGGACTATTGCCAACCAGAATCACTTTCCGGTCAGCCCCGGGTGTACGACCCCATCATCTGCACGTCGCCGGAGCCCTCGACGACCTCGCCGACCTGCCAGGCCTCGACACCACGGCCGGTCAGGTAGGCCATCGCCCGGTCCGCGTCGTCGGATGAGACGACCGCGAACATGCCGACACCCATGTTGAAGGTGGCCTCCATCTCCGAGTCCTCGATCCGGCCCTTGGCCTGGATCAGGTCGAAGATCGGCTGCGGGCGCCACGTGGAGCGGTCCACGATCGCGTCCATGTTGGTGGGGAGCACCCGGTTCAGGTTGCCGGGGATGCCGCCGCCGGTGACGTGCGAGAACGCCCGGACGTCGGTCTCCTCGATCAGGCCCAGGCAGTCCTTGGCGTAGATCTTGGTGGGGGTGAGCAGTTCCTCGCCCAGGGTGCGCTGGGTGCCGAAGTCGTCGACCACGGTGTCCAGGCGCATCCGGCCGGCGCCGAGCAGCACGTGCCGGACCAGCGAGTAGCCGTTCGAGTGCAGGCCGGAGGAGCGCATCGCGATGACCGCGTCGCCCAGCTCGACCCGCTCCTTGCCGAGGATCTCGCTCTCCTCGACCACACCGACACCGGTGGCGGACACGTCGTACTCGTCCGGACGCAGCACACCCGGGTGCTCCGCCGTCTCACCGCCGAGCAGGGCACAACCGGCGTACCGGCAGCCGTCCGCGATCCCGGCGCCGATCTCGGCCACCTTGTCCGGGACGACCTCGCCGCAGGCGATGTAGTCGAGCAGGAACAGCGGCTCGGCGCCACACGCCACCAGGTCGTCGACGACCATGGCGACCAGGTCGATGCCGATCGTGTCGTGGATGTCGAGCTGCTGGGCGATCACCAGCTTGGTGCCCACGCCGTCGGTGGACGACGCCAGGATCGGGCTCTTGTACTTCGCGGTGTTCAGCCGGAACAGGCCGGAGAAGCCACCCAGGTCGCCGATCACCTCGGGCCGGGAGGTCTTCTTCACCTTCGCCTTGAGCAGCTCGACGGCACGGTCACCGGCGTGGATCGAGACACCCGCTTCCGCGTACGTGGCCGAGCGCTTGCGCGGACCGCGGCCTGAGCCGGCCGTCCAGGGCTGACGGTCGCCTCCCTCGGCGCCGTTGGATCCGGCACTGTTGCGCTCGGACACGTGCGTCACGGTTCTCCCCTTAGCGGTTCTGTGTAACTGAAAGAATCACGGGTGGTGCAGCGCGGTCGCGCCGCCGGGGCTGGCGACCAGCGGCTCCGATGCCGCCCGGTCGTCCTTTGCGAACTCGCGAGCCTCGTAGTCGCTCTCGAGCTCGGCGACGGCGGCACTGGCGGCCTCCGGGGAGGCACCGGGCATCTTCGCCCGGCGGCCGACACCCTCCAGGACGTGCTTGCCGATCAGATCGCCGGCCGGCAGCTCGATCGGGTACTCCCCGTCGAAGCACGCCATGCAGAGCCGCGACTTCGGCTGCTCGGTCGCCTGGACCAGACCGTCGAGCGAAACATAACCCAGGCTGTCGGCGCCGATCGAACGGCGGATCCCGTCGATCTCCAGACCGTTGGCGATCAGCTCGGCCCGGGTCGCGAAGTCGATGCCGTAGAAACACGGCCACTTCACCGGCGGCGACGAGATCCGGACGTGGATCTCGAGCGCGCCGGCCTCCCGCAGCATGCGGATCTGGGCGCGCTGGGTGTTACCGCGGACGATCGAGTCGTCGATCACCACGATCCGCTTGCCGCGGACCACCTCGCGCAGTGGGTTCAGCTTCAGCCGGATGCCGAGCTGACGGATGGTCTGCGACGGCTGGATGAAGGTGCGGCCCACATAGGCGTTCTTCATGAAACCGGCGCTGTACGGAATACCGGAGGCCTCCGCGTAACCGATCGCGGCCGGGATGCCCGACTCCGGCACACCGATCACCAGGTCGGCCTCGACCGGGTGCTCCTTGGCGAGTTTGCGGCCCACCTCGACCCGGGCCGAATAGATGTTGCGGCCGGCGATCGTGGTGTCCGGACGAGCGAGATACACATACTCGAAGAGGCAGCCCTTGGGCTCGGGCGCGGCGAAGCGGCTGGACCGCAGGCCGTGCTCGTCGATGGCGATTATCTCGCCGGGCTCGACCTCGCGGACGAAGCTGGCGCCGGTGATGTCCAGCGCGGCCGTCTCACTGGCGACCACCCAGCCACGCTCCATCCGGCCCAGCACCAACGGGCGGACGCCCTGCGCGTCACGGGCGGCGTAGAGGGTGTGCTCGTCCATGAAGACGAAGCTGAAGGCACCCCGCAGGGTCGGCAGCAGCTCCAGCGCGGCGGCCTCGACCGAGAGATCGGGACGGCCGGCGAGCAGCGTGGTGACCAGCGCGGTGTCGGACGTGGAGTCGCCGACCTCGAGGCCGCGGTCGGCGACCTCCTTGGCCAGCTCGGCCGTGTTGACCAGGTTGCCGTTGTGGGCCAGCGCGATCGTCGTGCCGGCCGGAGTGGCACGGATCGTGGGCTGCGCATTTTCCCAGTTGGAGCCACCGGTCGTGGAATAGCGCGCGTGGCCGATCGCGAGGTGGCCGCGGAGGCTCGCCAGCGTCGGCTCGTCGAACACCTGGGAGACCAGGCCGATGTCCTTGTAGACCACCACGCCGGACCCGTCACTCACCGCAATGCCGGCGGCTTCCTGCCCCCGGTGCTGAAGTGCGTAGAGCCCGAAATACGTGAGTTTGGCAACCTCCTCCTCGGGGGCCCAGACGCCGAAGACGCCGCAGGCATCCTGGGGGCCGCGCTCCTGGGGGTCGAGATCGTCGGTCAGTAGGCCGTCGCCTCGGGGCACCTGCTCGCTCCCTCATGTCGGGGTCTGCACGGACCGCGAACTCGCTGGTCCGTCCGACCGACCAGTGTACGCGAGCCCACGGGAAGGGCACCCGGGCTCGTCAGCCGAGAAGTGGCAGGTAGTCGGTGAGATCAGTACGTACACCGCTCGCTCGGAGACGTCCGTCACGCACCGCCTCGTCCCAGGGAAGGCGGCCGGTGGCCACGAGCAGCCACGTCATCGGATCCGTTTCGACCACATTGGGCGGTGTGCCACGCGTGTGCCGCGGACCGGCGACGCACTGAATCGCACCGAAAGGAGGAATCCGCACCTCCACCGAACGGCCAGGCGCCCGAACGGACAACTCGGTCAGCAGTGCTCGCACCGCATCACGCAGCACCGGACGGTCGGGCTCGACACCCCGGTCGACCGCATCCAACGCCTCGGCCACCGACTCGGATTTACTGTGCGCAGGAGACATGTCGGGACGATACGACCCGACTTGAGGAGAACGGCACACCGCCCTGGGTCGCGCGAGTGACGTATGACAAGGCATAGTTGCCGACGGTGTACACGTCGCGGGATCCACCGGACATCGAAGGAACCGGGGACCGCGCGACCGGAAGGCGGTGGACGTGACAACGCACCTACGTGCCCGGACGGCCCAGGCCGGTGCGTTCCTGGCACTGGTCGCAGGGCTGGTGGTCGGCATCCCAACGGCTGCTCAGGCTGTGACCCCGACTGTAACGATCGACTCTATCGAGCGTACGGTCTCGTCGGGCTCTACTGTAACCATTTCATACACCGTAAGTAACCCAGGGGCCTCAACCGCCACTCGGATCGACACGGACGTCACCACCAGCGCCGGCCGGTGCAACAGCGGCTGCCGGCCCGGCGACCCGATCGGTGCCGAGCCGAAGAAGTACCAGGCCACCCTGACCGCGCCGACAGTGGCCGCCGGTCAGACACAGCCGATGACGATCACGATCACGGCCAAGGATCCGACGGACCAGGCCGGTACCGGCTCGGCCGAGGAGACCATCCAGGTCGAGGGTCCGGCGGCGCCGACCACCGTGCGGCAGGTCTCCGGCCGGATCAAGGACGACTCGGGTGACCGCGTCTCCGGCGTCCAGGTGATCATGAAGGACAGCCAGGGCCACACCTACACGACCACCACCGACGGCAACGGCGGGTACACGTTCAACTCGTCCGACTCGCAGCCGATCGCGGTCGGCCAGATCCAGGTCGCCGCGGCCAAGGCCGGCTACGAGGCCGCCGACGCGACCGTGCAGGGCGCGGCCGGGCGGACCGTGACCGTCCCGCTGACGATCAAGAAGTCGGCCGCCGCAACCTCGGCGACGCCGTCCGCGAGCGCCTCGGCCACGACCGCGCCGACCGACGAAGCCACCGAGGACGAGGCCGAAGAGGGCGACGCCGGCGTCAACAAGATCGGCGACGACACCCAGCAAGCCTCCAACGCCTCGGACGACGGCGGCAGCAGCTGGCTGCTGATCGTCATGGGCGGCGTGCTCGTGGCGGCCGGTATCGCCGTCATGGTGCTGGTCCTGATGCGGCGTAAGAAGGCCGAAGAACTCGCCTCGGACACCGGTATCGGTCAGGTCCCGGCTCAGGTCGGCGGTGGCTTCGACGCCACCCGGGTGGCCGCTCCGGTCGGCGCCGGTCGCAACGACGCCACGATGGTCGCCCCCGGCGGCATGGGCGTGCGGCCCGCGGGGATGGCCGGCGGGCTCGGCGACGCGCCCACGATGGTCCACCGGACGCCGGTCGAGGACGAGTTCCCCGACCCGTACGGTGCTCCGCTGCCGTCGGGTGGCCAGTACGGCGGCGGCAACCAGTGGGACGACCAGCAGCAGGGTGGTGGGAACTACGGCGGCGGCCAGTACGGCGGCGCCACGCAGACCTACGGCCAGCAGGGTGACGCGTACGGTTCGGCGCAGGGCGGCGGCTACAACGACGGCGGCGGCCAGCAGCGCTACGACGAGCACACCAACCTGTACCAGCCGGAACAGCCCCAGCGGTACGACGAGCACACCAACCTCTACCAGCCCGAGCAGGGCGGCGGAAACTACGGTGGCGGTCAGTACGGCGGTGGCCAGGGTGGTTACGACCAGGGCGGGTACGACCAGCAGGGCGGCTACGACCAGGGCGGGTACGACCAGCACCAGCAGGGCGGCTACGACCAGCAGGGCGGGTACGACCAGGGCGGCTACCAGCAGGGTGGCAACTACGGCGGTGGTTACGACCAGGGTGGGTACGACCAGCACCAGCAGGGCGGTTATCCCCAGCAGGGTGGCAACTACGGCAACGGCTACCCGCAGCAGCAGCCCCCGCAGCAGGGTGGCGGCAACTACGGTCAGCGCCCCAACCGCGACTGGGACGACAACTGAGGTTCTGAAGTAGTGAAAAGGCCCCGCGCGGATCCGCGCGGGGCCTTTCTCCATGCGGTGCCTATCAGGCGGGCGGCTCGATCGGGCCACCCGGTGCCTGCGGGCTGAGCTCCAGCGTCACCGAGCGGACCTCGCCGGACGTCACCGGCGCGGACTCCTCGGTGGCAGCCGAAGCGACGGTCGGGGCGGCCATCTCGGCGGGACCGCCGAACAGGTCGCGCAGCGTCGCCGACCACGCCGTCCGCAGCTCCTCCAGCGGGATGGTGAACTGACCCTCCACCTGGAGCGCCGCCTCCTCGGAGGTGGTGCCGAGCGGGGTGACCGGCACACCGTGCTCGGCCACCAGGGCGAGGAACGCCTTGTCATGGCCGCGCGGCACGGCGACCAGGGCACGCCCGGCCGACTCGCTGAACAGGTGGACGAACGGCGAGTTACCGTCCTCCGGGAAGGCCACCTTCGCGCCGACGCCGTGGCGCAGGGTGCTCTCCACGAGCACCTGGGCCAGCCCGCCGTCGGAGAGGTCGTGCGCGGCGCTGACCAGACCGGACTTCGAAGCCTGCGCCATCACCTTGGCGAGCGCCTGCTCGGCGGCGAGGTCGACCTTCGGCGGGCGGCCGCCGAGGTGGCCGTGGGTCACCCAGGCCCACTCCGAGCCGGAGAGCTCCACACGGGTCTCACCGAGCAGGAAGAGCAGGTCGCCGCCGGCCTTGGCCGGACGCGGGAAGCCCATCGGGACGCGGCGGGCCACGTCGTCGAAGACACCGAGCACGCCGACCACCGGGGTGGGGTGGATCGCCGCGGCGCCGGTCTGGTTGTAGAAGCTGACGTTGCCGCCGGTCACCGGGGTGCCGAGCTCCAGGCAGCCGTCGGCGAGGGCCCGGCAGGCCTCGGCGAACTGCCACATCACGTGCGGGTCCTCGGGCGAGCCGAAGTTGAGGCAGTCGGTGACCGCGACCGGCTCGGCGCCGGTGACGGCCACGTTCCGGTACGCCTCGGCGAGCGCGAGCTTGGCCCCCTCGTACGGGTCGAGGCGTGCGAACCGCCCGTTCCCGTCGACGGAGAGCGCCACCCCGAGGCCGGTCTCCTCGTCGATCCGGAGCACGCCGGAGTCCTCCGGCTGGGCCAGGATCGTGTTGCCCAGCACGTACCTGTCGTACTGCTCGGTGACCCAGGTCTTGTCGCACAGGTTCGGCGACGCGGCCATCCGCAGCACGGTCTCCCGCAGCGCGTCGCCGGTCGACGGACGCGGCAGCGTCTCGGCCCGGTCGGCCTGGAGCAGCATCACATCGTTCGGCTCACGGATCGGCCGGTTGTAGACCGGGCCGTCGTCGGCGAGCGAACCCGGCGGTACGTCGACGACGACGTGATCGTTCCAGGTGATGTGCAGACGGCCCGGGGTGCCGTCAGCGGAGGCCGCGGTGACCTCGCCGATGGCGGTGGCCCAGACACCCCACTTCTCGGCGACCTTGAGCACCGCGTCGAGGTTTTCCGGCGTGACGATCAGGAGCATGCGCTCCTGCGACTCGCTGGCCAGGATCTCGGTCGGCGACATCGAGGCCTCACGCAGCGGGACCCGCTCCAGCCAGACGCGCATGCCGGTGCCGGCCGCGGCGGCCGTCTCGGTGAGCGCACAGGTGAGGCCGGCGCCGCCGAGGTCCTGGATGCCGGAGACGAGACCGGCGTCGTACAGCTCCAGGCAGCTCTCGATCAGCAGTTTCTCCATGAACGGGTCGCCGACCTGCACCGACGGGCGGCGCTGCTCGGCCTCCTCGTCGAAGGTGGCCGACGCCAGCACGGAGACACCGCCGATGCCGTCCCGGCCGGTCCGCGCACCGAGCAGCACGACGATGTTGCCGGTGCCGGTGGCCTCCTTCTTCTGGAGGCGCTCGACCGGCAGCACACCGATGCTGAGCGCGTTGACCAGCGGGTTGCCCTGGTAACACGGGTCGAAGACGATCTCGCCGCCGATGTTGGGCAGGCCCAGGCAGTTGCCGTAGCCACCGATGCCGGCGACCACACCGGGCAGGACCCGGGCGGTGTCGGGGTGGTCGTGCGCACCGAAGCGCAGCGGGTCCATCACCGCGATCGGCCGGGCGCCCATCGCCAGGATGTCGCGGACGATGCCGCCGACACCGGTCGCCGCGCCCTGGTACGGCTCGACGTAACTGGGGTGGTTGTGCGACTCGACCTTGAAGGTGACCGCGATCTTGTCGGAGATCTGCACCACACCGGCGTTCTCCCCGATGCCCGCCAGCATCCGGGTGTTCTGCGGCGCCTTCTCACTGAACTGCTTGAGGTGCACCTTGCTCGACTTGTACGAGCAGTGCTCGCTCCACATGATCGAGTACATCGCCAGCTCGGACGCGGTGGGCCGGCGGCCCAGGATCTCGCGGATCTTGGCGTACTCGTCGTCCTTCAGCCCGAGGTCGGCGTAGGGCTGGAGCTCCTCCGGGGACTTCTCCGCCCGCTCGACGGTGTCCGGCTCGTCGGAGCCGGTGGCGAGCACGTCTGTCGCAGCGAAGCCACTCTGCTGCGTCGTCACTTTTGTCCCCCTGCGAGCTGACCGTCCTTCGCCAGGCTGCGCAGGACTGAGGTGAAGAAGCCGAGGCCGTCGAGCGACGGGCCGGTCAGCGCCTCCACGGCGTGTTCCGGGTGCGGCATGATGCCGACGACGTTGCCGGCCTCGTTGGTGATTCCCGCGATGTCGCGCTGCGAGCCGTTCGGGTTGCCCTTGATGTAACGGGCGATGACCCGGCCCTCGGCCTCCAGCGCGTCGAGGGTCTTGGTGTCGGCGACGAAGCAGCCCTCACCGTTCTTCACCGGGATCAGGATCTCCTGGCCCGGGGTGAAGCCGTTGGTCCAGGCGGTGCCGGTCGACTCGACCTTGAGCCACTGGTCACGGTTGCGGAAGTGCAGGTGCTGGTTTCGGGTCAGGGCGCCGGGCAGCAGATGTGCCTCGCACAGGACCTGGAAGCCGTTGCAGATGCCGAGCACGGGCAGACCGCCCCGCGCCGCATCGATGATGGACTCCATCACCGGCGCGAACCGGGCGATGGCGCCGCAGCGCAGATAGTCGCCATACGAGAACCCGCCCGGGAGGACGACCGCGTCGACGCCGTGCAGGTCCGGGTCGCCGTGCCAGAGGCGGACGGCCTCGGCTCCGGCGATCCGGGCGGCGCGGGCGGCGTCCCCGTCATCCAGCGAACCCGGGAAGGTGACCACACCGATCCGCATGGTCAGGCGACCTCCGCCGCGGCGCCCTCGACGCGGATCTCGAAGTCCTCGATCACCGGGTTGGCGAGCAGCTTGTCGGCGATCTCACGGGCCCGGTCAAGGTCGGGCTCCCCAGTGAAATCGATCTCGATCCGGCGGCCGATGCGGACAGAAGAGACATCGGTGACGCCGAGCCGGGGCAGCGCATTCGCCACCGCTTGACCCTGCGGGTCCAGGATCTCCGGCTTGAGCATGACGTCGACCACGACGCGAGCCACGGGCACTCCTGACTGATAGGTGTAAGCAGGCGAAGCCTACCCGGTGGACCCCGCGGACCAGCCGGGGGCCGGTGTCGGCAGCCCGACGCGAGCGTCTTTGAGCAGGGCTTGCGTGTCCGCCCCGCAGCCATCACCCAGTGATATGTATCAATTGGACTCTGGGCCGGGGGCCTGGAAGCGTCTTAGTTTGCATTCGTCGATTTCTATTAACGTTCCCCAGAAGGAGATCTCGACGTGCGCATTCGACTCCTGGCTGCCGTCGCCGGCACGGTCGCGGCCCTGATCGCCCCCACCGCCGCCCAGGCCGAACCGGCCGTCCCCAGCATCATCGGAGGTGGCACCGTCTCGTCGGCGCCGTGGGCCGCCGCCGTCTTCAGTAACGGCAGTTTCACCTGCTCCGGCACGATCATCTCGGCCAACTACGTGCTCACCGCGCGGCACTGCGTGAGCGGCACCATGTCGGTACGCGTCGGCAGCGTCACCTACGCCTCCGGCGGTGTCACCCGGACCGTCGCGTCCTCGTCGACCCGCTACGACCTGGCCCTGCTGCGCCTGAGCAGCTCGGTCAGCACCTCGTACATGCCGCTGTCCAGCGCGTACCCGCCGGTCGGCTCGACCAACAGCATCTACGGGTGGGGCATGACCTGCTACTCGGGCTGCTCGGCGTCACCGACCCTGAAGACCGCCACGGTGCAGGTCACCTCGACCAACCAGACCGACGCCTACGGCGGCCGGGCGATCGGCAGCACCCGGATCAACGGCAACGCCTGGCGCGGCGACTCGGGCGGCCCGCAGGTCTACAACGGCGCCCAGGTGGGTGTCGCGTCGACCGCGGACGGCACGAGCCGCCAGTACTACGGCAGCGTCGCCTACAACCGGGCGTGGATCACGTCGATCGCGGGCGTCTGAAAAAAGCCAGGCACCTGAGAGAAAGCAAGGCACCTCTGAGAAGCAAGGCACTTCAGGGAGCCAAGCCAGGCGCCTCAGGAGCTAGAGGATCGGCGCGGGTGCGTACGCCGCCGCTGACGGATGCTGGGCCACGATCTCAGCGACCCGATCGGCGACCGCACGCACCTGCGCCGGCGCCGCGCCGACGAAGGCGGCCCGGTCCGCGACCAGCGTGTCGATCTCGCCCCGGGAGAGCTGCAGCCGCTCGTCGGCCGCAAGGCGGTCGAAGAGGTCGTTGACCGCCACACCCTTCTCCCGCATGGCCAGCGCCACGCCGACCGCGTGCTCCTTGATCACCTCGTGCGCGACCTCCCGGCCGACACCCTTGCGCACCGCCGCGACCAGCACCTTCGTGGTGGCCAGGAAGGGCAGGAAACGGTCCAGCTCACGGCCGATCACCGCCGGGTACGCCCCGAACTCGTCGAGCACGGTGAGGAACGTCTGGAACAGGCCGTCAGTGGCGAAGAACGCATCCGGCAGAGCCACCCGGCGCACCACCGAGCAGGAGACGTCGCCCTCGTTCCACTGGTCGCCGGCCAACTCGCCGACCATCGACAGGTAGCCCCGGACGATCACCGCGAGGCCGTTGACCCGCTCCGACGAGCGAGTGTTCATCTTGTGCGGCATCGCCGACGAGCCGACCTGCCCCGGCTTGAAGCCCTCGGTGACCAGCTCCTGGCCGACCATCAGCCGGATCGTGGTGGCCAGCGACGACGGACCGGCGACGACCTGGGCGAGCGCCGAGACCACGTCGAAGTCGAGCGACCGCGGATAGACCTGGCCGACGCTGGACAGCACCCGCTTGAACCCCAGGTGCTCGGCGACCCGCTGCTCCAGGCTCGCCACCTTGTCGGAGACGCCGTCGAAGAGGTCGAGCTGGTCGGCCGCGGTGCCGACCGGGCCCTTGATGCCGCGCAGCGGGTAGCGGCCGATCAGGTCGTCCAGCCGCTCGTAGGCGATCAGCAACTCCTCGGCCGCCGACGCGAACCGCTTACCCAGCGTGGTGGCCTGCGCCGCGACGTTGTGCGACCGGCCGGTCATCACCAGGTCGGAGTGCTCGACGGCGAGCGTGGTCAGCCGAGCCAGGGTGGCCACCACCCGGCCGCGGACCAGCTCGAGCGAGGCCCGGATCTGAAGCTGCTCGACATTCTCGGTGAGGTCGCGCGACGTCATGCCCTTGTGGATCTGCTCGAACCCGGCCAGCTCGCTGAACTCCTCGATGCGGGCCTTCACGTCGTGCCGGGTGACCCGCTCGCGCTGGGCGATCGACTCCAGGTCGACCCGGTCGAGCACCGCCTCATACGCCTCGACCGCGCCCTCCGGAACGTCGACGCCGAGGTCACGCTGAGCCTTGAGGACCGCGAGCCAGAGCTTGCGCTCCATCCGGATCTTCTCCTCCGGGGACCAGAGGGTGACGAGGTCGGCGGAGGCGTACCGGGCGGCGAGCACGTTCGGGATGGTCACGGCACCGATTCTGTCACGGGCCGCGGTTCGTCCTCCGGCAGCCGGTGACGCAGGGTGCGTACGTCACGGCTGGCCAGCATGCCCAGCACCGCGACCACGGCCACCACACCGGCTCCGATCAACGCCGCCCGCGGCCCGACCACCTCGGCGATCGGCCCGATCGCCACCTGCCCCACCGGGATCGCGGCGAAAGAGCCGACCATGTCGTACGAGTAGACCCGGGCCAGCCGGTCGGCGGGCACGTGCTCCTGCATCGTGGTCTCCCAGGCGACCCCGAACTGTTCGAGCGTCAACCCGGTCACGAACATGGCCAGGAACAGCGCCCAGAGCTGTGGATGGCCGCCCAGCACGAACAGCGGCAGCGCCATCCCGAAACAGCTCACCACTCCGACGAGGAGCAGCCGGCGCAGCTTCAGGCGGATGGCCAGCAGCCCGCCGAGGATCATCCCGGCCGTCTCGGCGGCGAGCACCAGGCCCCAGGCCGGCCGGCCGATGGTCTGGTCGGCCACCACCGGCCCGAGCACGTAGAGCCCACCGGACCAGGCCGCGTTGAGCAGCGAGAAGCCGGCCACCACCACCCACAGCCAGGTGCGGGACCGGAATTCCGACCACCCGGTCCGCAGGTCGGCGAACACCTTCGAGCGCTCGCCGGACCGGACCGGCATGGTGACCCGGATCAGCGCGAAACAGAGCCCGGCGACGACGAACGCGGCCGCGTCGACGGCGATCCCGACACCGGGCCCGGTCGCCGCGACCACCACCCCGGCGAGCGGGGAGCCGAGGACCATCGCGCCGTTCAGTGCGATCCGGCTGACGGCGATGGCCTGCAGGCGTACCCCCTCGGGCACGGTCAGCGGCAGCAGCGCCGCGCTGGCCGGAAGCGCCACCGCGGCGGTCACCCCGTTGACCACCGAGAGGGCGATCAGCAGCGGGATCGTCGCGGTGCCGGTCAGCACCAGGACGGCGACCGCGGCCTGGGTCGCCGCCGCGGCGGCGTTCGACCCGACCATCAGCAGATGCCGCGGCAGCCGGTCGGCCAGCACCCCGCCGAACAGCAGGAACAACACGTTGGCGAGGGTGCGGGCACCGACGACGAGGCCCAGGTCGCCGGCGGAGCCGGTCAGGTCGAGGACGGCGAAGGCGAGGGCGATCGGCGCGAACGAGTTGCCCAGCGCGTTGACGGTGCGTCCGGCGAGCAGGAATCGGTACGGGATGTGCCGCAGCGGCGCGAGCGCGTTCACTCCGCCTCCTCCTCTCGCACCTGGAACATGCCGACCGTGGTGCTGGTGCGGACGGTGCCGGGAGTGCGTGGCGGCCGGGCCGCCCGGTGCAGGTCGTCGACGGCCGCCGAGATCCGGTCGCGGATGCTCAGCCAGACGTCGGGCTCGACCCAGAAGTCACCGTCGGCGAAAAGACCCGCACCCTCGACGAAGCGGGCGTCCGAGCTGCGCCGGATCAGCTCGTGGGCGAGCGAGGCGAGTTCGGCCCGGCGTTGCTCGTCGGACCAGGGCGTACGGGGCTCGCGGTGTAAGTCGTACCGGTATCTCTTGGCCACGCCTCCGCGGATCTTCTCCTCGCCGGCCACCACGATCAGCCCGCCGGAGAGAAGATTGCGGAGGTGGTAGCTGGCGTTGGCGTGGGTGAGCCCGAGCTCGCGGGCGACCTCGGCCGCGGTCATCTCCGCACCGGTCAGCAGCGACATGATCTGCAACCGGACCGGGTGGGCCAGCGCTCGCAACGCGGCCGTCTCACCATCTCCCAAAGACATGTTGGGCAGTCTAAGGACGCACCGCCCCCACTGTCCAATGGTTATTTGGGAGTGGCACACTGCACGAACACGCGGCATTCTCGCTAAAGTTACCGGCGAGTAAACCGGCGAACTCCGAGAGGAACCCTGATGACTGACTTCAGCCCCGAGTCGCTTGCGTCGATCGGTCCGAAGGAGTTCACGCAGCTCGTCAAGTCCACCCCGGACGCCAAGATCTCCGAGGTGATGGCCTCGGAGAGGCGCACCAAGATCCTCGACGAGGTTTTCAACCGGATGCCGGGGCTCTTCCGCGCGGACCGGGCCGGCGACACCGCCACCGTCATCCACTGGATCATCTCGGGCGGCCCCGAGGACACCTCGGACACCTACGAGACCGTGATCGAAAACGCGACGTGCACGGTGACCAGCACCCCGATCCGCGAACCGAAGCTCGCGATGACGATGGACGGACTGACCTTCCTCAAGATCGTCTCCGGCACCGGCAACCCGGTGATGCTGTTCATGACCGGCAAGATCAAGACCAAGGGCGACGTCACCCTCGCCACCAGCATCCCCAAGCTGTTCGACATCCCCAAGGGCTGATCGACCCCGCGGCGGTACGACTGACCGCGTCAGAGAAAGCCGTGGTCGCGGGCGTAGATGGCGGCCTGGGTCCGGTCCCGTAGGCCGAGCCGGGCCAGGATGTTCGAGACGTGATTCTTGACCGTCCCCTCACTCACGTAGAGCTGCGCGGCGATCTCCCGGTTGGTGGCACCCCGGGCGATCAGCCGCAGCACGGCCCGCTCCCGGTCGGTCAGGTCGACCCGGGGCGTCGCCGTCACCGCGCCCCGGTCCAGAGCCGTGACCAGCCGCTGGAGCACCGCGCTGTCGTGCTGGTCGACGCCGGCGCGGGCCAGCCGTACCGCCTGGGCCAGGTCTTTCGGGGGTAGGTCCTTGAGCAGGTAACCGCCGGTTCCGGCCCGCAGCGCCCGGACGACGTATTCCTCGTCGTCGAAGGTGGTCAGCATCAGCACCCGGCAGGCCGGCAGTCGTTCGCGCAACAGCTCGGCGGCCCGCAGACCGTCCAGGACCGGCATTCGGACGTCCATCAGCACCACGTCCGGGACGGTGGCCAGAGCCAGCTCGACCGCGGCCCGACCGTCGGCCGCCGTGCCGACCACCTCGATACCCGGTTCGATGCTCAGCAGCGAGGCGATGCCCTCCCGGATCAGGGCCTGATCGTCGGCGACCAGCACCCGGACCGGCTGCTCGGTCACCGGGCCACCGCCGGGACACTCGCCACGATCCGGGTTCCGTGACCCGGCCGGGACTCCACCCGCACGCTGCCGCCCAGCGCCGCCAGCCGATCCCGCATCCCGCTCAGCCCGCCACCGGACGTGCTCTCCGGCTCGAACCCGCGCCCGTTGTCCTCGACCTCCAGCACCGCCTCGGCCCCGGCGCCGCGGACCGCCACCCGCACCAGGTCGGCGTCGGCGTGGCGGCGGGCGTTGGTCAGCGCTTCCTGGGCGACCCGGTAGAGCGCCTCCGTACCCGCCCCGCCCTGTTCGAGTTCGGTGTCACCCAGGTCGAGGACCACCCGGAAATCCGGGTCGTCCAACCCCTCGACCAGCGCGTACAGGGCGGTGACCAGGGAGAACGGCTCGGCTCGAAGGGCACCGACCGACTCGCGTACCTCCTGGAGGGCACGGCTCGCCGCCCGCCGCGCGTCAGCGACCGCGCGGTCCGCGGCCTCCGGATCCCGTTCCCGGAACGCCTCCGCCTTCGCCAACTGCACGCTGATCGCGGTCAGATGGTGGCCGACGCTGTCGTGGATGTCCCGGGCCAGCCGGTTCCGTTCGCTCGCGGCGCTCAGCTCGGCGACCCGCTCCTGTGTCGCGGTCAACTCCGTCACCAGTCGTTCCGCCTGTAACCGGCTTCGGTTCTGCTCGACCGCGACGGCAGCCGTGGCCACCGCCAGGACCAGGCCGATGAAGAGCATGAACAGTTCGGAGACGACCGCGGGGTCGGACCGGCCGCCGCTGACCGTGGTGGCCCGGGTCAGCGCCATCACCAGGTAGAACGTCGCCAGCCCGATACCGGCGGCGCGGCCCAGCCAGAAGTACGCGAAGAACGGCACCAGCACGAAGAGGGCCCGCGAGAATCCCGCGCCGTCCGCCGCGTACACCGTCTCCAGCAGCACGATCCGGATCAGCAGCATGGCCATCGACCATCGCCGCGTGCGGGGCCGCCGCCAGTCCACCTGTTCGACCACGAGCAGCGCGATCAGGCCGCCGAGGTAGACGGCCAGCTCGACGCGCGACCAGTCCGGGGCCAGGCCGGCGCCGACGTAGTAGAGACCGGTGAGCATGACGGCGGTGTAGAGGAGCGAGGCCATCCAGCGCAGCGGCGGAGCATCCACAGCCATGCCGCCACGCTAGGTGACCGCCACGAGCCTGGACCAGCGCCGGCGTCGATGTCTGGCCACAGGTCATGTGCCGGATGACCGCCCACCCCGGAGACTCCTGGCCGGGCGGCACTGTCCCGGTCCCGGGCGGCCCGGCCACGGTGGTCGGCATCCACCCGACCAAGGAGTCACCATGTCCGATCGGATGCTCTACCGCCTCGCAGCCCTCACCGGCCTCGTCGGCGGGTTCCTCACCCTGGTCGCCGTCGCCCGGCGTGCCGGACTCCTGCCGGAGAACGCCTTCACCCATGCTCTGGCGCCGCCCGCCTCGGCACTCCTGCTGCTCACCCTGACCGCGCTCTACCTGCGCCAACGACGGGAGGCGGGCCGGCTCGGGCTGGCCGGGTTCGTGCTGCACCACCTCGGACTGAGCGGGCTCTTCGCGATCGAGTTCCTCACCCACGCGGTCCTGCAATATCAGGACGCGGCGACCCGGGAGGCCGTGCTCACCGGGCCGGGACGACCGTACTTCCTGGTGGTCGCCTTGACGTTCCTGATCGGGGTGGTGCTCTTCGGCGTCGCGTCGTGGCGGGCCGGGATGCTGCCCCGGGCGGCTCTGGCCCTCTACGTGCCGGGGCTGAGTGCGGCGGCCTTGCGGGCCGTCGTGCCCGAGGCGCTCTACCTGGGTGGGCTGGTGGCCGGGGCCGCGGGCGTCCTGTGGTTCTCGATCACGCTGCTGCAGGACGCCACACGGCCGATCGTCACAGCGTGATGCGACCCTCGACGGCACGCAGGGCGATGTCGGTCCGGTACTGGGCGCCGTCCAGTCGGATCCCGTCGACCAGGGCGTAGGCGGCCTCGCGGGCACCCGTCAGATCGGCGCCGGAAGCGGTCACGCTGAGCACCCGGCCACCGGCGGAGACCAGCGCGCCCTCGGCGTTGCGGGCGGTACCGGCGTGGATCACGCCGGGCCGCTCGGCACCCTCGATGACATCACCGGTCCGAGGCACACCCGGGTAGTTGTGACTGGCCACGACGACCGTGATGGCCGAGCCGGACTTCCAGCTCAGCGGGGCGTGCTCGGCCAGTGTGCCGGTGGCCGCGGCATTCAGCAGACCGGCCAGCGGGGTCTCCAGCAGTGCCAGCACCACCTGGGTCTCCGGGTCACCGAAGCGGGCGTTGAACTCGATCACCTTCGGGCCGTCGGGGGTGAGCGCCAAGCCGACGTAGAGCAGGCCGGCGAACGGCGTACCCCGTCGGCGCATCTCGGCCAGCGTCGGCTCGACGGTCTCCCGCAGCACCCGCTCGGTCAGGTCGGCCGGTGCCCAGTCGAGCGGGGCGTAGGCGCCCATGCCGCCGGTGTTCGGCCCCTCGTCACCGTCGAGCAGACGCTTGAAGTCCTGCGCCGGCATCAGCGGGGCGACCGCGGTGCCGTCGGTGACCACGAAGAGCGACACCTCGGGGCCGGGCAGGAACTCCTCGATGACGACCTTGCCGCACGCCTCGGCGTGGATCAGCGCCTCGTCGAGGTCGTCGGTCACCACCACGCCCTTGCCGGCGGCCAGGCCGTCGTTCTTCACCACGTAGGGCGCACCGAGCTCCTCCAGCGCGGCCCGGGCCTCGGCGACCGTGGTGCAGTCGAACGAACGGGCGGTGGGCACACCGGCGGCGGCCATCACCTCGTTGGCGAACGCCTTGGAGCCCTCCAGGCGCGCGGCCGCCGCGGACGGGCCGAAACAGGCGATGCCCTTGGCCCGGACCGCGTCGGCGACACCGGCCACCAGCGGGGCCTCCGGGCCGATCACCACGAGGTCGGCACTCAGCTCGACGGCGAGCGCGGCGACGGCGGCCGGATCGGTGGCCTTCACGTCGTGCAGCTCAGCGAGCTGGGCGATGCCCGGGTTACCCGGCGCCGCGGCCAGGAAGTCGACGGACGGGTCGGCGGAGAGCCCGACGGCAAGCGCGTGCTCGCGCCCACCGGAGCCGATCAGAAGTACGCGCACGACGGCCCATCCTACCTGCGGTGGCGTCGCGTAAACTTTCGCAGTACCCGGACTCCTCCAGGTACGACCTTGGGGAAAGGCATATCTAAAAGTGCCGGTGATCGTGTTGGTCGGCGCCCAGTGGGGCGACGAGGGCAAGGGTAAGGCCACGGATCTGCTGGGTGACCGGCTCGACTACGTGGTCAAGTTCAACGGTGGCAACAACGCGGGCCACACCGTCGTCATCGACGGCGAGAAGTACGCGCTCCACCTCCTCCCGAGCGGGATCCTCTCCCCGGGGGTCGTACCGGTGATCGGCAACGGCGTCGTCGTCGACCTCAACGTGCTGTTCCAGGAGATCGACGGGCTGGAGGCCCGCGGCATCGACACGTCCCGCCTGCGGATCAGCGCCAACGCGCACGTGATCGCCTCCTACAACCGCACCCTCGACAAGGTCACCGAGCGTTTCCTCGGCTCCCGCCGGATCGGCACCACCGGTCGCGGCATCGGCCCGACCTACGCCGACAAGATGAACCGGATAGGCATCCGGGTGCAGGACCTCTTCGACGAGTCGATCCTGCGGCAGAAGGTCACGGCGGCGCTGGGCTTCAAGAACCAGGTGCTGTCGAAGATCTACAACCGGACCGGGGCGAAGGTCGACGACGTCGTCCAGGAGCTGCTGTCGTACGTCGAGCGGCTGCGGCCGTACGTGGCGGACACCGCCCTGGAGCTGTCGAACGCGATCGACGACGGCAAGGTCGTGCTCTGCGAGGCCGGCCAGGCCACCCTGCTCGACGTCGACCACGGCACCTACCCGTTCGTGACCAGCTCGAACGCGACTGCGGGCGGCGCCTGCACCGGCTCCGGCATCCCGCCGACCCGGATCGACCGGGTGGTCGCGGTGCTCAAGGCGTTCACCACCCGCGTCGGTGAGGGCCCGTTCCCGACCGAGCTGCACGACAAGTTCGGCGACTATCTGCGCGAGGTCGGCCACGAGTACGGCACCACCACCGGCCGCCCGCGCCGGATCGGCTGGCTCGACCTGGTGATCGGCCGCTACGCGCAGCGGATCAACGGGGTCACCGACTTCGCCATGACCAAGCTCGACAACTACGACGGGCTCGACGAGATCCCGGTCTGCGTGGCCTACGAGGTCAACGGCGTCCGCCACGACGAGATGCCGGTCAACCAGACCGACTTCCACCACGCGCAGCCGATCTTCGAGACGCTGCCCGGTTGGAAGCAGGACATCTCCGGCTGCCGCAAGTTCGAGGACCTGCCCCAGGAGGCGCAGGACTTCGTCGAGTTCGTCGAGGCCCGGATCGGCGCACGGATCTCGATCGTCGGCGTCGGCCCCGGCCGCGAAGCGGTCATCGAGCGGCACTCGGTGCTCGGCGGGGTCTGATGTATGACGTCGTTCTCCTGAGCCTGGCCGAGGGCTCGGGCGATTCCTGCGGCTCCGGTGACTCGGGCTGCGGCGGCTGCAACGCCGTCTGCGCCACACCCCGTACCCCGGTCCTGGCCTGCGCGGACGCTCTCCGCGCGGCCGGGGCGCTGGTGGAGACCGTGCTGGCCGGCTCCGACCAGGAGATCGACGCGGTCCTCGCCCGGTTCGACGGCCCGACCCGGCCGGACGGCCTGACCTGGCCCGACCCGGACACCAAGGTGCGCCTCGTGGTGGCGACCGCGACCGACGGCCAGCTGCGCGCCGTGATGCGCCGGCTGGTTCGGCGGTACGCCCCGCCGCCCAGCAAGCGGCCCGCCGATCTGGTCGCCGGGCGGACCGTGCCGGACCTGCCGCCGGTTGCGATCCTGCCGCTCGACCCGGGCAACACCGAGGACCTGGCGGCCCAGCTCGGCCTACCCCGGACGCCGGAAGCCGTCGCGGCGGCCGTGATGAACGGCACAGTCCGACGGCTGGACCTGCTACGCAACGACGGTGGCTCGGTGACGCTCGACGGGGCGTTGCTCGGCGGTTCCGACGACAACGGGCGGGCCGTGCCGTGGCGCGGTCGAGTCGAGGTCGACGACGCGGTGCTCACCGACGGCGCGGAGCCGGTGCTGGCCTGTGCGATCGGCAACGGCGCCGGCTACGCCGAGTTCGACGGCCTCCGGCTGCTCGCCGACGGCGATCCGACCGACGGCCGGGTCGAGGTGGCGGTGGCGGTCCCGGTCGTCGTCAAAAAGCTGTTCAAGGGCACGCGGGTACGGGTGGAGGTGCGCCGGGTCCGCGGTCGCGCCGTGTCCGTCCTGCCACGTGAGGGTGACCTGCAGTTCCTCGACGACGGGGTGGCGGGTTCGACCAGCCGCAAGCGATCCTGGTGGACCGAGCCGGGCGCCTGGGCGGTGTACGCGGGCTGAGGTCCGTGCAACTCTGGACGGGCAGCTGAGCCAAGATTTCGTGATACCGGAGGTCTCATCCGTGGCGGACGAGAACGCCGACCGTGTCTACGTCCCCGGCGCCGAGGGTTCGACCCCGGCCCGGGACGTGGAGCCGTTCTGGGCCGACGAGCCCGAGACGCCGGTGCACGGCCGTGCCGTGCCACTGACTGATCGGGTGCCACCGGTCGGGATGGTCCAGGTCGAGCCGGGCGTGTTCCGGCCGGCCGACGGTCCGCCACTGCCACCCGGGGTGCACGTGCCCGGCCAGCGGTCCACGGATTCACCCGCCCACCCGCAGCCGTTTCCGCAGCCCGGCCCGCCGCCGGTTCCGCATTCGGGCCCGCCGCCGGTCCCGCATTCGGGCCCGCCGCCGGTCCCGGATCCGGGCCCGCAGCCGGTTCCGCAGTCCGGCCCGCCGGGCGGTTCTCAGTCCGGTCCGCCGGCCGCGCCTTTCGGGCAGCCGGAGGGGCACAGCACGGCCGACTCGCCGTGGGCGCAGCCCCTGCACCGGCCGACCCCGGCCGCGCCGCAGCCGGTCGCCTCGGAGCCGGACCGCCCGCACCAGGCGATTCCGCAGCAGGACGTCTTCACATCGCCGGTCGACCAGCGGCCCGGCGTTCCGCAGGCAGTCGACCAGCAGGGTGCTTTCCCCTCGCCGACCAGCCGACAGGGCACCCATCCGCAACCGACTGATCAGCAGGGCCCCTTCCCGCAACCGACTGGCCAGCAGAGCGCCTTTCCACAACCGGTCGACCAACGGCCGACTTTCCCGTCGCCCGGTGACCAGCGGCTCGGCGATCAGCAGCCGGTCACTCGACCCGTTTCCGCTCAACCGTCCGTCGACCTCAGGTCGTCCGGGAACGCGACAGCCGTACCCCCGCAGGCGCAGCCCCATCCGCAACCACCGGATGCCGCCCCGGCGACGCCGCCGAACGCGCACGCCGCGCCCACCGACCGCCCGCAAGGCGCCACTGACGGCTGGCCCAACGCGCACGCCGCGCCCACCGACCGTCCGCAAGGCGCCGCTGAGAGCTGGCCGAACGCGCACGCCGCGCCCCACGATGGCGGGCAGGCCTGGCCGCAAGCGCACACGCCCGATGCCCAACAAACCGGGACAGAACAGGCGTCAGGCGGTGAGGTGGATCCGTTCCAGGAGCTGAACTGGATGGTGGACGGCACGCCGACCGCCGAGGAGTTCGCGCGGCGGCGGCTGGCCCGGCCCTCCCAGCAGAGTGCCACGATGGGTGCTCGGGCGGTGCTTCAGAAGGGCATGTTCGGGCTGGTCAAGCTGGCTCCGGGGCAGCGTGAGCTGGAGTACAAGCAGGACGTCGAGATGGTTCGCCGCAACTTCGGTGGGCTGCGGCAGGTGACCGTGGTCAACCCCAAGGGCGGTGCCGGCAAGACGGTGGCCGTTCTTCTGCTGGCGATGACATTCGGGCAGAAGCGCGGTGGATACGTCCTGGCCTGGGACAACAACGAGACCCAGGGCACCCTCGGGATGCGGGCGCAGCAGGATTTCCATGCTCGGACGGTCCGCGACATGATGCGTGATCTGCATCTCTTCCAAGGTGCGCAGGGTCGTGTCGGTGACCTGTCGCAATATGTCCGGGCCCAGGGCGAGGGCATGTTCGACGTGCTCGCCTCGGACGAATCGGCGACCGCCGGTGAGATGCTGACCGCGGCGTCGTTCGCCGAGATCCGCGATGTGGTGAGCCGGTTCTACAAGCTGATCTTCGTGGACACCGGGAACAACGTCCGCGCGGAGAACTGGCAGGCCGCGATGGACGCCACCGACCAGCTGGTGATCACCATGTCGGCCCGTAACGACTCGGCCGAGACGGCGGCCCGGGCTCTCGACCATCTGGAGCAGAGCGGGCGCCGACGGCTCGTCCGTCAGGCGGTGACGATTGTCACGATGCCGCCCACCCGCAAGGACATCGACCTCCAGTGGATCCAACAGCACTTCGCGGCCCGAACCAGGGCGGTGCTGGTGGCCCCGTACGAGCGGCTGATCGACTCGGGTGAACCGATCCGCTACGGCGAACTCTCCGGCAACACGAAGGACGCCTGGCTCAAGATCGCCGCAGCGGTGGCCGACGGCCTGTGACATCCGGCCACCCCGGCCGATCTTGTGAGGTTGCAGAACCTCACAAGATCGACGCGGGGCGGTGCGGTCGTCACGTCAGGGCGTCGGCGGCGGCCGGGTCGCTGTCGCGGAGGAACTGGGCGCAGCGGGCCGCCTCGTCCGCCTCGCCGATCGACGCCGCCGCCTGCGACAGGGCGTGCAGGCAGCGCAGGAAACCCTGGTTCGGCTCGTGCGCCCACGGGACCGGGCCGTGACCCTTCCAACCGTTGCGGCGCAGCGCGTCCAGACCGCGGTGGTATCCGGTACGGGCATAGGCATAAGCGGTCACCGGCTCGTCAGCGGCCAACGCGGCGGCGGCCAGCGGCGCCCAGGCGGCGCTGTAGGCGGGGAATCTGGCGGCGACCGCCTTGAAGGCCTGCTCGGAGCCCGATGCGGCGGCTTCGGCCAGGGCCTTGTCGGCTTCGGCGTCGGCGGGCAGTCGGGTGGCGGGCGGCTCGGGAAGGAGGTTCTGCATGCCCCCATTCAACCCGTCCGGGCCGCGTTCATTCCGCCGCCACCACGTTTAAGTTCCGGCCGGCCCCCAGGGCTGCCGAAACGGGCGTGCGACAGCTCTGGAGGCCGGCCCGGATCGTGCTCAGTCCCAGGCGGTGCCCAGGCGGAAGAGGCGGTCGGCGTACTCGATCTGGGTCTGCCAATCGGCTGGCCAGGCCGTCAGGCCCAGGGCCGCACCGGCGAACGCACCGGCCAGGCAGGCGATCGAGTCGGAATCGCCGGAGGAGGCGGCTCCCCGGCCGAGAACGGCGACCGGCTCGTCCGGCGAGATCAGGTAGACGTAGAGAGCGGTGGCCAGCGCCTCCTCGGCGATCCACCCGGCGCCGGTCCGCAGGCAGGGGTCGCCACTGTGATCGCTCCCGGACAGCGCAGCGGCCACCCGGTCGAGGGCGGCGGCGCACTCGTCCCAGCCCAGGGCGATGAACTCCTCGGGCGAGGTCATCGCCGGGCGGTGCCACAGCTCGCCGAGCCAGTCACCTCGATAGACCTTGCGCTGCTCGGCACAGCGTTCCCGCAATGCCGCGAGCAGGTCCGACGGTGCGAGACCACCGCGGAGCCAGAAGACGGCGTACGCCGTGAGCTCGCTGGCCGCCAGCCCGGTCGGATGCCCGTGCGTCAGTGCGGCCTGGAACTGCGCCGCCCCGGACCGCTGGTCGTCGGTGAGCCCGGGCAGCAGGCCGACCGGGGTGACCCGCATGTTCGCCCCGCACCCTTTCGACCCGGACTGGGTGGCCTGGATCCAGGGCCGTCCGTCGGCGAGGTTCCCGATCGCACGCAGACACGTCATGCCGGGTGCCCGGTCGTTCTCCGGGCTGGCCGCCCATTCCAGGAAGCGGCGGCGCAGCACCGGTTCGAGCGCTGCGGGAGTGATCGCGCCGGCTTCGCGCAGCGATTCACCGACGGCGAGCGCCATCTGGGTGTCGTCGGTGACGAGCGCCGGCTCCCCGACGAGCTGCCGGGGACCGCCGGGACCGTACCGGGCGACGATCGTCTCGTACTCCTGGAATTCGGTCGGTTTCCCGAGCGAGTCGCCGTAGGCCAGACCGAGAAGTGAACCCGTCGCAGCACGCATGCGCCAACTCTAGGGAGTCGGTCAACGACTCGCTCGGTTCGAGCGAAGGGCGAGCAACAAAGGGCGAGCAAGGCGAGCAAGATGGACACCATGCCCGATCCCCTGCAACCAGTACTCGGCGGGGACGCGCCCTTCGACGCGACCGCCGACGAGATCGAGACCCGAGCCGAGCTGGACGTGCACCTGGCCAAGAACACCCTGGCCGGCCTCTGCGTCCTGGGCCTGCGACTGGACCGCGACCCGCCCGATCTGACCGGGGTGGATGTGCGCGACACCATGTTCGTCGGCTGCCATCTGGCCGGTCACGAGGTGGAGTCCGACCTGATCCTGCGCGGGGCGCACGTGGTCCCGCCGTTCGACGAACGGCCCTATCCGACCCATCCGGCGCTGCTCTACACACCCGAGGATCTTTCCGCCGGCTTCGCCGACAGGGGCTTTTCCGGGATGTACGACACAGTCGTCTACCAGCATTTCGTGGCACACGGTGGCGCGGTTCCGGACATCCGGGAGGCGCTCGCCCAGCGGTTGCACGACGCCGGGGTCGACAACGCACTCGGCAAGGCGCTCAACGAGTGGGCGACCGTGCACGGCACCCGTGGTGCGATCGGGATCATGGGCGGGCACGCGGCGCCGCGGGGCTCGGAGCCGTACCGCATGGTGGCGACCCTGGCCCGTCGCCTGGCCGCCGCCGACCGGTTGATCGTGACCGGCGGCGGGCCCGGGGTGATGGAGGCGGCCAACCTGGGCGCCTACTTCGCCTCGTTCGACGAGGCCGAGCTCGCCACCGCGATCGACCGGCTCTCGGTGGCGCCGCACTTCATGGACCACGAGCCGTACACGGCGGCCGCGCTGTCGGTCCGGGCCGCGCATCCGCTGCCCGCCCTCGACGTCGCCGGGCGGCTCCGGCACGGCGGTCTGGCTCTACCCACATGGTTGTACGGCCACGAGCCGGCCAATCTGTTCGCCGGGCAGATCGGGAAGTACTTCTCCAACGCGGTACGGGAGGACTCGATCCTGCGACTGGCCCGGGGCGGGATCGTGTTCGCGCCCGGCTGGGCCGGCACGGTGCAGGAGATCTTCCAGGCCGCGACGAAGACGTTCTATGCCACCGACGGCCCGTCCGGGGCGTACGTGTTCCTCGGCGTGGAGCACTGGTCGCGGCTGCCGGTGACCGATCTGCTGGGGCCGTTGCTGGCCCGTTCGCCCCAGGGCGACCAGTCCGATCTGATCGTGGTCACCGACTCCCTGGACGAAGCGATGGCCGCTCTCTCGCAGTAGTGGCGCGGCTACCGCACACTGCTGCCATGGAAGCCTTGTTGTTCGTCCCGGTGATCCTGGGCCTGGTCGTCGCGTTGTTCGCCGTGGTGTTCGTCGTGAAGCTGATCAGGCATAACACCAGGGCCGCCTACCACGAGGGCCGCTATGGCAAGGGCCGGTCGCGTAGTGGCGGCGCGTGGGTGGCCGGTGGCTCGACGTACCACCACTCCGACGGGAGCAGCGGCACCTGGGACTCGTCGAGCTCGTCGGACTCGTCGTCGTCCTCCGACAGCGGGGGCAGCTGGTGGGGTGGCGGCGACAGCGGCGGTTCGTCCTGGGGCGGCGGCGACAGCGGCAGCTCGTTCTCGGGTAGTGGGGACAGCGGCGGTGGCGGCGGCTACTGATCCGCTAGGCCACGTGCACACGGCGCCAATGTGCCGCCGGTAGGTCGCCTTCGGGGACGTCGGTGATGCCGTTCTCGTCCATGGCGTTGTAGATCGCGAGGCGCGCGCCGTCGAACAGGAACTCGACGGCGTGCAGCACCCGGGGCCGCCAGTCGGCCGGAGTGGTCCGCTCGATGACGTTGACCGCCCGGAGCGGCCGGCCCCGGGCGTTGCGCAGCGCGGCGTGCGGGTCGGACCGCCAGTCGAAGTGCTCGTAAAGGTCCACCGGGAGGGTCGTGTCGATCTGGTCCCAGGTGATCGCACACTCATCGAATTTACGGTGAGTGATCTCGACGCGACTGAGTCCGAAGTCGAGGATCACCGGACCGTCGGCGAACCAGCCTCGCTCGGCGACATCCCACATCAGCCGACTTGATCGCAGTTTCTTGCCGATGAGCCGCACGAACATGTGTCGATGGGTGGCGGCGAGGGCCTCGGCATCGTGATGCCACTCGGGTTTCCAGCCCTCGATTCCGAGCACGTCCACCGTCCCGCCGATCTTGATCGGTCGATGGTACCCGCGCCTCTGTGTGACCCCGCAAGACGACAACGGCCGGTCCCCACGAAGGGGGCCGGCCGTCACCGCTGGATCGAGTGCTTACTTGCCGAGAGAGGTACCGGCCGAGCGGAGGTGCTCGGCAGCCTCGACGACCCGCTTGGCGAGACCGTTCTCCGCCAGCTTGCCCCAGGCGCGCGGGTCGTAGGCCTTCTTGTTGCCGACCTCGCCGTCCACCTTCAGCACGCCGTCGTAGTTGCGGAAGAAGTGGTCGGCCACCGGGCGCGAGAACGCGTACTGCGTGTCGGTGTCGATGTTCATCTTCACCACGCCGTAGTCCAGAGCGCCGTGGATCTCCGACAGCAGCGAACCGGAGCCGCCGTGGAAGACCAGGTCGAGCGGCTTCTCCTTGCCGTACTTGGCGCCGATCGCGTCCTGGATCTCCTTGAGGATCTCCGGACGGAGCTTGACGTTGCCCGGCTTGTAGACGCCGTGCACGTTGCCGAAGGTGAGGGCGGTCAGGTAGCGGCCCTTCTCACCCAGGCCCAGGGCGGCGGCGGTGGCCAGGCCGTCCTCGACGGTGGAGTAGAGCTTGTCGTCGATCGCGGCGGAGACGCCGTCCTCCTCGCCGCCGACGACGCCGACCTCGATCTCGAGGATGATCTTGGCAGCCGCGGTCTTGGCCAGCAGCTCCTCGGCGATCTGAAGGTTCTCGTCGAGCGGCACGGCCGAGCCGTCCCACATGTGCGACTGGAACAGCGGCGCCTGGCCCTTGGCCACACGCTCCGCCGAGATGTCGATCAGCGGGCGGACGAAGCCGTCGAGGTGGTTCTTCGGGCAGTGGTCGGTGTGCAGCGCGATGTTCACCGAATACTGCTTGGCGACGTGGTGGGCGAACTCGGCCAGCGCCACCGCGCCGACGACCTTGTCCTTGATGGTCGGGCCGGACACATACTCGGCACCGCCGGTCGAGATCTGGATGATGCCGTCGCTGCCGGCCTCGGCGAAGCCCTGGAGGGCCGCGTTGAGGGTCTGCGAGGACGTCACATTGATCGCCGGGTAGGCGAACGCGCCGGCCTTGGCGCGATCGATCATCTCGGCGTAGACCTCGGGAGAAGCGATAGGCATCGGGTGCGCTCCTTGCTCATTTTCACGGGCTGCGAGAGGGCAGGACCGCGCTGTCCTCCAGGACGCAAGTATTCCGCAGTTGCGGTGCGTAGTGGAAACCGCCTCGAAATCCGCACCGACGCATGCCCGTTTGCGTGGCATCGGTCCGGATTAAGTCGCACCATGGAGGCGAACACGCCGAGTGGAAGGGAGTCGAGGATGACGTATCCGATGAACGAGATCGACCTTGAGACGCCCGAGGTCGACGCAGCCGAGCAGGCGACGACCGTGCCCGGCTGGCAGGACGACGCGGATGAGCAGGAGTCCGCCGAGCAGGACCGGATCGTCGAGTTCGACGACGACTACCGCTGAATTCGATCGCCGGAAAACGCACCCGCTGTCACGATCGACGGGTGCTGCTCACTCTGACGACCACCCATCGGCCCGCCACCGATCTGGGCTATCTGCTGGTCAAGCACCCCGGCAAGGTGCATTCCTTCAGCGTGCCGACGGGTACGGCGTACGTCCTCTACCCCGAGGCCGACGACGACCGCTGCACCGCCGCGCTGCTGCTGGACGTCGACCCTCGACTGTTGCGCGCGCAGCGGGACGCCTTCGAGTTGAGCCAGTACGTCAACGACCGGCCGTACGCCGCCTCCAGCCTGTTGTCGAGCGCCCTGGCCAAGGTCTTCCGGACCGCGCTGCGGGGCGCCTCGAAGGACCGCCCCGAGCTGGCCGCCGTGCCGATTCCGCTGGAGATCCGGGTGCCGGTGCTACGTGGCACGCCGGCCCTGGTGACCCGTCTGTTCGCCCCGCTCGGTTGGTCGGTGACGGCCACGCCGATCCCGTTCGAGCCGGAGATCGGTGGCGACAGCCGTTACGTCGACCTGCGACTGACCGGCGAGGTACGGGTCGCCGACGCGCTCAACCACCTGTACGTGCTGCTTCCGGTCCTGGACGACGGCAAGCACTACTGGGTCGCCCCGGACGAGATCGAGAAGCTGCTGCGTTCCGGTGAGGGCTGGTTGGCCGCGCACCCGGAGAGGGTGCTGATCGCCCGCCGCTACCTGGCGCACCGGAAGTCCCTGGCCACGACCGCCCTCCAGCTGCTGGAGGCGGACCAGCCGGTCACCGAGGAGGAGGCCGAGCTGCCGGTGACCCGCCGGGCGCCGCTGGCCGAGCAGCGCCGGGACGCGGTGCTGGACGCTCTGGCCGAGGTGGGCGCGTCCCGGGTGCTCGACCTGGGCTGCGGCCCGGGCGCCCTGCTCGCGGCGCTGGTCAAGAACCGGGCCTTCACCGAGATCGTCGGTGCCGACGTGGCCACCCGCACGCTGGAACAGGCGGCCCGCAAACTCAAGATCGAACGACTGGGTGACCGGGTCAAGCTGATCCAGACCGCGCTCACCTACCGTGACGATCGGCTGCGCGGCTTCGACGCGGCGGTGCTGATGGAGGTCATCGAACACGTCGACCTGCCCCGGCTGCCCGCGTTGGAGACGGCCGTCTTCGGGCACGCGAAGCCCCGTTCGGTGATCGTGACCACGCCGAACGTCGAGTACAACGTGCACTACGAGGGCCTGACCGGGATGCGTCACTCGGACCACCGCTTCGAGTGGACACGGGCCGAGTTCGCCGATTGGGCCTCGCGGGTCGCCGCGGCGCACGGCTACTCGGTCACCATCCGTGGCGTCGGTGCGGCCGACGAGACCACCGGTGCCCCGACCCAGCTCGCCCTCTTCCGGATCCTGGAGGTGTCCGCATGATCATCGATGTTCCCGAGCTGTCGCTGGTGACCCTGGTCGGCATCTCCGGCTCCGGCAAGTCGACCTTCGCCCGTACCCATTGGAAGCCGACCCAGGTGCTGTCCTCGGACTTCTTCCGTGGTCTGGTCGCCGACGACGAGAACGACCAGTCCGCCTCGGCCGACGCCTTCGAGGTGCTGCACTACGTGGCGGGCAAGCGGCTCGCGGCCGGCCGGCTCACCGTGGTCGACGCCACCAACCTGCAGTCGCACGCCCGTGCGGGCCTGGTCAAGGTGGCCCGCGAGCACGACGTGCTGCCGGTGGCGATCGTCCTGGACGTGCCGGAGTCGCTGGCCTGGGAGCGCACCGAGGCGCGCGAGGACCGCACCTTCGGCCGTCAGGTCCTCACCCGGATGCACCGTGACCTGCGGCGTTCTCTCAACCAGCTGGCCAAGGAGGGCTTCCGCAAGATCCACGTACTGCGCGGGGTGGACGAGATCGCGGCGGCCGAGATCCGCTACGAGAAGCTCTTCAACGACCGTAAGGACGAGCACGGGCCGTTCGACGTCATCGGTGACATCCACGGCTGCCGCGCCGAGCTGGAGTCGCTGCTGACCAAGCTCGGCTGGGAGCTGATCCGCGACGAACGGGATCGGCCGGTGGACGCGGTCCACCCCGAGGAGCGCAAGGCGGTCTTCGTCGGTGACCTGGTCGACCGTGGTCCGGACTCGCCTGGCGTGCTGCGCCTGGTGATGGGCATGGTGGCGGCCGGCCACGCGATCTGTGTGCCCGGTAACCACGAGCAGAAGCTGGCTCGCAAGCTGAGCGGGCGCAACGTGCAGCTCACCCATGGGCTGCCGGAGACGCTGGAGCAGCTGGACGCCGAGGACCCGGCCTTCGTCGCCGAGGTGCGCACCTTCATCGACGGGCTGGTCAGCCACTACGTGCTGGACGACGGCAAGCTGGTGGTGGCGCACGCCGGGCTGAAGGAGGCGTACCACGGCCGGGCCTCCGGTCGGGTGCGCAGTTTCGCGCTCTACGGCGAGACCACGGGCGAGACCGACGAGTACGGCCTGCCGGTCCGCTACCCGTGGGCGCGCGACTACCGCGGTTCCGCGGCTGTCGTCTACGGCCACGTCCCCACCCCACAGCCGGAGTGGATCAACAACACCATCTGTCTGGACACCGGTTGTGTCTTCGGGGGTGCGCTGACCGCGCTGCGCTGGCCGTCCCGCGAGATCGTGGCGGTCCCGGCGGCGAAGGAGTACTACGCCCCGGTGCGTCCGTTCGCCGCGGTCGCGAGCAAGCCGGACAGCGGGCTCGACATCGCGGACGTCATCGGACGACGGCACATCGAGTACGGGTACGGCCAGACCACCGTCCCGGCCGAGAACGCCGCCGCCGCGCTGGAGGTGATGGGCCGGTTCTCGGTCGACCCGGAGAACCTGGTCTGGCTCCCGCCCACGATGGCTCCGTGCACGAGCTCGACGGTGGAGGGCTACCTGGAGCACCCGTCGTCCGCCTTCGCCGATCTACGGAGCGCCGGGGTGGACCGGGTGGTGTGTGAGGAGAAGCACATGGGCTCCCGGGCCGTGGTGCGGGTCTCCGCCTCCGGCGCCGGCGACGCGATCTGGACCCGGACCGGCCGGCCGTTCTTCGGTCCGGAGCTGGACGAGCCGCTGCTGGCCCGGGTACGCGCCGCGGTCGCCCCGATCCTGACCGAGCTGGCGACCGACTGGCTGCTCATCGACGCCGAGCTGCTGCCGTGGTCGGCCAAGGCGGGCAGCCTGATCCGGGACCACTACGCCGGAGTGGGCGCCGCCGGTCGGTCGGCCCTGCCCGCGGCGCTGTCGGTGCTGGAGCGGGTGGCCGGGCGCGGCCTCGATGTGGGCGAACTACGGGATCGGCTGGAACTGCGGGCGGCCGAGATCGACGGCTACTCGGCGGCGTACCGGTCCTACGTGCGGCCGACGGACGGGCTCACCGGAGTCACGCTCGCCCCGTTCGTGTTCCTGGCCGGCGCCGGTGTCTCGTACGCCGAAAAGGATCATGATTGGCACCTCGCTCTTGCCGACCGGCTGGTGGCGGCCGACCCGGAGCTCTTCACCCCGACCCGGCGGATGGTCGTGGACCTGGCCGACCCGGTGTCGGAGGCCGCCGCGACCGAGTGGTGGCTGACGCTGACCGGCGCGGGCGGCGAGGGCATGGTGGTCAAGCCGTGGTCCGGTCTCGCGGCGGTCGACGGGAAGGGTCGTCTCGTGCAGCCCGGCGTGAAGTGCCGTGGCCGTGAGTACCTGCGGATCATCTACGGGCCCGAGTACACCCGGCCGGAGCAGCTGGAACGTCTGCGGCAGCGAAACCTGGGCCGGAAGCGGTCGCTGGCGCTGCGTGAGCACGGACTCGGACTGGCGGCCCTGGACCGCCTGGCCGAGGGCGCCCCGGCGTGGCGGGTGCACGAGCTGGTCTTCGCCATCCTGGCCGCCGAATCGGAGCCGGTCGACCCCCGACTGTGACCGCCGGGTCACATCTTGGAGTGCACAGCATTCATACAGGTACCGGCCTCGGATCGGCCGGTACCCTGGCTCCTCGTGGACATGCATGCGCTCACCGAGACGCTCGCCCTGAACCCCCTGGACCCGAAGGACCTGCTCAGTGCCTTCGGGCTCCCGGGGGTGCTGGCCATCCTCTTCGCGGAGACCGGCCTGCTGGTCGGCTTCTTCTTCCCGGGTGACTCCCTGCTGTTCCTGGCGGGTGTGGCCGCCTCCGAGGTGGCCAACTCGATCTTCGGCGAGGGCGCGCAGCTGTCCATCGTCGGCTTGCTGATCGGCGCGCCCATCTGTGCCATCGTCGGCGCGCAGCTGGGGCACTGGCTGGGCGCGAAGTACGGGCGACGGATGTTCGACAAGCCCGAGTCGAAGCTCTTCAAGAAGGAGTACGTCGAGAAGGCGGAGTACTACTTCGAGAAGTTCGGCCCGGCCAAGGCGGTGGTGCTGGCCCGGTTCATCCCGATCGTGCGGACGTTCCTCAACCCGGTCGCCGGCACCCTCGGCATGCCGGCGAAGCAGTTCTTCGTGTGGAACGTGGTCGGCGCGATCCTCTGGACCGACGGCATCATCCTGATCGGCTACCTGCTGGCCGAGCAGATCTACGCCGCCATCGGCGACAAGATCGACCGCTACATCCTGCCGGTGGTCGTGCTGATCGTGCTGATCTCGGTGCTGCCGATCCTGATCGAGATCCTCCGCGAGCGGAAGGCCAAGAAGCGCGGCCTGAAGACGGCCGACCCGGCCACCGCGATCGGCGTCGTGGCCGCGGCCAGCGTCGTCGGCCTGGCCGATGCCGCCCGCGAGGAGTACCACGAGCACTTCGATCACGATCAAAACCCGCAGAGCCACAACCAGCAGCAGGGGTACGGCCACCAGCAGGGCTACGGCCAGCAGGAGTACGGCCGGCAGCCCGGATACGGGCAGCAGCCGGGATACGGGCAGCAGCCGCAGTACCAGGACCCGCAGCAGCCGGCCTACCCGCAGCAGGGGCACCACCCGACCCCGCAGAGCTACCCGCCGCAGCAGCAGTACCCGCCGCAGCCTCCGCAGGACTACCCGCGGAACTACTGATCCGACACGAAAGGCCGGCCCGATGGGCCGGCCTTTTTCGTGTCGCGAACTACACCCGAACGGTGGTCGACCCGGAAAGCTTCTCCAGGAATTCCTCCGGGCACTCCCGCAGGTTCTCCAACCGCCCGGCGGTCAGAGCCCGGTAGGTGAGCGACGCGGCCTCCTCCAGATTTCGGGCCCGCTTGTGCGCGAGCTCGACGGAGTCGCCCATCACCACGCACCCGTGCTGGCTGAGCACCAGGCAGTCGGTGCCGTCGGCGGCCATCGCGGCGGTCAGTGCGGCGAGTTCGGTGCCGCCCGGCAGCCGGAACGGCACGGTCGAGACCCGACGCAGGTAATACGCGTGATCGGTGGTCACGATCCGGATGTGCTCCCCGACCGCGTCGAGTAGCAGCGCCGTCTGCGGGTGCAGGTGCACCACGGCGTTGACGTCCGGCCGGGCCCGGTAGAGGGCCAGGTGCAGAGCCAACTCACTGGTCGGCTCGGTCCGTGACGGCGGGGCGGCGCCGACGGTGGCGGGGGCCCCGTCGGAGATCCGCACCGCGGTGAAGTCCTTGCGACTGAGTCGTTCCAGCCACGTTCCGCTCGCGGTCACCCAGATGGCGTCCTCGTCGGGAATACGGGCGGACAGATTGCCGCCCGATCCACAAACGAGGCCCGCCTGCACCACGTCGTAACCCACGTGCGCGAGCTGGTCACGCAGGTCACCGGGGACGTAGTTCACCCGTTCCTCCTCAGGTCCGCCGGCCCGTCCGTGGGCCGGGGTCCTCCGCCTGGCGTCACGCCCCCATAGTCAATGACGCCAGGCATTACCGCGGTACCGAAGCCGTCAGACTTCAGCGGGCCTTCTTGGTGGCCCGCTTCCGCGGCGGGGTCAGCAGGTCGGCGATGGTGGCGATGGCCGTCGGCACCAGCCGGTAGTACGCCCACACACCCCGCTTCTCCCGCTCCAGCAGACCCGCCTCGGTCAGGATCCGCAGGTGGTGACTCACGGTCGGCTGCGAGAGGCCCAGGGGGGCCGTCAGGTCGCAGACGCACGCCTCACCGTCCGTCGCGGACTGAATGAGGCTCAACAGGCGTAGCCGGGCCGGGTCGGCGAGCGCCTTGAGCACTCCCGCCAGGCGCTCAGCGTCAGCGCGTTCAATAGGCTCACCGGCAAGCGGCGAGATTTGAGGCATGGACATTTCCGCCAACGCAGTTCCCACGATCTCCATCCTTCCACCAACTGCATCGATTCTCCTGCATGTGAGCAGGAACGAACCGGCTAACTTTCAGGCCGTAAGGCCGACATCGATCGCCGAGTCGGTCGACCGGACACCCTCATCCGGGTCGACCGTTCGCGCGACTACGACTTCGGTCTCTGCCTCCTGCAACGCCTCAGCCGCCATCTGGTCGCTACCCATCCGTGTCGAGGTCTCGATCCCCGCCATCGGAGTGAGGCCGACCACATTGTCAATTCGTCGATTTGTTCGCCAGACAGATCCTCGACGATGACTCGCCACTGAACGCGTCGAGACCATCACGCCACACTGCGCGATCACCAGTTCGTCCACACCCCCACGACCCGATGAAAGCACGGCGCCACGCTGCGCGACGGACAATTCAGTGATGAATTTACCCAGGTCGTGCCGTGCTCTCATGACATCGAGCGTACTGGCTGTACGGAAACCGGAATCTTTCGCCCCGGCAGGACGGAACGGAACTATTGACGCGGGACTTTGGGGGCTTCTGTAAACAAGGTTTACCGATTGGCCATCTGATCTCGCCTCTTCCTCGGAGCATAGATGCTGCTCAAAGCAGTTACCGTCGGTACGCTACCCCCGCCACCCTCAGGATCACCTGGTGGTCGCGCTGTGAAGAGCCTGTGAAGGCACCAAATCACGTTTGTCCGTACGGGCGAAAACACCCACCGTCCGGCCGATCTCGATCTATCCGGACAGCCGATCGAGTGACAGTGCCAGAAACGGACCGTACCCGTTCGAGTGACCCACAGTCGTCGATACGGAACCGCTCACTCGTTCGGTCGTGACCAGAACTCGTCTTCTGGGTTCGACGTGGACTTCGGCGACAAGGCCGGATCTGAGAACTGATCGGGTTCGGACCCGCCGGTAACAAAAGGGTTCGTTTGTGGTTTGGCCCACTCGGGTGACCCAGAATGGCCGAAGAACTCGCTCGGTGCGGTCAGCACCAGGATGCCCACCGTCAGGTAGGCCAACACCTGCGCGGCGGCCATGATGACGTTGAGAACGATCCACCCGTTCGGGTACGCCGAGTTCAGCGCCTCACTCAACGTGCCCGGAGCCGCCTCACCGGCCCGCTGGGCGGCCAGGATCGCCAGCGTCCCGCACCCGGTGACCATGCCGAACACACACGCGCCGAGGGTGACCCAGCGGCCGAGTCGGCTGCCCCGCCGCAGCGCGACGCCCAACACCACGAACAGCGCGGTCATCAGCAGGGACAGCACCAGCGCCAGCGCGGCCACCAGCCACATCACGGCGATGAAGTTGTCCACGGTGTCCGAGGCGGGGGCGGCGTCACGCAGCCGACCGGCCACGCCCGGTGTCACCGCGATCATGCCGATCGCATAGGTCAGGCCGGCTGCCGCCATGGCCCAGAGCAGGGCGACCGCCGTGGCGACGGAGACCGGCCGGCGTGCGGCAGGCGGTGCGGCGACGATCGGCGGCTGGACGGCGTAGGACATCGATGCTCCCGCTGGTTCGGCTGGCAAGAACCTATCGCGTGCGGGACCCCGAAAGTGGGCGGACCGGCCCACCCCGTACGGGCGGACCGGTCCGAAAGCGATCAGGAAGGGTCAGTGGGCGGCCGGGGCGGCGGATTCTCCCCGCCCGGCGCCGGTGGCACCGGTGGGGTGCCCCACGGGTCGGAGGACGGCGGCGGTGCCCACGGGTCCGGCTGAGCGGGCGAGGCGGGCGGTGCACTGGGCGGCGGGGTGGCCGGCTCGCTCGCACCCGGATACGGCGGCAGGCCCGGCGCCGGCTCACCCGGTTGACCGTACTGCTGCGGCGATCCGAAGTGGCTGGGCGGCGGCGGGTATCCCGGCTGGCCGTAGGGTGCCTGCGGATAACCGGGCTGGCCCGGGTAACCAGGCTGGCCCGGGTAACCAGGCTGGCCCGGGTAACCAGGCTGGCCCGGGTAACCAGGCTGGCCCGGGTAACCAGGCTGAGCCGGATAACCGGGCTGAGCCGGATAACCGGGCTGGCCCGGATAACCCGGGAAGGGCATCGCCGCGTTCCATGCCGGCGGCTTGCGGAACCACGCGTTCGAGGCCGGCACCGCCAGCAGGATGATCGCCCCGAGCAGACCGAGCACGGTCAGCACGGTGGAGATCATCAGCACCGGCTCATACCAGCCCGGCATCGCCTCGGCGACCCGCAGGTCGATCTGGGTGGAATCGATCCCGGTCTCGCCGGAGCCGCCGGCCGCGATGCCGCCCGCCGCGTTACCGCCCAGGCTGAGGACGTTGCAGCAGAGGCCCAGACCGGCGAAGACCCAGGTGACGATCCGGGATGCGTTCTTGCCGTGGTTGTTCAGGACCGCCAGAACGGTGATACCACCCGCGAGCAGCAGATAGATGACCGACATGAAGATCAGCACGACCCGCATGACCATCTCCAGGTCGGTGGCGGACTGCGCCTCACCGAGCGTGGTAGCGGCGTCCCGAGCGGCCTCGGCAGCGGTATTCATGGTCGCCAGCAACACGATCGCGTTGAGGACCTGCATGGCGACGACTAGGTAGAGAAGACTCGATGAGATGGTCACCGATACCGGGCGACTCGGCGCCGCCGGGTTCGGAACCGGATATGCCGGTACGGTCACGCTGCCCTCCTATAGATCAATTCACGGTACTTGTCGGGGACCACATCGCGCGACCTGGCCTCACCGTTCGCGACGGTGTGGCAACATCAGGCAACGATGACCCCAAATGACCGCAAAACGTCGCCCTTTCGGGGGGCGACACGCCTGGACGAGGCCGCCTAGACTTCGATGCCGTGGCGTCCTCCTGGAAGCACAAGGCTCCAGCGGCACGCCGTGCCCGCACGAGTCGCCCGCCCCGCGCACACCTTCCCGGGGCCGAGGCAGACCGGCAGACGGCGCCACTCCGATTGCGCCGGCCGCGTGACCACACCGCGGCCGCCCCAGACCTGACAAGGACCGGTGAGTCCCATGCCCCACGCCGACACCCTGGACGTCGTTCACCATGACGACACTCGGACCCGATTCAAGGACGTCCGATATCAGCTCCATCGCAACGGCATACGGATCTGGTCCGCGGACGGCGAGCACGCCATCACGGACGTACTGATGACACAGGCCTACCGGCGGCGGTCGGCCGACAGATGAGCGAAGGGCCCCGGGTTTCCGCCCGGGGCCCTTCTGCGTGATTACCGAGTCGGCTATCGGATGGTCAGGCCGTCCTTGGCATCGGCCAGGTCGATCAGGACCGTCGAACCGTCCCGGACCCGGCCGGCCAACAGTGCCTTGGCCAGCAGGTCGCCGATCGACGACTGGATCAGCCGGCGCAGGGGCCGGGCGCCGTAGATCGGGTCGTAACCGTGCTCACCCAGCCAATCGATCGCGGACTGGGTCACCTGGAGCGTGAGGCGCCGCTCGGCGAGCCGGTCCCGCAGGCGGGCCAGCTGGATGTCGACGATCCGGGTCAGGTTCTCCTTGGTGAGCGCGTGGAAGACCACGATGTCGTCGAGCCGGTTCAGGAACTCCGGCTTGAAGTGCGCCCGGACGGCGGCCAGCACCTCATCGTGGCGCTCCTCGTCGCTCATCGTGAAGTCCGAGTTCGCCGAGCCCAGGTTCGACGTGAGGACCAGGATGGCGTTGCGGAAGTCGACCGTACGCCCCTGGCCGTCGGTGAGACGCCCGTCGTCGAGGACCTGGAGCAGCAGGTCGAAGACGTCCGGGTGGGCCTTCTCCACCTCGTCCAACAACACCACGCTGTACGGTCGGCGCCGCACCGCCTCGGTGAGTTGACCACCCTCCTCGTAGCCGACGTACCCGGGTGGCGCACCGACCAGCCGGGCCACCGAGTGTTTCTCGGCATACTCGCTCATGTCGATGCGGACCATCGCGCGCTCATCGTCGAAGAGGAACCCGGCGAGCGCCTTGACCAGCTCGGTCTTGCCGACACCGGTGGGGCCGAGGAACAGGAAACTGCCGGTCGGCCGATCCGGGTCGGCGATCCCGGCCCGGGCCCGGCGCACCGCACCCGCGACCGCCTCGATCGCCTCGCGCTGGCCGATCACCTTGTCGGCCAGCGAATCCTCGATGCGCAGCAGCTTGGCGGTCTCGCCCTCCATCATCCGGCCGGCCGGGATGCCGGTCCACGAGGAGACGACCTCGGCGATGTCGTCGGCGCCGACATCCTCCTTGACCATCGGCGGCTCGGTGTTCTCCTCCTCCTCGGACTCGGCGGCGCTCCGGATCTCCCGCTCCAGGGTCGGGATCACCTCGTAGAGCAGACGGGACGCCTCCAGCAGCTCGCCGTCGCGCTGGGCCCGCTCCTGGGCCGCCCGTGCCTCGTCGAGCTGCTTCTTCAGCTCACCGACCAGGTTGAGTCCACTGCGCTCGCGCTCCCAGCGGGCGGTGAGAGCGGTCAGCTCCTCCTCGCGGTCGGCGAGGTCGGCGATCAGCTTCTCCAGCCGGGCCATCGACGCCGGGTCGGTCTCCTTCTCCAGCGCCAGGCGCTCCACCCGCATCCGGTCGACCTGCCGGTGGAGCTGGTCCAGCGCGACCGGGCGGGAGTCGATCTCCATCCGCAGCCGGGAGGCGGCCTCGTCGATCAGGTCGATCGCCTTGTCCGGCAGGAACCGGTCGCTGATGTACCGGTCGGAGAGGCTGGCCGCCGCCACCAGCGCCGCGTCGGTGATCTGGACCCGGTGGTGGGCCTCGTAACGACCCTTGAGCCCGCGCAGGATGCCGATGGTGTCCTCGACCGTGGGCTCGCCGACCACGACCGGCTGGAACCGCCGCTCCAGGGCCGGGTCCTTCTCGATGTGCTCCCGGTACTCGTCGAGCGTGGTGGCGCCGACCATCCGCAGCTCACCGCGGGCCAGCATCGGCTTGAGCATGTTGCCCGCGTCCATCGAGCCCTCGCCCTTGCCCGCGCCGACGACCGTGTGCAGCTCGTCGAGGAATGTGACGACCTGCCCGTTGGACCCGCGGATCTCCTCGAGCACGCTCTTCAGGCGCTCCTCGAACTGGCCCCGGTACTGCGCGCCGGCGACCATCGCGCCGAGGTCGAGGGAGACCAGCTTCTTGTCGCGCAACGACTCGGGCACGTCACCGGCCACGATGCGCTGGGCGAGGCCCTCGACGATGGCGGTCTTACCGACGCCCGGCTCACCGATCAAGACCGGATTGTTCTTGGTACGCCGGGAGAGCACCTGCACGACCCGGCGGATCTCGGTGTCCCGGCCGATCACCGGGTCGATCTTGCCGTCCCGGGCCAGAGCGGTGAGGTCCACACCGTACTTCTCCAGCGATTTGTAGGTCTGCTCCGGATCGGCCGTGGTGACCCGCCGCTCCCCGCCCCGGACCTGCGGGAATGCACCGACCAGCGCATCCTCGGTGGCGCCGGCGTCCTTGAGGACCTGGGAGACCGAGCCGCCGACCCGGGCCAGGCCGGCCAGCAGGTGCTCGGTCGACACATACTCGTCGCCGAGTGGTTTCGCGATCAGGTCGGCCGAGCCGATCGCGTTGACGAACTCGCGCGACAGGCTGGGCTCGACGGTGCTGGCCCCACGTGCGGACGGCAACTGCTCGATCGCGCGGACCGCGGCCCGGCGGATGTCCGCCGGATTGGCCCCGACCGCCCGCAGCAGTGCGGTGGCCGTGGACCCGCCGGTGTCGAGCAGCGACTGAAGCATGTGCCACGGCTCGACGGTGGCATGGCCGCGGCGCCCGGCGTCGGCGACCGCGGCGGTGATCACTTCGCGGCTCTTGGTGGTCAAGCGTTCGGTGTTCATGAGCTCCCCTGAAGCCAACCCAACAGACTTGAGCGTAGCGCGCTCAACTCTAGCGCGCCGGAACCACGGTGACAGTCACCACCGAACATGGTCCCTAATCGGAAAGAACCCGTAACGTCGGCAGTCGTGCCACTGTTCCGCCGGCTTCTCCCTCTCGGCCTCGTCTTCCTCACTGTCGGCATCGCCACCGCGGTGGTCGGCCCGTTCCTCGGCCTCTTCCTCAGCACCGCCGTCGGGGCCAGTCCGATCCAGGTCACCTTCTTCCTGGTCACCGCCTCGCTCTCGGGTGTGGCCATGTCGTGGGCGATCGGCCGCGTCTCGGACCGCCGGCCGATGCGACGCACGATCCTGATCGTCGCCGCCGTCGCCGGGTGCGCCGGCACCGGCGTCACCGCGGTGGTCCGCGACTACTGGGTGCTCCTCGCCCTCACCGCGACGGCCACCGCGATCGCCGGGTCACTCTTCCCGCAATCCTTCGCGTACGCCCGGCAGGTGCTCCAGCAGGAGGATCCGGGCCGGGCCGCGATGGGCATCAGCACGCTGCGCACCGTGTTCTCGATCGCCTGGGTCGGCGGACCGTCGCTGGCCGCGGTCCTGCTGGAGGTGGGCGACTTCCAGTACGTCTACGGGACCGCGTCGGTGCTGTACCTGGTGGCGGCCCTGCTCGCGGCACGCTGGCTGCCCGAGGTGGAGGCGCCGGCCGCGCCCCGGGAGGGCGAGCCGGTCTCGACCCGGGCGCCCTGGCAGGTCTACCCGATCCTGTGCGGCTTCATCCTGATCCAGACCTCCATGGTGCTCAACGTCCAGGCGATGCCGCTGTTCATCAGCACCGAACTGGACGGCTCGGTCGGTGACGCCGGCATGATCCTCGGCATCTGCGCCGCGCTGGAGATCCCGCTGATGCTCGGCTTCGGCAAGCTGTCCACCCGGATACCGCTGCGCCGGATCATCCTGTTCGGCGCGGTCTGCGGTGTCGCGTACCAGGCGCTGGCGGCGTCGGCCACGTCGGTCTGGATGCTGGCCGGCGCCCAGCTGCTGAACGCGGTCCTCATCGCGGCCGCCTCCGGGCTGGGCATCTCCTACTTCCAGGACCTGATGCCGCGCTTCCCGGGCCGCGCGTCCACGATGTTCTCCAACACCTTCCCGATCGGGCAGATCCTGTCGGCCCCGCTCTTCGGAGTGGCCCAGGAGTTCGGCTTCCGCTGGGCCTACGGCCTGAACCTCGGACTCAGCGCGCTCGGCCTGCTTCTGCTGCTCGCGATCCGGCCGCCGGCACACGAGGACGAGACAGCCCGGGTGGCGACGACCGCCGCCGACCCGGGCTGACCGGAACGAGACTCAGGAGGAAGGCCCTCGGCACTCAGGAGGAAGGCCCCCGGCACTCAGGAGGGAAGCCCTCGGCCGAAGTTCGCCTCGGCCGAGGCGCGGCCCGGGAAGTTCGACCCGGAGAAGAAGTAGCCGTTCGGGCGGGTCTTGCCCACCGCCGCACCCGGCAGGACGACGACGGCGCCCTCGCTCGTGTAGGTGACCGTCTCGCCCGAGACACCGATGACCAGGCTCTCACCGCCGTAGGCGTTGACCAGCCGGGAGAGGCCTCCCCCGAACCGGTCCGACGTCTCGTTCGCACCGGGCACTCCGGCCGAGTTCTGGTCGAGATAGATCGAGCCGGCCGCAACCGGGCCGGCGGCGGCGCTGAAGAGCACGTTCACCGCACCGCTGCTGTAGGTCGAACCGACCGTCTCGCCCATTACACCGATCACCAGGTCACGCTTACCGTCGCGGTTGAAGTCGACGAGAGCCAGCGCGGACCCGAAGTAGTCACCGCTCTCCGACGCACCGGGGATGGCGGCGTCATCCTGGGTGAACATCGCGCCCGGCCGCAAGCCGGAGGCGGAGCCGTGGAACACGTGCACCGCACCGGCCCAGCCCTTCGAGCCGACCCCTTCGTCCGAGGCCACGATCAACTCGTCCCGGCCGTCGACACCGGTGTCACCGGCGGTCAGCGTGTGACCGAACCGGTCGTTCGACTCGGCCGCGCCGGGCACGCCCGGTGAGTTCTGATCCCACCAGGTCGAGCCCACGGTCGACACACCCGCCGCGGTACCCGGGAAGACCACGATGCCGCCGGCGTCATATCTGCTGCCGAGCGCTTCGCCCGGCGCCCCGGCCACCAGTTCATCCCGGCCGTCACCGTTGAAGTCGCCGGCAGTGAGCGACCGGCCGAAGACATCACCCGGCTCAGCCGCGCCGGGCACCCCCGGGCTGTCCTGGTCGATCCACTGGCCACCGGTGGCACTGATGCCCTGGTCCGAGCCGTAGAGCACCCCGAGCCCACCGCGGTTGTCCTCGGCCCACGGGGCACCGGCCGCGATGTCGTCGAATCCGTCGCCGTTGAAATCGCCGGCGGCGAGGTCCTCGCTGAAGCCCGACGGGTACGCGCCGTTCGGCTGAATGGCGGTCCGGTCGAATCCGGCCGCCCGCGACTTGGTCAGGCCCGCCGCACTCCCGTAGAGCAGCAGAAACTTGCTCGCCGAAGCAGCGCTGACGGCGAGGTCCGCGTAACAGTCGCCGTCGAAGTAGCCGGTCGCCAGCGACTCGCCGAGACGGGAGCTGCCGTCGAACCCGCGACCGACGCTCTCCGGAGTACCGTCGAAGGTCATCGAGCCGAGAGAGCCCTTACCGATCCCGGCCGCCGAACCGTAGGCGATGTTCACCGCCCCCTGCCACGGGACGCTGTAGGTCGGCTCTTTCCGGTCGTGGGCGCCGACGGCGAGATCACCGAATCCGTCGCCGTTGAAGTCGCTCGGCACCCGCGCGCACGCCGCCGAGGCCGGCGCGGTGGCCGGAACCACCAGCAGCGGCGCGGCCAGTAGAACGGCGATGAATCGGCGCATGGACATCTCCCTACCTCCCCGTGTCCGCGAGATGATACCGAACACGGGACGAACCCGTAGCGTCGTGACGCCCGGCGCGCCCCGTTGCGCTGTACTGCCGCGCGGAGGATCAATCACCCAACTACTGTGAGATCGTGCGCGTACGGGTGGAACAGACTCCGCTGCCGGGAATCGGCGTCCGCCATGACCTGGTGACCTCATCGGGCCGGACCGTCGGGGTGGTGTCGCATCGCAACGGGCGACGCGATCTCGTCCTGTACGACGTCGACGATCCGGATTCCAGCCTGGCGTCGATCCCACTCACCGACGACGAGGCGGAGGCCCTGGCCGACGTGCTGGGCGCCTCGCTGATGCTGGGTCAGCTCGCCGGTCTGCGACAGCAGGCGGCCGGCCTGCTGACCGAGCAGATCGCGCTCCCGGCCGGCTCCCCGTTCGTGGGCCGGCGGCTGGGTGACACCCAGGCGCGTAGTCGTACCACCTCGTCCATCGTGGCCGTTCTCCGCGACCGTGAGGTGATCGCCTCACCGGGACCGGAGTTCCGCTTCGAGGCGAACGACGTGGTGGTGGCGGTCGGCACCCGGCACGGCCTGGACGGCGTCACCGCCATCCTGGCCGGCGACGACGACGGCTGAGCGCGGTGGAGCACCACACGACGATCCTGCTCATCGAGATCGGCGCGCTTCTGTTCGGCCTCGGAATGCTCGGTCGCCTGGGCCGCCGCTTCGGTCTCTCCCCGATTCCGCTCTATCTCCTGGCCGGTCTGGCGTTCGGTCAGGGTGGTCTGGTCTCGCTCCGGGCCAGCACCGAGTTCACCGCGGTCGGCGCCCAGATCGGGGTGGTCCTGCTGCTGGTGATGCTGGGTCTGGAGTATTCGGCCGACGAGTTGGTCGGCAACCTCCGGTCGGCAGCCCCGGCCGGCCTGATCGACATGCTGCTCAACGCCGTACCCGGAGCCGCGTTCGCGTTTCTGCTCGGCTGGGACTGGAAGGCCGCGTTGGTGCTGGCCGGCATCACCTGGGTGTCGTCGTCGGGGGTGATCGCCAAGGTCCTCGGCGACCTGGGCCGGGTCGGTAACCGGGAGACTCCGGTGATCCTCTCGGTGCTCGTCATCGAGGACCTGGCGATGGCCTTCTACCTGCCGGTGGTCACCGCCGTGCTGGCCGGTCTCGGCCTGGCGAGCGGCCTGAGCACGCTGAGCGTCGCGGTGGTCACGGTGGTCGCGGTCCTCGTCGTCGCCATTCGGTACGGCGGGGAGATCAGCCGGTTCATGTCGGTGAAGGACCCCGAGGCCCTGCTGTTGAGCGTGCTCGGGCTGACGCTGTTCATCGCCGGGGTGGCCGGCGAACTGAAGGTCTCCGAGGCGGTCGGCGCGTTCCTGGTCGGTATCGCCATCTCCGGTCCGGTGGCGCACCACGCCACCCAGATGCTCACACCGTTGCGGGATCTCTTCGCCGCGGTGTTCTTCGTCTTCTTCGGGCTCTCCACGAACCCGGCGGACATCCCGCCAGTGCTGCTGCCGGCTCTCGGACTGGCCGTACTGACCATGCTGACGAAGGTCCTGACCGGCTATCTGGCGGCCCGCCGGGTGGGGATCGCCCTACCCGGCCGGATTCGGGCCGGTCTGGCCCTGATGCCCCGCGGCGAGTTCTCCGTCGTGATCGCCGGACTCGCGGTGGTGTACGGCGGAAACGCCAAGCTTGCCGCGCTGGCCACGGCATACGTGCTGATCACCGTGGTGACCGGTCCACTGCTGGCGCGACTGCCGGATTACCCCTGGTTCAAGGAGATCATCCGGAAGCGGATGGCGGCCCAGCGAGCGGCCCAGAAGCCCCTGCCATCCGTGGAGTGACCTGCGTCTCCATTCAGGAAGCCCAAAGTTACTGTCCAGTATCTGAATGTGAAGCCTTGACACTTCCGTTTGCGGACTCCGCACGCTAGCGTTGCGCGGCGACGACTCTGAGTATTGGGACGTTCGCCACTATGGCCAGCGGGTAACGCTTGCCGTATTGCGAACGGTTGAGTGAGGCGGCGACGTGAGCGTGCGTGAAGCTACATTCCTCGGTTTCGGCAACCCGGTCGACCCTCGACCCGACGAGTTGCAGACCTGGGCATACAACCCTGAGTCGGTTCCGCTGAGCAGCATGCCGAAAGACTGGGACCTCCTGATCTCCGGCGATGTGCTCGGCCCGACCCTGTTCGAACTGGCCATGGACCGGCAGTGCCCGGCCCGACGGTTCGCGCAGCACTGCATGTACATCTACGCGGCGGACGGGCTGCGGCAGAACGCGAGCGGGCAGCGCAAGCGCCGGCTCAAGAAGTTCGTGGAGCGCGCGGAGGAGGTCGGCGACGAGCCGATGCAGATCTGGGCGCACAACTGCCGGGTTCTGATGACCCGGCCCGAGCTCTTCGACCACCACGACTGGATGGAGGGCGGCCTGGTGCGCTACCCGCGCCGACTGGGCCTGTTCAACCGCCGCTGAGTACGGAAAGTATTCGTACGGTCACTACACGCAGTAACGGCGGCCCTCAGGGCCGCCGTTACTCATTTGTCCGGCGATCGCCGTGGCCGCCAGACCACCAGCGCCGTCGAGTGCCGCTCCTGGCGAACCAGATCACGGCTCCCGTACGGATTGGTCATCGCTTCCATCTGGGCCATCCGGGTGTACGCCGACTCGAGCTCCTGCTCCAACTCGGCCACCCGGTGCTGCAGATCGGTGACCAACTGCTCCAGGCCGATGATCCGCTTGATGCCGGCCAGGTTGACGCCGTCCTCCTGGCTCAGCCGCTGCACCTCGCGGAGCAGTGCCACATCCCGCTCGCTGTAACGCCGGCCACCACCCCCGGCCCGCCCGGGCTGCACCAGCCCGAGCCGGTCGTACTGCCGAAGGGTCTGCGGGTGCATCCCGGCGAGCCGCGCCGCCACCGAGATGATCAAAACCTTCGCGTCGGAGGCCTGTTCAATCGAGATGCTGATCTCTTCATACATGTGCCACCTCCCGGGAGGGTCCTAACCGGCAGCCCGACGCAGGCGGGCCTCGATCCGATCCCGCGCCGGCGGCGGGGTCAACTTCGCGAACTTCTCCAGAAGGTCCCGGGCCTCGCCGGTCACTCCCGCCGGGATCTGCACGTCGACAGTGACGATCAGGTCGCCGGCCTGGCCTTCCTTGCGGACCACGCCCTTGCCCCGGGCCCGCAGTTTCCGGCCGCCCGGGGTGCCGGGTGGCACTCGCAGCGTGACCGGACCGTCCAGAGTGGGGACCTTCAGGTCGGCGCCGAGCACGGCCTCCGCGATGCTGATCGGAACCGTCAGCGTCAGGTCGTCGCCACTGCGCCCGAACAGGTCGTCGGGCCGCACCTTGACCTGCACGTACAGGTCTCCGGCGGGACCGCCGCGGTCGCCCGGCTCGCCCCGGCCGCTGAGCCGGATCCGCTGGCCGTCGGCCACACCCGCGGGGAACCGGACGTTGATCGTGCGGGTCTTGGTGACCCCGCCGCTGCCCCGGCACTCCGGGCACTTCTCGTCCACGATGCTGCCCGAGCCCTGACAGTCACGGCACGGCTCGGAGAAGCTGAACGAACCCTGGTTGCTGGAGATCAGCCCGGTGCCGTGGCATTTCGGGCAGGACCGGGGGGTGGTGCCCGGCTTGGCACCGCTGCCGTGACAGGTGTCACAGGCCCCCGGCGTTCGCAAGGTCAGCGGCAGGGTCGTACCCCGAACCGCCTGGGCGAAGTCGAGGGTGACCTCGGTCTCCACATCCCGCCCGCGCTGCGGACCACGCCGGGCCGTCGCCGGGCCACCGGCCGCCTGCCCGCCGGAGAAGATCGAACTGAAGATGTCGGAGAAGCCGCTCCCGCCGAACCGGCGGTCGGCACCCGGCGCGCCACCGGCACCGGAGAAGCCGCCGAACAGATCGGACGGATCGAACTGGGTGCCACCGCCGCCCCGCGCCCCACGCCGGAACGCGCCCGAGCCGAACAGCGAGCGCATCTCGTCGTACTCTTTGCGCTTCTTGTCGTCGGCCAGCACGTCGTAGGCCTCGGAGGCGGCCTTGAACTTCTCCTCCGCCTCCTTGTTGTCCGGGTTGCGGTCGGGGTGAAGATCGCGGGCGAGCTTCCGGTACGCCTTCTTGATCTCGTCGGGGGAGGCGGACCGGTTCACGCCGAGCACGGCGTAGAAGTCCTTCTCGAGCCAGTCCTTCGAGCTCATTCAGTCCACCTCCTCGATTCGTCTGCGCCTCGGACTTTCGGCGACGTCCCGCCCACCGGAGACCGGTGGGCGGGACACAGTCACTGATCTCACTCCGGATCGGCGACGGCTACCAGTGCCGGGCGCAGCAGCCGCTCGCCCAGTGTGTAACCCCGACGCATCACCTCGACGCAGGTCGGCTCGTCGACGTCCGCGGACGTCAGGTGCGCGACCGCCTCGTGCCGGTTCGGGTCGAAGGGGTCGCCCTTCTCGCCGAAGGCCACCAGCCCGAGTTTCCCGGTCACCGCGGTGAGCTGCTCCGCCACCGAGGCGAACGGCCCGACCAGGTCGCCGTGCTCACGGGCCCGGTCGATGTCGTCCAGGACCGGGAGCAGGTCGGTGAGGACCTTGCCGGTGGTCTGCTCGGCCGCCGCACCCCGGTCGCGGTCGACCCGCTTGCGGTAGTTGGCGTACTCCGCTGAGACGCGCTGAAGGTCGTGGGTCCGCTCCTCCAGCTCACCCCGCACGGCCTCCAGCTCGGCGCCGAGACCGGGCTTGGCGGCCTCCTCGGCCACCGGAGCCACGTCCTCCTCATCGCGGGCGCGATGTGCGCCGACCGGCTTCTGCGCTTTCTTCTTCACCGGTTCCTCAGCGGAGGTCGCCTCGGCCGCCGAGTCGACCTCGTCCTGGATGACGTCCCGCTCGGCCGCCGGACCGTCGATCTCGTCGTCCTTGGCACTCACTTCTTGTCGTCCTCCACGATCTCGGCGTCGACCACGTCGTCACCGCCGGCCGCCGGGCCGGTCGGACCGGTGCCGGCACCCGGCGCGCCACCCGCGGCAGCCTGCGGGGCCTCACCCTGCGAGTAGAGCAGCGAGCCGGCCTCCTGGGAGACCTGCGACAGCCGCTCGTGGGCCGACTTGATCTTCTCGATGTCGGTACCGCCGAGCGCGCCGCGCAGCTCGCCGAGCGCCTCGCCGATCTTGTTCTTGCTGTCCTCGGGGAGCTTGTCGCCACTCTCCGCCAGGAACTTCTCGGTCTGCCACTGGAGCTGCTCGGCCAGGTTGCGGGTCTCGGCGTCCTCGCGGCGCTTCTTGTCGTCGTCCGCGTGGTCCTGGGCGTCGCGCATCATGCGCTCGATGTCGTCCTTCGGCAGCGCGGAGCCGCCGGTGATCGTCATCTTCTGCTCCTTGCCCGTACCCAGGTCCTTGGCGGACACGTGCACGATGCCGTTCGCGTCGATGTCGAAGGAGACCTCGATCTGCGGAACGCCACGGGGCGCCGGGGCGATGCCGCTGAGCTCGAAGGTGCCGAGCTTCTTGTTGTTCGCGGCCATCTCGCGCTCACCCTGGTAGACCTGGATCAGCACGGAGGGCTGGTTGTCGTCGGCCGTGGTGTAGACCTCGGAACGGTGCGCCGGGATGGTGGTGTTGCGCTCCACCAGCTTGTGCATGATGCCGCCCTTGGTCTCGATGCCCAGGGACAGCGGGGTGACGTCGAGGAGCAGAACGTCCTTGACCTCGCCCTTGAGCACACCGGCCTGGAGCGCGGCGCCGACGGCGACGACCTCGTCCGGGTTCACACCCTTGTTCGGCTCGCGGCCGATCAGGCTCTGCACCAGCTCGGTCACGGCCGGCATCCGGGTCGAGCCGCCGACCAGGATGACGTGGTCGATGTCGGAGAGCTTGACGTCGGCGTCCTTGATGGCCGCCTCGAACGGGCCCTTGCAGCGGTCCAGCAGGTCCTGCGTCATCCGCTGGAACTCGGCGCGGCTCAGCGACGTGTCCAGGTGCAGCGGGCCGTTCGCCCCCGCGGTGATGTAGGGCAGGTTGATGCTGGTCGTGCTGGCCGCGGACAGCTCGATCTTGGCCTTCTCGGCCGCCTCGCGCAGACGCTGCAGCGCCATCTTGTCCTGGGAGAGGTCGATGCCGTGCTCGCCACGGAAGGTCTTCACCAGGTGGTCGATGACCCGCTGGTCCCAGTCGTCGCCGCCCAGGTGGTTGTCACCGGAGGTCGACTTGACCTCGATGACGCCGTCGCCCAGCTCCAGCAGCGAGACGTCGAAGGTGCCGCCGCCGAGGTCGAAGACCAGAACGGTCTGCTCCTTGGAGCCCTTGTCCAGACCGTAGGCCAGAGCGGCGGCGGTCGGCTCGTTCACGATCCGCAGGACGTTGAGGCCCGCGATCTCGCCCGCCTCCTTGGTGGCGGTGCGCTGCGCGTCGTTGAAGTACGCCGGAACGGTGATCACCGCGTCGGTGATCTGCTCGCCCAGGTACGCCTCGGCGTCGCGCTTCAGCTTCATCAGCACCCGCGCCGAGATCTCCTGCGGGGTGTACTGCTTACCGTCGATGTCCATCGACCAGTTGGTGCCGATCTCCCGCTTGACCGAGCGGATGGTCCGGTCCGGGTTGGTCACCGCCTGACGCTTGGCGACCTCGCCGACGAGCACCTCGCCGTTACGGGCGAAGGCGACGATCGACGGAGTCGTCCGGGAGCCCTCCGCGTTGGCGATGACGGTGGGCTCGCCTCCTTCCAGAACGCTGACGCAGGAGTTCGTGGTGCCGAGGTCGATGCCGACCGCACGTGCCATGGTGTTCCTCGCTTTAGGGTTCGCGTACGAAGGTTGAGTGGAACCGACTCAATGATGCCACGGCCCCGCACATCGTCAAATCGAAGTTGAGCCCCTCGGGCGCAAGCCGGTGGTCGCATGGGAGCACCGGCACATACCTGTCAGGTCACGGCATACCGGGACCCTGTTGTCCTGGATGCATAGATCGTGCACGCTTTACCCGTGACGACGCACGGAGACGCGGTCGGTCCGTCGGCCCTTTCCGCCGTCCCCGCCCAATCGGATGAAAAGAACCAGGTCAGCGTGGCCACAGGTGGCCCACCAGAGCGTACGGGGGCGAGCCCGATCCGTCCGGAAAATCACGGAAACCGCCCTGAACCGGTCGAAGCACCCCCGGTGGTCGGCCGGCTGGCCACGGCCCTGAGCCGGTTACGGGCGGCGCTCGGCGCGGTCTCCTACCCACTTGTCCTCCCGTCCGCGGACGAGGCCAGACGAGTCGGCTCGGCCCTGGCCGCCCAGCTCGACGACTACCTGCTCCCACGCCTGGCCCGCCTCGACGCCCCGCTGCTGGTGGTCGTCGGCGGGTCCACCGGTGCCGGCAAGTCGACCCTGGTGAACAGCCTGGTCCAGGCACCGGTGAGCAACGCCGGCGTGCTCCGGCCGACCACCAAGTCGCCGGTGCTGGTGACCCACCCGGACGACGTGCAGTGGTTCGGCCGCGGCGGGCTGCTACCCGGCCTGACCCGGACCGGCCAGGCCAGTAACGCCTCGGATGCGCTGCAGGTGGTGGCCGCCCCGACGATCGGTCCCGGACTCGCCCTGCTGGACGCGCCGGACGTCGACTCGGTGGTCGACGAGAACCGTAAGCTCGCCGCCCAACTGCTGGCCGCGGCCGATCTGTGGCTCTTCGTCACCACCGCCGCCCGGTACGCCGACGCGGTCCCCTGGGAGCTGCTCAACACCGCCCGGCTGCGCGGCACGGTGATCGCCCTGGTCCTGGACCGGGTGCCGGTCGACGCCGCCGCCGAGATCGCGGCACACCTGGGCGAGATGCTGACCGCCAACGAGCTCGGCTCGGCGCCGCTGTTCGTGCTTCCCGAGACCGAATTGGATCAGCGCGGGCTACTCCCGGACGCGGCGATCGGACCGATGCGGATCTGGTTCGCCCAGCTGGCCGGAGACGCCGGCGCCCGCGGCACGGTGGTCCGGCAGACTCTGGACGGCGCGCTCGGCGCACTGGCCCCGGCCCTCAACGGGCTCGCCGAGGCCGCTGACGACCAGGTCCGCACCGCGTTGTCGCTGGACGAGCGGGTCGAGGCCGCCTACCGCACCGCCCACCACGTGACCGAGGAGGGTCTGCGCGACGGCCGGCTGCTCCGCGGCGAGGTGCTGGCCCGCTGGCAGGAGTACGTGGGCACCGGCGACCTGGTCCGCAACCTGGAGTCCCGGGTCGGCCACCTGCGTGATCGTCTGGTGGCGGCCCTCAGCGGTCGGACCACTCCGGCCCAGAACCTGCGGGTGGCGCTCGAATCCCAGCTGGTCACCCTGCTGCGCGGGGTGGCAACGGACGCGGCCGAGCAGGCGTACGCCGCCTGGCACGCCCATCCGGCCGGGGCCGCCCTGCTCGCCCCGGAGCTCCAGCACGCCTCGCCCGATCTGGCCGAACGCGCCGACCGCCTGGTCCGTGACTGGCAGCACTGGGTGCTCGACCTGGTCCGTACCGAGGCATCGGATAAACGCGCGGTGGCCCGCGGCGCGGCCTTCGCGGTCAACGGCGCCGGGCTGGCCGTCATGATCGCGGTCTTCACCGCGACCGCCTTCGTCCCCACCGGCCTGGAGGTCGCCGCCGGTGCGGGCAGCGCGGTCGCCGCACAGAAGGTGCTCGAAGCCGTCTTCGGCGACCAGGCCATCCGCTCCCTCGCCGGCCGGGCCCGCGCCGAATTGCTCGACCGGGTCGAGAAACTGCTCGCCGTCGAGGCCGCCCGCTTCACCGAGCGCACCTCGGCGGCACGCCTCGAAACGACTCATGGCACGCTTCTGCGCCAGACCGCCACCGAGGTGGAGAACGCCAGGAAGGAACTCGCTTTGACCGGGTCCGGGTCATGAACTTGGTGCAGAAGTCGCGCGACGAATCAGTCGACGCGGAGTCCCTGGCACGACGGCTGGAAGCACTCGCCCGATTCCTGCGGGTGGCCGACCCGTACCTGCCGGACGGTGAACTCGTAGCCGCGCACACCCTGGTCGAACGGGCCAGCGGGCGGCTCACCCTCTCCCTCGACCACACCGTGGTCGCGCTCGCCGGCAGCACCGGCAGCGGCAAGTCCAGCCTGTTCAACGCGCTGGCCCGGTTCAAGCTGTCGCCGGTCGGGGTGCGCCGGCCGACCACCGGCACCGCACACGCCGTGGTCTGGGGACCGCTGGAACCCGCCAACCGGCTGCTGGACTGGGTCGGCGTGCTGCCCCGGCAACGGTTCGTCCGGGAGAGCGCTCTGGACGGCGACGACGAGGCCACCCTGCGCGGTCTGATCCTGCTCGACCTGCCCGATTTCGACTCGATCGAGCGGGCCCACCAGCTCGAGGTGGACCGGCTGCTCGGCCTGGTCGACCAGATCGTCTGGGTGGTCGACCCACAGAAGTACGGCGACCGCGTGTTGCACCAGGCCTACCTGTCCCAGTTCAGCACTCACGCCGGTGTCACCATCGTGGTGCTCAACCAGGCCGACCGGCTCACTCCGGCCGACACCGAGGTGGTCCGCAGCGACCTGGCCCGGCTCCTCGAAGAGGACGGGCTGACCGACACACCGGTGATCGCCACCTCGGCGAAGCAGCCGGGCATGCTCAGCGACCTGCGGTCGGCGCTGGAGTCGACGGTCGCCAACCGAAAGGCCGCGCTGCGCCGGCTCGCCGCCGACCTGGACGCGGTCGGCGAGGACCTGGGCGCCATGATCGGGCCACCGGCCGCCGAGGACGAGGTGGACCGGACGACGGTACGGCAGCTGTGCGACGCGCTGGCCGAGTCGGCCGGGGTGCCGGGAGTGGCCGACTCCACCGCGGCGGCGTACCGGCACCGGGCCGCCGCGGCGACCGGCTGGCCGCTCGTCCGCGGGCTGCGCAGGCTGCGGCCGGATCCGCTGCGCAAACTCCACCTCGCCGAACCGGTCAAGACCGACTCGGTGTCCACGGATGTCGTACCGCGTACCTCCGTGCCGGAGGCCGACGCCGCGCAGAAGTCGGCGGTCGGCCTGACCGTCCGGGCGGTCGCGGCCCGCGCCGCCGCGCCGCTGCCCGAGGTGTGGTCGCCGTCGCTGAACAGCGCCGCCCGTTCGAAGGCGGCCGACCTGCCCGACGCCCTGGACCGCGCGGTGGCACAGACCGACCTCGGCCTGGAGCAGCCACCGGCCTGGTGGCGGGCCGTCGGGGTGCTCCAGTGGGTGCTGCTGGCGACCGCGGCGGCCGGCCTCGGCTGGCTCATTCTGGGGTACGCGTTGACCGCTCTCGGCCTCCCCGAGATCGACGGGCCGACCGTCGGTGTGGTCCCGCTGCCGACGCTCCTGCTGCTCAGCGGCCTGGCCGGCGGTCTGCTGCTGTGGCTGGTGTTGCGTCCGATCATCGAGGCCGGCGCACGCCGCGCCCGGCGCCGGGCCGAGTTGCGGCTGCGGGCGGCGGTCACCGAGGTGGGCCGTGGCTACGTGGTCGCGCCGGTGCGTGAGGTCCTGAACGCCTACGCCCAGGCGAGAGAAGCTCTCAGCGTCGTACGAGCGGAGTAGTTCCGGGGCATGTCGCGGCGTAGGCTCGCGGCATGCCCGCACCCCGGACGGTCTACGACGCCGTGCTGCAAGCAGCCCGTGACGTCACGAAACTGGGCTGCGCGCTCGATGCCGAAATGCTCGGCACCGCCCTGCTCGGCAGCGTCTACACGGTCGCTTCCGAGGATCGGGCCGCAGCCGTCCGCGACTTCGTGGGCCGGTTCCTGACCGCCACCACCGATCCGGACACCCCGGCCACCGCGACGATCCGCGAGGTCTTCGCCACCCTGGTGCCCGACGCCGACGGAGCGGCCGAGGTCGGCCACGCCACCGAGGCGCCGCTGTGGGCCACGCAGCTCGGCCGCGTCCGGCCCACCGGCTGCTGGGCGTATGGGGACGTGTATGGCGACCAGACCTCCTACCTGGTCACCTACGCCTACGAGGACAGTTCCGACGGCGGGCCGGAGCACGCCGTGGTGGCCCTCGTCGACCACAACATCGGCATCACCAAGGACGTCTTCGTGGCCACCTCGGCCGCGCCGCTGCTCGACCAGGTGCGGGAGATCTGCGACGCCGACGAGCTGACCTGGTTCCGCAGTGAGGATCCGGGCCGGCTGCGCGACGAGGTGGGCCGGCACCTGCGGGTCACCGACGAGCTGAGCGACCTGCCGTCGGACGGTTCGCTCTCCACCGACCGGGCGCTCGCCGCGGCCCGGCTCGCCCTGCTCCCGGCCGTGAACACGCCGCCGCTCACCGAGCCGGCCGGTCCGACCGGGCAGGATCTGGTCCGTGACTTCCTCGCCTCGCCGGAGGCGACCCGGTTCGACCTGACCGGCGGCGGCGCGGCCGACGTCGCGTCGATGGACTTCTGCCTCAGCCTGGTGCTCGATCACGCGGCGACCCTGCCCGGTGGTGATCCGCTGCGCTGGAGCCCGGCGGTCGCGGGGCTCTTCCTGCTCGACTGGGTGCACCGGCGGGCCGTCCTGGATCTGGACGACGCCGCGATGATGCCGCGCGTGGTGCGGGCCTGGTCGGCGTATTCGACCGGTCGGCGCAACCTGCCGGCGGCGGCGGTCCGGGAGACCGAGGACGCGCTGGAGGAGCTGATCCCGGAGTTCGCCCGGCTCTACACGACTGGCGAGCGGCGCAGCCCGGCCACCGCGGCGGTGGCGCAGCTCATCTCCGAGGGCGTGGACCCCAACGACTCCGCCGCCATCGACGCCTGGCTGGAAGCCAACCGCGACGAATGACCCAGCCCCGGCCGGCCCCCAGACAGCTCTCGCGACCAGCCGGGGTTCAGCGGCGGTTCATGTAGTGGGCGTCCGGGTCCGCGTGGTGACGGCCCACCCGGGTGCTGCGGTTGTAGGAGGCGTTGCGTTCCTCCGGGTAGTTGGTGTGTTCGGCGCGATGCATCCCACGGTAGGGGCGGTTCGCGCGCCGGTTCTCCTCGGAGTTCGAGTCGGTCAGCAGACGGCGCACCACGTTCAGGTTTCCGTCGGAGGGACTCTGTTCGAGGATCCGGGACGGGCGGATGTTGTACGGGCGTTCGGCCACTGCTGACCTCCGGCTGTGTCGGGGCCGATCCGTGGATCGGCGATCATGGGCTGTGGAACGGTGGTCACGCCGGTGCGGGTCGCCGGCCGAGCGCTGGGTCGTGTCCGCATGGTCGGGAGGCCGCCGGCTGGAACGTTCAGACGCGAAGATGGTCTTCTCGCAGGCGGAATTCCCAGGAAAATCCGGTTTACGCGGTTCATCGTAATTTCTGGGATCGTCGTGGTGGTCGTCGACCGGTCGTCCGGGTTCGTGATGAATGTCCGGCAGGTTCGGAACATCCGGGAGATCGTCGGGCTCCGGGCGGACCTCCTCGCTCGGAACCGCCGGCAGGTCAGGCACCGTCGGGATAGCCCGCCGCGCGAGTGACGCCCCGGCCCGCGACAGTGACCACCCGCTCCGAGACGGACGCCCATCCGACGACGAATGCGCCTTAGCCGGAGACGACGGCAGCCCGTCACGGGACGGACGCGGCTCACCCTTCGACGAGTTTCGCGGCGAACTCGCACCATCAGTTCCGGAAGAGGGTCGCGCCTTCCCACCGGAAGTCGGCGCCGATCGGGCCGAATCCCGGGAATGAGCCGAGCGGGCCCGCCCTTTCCCAGCGGACGCCACGCCGGACGAAGAGGCGGACGCCGACGAAGCCGGAGGCGCGGACGATGCGGAACCGACCGTGGGCGCGGAGGACGACGTAGGGCCGACCGTGGGCGCCGGGGCTCGTGAACCGCCCGGCGACTCGGCCGGCCGCGGGTCCCGGGTCGGGACGGACGTCGAGGAGGTGGTCGGGCGCGGGCTTTCGCCGTACCCCTGCACGGGTTGGGAAGGAACCGCGCGGGACGGCATGTCGGGGGCCGGCGGCAACGGTGCCGGACGCACCGGCCCGGTCCCGGCCGGCGGCAGGAACGGCACGTCGATGGCGCCGGTGCGGCCGTCCCCGGTGATCTCGCCGGATCCGGTGGTCAAGATCGCGAGGGTGGGCAGCGAGGCGAGCCCGACCAGCATCACCACCATCAGCACGTAGCGCCGGGTCGTGCCGGAGAAGCCGTGGTCCTCGCGGTACACCCCGTCGATCCGCTTGCGCAGCACCTTGAAGGGCCGCGCGAAGTCGTCGTCATCCGGTACGTGCGGCACGCGAGGCTCCTCCCAACGAAGTCCGAACGAAGACCAACGAAGTCCGACCGGAGACCCAAAGATCAATTTGAATCCGTCCCGGTCATTGGGGATGAACGACGGCGGGCACGGGAAGGAGCGGCATGAAAGGGCTATTAGTACCGAAGTGACTGGACAAAATAGAGTAAAAGCGACAAATAGTCGTCCAAGAATTCTGGATTCGTGATCCACGCAGCCTGTAACGGTGGTCACTCTCTCTGTCAGGATGGGGACGACGGCATCGCCGCTGTCGCCATCCGCCGACCAGCGGGGCCACGGCGTCCGTCCCGGCTTCCAGCCGGTGCTCGCCGCGCGGCAACCCACACCCGGGCCAGGCGCGGCACCTGAGAGGTCCGCCGCGTGGCCGGGAGACACCCGCCGCGGGCGCAACGAGGAAACAGGAGACACGGATGGCGAAAGGCGAGAGCGTGGCCGGGACCGACATCCCGCCCGGCGGCTTCGTCCAACTGCTGACCCCCGACGGCGAACGCATCGACAGCGTCACCGCCGCCGACGGGACGACGTATTCCGTCGACTTCACCGACGAGGAGTACCGCGAGCTCTACCGGGACCTGGTCACCGTCCGTCGCCTCGACACCGAGGCGGTCGCCCTGCAGCGGCAGGGCGAGCTGGGCATCTGGGCCAGCCTGCTGGGCCAGGAGGCGGCGCAGGTCGGCTCCGGCCGGGCGCTGCGGCCGCAGGACATGGCCTTCCCGACCTACCGCGAGCACGGCGTCCTCTACTGCCGCGGGATCGACCCGATCATGCCGTTCGGCCTGTTCCGGGGAGTCGACCAGGGCGGCTGGGACGCCAACGAGTTCAAGTTCAACCAGTACACGATCGTCATCGGCTCGCAGACACTGCACGCGACCGGCTACGCCATGGGCGTCACCATGGACGGCAAGACCGGTTCCGCCGACGGTGAGGCCGTGATCGCCTACTTCGGCGACGGCGCGACCAGCCAGGGCGAGGTCAACGAGGCGTTCGTGTGGTCCGGGGTGTTCAACTCCCCGATCGTCTTCTTCTGCCAGAACAACCAGTACGCGATCTCCGAGCCCCTGGAGCGCCAGACCCGGGTTCCGCTCTACCAGCGGGCCGGCGGCTACGGCTTCCCCGGCATCCGGGTGGACGGCAACGACGTGCTGGCCACGTTCGCGGTGACCCGGGCGGCGCTGGACAACGCGCGTAACGGCCAGGGCCCGACGCTGATCGAGGCGTACACGTACCGGATGGGCGCGCACACCAGCTCGGACGACCCGACGCGTTACCGCATCTCGAGCGAGGTCGAGTCGTGGAAGGCGAAGGACCCGATCAGCCGGCTCCGGGCCTTCCTGAGCAAGCAGAAGATCGCCAAGAAGGACTTCTTCGCCGAGGTCGACGAGACCGCCAACAAGAAGGCGCTGGATCTCCGGGAGCGGGTGCTGGCGATGCCCGACCCCGAACCCGTGACGCTTTTCGATCACGTCTATCCCAACGGTTCGCCGGAACTCGACGCGCAGCGTGACGCGTTCACCCGGTACCAGGCGTCGTTCGAGGGGAGTGGGCACTGATGATCACACTGGGCAAAGCTCTCAACCACGGCCTGCGCCGCGCGATGGAGGACGACCCCAAGGTCGTGATCATGGGAGAGGACGTCGGCAAGCTCGGCGGCGTCTTCCGGATCACCGACGCCCTGCAGAAGGACTTCGGCGAGAATCGCGTGATCGACACCCCGCTGGCCGAGGCCGGCATCGTCGGGACCGCGGTCGGCCTGGCCATCCGCGGGTTCCGGCCGGTCTGTGAGATCCAGTTCGACGGGTTCGTCTTCCCGGCCTACAACCAGATCGTCGCCCAGGTGGCGAAGATGCACTACCGGTCCAAGGGCAAGCTGCGACTGCCGATCACCATCCGGATCCCGTTCGGCGGCGGCATCGGCGCGGTCGAGCACCACTCCGAGTCGCCCGAGGCATACTTCGCGCACACCGCCGGGCTCAAGGTGGTGACCTGCTCGAACCCGGCCGACGCGTACACGATGATCCAGCAGGCGATCGCCTCCGACGACCCGGTGATCTTCTTCGAGCCCAAGCGGCGCTACTGGGAGAAGGGCGAGGTCGACCTGGACGCTCCGCTCAGCGGTGCGTTCCCGCTGCACTCGGCACGGGTGGCCCGGCCGGGTAGCGACGCGACGCTGCTCGCGTACGGCCCGATGGTCCGGGTGGCGCTGGACGCCGCCTCGGCCGCCGCCGAGGACGGCCGCGAGCTCGAAGTGATCGACCTGCGCTCGCTCTCGCCGATCGACTACCCGGTGCTCTTCGAGTCGGTCCGCCGGACCGGCCGCGCCGTCGTCGTCCACGAGGCGCCCGGCAACGTGGGTCTCGGCGCTGAGATCGCCGCCCGGATCACCGAGGAGTGCTTCTACTCACTGGAAGCGCCGGTACTGCGGGTGACCGGATACGACATCCCCTACCCGGCCGCGCGGGTCGAGGAGGAATACCTCCCCGACCTGGACCGGGTGCTGGACGCCGTCGACCGTTCGTTCGGCTGGTGACGCCGATGTCCCGGATCAAGGAGTTCAACCTGCCCGACCTCGGTGAGGGTCTCACCGAGGGCGAGATCCTGTCCTGGCTGGTCAAGGTGGGCGACACCATCGAGCTCAACCAGCCGATCGTCGAAGTCGAGACCGCGAAGGCGGCGGTCGAGATCCCGGCGAAATGGGGCGGCGTAGTCACCCGGATCTTCCACGAGGCGGGGGCGGTGGTCGAGGTCGGCCAGCCGATCATCGCCATCGACACCGACCCGACCGCGGGTCCGGTGCCGTCGCCCGATTCCGCGCCGGCTTCCTCTTCCTCTTCCTCGTCCGAGGACGGCGAGACCGAAGCCGGCCTCATCGGTGGTCCGGCGCCCGGCGGGCGGACCGCGGTTCTCGTCGGTTACGGCCCGAAAACGACAACGGCAAAACGACGACCCCGCAGCGGTACGGCCACGACTTCGACAACCGCAACCACACCCACCCCGCCTCCGGCGGCTGCCGCCCCGATCGTGGCCGCACCGATCGTGCCGGCTCCCGTGGTCCAGCCCGTCGCTCCGGCGACCGTCCCCCCGGCGGCCGTCTCCCCGGCCGTCATCTCACCCGCGACGGCCTCCCCGGCCGGACGGACCGGGCCGGTGCTCGCCAAGCCGCCGGTTCGGAAGCTCGCCCGTGATCTCGGCGTCGACCTCGCCGGAGTCAACGGGACGGGCCCGATGGGTTCGGTGACGCGGGACGACGTACAACTGGCGGCTTCTCGCCCGGAAACGCCGGCCGAGACCGCTGCGGCGACCGTGCCCACCGCACCGGCCGCGGTCTTCGACGCATCCCGCGAGCAGCGCATCCCGATCAAGGGGGTGCGGAAGCTGACCGCGGAGAACATGGTCGCGTCGGCGTTCTCGGCACCGCACGTCACCGAGTTCCTCACGGTCGACGTGACGCGCTCGATGAAGGCGCTGGAGAAGCTGAAGTCGCGGCCCGAGTTCGCCGAGACCAGGGTGTCGCCGCTGCTGCTGGTGGCGAAGGCGGTGCTGCTCGCGGCGAAACGTCATCCGATGGTCAACTCGACCTGGTCCGGGGCGACCGGGGAGATCGTGATCAAGGACTACGTGAACCTCGGCATCGCCGCGGCGACCGAGCGTGGCCTGATCGTCCCGAACGTCAAGGACGCCGGCCGCCTCACCCTCCGCGAACTGGCCGAGGCCCTGAACACGCTGGTCCGGGTGGCCAAGTCGGGGAAGACCCCGCCGTCCGACATGACCGGCGGCACACTCTCGATCACGAACGTGGGTGTGTTCGGCATCGACACCGGAACACCGATCCTGCCTCCGGGCGAGTCGGCGATCCTGGCCTTCGGCGCGATCCGGCCGATGCCCTGGGTGCACAAGGACAAGATCAAGGTGCGTCAGGTCACCACACTCGGGCTCTCCTTCGACCACCGGATCATCGACGGCGAACTGGGCTCGAAGTTCCTGCGTGACGTGGGTGCGTTCCTGACCGACCCGGAGGCGACACTGCTCAGCTGGACCTAAGGACCGTTGGTCACACATGGCAGGTGACCTTCGATCCTTAGGTTCATGACCCAGCTCACCCCTTAATTCCCTGGCGGAGCGCCCGTTGTCGACCGATACTTGAGTCGACAACGGGACGCGCGCCGAGGGGGTCCGCCACAAGCGGTCCGGCGACGCTCGTCAAGCCAGACCCGCCACCGCGGGAGAAGTGAGCACTGCCATGAACATGATCGACCGCATTCGCCGCAACCGGATGATCAGCCGCCAGAACCGTGCCATCGAGCGCGCGATGCAGGCGGCGCCCACGCAGGCCATGCGCGACGAGATCGCCGTCATCGCCCAGCGTCGCTGGACCAACTGAGGTCCCAGGCGTTTTCGCACACGACGTTCCAGCCCGTCCGGGTCACCCGGGCGGGCTGTTTCGTGTACGCGTGAACAGGGCTCCGGCGTTACCAGAATCACGTCCTCCTCGTTTCCGGGATCGCACCCTGTTCGTGTCTGATCTCAACCTTGAAGATCGGTAAGAGGTCCCCAAGGGGCGTACACCGGGATTCCTCCCGCCGCGCCCGCCCGGTACCGTGGGCACGGTCCCCGAACCGGCACGGCCGATCGGCGAGGGAGACCGGGGCCACCCGGGCAGCGACAACGCCCACGGCCTCAGCACGGCCAGGCCGGAAAGCTGGCACGACCCCTGGCGGAAGGTCGTCGGTGGAGTCGCGTCCGTGCAAAGCTGGCACGGCCGCATCGATGAGGAGGCGCGTATGACGTCCGAGGGGCAGCACGCCGGTCAGCCGGCCGAGGCCACGTCGGGCGGACCCACGTCGGGCGGGTTCCCGCCCGACCCCGACGCACAGCGGATCGCCGGCCGGGCATCGGCCCAGCCGCCCGCTGAGGGCTTCCCCAATTCGTATGGTCCGCCGCCGACCAGCACTCCGGGCGGTGGCTCACCGTTCGTCGTGCCCGCCGTCTCCACCTTCGGCGCCGGCTCCGGCCAGGGCGGCACCTCCTACGGTTCGGCCCGGGTGCCGCAGCCCGAGGCGTCGCCGTATGGTTCGGTCTCCCCCGAGGCCGCCGGTACCGCGTCGCCCTACGGTTCGCCCCCTGGTCAGTACGGTCCGCCCGGCACTCCGCCGACGCCGTATGGATCCGCGCCCTCCTCCGGTGCCGCGTCCGTCCCGGCGCCCGCGCCGTTCGACGCCGGCCAGCCGCAGCCGTCCTGGACCCCGCCCGGTTCCGCCACCCCGCCGCCCCCAGCGGCCGAGCCCGGCGCCGCGGGATCGTTCGGTGGCGGCTTCCCACCCCCGGCCGCACCGGAGCCGTCCGGTGGTCGGCTCACGTCGAGTGGGCTCCCGACCCGCACTCCGGGGGCCACCGCGCCCGAGGACGGTGGTCTCGGCCGCTCCTTCTCCGCATTCGGTGACCAGCCGGTCCGGGTGCCCGGGGCCAGCCTCTCCGACCTTCCGGACAATTCGGCCCCCGGCACGTTCAGCACCGGCCCGGCACAGAACAGTTGGATGCAGAACGTTCGCGGGTCCGAGACCCCGGATTCCGCTCCGCCGCAGCCGGCCAGCACCACGTTCCCGTCCCGGCGCGGCGAGGGCGGCGGCTTCCCGCTGCGCGCCCCGGCCGGCCCCGGCACCGAGTCGCCCTCCGGCAGCCAGCCCAGCCTGGACCTGCCGGTTCGGGGCCGGCAGCCGTTCGGCAGCACCCCGCCCGCGTCCTCGTCCGATCAGGCTCGCGAGCCGTTCGGCAGCCCCTCCCCGCTCAGCGGGGGTGGATTCCCGCCGCCGTCGGATGCTCCGCCGTTCGGCAACCCGCCCGCGGACGCTTCCCGCGACCCGCTCGGCGGTGCCACGTTCCCCCCGAGCGGCGACGCTCCCGCGTTCGGCGGCCCGCTCTCGTCGCCCGGTGACGCTTCGGCGTTCGGTGGGTCGACCGCACCCGCGGGAGACGGTTCCGCGTTCGGTGGGTCGACCGCACCCTCGGGAGACGGTTCCGCGTTCGGTGGATCGGCCGTGCCTTCGGGTAACCACTCGCCCGCCCCCCTGGGAGACGGTTCCGGGTTCGGTGGCGGATCGTTCCCGCCGCCCGGTGACGCCCCCGCGTTCGGGGGTTCCGCCCCGCCCGCCGGGGACGGTTCCGGGTTCGGTGGCGGCTCCTTCCCGCGCTCGGGCGACGCTCCCGCGTTCGGTGGATCGTTCCCGCCCGCACCGGAGTCCGGCCCGCGTGACGGTGGCGAGCAGCCGCTGTCCGCAGCCGGCTACCCGCAGCGTGTCCCGGGTGCGGCGCTCTCCACGGGTGGCGCCCTCCCCGATGACCAGCAGGGTGGTTCCTCGGTCCCGCAGCCGCGTGACCCGGCGAAGAAGCCCGCGGTCGGCTCGGCCCGACCGGTGACCGCGAGCGCGTCGGTTCCCGGTGTCCGGGTCACCCCGGCCGAGGCTGCCGAGCTTCCCCCGCCGTCCAGCGCCGCACCGCAGGCCCGCGTCTACGGCCGCCCGGCCCCGGCAGCCCCGGACGAGGCCCCGGCCACCAACGACGAGTCGCCGTCGGGCGGTTTCGCGGCAGCACCGTCCACCGCGTCGCCGTATGGTGACCAGCCCAGTGGCCTGCCCCAGCGAGGCGAGGGCGGTGGCCCCGCCCCGCAGTACCCGCCGGGCAAGCCGAGCGGCCTGCCGCAGCGGGACGAGAGCCCGTCCGGTGGTTTCGCCCCGGCACCGACCTCGCCGTTCGGCGGGCCGCAGCAGGGTGAGAGTGGTTTCCCGCCCGCGCCCACGTCGCCGTACGGTGCGCCGCCCCAGAACGACCCGCTCGGCGGCGGCGCCCAGAACAGCCCGTTCGGCGGCGCCCAGAACGACCCGCTCGGTGGCGGGCCCCAGAACAGCCCGTTCGGCGGCGGCTCCCCGGCGGGTGATCCGCTCGGCGGGCCTTCCCAGCCGGGCCAGAACGACCCGTTCGGTGGGCCGCAGCAGGGCGACCCCTTCGGTGCGCCGTCCTCGAACGATCCGTTCGGCAGGCCCGCCCAGCAGGGCGATTCGTTCGGTGGCCCGTCTCGCCAGGGTGAGAACGGGCCGGCGCAGCAGGGTGAGAACCCGCTCGGCGGCTTCCCGCCCGCGCCGACCTCACCGTTCAGCGGATCCGCCCGCCCGGGCGACCCGTTCGGCGGACCGCAGCAGGGCGACAGCGCCGCGGGTGGCTTCCCGCCCGCTCCCACCTCCCCGTTCGGCGGCCCACCGCAGGGCGACAACCCGTCCGGCGGTTTCCCGGCCGCGCCGACCTCGCCGTTCGGCGGACCGTCGCAGGGCGACAAGCCGTTCGGTGGCCCGCAGCAGGGCAGCGACCCCTTCGGCCAGCCGTCAGACCCGTTCGGTGGCCCGCAGCAGGGCAACGACCCGTTCGGCCAGCCGTCACAGGGCAACAGCCCGTTCGGTGCTCCGCAGCAGGGCAACGACCCCTTTGGCCAGCCATCGCAGGGCAACAGCCCGTTCGGTGCTCCGCAGCAGGGCAACGACCCGTTCGGTGGTCCGCAGCGTGGTGAGAACCCGTCCGGCGGGTTCGGCCTGCCGCAGCGGGGTGCCGACGACCGCAGTGGCGCCACGCCGTTCCCCGGTTCCCCGGGCGGCGAGCAGCCTGGTGGTTTTCCGCCGCCCGTCTACGGCACTGCGGCCTCGCCCTCCGGCAGCCCACAGGATGGGGGCCGGTTCCAGCCGCCCTCCAACGATGATCGTTTCCAGCCACCGTCAGGCGACGGCTTCGGCGCTCCGGGCGGCACCCATGGCAGCCCCGGCGCTCCGGGCGGCCCCGGCACCCCGGGTGCTCCGGGTGTCGCCCCGCAGTCGCCGGCCCGGGCCACTGCCCGTGCCACGGCGAGCGCCCGCGTCACTCCGCCGGAGGCGCAGCCGGGTGGCGGATCGCCGTTCTCGATGCCCGGTTCGCCGCAGTTCCCCGGTGGTGACGGTCAGCCGTTCCCGGGCGCCGGTGACCCCGGTGCTCAGCCGCCGTTCCCGGGCAGTGGTCCGGCCATGCCGGGTTCGCCGCAGTTCCCGGGCCAGTTCGGCGACCAGTCCGGGCCGCCCTACAGCGAGTTCGCCTCGGGTGGCCACAGCCCGATGCCCGGCGGCTTCCCGGACCAGTACAACGAGCACACCACGGACGTGTCCGGCCGGGGCAACTCGCCGTACGTTCCGGCGCCCGCCCTGCCGCCGATGCCCGGTGAGCAGCCCGGCGGCGCGTACTCGGGTGGCCCGGCGACTCGTGCCACGGTGACTCCACCGGGTCCGGAGGACACCACGAGCTGGCCCGGGCCAGCCGACGAGCAGGGCCGGTTCGACCAGTTCAAGGCCGATCCGCCCGCGCCACCGCCGGCCCCGTCGGGGAAGGTGAACGTCCGTACGATCCCGGTCGCGCTGGCCGTCGTGCTGGGTGCGGCGCTGCTGCTGAGCCTCGTGTTCGGCCTGGTGTACCTGATCTCGGGTGACGACTTCAGCGTGTCCCAGGGTGAGTGCGTGAAGCGTGACGGCAACACCCCGGTGGCGGCCGCGTGCACCGAGCCGGAGACGTTCACGGTGGTGTCGATCGTGACCGCCAAGGAGCAGTGCGGTGACGTCTCCCAGCCGTACATCGTGGTGCCGAAGGACGACGGTGACCAGGTGCTCTGCCTGAAGAAGAACGGCTGATCAAGAGCGCTTCCAGGTGAACGGCCTCACCCCGGGGTGAGGCCGTTCACCGTTGGTGGGTGAGGCACCATGGCGGGATGGAATTTCGCGTGCGTGCGCCCGAACTCAAGGGTCGCGGTTGGCTCAACACCGGCGGCAAGGCCCTCACCCTGGCCGATCTGCGCGGAAAAATCCTAATATTGGATTTCTGGACCTTCTGCTGCATTAATTGCCTGCACGTCCTGGACGAGCTGCGGCCGATCGAGGAGAAGTACGGCGACGCGATCGTCGTGATCGGCGTGCACTCGCCGAAGTTCGAGCACGAGCGTGACCCGGCGGCGCTGGCCGCGGCCGTGGAGCGGTACGGCGTACACCACCCGGTCGTCGACGACGGCGACATGCACGTGTGGCAGCAATATGCGGCGAAGGCATGGCCGACCCTGGCCGTGGTGGACCCGGAGGGTTATCTGGTCGCGTCGATGGCCGGCGAGGGGCACGCCGAGGGCTTGTCCCGCCTGATCGACGAGCTGATCACGAAGCACGAGGCGAACGGCACGCTGCACCGCGGTGACGGGCCGTATGTTCCGCCGCCCGCACCGGAGGGCCTGCTCCGCTTCCCCGGCAAGGTGATCGAACTGCCGGGCGGCAATCTGCTGGTCTCCGATTCGGCCCGGCATTCGCTGGTGGAGCTGACGCCGGATGGAGAGGCGCTGGTCCGCCGAATCGGCAGTGGCGTCCGGGGCGAGCCGTTCAGTGAGCCGCAGGGCTTGGTGTCGCTGCCGCCCGCGGTGGCCGAGGTGGCCGGTTACGACGTGGTGGTCGCCGACACGGTCCATCACCAGTTGCGCGGGTTCAGCACGGCGACCGGCGAGGTGACGCTGGTGGCCGGTTCGGGACGGCCGTGGCGGTCCGCGGTCGACGATCACGCGCACGACGCGCTGGCCGCCGACCTGTCGTCGCCGTGGGACCTGGCCTGGTTCGACGAGAAGGTGATCATCGCGATGGCCGGGATCCACCAGCTGTGGTGGTTCGACCCGATCAAGCGCACGGTCGGTGTCTACGCGGGCACGACCGTGGAGGCGCTGCGCGACGGCCCGATCCCGGATGTGTGGATGGCCCAGCCGTCCGGTCTGTCGGTCAGCGCGGATCAGAGGCGGCTGTGGATCGCGGACAGCGAGACGTCCGCGCTGCGCTACGTCGAGGACGGCGTGATGCACACCGCGGTCGGTCAGGGGCTGTTCGATTTCGGTCACGTGGATGGTCCGGCGGCCGAAGCCCTGTTCCAGCATCCGCTCGGCGTGGCGGCTCTGGCCGACGGTTCGGTGCTGGTGGCGGATACATACAACGGTGCGGTCCGGCGGTTCGACCAGGTGTCGAACGAGGTGTCCACGGTGATTCCGGTCTGGCCGAGCCGAGTGACGTCCTGGTTCTCGCCGACGGCACGGTGGTCGTGGTGGAGTCGGCCGCGCACCGGCTGACCCGACTGGCTCCGGGTGTGGTCAAGCGGGTCGACGGGGAGCGGCACAAGACCGAACGGCCGCCGTCGCACCTGGCTCCGGGCGAGGTGACCCTCGACGTGATCTTCACGCCGGCGCCCGGGCAGAAGCTGGACAGCCAGTTCGGTTCGCCGGTGCGGCTGGTGGTGTCGGCGTCGCCCGCGGAATTGCTCCTGGCGGGTGAAGGCACTACTACTGACCTATCGCGAAAAATCGTACTCAACCCGGATGTTCCTAAGGGTGTTCTGCAGGTCGTGGCGCAGGCCGCGACGTGCGATGTGGACGCCGAGTTCGGGGCCTGCCACCTGACCCGGCAGGACTGGGGTGTGCCGATCGTGATCGACCCGGCCGGCCCGGACCGGCTCCCGTTGATCCTGCGCGGTCTGGATGCGTGAACCCATCACCGTCGAGTGACGGATAACGGGGCATGAGAAGCGACAGCGAGCCGGACGACGCCGCGTTGCTCCGCGAGGACTTCGCGGCGTTGTTCGATCGACATGCCCCACACATCCACCGCTATCTGGCTCGACGTCTCGGCGATCAGGCGGCCGACGATCTGGTCGCCGAGACGTTCCTGACCGCGTTCCGCCGCCGTGGCACGTTCCGGGCGGATCAGCGCGACGCCCGCCCGTGGCTCTACGGGATCGCCACCCTTCTGGTCGCTCAGCATCGCCGTGACGAGGTCCGGCGGCTGCGCCTGCACCGGGTCGTCCCGGCCGAGCCGGACACCCAGTGCCACGCCGATCGGGTGGCCGCCGACGTCACCGCGGCCGCCCTGCGGGATGTCCTCACCTCGGCGCTGGCCGACCTGGCCGCCGGTGACCGTGATGTCCTGCTGCTGATCGTGCAGGAGGAACTGACCTACGAGCAGGTCGCGGCCGCGCTCGACATTCCGGTGGGCACGGTCCGTTCCCGTCTGCACCGGGGCCGAAGCGTTCTGCGTGCCGCGCTGGGCGGCCGTAATCCGATGCACAGCACCGAGGAGGGGGTTCGTCATGGATGAGATCACGCTGGTCCGGGAATTGGGCGAGGAGAAGCGGCTGCCGTCGCCGGACCGTCTCGCCGCCGCACGAACCCGGTTGATGTCCGAGATCGACCCGCCGAAGCGGCCCCGCCGATGGGCCGCCCTCCTGGCCGCCGCAGCCGCCACGGCCATCGCGGCGGTGACCGTCCCGCAGATCGTGACGCCGAATGCACAGCCACCCGCCCCGGCCCCGAGCGTGGCGCCGGGACCGAAACTGACGCCTGTCGCCGCCTTCCTGGACCAGGCCGCCACCGCCGCCGAGAACGAGCCTGACGTCGTCCCGCGCGGCGACCAGTTCCTCTACCTGCGGTTCATCGAGTGGGGCGGCGATGCGAACGAGGCCTGGCTGTCGATCGACGGCCGGCACGACGGGTGGGGCGTCGACCAGGACGGAAAGTACGCGACGATTCCGGGCTGCGCGGTCGGCGGCGACTGCCGGGCGGTGGTGCGCTACCGAGCCGACATGCCGACCGACCCGAAGGCGATGGTCGCGTGGCTGCGTGCGACGGCCCGGAAGGACTTCGGCTCGGACAGCCTCGACGCCGTCACCAAGTATCTCGGTACCGTCTCCACCCGGTTCTGGATGCGTCCGGCCCAGCGGGCGGCGCTCTACCGGGCGATCGGCCTGATCGACGGTGTCCGGCTGGTCGAGGGCGTGACCGACTCACGTGGTCGCGACGGTGTCGGCGTGGCCTGGGTTCCGACCGGTCAGACCAGTGAGGTCGTGGTCTGGGTCTTCGACCCGAAGACCTTCCGGATGCTGGGTACGCCGGAGTCGAGCATCGACGAGATCGCGCTGGTGGACCGCGCCCGTCAGAAGGCCTGAACCGTCAGGCGGTCCGCGAGCCCGGCGCGGACCGCCCGAGCCAGGCGCACCGCTCCCGGGGTGTCGCCGTGCAGGCAGATCGACCGCACCCGGCACTCCACGATGGAGCCGTCGACCGCCGCGACCGAGCCGTCCACGGCCATCCGCACGACCCGGGCGACCACCTCGTCCGGGTCGTGCACCAGCGCATCCGGCCGGGACCTGGGCACGAGCCGCCCGTCCGGCAGGTAGCCGCGGTCGGCGAAGCCCTCGCCGACCACGGTCAGCCCGGCCTCGGCGGCCCGGATCGCGAGTACCGACCCGGGCTGGCAGAGGACCGGCAGCGCCGGGTCGTAGGCGACGACCGCGGCCACCACCGCGGACGCCTGCAACTCGTCGACAGCGGCGGTGTTGTAGAGGGCGCCGTGCGGCTTCACGTAGCGCACCCGGTCACCGGCGATCCGGCTGAACGCCTCCAGCGCCCCGATCTGGTAGACGATGTCGTCGCGCAGCTCGTCGTGGGCGTACTCGATCCGCCTCCGTCCGAATCCGGCCAGGTCGCGGTAGCCGACCTGGGCGCCGATCACGACGCCCTTCTCGACCGCCCGTCGGCATACCGAGGCCATCGTGGACGGATCGCCGGCATGGAAGCCGCAGGCCACGTTGGCCGAGGTCACCACGTCGAGCAGGGCGTCGTCGTCGCCGAGCCGCCAGGCGCCGAAGCCCTCGCCCAGGTCCGCGTTCAGATCAATCGAGCTCACGGAACCTCACGCTAGTGCCCGGACGCGCCTGCGCGAGGGGTGTGACGTCGTCGACAACTCCGATCACCGGATATCCGCCGGTCGTCGGGTGGTCGGCGAGGAAGATGATCGGCTGCCCGTCGGCGGGCACCTGGACGGCACCGAGGACGACCCCCTCGGAAGGCAATTCGCCGACGTCTCTGCGGGTCAGGGCATTGCCGGCGAGCCGCGCGCCGACTCGGTTGCTCAACGGGCTGATCTGGTACGCCGAACCGAACAGCCCGTGTGACTCGAACCAGTCGTCGCGCGGCCCGAGCCGGATCCCGAGCACCAGTTCACCGCCGATCCGGGCCGGTTCCCCGACCAGCGAGGGCGCTCCGCTGGGCACACCGACGGGCAGGTCGGCGCCCTCGATCAGCCGGGCCGGCCCGAGCCCGGAGAGGGTGTCGGTGGAACGGCTGCCGAGCACCGGTTCGACGTTGATGCCACCGGCCACCGCGATGTAGGACCGCACGCCACGACTGGCCCGCTTGATGTCGAGCACGCCACCCGCCGGCACCTCGAACAGTTGCTGGCCGTGTGGTCGTTCGACCGGACGCCCGTTCACGTCGACCTGGGCGACCGCGCCGGTGACCGCCACCAGCGCCGCCTCGGCGAACCGCAGGGCACAGCCGAGCAGGGTGGTCTCCAGGCCGGCGGCGTCGTCGGGGTTGCCGACGAACCGGTTGGCGAGCCGCAGGGCCGGTTCGTCGAGCGCGCCCGAGCGGGGTACGCCCAGATGCGCGTGACCCGGCCGGCCCAGGTCCTGCACGGTGGTCAGCGGTCCGGCCCGCAACACGGTGATCATGCCGCCACCAGCCGCACGCGAGTCCCGGGGGTGAGGAGGGCAGGCTGCTTCCGCCGTACATCGAAGAGGTTTTGATCGGTGTGACCGACGAGCCGCCACCCGCCCGGCGACGCTGTGGGATAGATGCCCGCGTAGCCGCCGGCCAGCGCGACGGCGCCGGCCGGGACGCGAGGCCGCGGAGCGGCGAGCCGGGAGACCGCCCAGGCGTCCGGAAGTCCCCGCAGATAGGCGAATCCAGGGGCGAATCCGGAGAAGGCGACGTGGAGTGTCGTGTCGGTCAGGCGCTGGATCGCCTCGTCCGTGGTGACGCCCCAGAGTTCGGCGACGGATGCGAGATCCTCGCCGTCGAAGACCGTCCGGATCTCCACGAGGGGCCCTTCGGACTGAATTCCGCCGAGTGCCGGCTCCCATCGCGGTAGCAGTCCCGCAGTGCCGGGAGCCACTCCGTCGAGCAGGATCGTGCGCGCGCCGGGCACGATCTCGACCGCTTGCAGCTCACCTTTTTCGCGGCGTTGCCACAGCTCAGCGCGCCAGTCCTCGACCCGGTCGGCATCATCGCACTCGATCAGTAGCCCGGCCGCCCCCACCCGTCGTATCTTCATGTGGAAATCATCCGGCAGCGTCAACCGTATCCGGCATCACTACCCCTCAGTAACCTACGGTGCCGTAACCTGGAACGCGTGACGACCTCAGCCCCGTTCCGGATGAAGCCGACCGACCTCGGCAAGCCGCGACTACGCGGCCGGTTGCATCAGTACGCGTTCTTCGTCGCGCTCGTCTGCGGCATCGTGCTCAGCTCGATAGCGCTGAGCCGCCCCGGCATCTCACCGTTCGTCAGCTGCCTGATCTACAGCATCACGGTGTGCGGCCTGTTCGGCATCAGCGCGCTCTACCACCGCCGGGTGTGGAGTGAGCGCGGCTATCAGATCATGCGGCGCGCCGACCATTCGATGATCTTCATCTTCATCGCCGGCAGCTACACGCCGTTCTGTGTGCTGCTGCTCGAGGGCACCCAGCAGGTCGTCCTGCTCAGCCTGGTCTGGGGCGGGGCGCTCGGCGGCGTCGCGCTGAAGATGGTGTGGCCGCACCTGCCCCGCTGGGCGGGCGCACCCCTCTACGTAGCGCTCGGCTGGGTCGCGGTCGCGATCATCCCCGAGGTGCTGCACGTCGGCGGTGTCACCTGCCTGGTGCTGCTGCTCGTGGGTGGCGCCATCTACACGATCGGCGCGGTCTTCTACGCGCTGCGGCGGCCCAACCCGTGGCCGACCGTTTTCGGTCACCACGAGTTCTTCCACGCCTGCACACTGGTCGCGGCGATCTGCCACCACATCGCCGTCTACTTCGCTCTGTACGCCTAGCTTGCGCAGAGAAATGCCCCGGGCTCGTGCACGGGGCATTTCTCGTCAGGAGTACGCCGGGGGAGGCGGCGGCGGGACGTCGTCGCGGCGGACCTCGCGATACTCGGAGGTGTAGCCCGCCCCGGCGACCGGCGCCTGCGTGCGGGTCACCACGGTACGGCGACGGCTGCTCCAGAACGACAGCGTGATGACCAGGCCGACCAGGCCGGCCAGCATCAGGATCCAGCCGATCACGCCGATGTCCAGTCCACTGATGTCCGCCTCCACGGCGAACGCCAGGATCGCCCCCAGAGCGAGCAGGAAAATGCTTGCACCGATGCCCATCGGACCCTCCTCGGGTGTCCGCCCGGCCGTGCGAGCCCGCTCGACCGTGATGAATGCGTTGATCGAGCGTTTACCCGCACGCACCGAATCCCAATCAGGCAAGCTGTACCGATGACCACGCGGACGCTCATCCTTCTGCGCCACGCCAAGGCGGAGATCCCCGGCGACTTCGACGATTTCGACCGTGCCCTGTCCGATCGGGGCGGCCTCGACGCCGACGCGGCAGGCGCGTGGCTCGTCGACGAGCGGCTGCATCCCGACCTGGTGATCTGCTCACCGGCCAAGCGCACCCGGCAGACCTGGCAGAACGCCGCGATCGCGCTGGCGCAGGGCCGCAACGGGCAGCCGTCGCCCGAGGTGCACTACCCGGATTCGCTCTATCTGGGCCGCAGCGGCGAGGTCTTCGACCTGCTGCACGAGGTCGCGGAGACGGTCCGGACGGTGCTGATCATCGGCCACAACCCGACAATGTCCGAAGTGTCCGCTCTACTGCTACCTGATGATCAGTACACCGGCACAGTCGTCGAGATGAAGACGTCCGGCCTGGCCGTGCACACCGGCGAGAAGCCGTGGCCGTCGGTGGAACCGGGTTCGATGCGCCTGACCCGGTCTCACACCGCTCGGGGCTGAGCCCTACCTCCGGTACCAGGTCCGGGTGCTCGTGTACTTCACGTTGCCGAGCTTGTCGTACGCCCGGACCTGGACCTTCATGGTCTTTGTTCTTCGGCCATTTGCTGATCGTTACGGCGGGACCGCTGTTGTCCGCGACGATGATCCGCGGGCCCAGCATGCGGGCCTGACCGAACCGGTCGGTCACCCGCCAGTCGAGTCGCACGTTTCCGTTGTAGGAGCCGGTCTTGACGGGCAGTACGAACGGTGCCGTGTAGTCGGTTCCGAGAAGCAATCCGCACCCGATGAGCCCCCGCGCTCGGCGATCCACGATGGAATCGACGATCATCGTAGCCGGTGGCCTCGAGAAGACTCAGGCCCGGCGGACGTCGTTGTCCGCCGGGCCTTCGCCTTTTTCAGGAGAGTGGGAAAAGCTTCAGATCAGAACGCGTCCTCGTCCAGGTCCATCAGGTCGAGGGTGGTGTTCTCGATGATCCGGCGGTCGGCGCCGATCCGCGGCAGGATCTCCGCGACGAAGAAGCGGGCCGCGGCCACCTTGCCGGTGTAGAACTTCTTGTCCGCCTCGGAGACCTCGCCGTTCAGCGCGGTCAGGGCGACCTCGGCCTGGCGCAGCAGCAGCCACGCGAGGACCACGTCGCCGAGGGCGAGCAGGATCCGGCGCGAGCTCAGGCCGATCTTGTACATCTCCCGGGCCTCGCCGTTCTGCACGGCCTGCAGCCAGCCCAGGGTCACGCCCAGGATGTTCTGCATCTCGGTGAGCGCCTTGCCGAGGGCGAGCCGCTCGTTCTTGAGCTGACCGTTGCCGGCCTCGCTCTCGATGAAGCCCTGGATCTCGGCGGCGACGGTGCCGAGCGTACGCCCGCCGTCCTTGACGATCTTGCGGAAGATCAGGTCGAGGCTCTGGATCGCGGTGGTGCCCTCGTAGAGGGTGTCGATCTTCGCGTCCCGGACGTACTGCTCCAGCGGGTAGTCCTGGAGGAAGCCGGAACCGCCGAAGGTCTGCAGCGACTCGGCGCCGAGCAGCTCGTACGCCCGCTCCGACCCGACGCCCTTGACCAGCGGCAGCAGGAAGTCGTTGACGTGGCTGGCGATCTTCGCGGTCTTCTCGTCGCCCGCGGCCTGCGCGATGGCGACCTTGTCCTGCCAGGTCGCGGTGTAGATGACCAGGGCGCGGAGGGCCTCGGCGTACGACTTCTGGAGCATCAGCGAACGGCGTACGTCCGGGTGGTGGGTGATGGTCACCCGCGGCGCGGCCTTGTCGGTGTTCTGCACCAGGTCGGCGCCCTGTACGCGGTTCTTCGCGTACTCCAGCGCGTTGAGGTAACCGGTGGACAGGGTGGCGATCGCCTTGGTGCCGACCATCATCCGGGCGTTCTCAATGATCATGAACATCTGCCGGATGCCCTGGTGCACCTCGCCGAGCAGCCAGCCCTTGGCCGGGGTGCCGTGCTCACCGAAGGTCATCTCGCACGTGTTGGAGACCTTGAGGCCCATCTTGTGCTCGACATTGGTGGCGTAGACGCCGTTGCGCTCACCGAGCTCACCGGTGGCCGGGTCGAAGTGGTACTTCGGCACGATGAAGAGCGACAGCCCCTTCGTACCGGGACCGCCCACGCCCTCGACGCCCACCGGGCGGGCCAGGACGTAGTGGATGATGTTCTCGCTCAGGTCGTGCTCGCCCGAGGTGATGAAGCGCTTGACGCCCTCGATGTGCCACGAGCCGTCCGGCTGCGGGATGGCGCGGGCGCGGCCGGCACCGACGTCCGAGCCGGCGTCCGGCTCGGTGAGGACCATGGTGGAGCCCCACTGCTTCTCGACGAAGAGCTTGGCCCACTCCTTCTGCTCCTCGGTGCCCTCGGTCCAGGTCACGTTGGCGAAGGACGGACCGGACGAGTACATCCAGACGGGGGCGTTGGCCCCGAGGATCTGCTCGGCCACGGCCCAGACGAGGCTCCGCGGCGCCGGGGTGCCACCGAGGCCGGTCGGCAGGTCGAGCCGCCAGAACTCGGACGCCATGAACGTCTCGTAGGACTTCTTGAACGACTCCGGCAGCGGCGCGGTGTTCGTCGCGGGGTCGAAGACCGGTGGGTTGCGGTCCGCGTCGGTGTAGCTGGCGGCCAGGTCCTCACGGGCCAGCCGGTCGACCTCCACGAGCACGTCGCGCGCGGACTCCAGGTCGAACTCGTCGAACGGCGCCTGGCCGAGCGACTTCTCTGCTCCGAAGACCTCGAACAGGTTGAACTGGAGGTCACGAAGGTTGCTCTTGTAGTGCGTCATGGTGCTTGGCCCCGCTCTCCGGACGCGAGTTACCCGTCAGTAACCCCACTCTATTACTCATCGGTAGCCAGCGACAACCCAGGCAGGGTTTCTGGGCAGACCCACCAGGAAGGGGCGTGGGTCAGTCCGATCGGGTGGCTGTCGATACAGCCGTTCGGCCATTTGCCTACTTCGACACGCTGATCACGTATCGCGGGCACGGACGGCTCGTTCTTAGGGATAGACAGCTACGAACAGGGGGACGCCATGTTCGCCACGCTCAAGAACCTGATCCCGGAGCCGCGCCAGGCCAACCAGCCGCGCAACTACGTCGGGCGACACCGTCAACCCGACCAGGTTCCACCAGTTCCAGCGCCGACCTCGCCGGCCGTCCCGGTCGAGACCGAGGACAGCGCGGCCTGACATCAGCTGCCCGCGGCTCCGACTTCCCAGCTCGGCACCGAGACGGCAGCGCCGCCGTCCGGACCGGCGTACTCCAGCAGAACCAACGCGATGTCGTCCTCGAGACGCCCATGGACCCAGTCGACCAGGGCCGTCTCCAGCGACGCGAGACCGTCCCCGACCGTGCCGTGGCCCAGCAGGCGCCACGCACGGTCGGCGGTCGGAAAGAACTCACCGTCCCGCCGCGCCTCGCCCAGCCCGTCGGTGAACAGCAGCAGCCGGTCGCCCGGCTCCAGACGCTCCACCCGCGCCTTGACCTCCGGCATGAAACCGAGAGGCGGTGCCGGCGCGGGCGGCTCCAGCGGAATGACCTGACCCCGCCGCAGCAGCAGCGGCGCCGGATGTCCACAGTTGACGATCGTCAGGGTGCCGCCGCGCTCCTCGACCAGAGCCGCTGTGACGAAATCCTCATCGCCGACACTGCGGGCCACCGCCCGGTCCAGATCCTGCACGATCGACTTCAGATCGGCCCGCTCGTACGCGACATGCCGATACGAACCGAGCACGATGCTCGCCAGGCGTACCGCGTCGAGGCCCTTACCCCGTACGTCCCCGATGATGATCCGAACGCCGTAAGGCGTGTTGAGGGCCTCGTAGAGGTCGCCTCCGATGTCCGCCGCAGCCGTCGCCGAGATGTACCGGCCGGCCACCGCCAGCGCGCCCACCTGCGGCCCGATCGGTCGCAGCACCGCCTGCTGGGCCACCGCCGCCAGCCGTAGCAGCTCGGCGATCTTCTCGGCCTGCCGCTGGCGGATCGTGGCACCGGCGGCGGCCACGCCGGTGGCCAGCACGATGCCCATCAGGTTGACCAGGCCGGCCATGCCGACATTCGGACCGGCCAGCCCGACGAAGACCGCCCCGACCATCGTGGCGACCACGCCGGTCCCCAGGACCAACTGCCAGACGGCGAAGACCGCGGCCAGGAACGGCACCGCCGCCAGCAGACCGACATAGTCCACGCCGGGCTCGGTCGACTCCACGGCGGACACGACGGCGAGCAGCACGAGGGCCGCGCCGATCCCGGCGCGGTTCCCTGGGCTCAGCGGGCGTCGTCCCGCCATGAAAGTAGGCATGGTTCCGCCGAACAGCATGCCCGATCGACCTGACGTCGGGCATCAACTTGACCCGTAGGCTGAGTCGGTTCTGACCTGACGTAGGTACCGCAGTCATTCGGTCGGTCCAACAAGAACGGCGCCCGGTGACAGGATGTCTGCGTGACCGACGATCTCCGTGATCTTCTCCGATCCGCCTTCCGCTGGACCGACCTCGGCCCCGGCCACGACTACATGGTCAGCGACCGCTCCGGATGGTGGCGTGACCCGCGCATCCTGGACGGTCTCGGACCGGCCCTCGCCGACCTGTTCCGAGCCGACCGGCCGACCGTCGTGGTCTCGCCGGAGGTGACCGGATTCATGGTCGGGCCCCTGGTGGCACGGGCGCTCGGGGTGGGGTTCGTGGAGGCGTACCGGGCCGGGGCGCGCCGGGCCATCGCCGAGCCGATGATCTGGGCCGACGTGCCCTCGGACCACCGCGGCGACGTGCAGCGCCTGGGCGTACGGGAGAAACTGATCGGCCCCGGCGACCGCGCCCTCGTCGTCGACGACTGGGCGGCCACCGGGGCTCAGGCTCGTGGCCTGCGCGAACTTCTCGGATCGAGGTACCTGGGCACGGCCGTGATCGTCGACGAGTGCCCGCCCGAGGTGTCGGCCGAGCTGGTGATCAGGACCCTGCTGACCGGAATGGACCTGGACCCGTAAACAAAATGGACTAGCGGGCCCGCTGGTAGCCGGCGAGAGCGCCCCGGGTCGGGTGCCAGCCGGTCGCGGTGTAGCCGGCCAGGCCCCGCACCACATACGGGTCGGTGGCCATCAGCTCCTGCGCCTCGGCCTCGGTGTCCACGTCCAGCAGGATGATGCCGCCGGTCGGCGGGTCCATCCGGCCCGCGGTGACCGCGTAGCCCGTCTTCTCCAGCTCGTCGACGAAGGCCAGGTGGTCGGCACGGGCCGCGTCGACCTCGTCGAGCGGCTTCAGGTACGTCGAAATCATGAGATACACGCCGCCAATCGTAGATCCCGTTACAGCCGCCCGGAGGGTGCCGATCAGCGGCGGGCAAAAGGTACTTTTCGGGGGTGCAGATCCAGATCACCGCGGTTGCCGACCCGGCATTGATCGCCGCCGCCACCAGGCACGGCCTCCGCCGCCCGGTCCTCGCCGCCCGCCTCGCCGGATGGGCGTTCCTGCTGGTCGCGGTGCTTCTGCTGGGCGTCACCGGGGACCTCAGCCCGGGTCTTCTAACCGGGGGCGCGGCGCTCGCCGTGATCGTGCCGGTGGTCCTGCTCAACCACACCGCGCGTGGCCTGCGCGCCGGGCGGCTCACCACCTACGAGATCAGCGAGGGCGGGGTCGCCAGCTCGGACTCGGAGGTTCGGCACGCGTACGCCTGGCGGGCCGTCCGGTCGGTCGAACAACTCTCCGGGCAGTTGCTCTTCCGACTGCGCGGCACCCGATTCCTGCCGGTTCCGACGGCCGGGCTGAGCCCGGCACAGATCGAACAGGTCCTCGGCGCGGCGTCCGCGAACGGGCTTCCGGTCCGACGAAACACCCATTAGGGGTACGGCTACCCGGATCTCCCCCACGCCGAGCGGGCCGGTCGCCCCACCCATCAGCGGCTTCCCGTCCGCCCTTCGCCTTGCAGCCTCCGCCTTCGGCCTTCGCGCCTTTCACCCTTTCGGCCTGCGCCTTTGGCCCTTGCGTCCGCCGGCTCGCCTCTCAGCGCGTCTCACCTTCCGGCGGCCCGCCCCTCAGTGCGTCGGCCAGGTGCGGAAGTTGAGCGCCGAACGGCTCGCCGTCGGCCCGCGCTGCCCCTGGTAGCGGGATCCGTAAACGGCCGAACCGTATGGGTGCTCAGCCGGGCTGGACAGCCGGAAGATGCACAGCTGCCCGATCTTCATCCCCGGCCAGAGCTTGATCGGCAGGTTGGCCACGTTGGAGAGTTCCAGCGTCACGTGCCCCGAGAACCCCGGGTCGATGAACCCGGCGGTCGAGTGGGTGAGCAGGCCGAGTCGCCCGAGACTGCTCTTGCCCTCGAGCCGGGCGGCGAGATCCTGCCCGAGAGTGATCACCTCAAGCGTGGACGCCAGCACGAACTCACCCGGATGCAACACGAACGGCTGACCATCCTCCACCTCGACCGGGGCGGTCAGCTCATCCTGCTGCTCGGCCGGGTCGATGTGGGTGTACAGGTGGTTGTTGAACACCCGGAAGAACCGATCCAGCCGAACGTCGACGCTGGACGGCTGCATGAGCGACGGCTCGAACGGCTCCAGCGAGAGGCCACCGGACTTGATTTCCGAGACCAGGTCACGGTCGGAGAGCAGCATCGCAACACCATACCGACCGTCCCCGGCGCGCTCCTGTCCGGAGCCGCACCGACCAGGCCGAAGTCGCCCGAATCGGCGTGTTCAGTGGCCGCATCGAACGTATGTTCGATAGAATGCGGGCATGGCTTCCTGGTCCGATTTCGCCGCCGCCGAGCCGGCGCTCGCCGACGGCATCCGTGCGCTCCTGCAGCAGTACGGCCCCGGCATGGGCTACCTGGCAACCATCCGCCCAGACGGCGGTCCACGCGTCCACCCGGTCTCCCCGGTCTTCACAGCCGACGGTCTCTACTGCTTCATCGTCGACTCCCCGAAACGCCGAGACCTGGAGCGCGACGGGCGTTACGCCCTGCACGCCTACCCACCGGAGGACAACGACGACGAGGCCACCCTGACCGGCCGGGCAGTCCCGGTCCGAGACACCCGGGTGATCGCGCACCTGGCCGGCACCTTGCACGCCTCTCCAGACGTCGATTGGCGCCTGTTCGAGCTGACGATCGAGACAGCCATGCTCCGCCGCCACGGCCCAGCCGGAGCGCTACCACTGGCCGCCACCCCGTTCCTGCCGGCCTACGCCCAGACCTGGCAGGCCCCCCACCCGAAACCCAACCTGTTAGCCGTGGCCAGCTGACCACCGACCCCGACACCCACTCGACAGCTGCTCGTGTCCTGGCCGCTCGCTTTTCCGGGACCGGTGCCATCGCCGACTCGGATAATCAGGTACAGTGGGGCAGCTTGCGGGTGTAGTTCAATGGCAGAACATCAGCTTCCCAAGCTGACAGTGCGGGTTCGATTCCCGTCACCCGCTCCACATACGGAAGCCCTGGTCAGGACACATGTCCTCACCAGGGCTTCCGTCGTTCCGGGCCATGCCGAAACAGCCGGGTGGATACTCGCGGCCCTTGGCTACGCTGCGGACAAGCGCCTACGGGCTGTCTTCGACGTGATGGAGAAGGACCGTAGTGCAATCAGGACCTAAGAAAGAGGGGCTGCGTTCTCCGGGGCTCGACGTCGCTAGGAGCCGGGCCGACGCCGCGGGCCACCTCCAGGACAGGAGACACCGGGAGTGAGAGCCGCCGGACGAAGGTGCGGCCTGGTGGCTCTGGCCGTCGGCGTGCTGGTGGTCGGTGCCGGATGCGACTTTCCCGACGCGACGGATGAGGCGCGTGACGCGGCCGTCGAGTCGGCTCGTCAGGGCCTGGACGACTTCCGGGACGGGTTCAGCTATCAACTGCGTCAGGCGGCTGGTCAGACCTGGACCGGTCAGCGGCTTCGCGAGGAGATCGAGCCCGGCCTGCGGGACCGCGGCAAGGATTCTCACCTGCTCGCGGTCACGGCGGACGGACGTCGAGTCACCGCGCAGTTCGCCGTGAACGGGCGAGGCGCGGGCGGCGGCGGCACATACGAGGAGTTCTCCTGGGTGACGTGCGCGTCCGTGACCGGCACACCGGCTCCGGACCGGCACCTCAGGTCGAGGCCATCCCGTGTCCCCCCGATTTCCCGCTGTCGGACGTGTGGGCACATGTCAACGAGATAGGCCCACTACCGGCGAACTGACCAGGCTGCTCGGCCGGCAGTGCGCCATCACCCGCGCGCCTGGCCGCGGTCAGTCGCCGATGGTGATGAAGACGTCGTCTATTGCTCCGGCGAACTGGTCGTTTCCGGGGGCCGGGCCCTTTCCGCCGATTCGTAGGGGCTCGGCGTTTGCGATCGAGAGCTGGGGTGGCAGCGGCACCCAGGCTCGCGGGGCGCCGTCGACGACCATGATCAGGCGGTTCAGGGTTCGGCGGCATTCCAGGTCGTGCCATCGGCCGTCGGCCACGTTGATCCACGGTTCGGCTCGGTAGATTCCGCCCCGGGCTCCGGCGATCACACAGCTGGGATGGCCCTGCCGGTGGTCGACCTGGAGTTTGTACTGGCTGACCCCACCGACCGAGTAGCCCTTCTGCAGCACGTTGGACCCGTCGGCGAGGTCCGCGTAGGTCATCCGCACCGACGCCCCGTACCGCATGGATCGCCGTCCGGGGTTGAGGCTGTCGTCGCGGAAGCCCTCCAGGATCGCGCGGGGGCAATCCCGTTCGCGCGGCAGCGTGCATCGGTCCGGGTAGGCGACGGCAAGACCGGAGCCCTGGGGTACGAGCCGGAGCGCGCCCCCGTTCTGCCCGAGGGGCCGCAGTTCGTGCCCGCCTTCGACGTCGGCGATGGGCCGGCCGACACCGGCGTCGAAGTCGTACCGGACCTCGAACGGCGACCCGGCGATGCGGATCCGGCCGGGTGTGACCGGCGCGGAGAAGGCACTCACGTTGTTGAGGAAACCTGGTACCGGCCGGCTCGGGGTGACCGCGGGCACCGGTGTGACGCGCAGTGGCGCGGGCGGACCTGATGTCGGTGGGACCGGGCTGTGCCCGAAGGGGGGAGGCGGCCCGGCGACGGACGGGGTGCGCTGCAGGATCACGGACACCCCGGTCAGGACGAGAGCCGCCGAAAGGACACCGATCGGTACAGCGCGTCGCCGAAAGTGAAGCATGTGCTTATTGTCCGGAATGAGGCCTAAGTCGCGAACCGGCGCACCGAAACGCCGGAGAACCACTCGAACGCGGTAGACCGAACCACCGAATCCGAACCGGGGTAACGCAGATCACCGCATCCGTGACGTCGGATGCGCCGCCGCGGACGATTCGCCGATCACCGCGTGCAGCACGTCGTCCAGCGTGATCACGCCGAGCGGGCGGCTCCCGTCACTGACCAGCACGATGTGCAGACGGTCGCGGCGCATGGTGAGTAACAGGTCGGCGAGGCTTCGGTCCGGCGGCACGACGGCCAGCGGACGGATCACCTCGGGCGGCACCGGTAGGCGGCGCTGTGCTCCCCCGTACCCCAGAATGTCTTTGACGTGCACGAATCCGAGGACCCGGCGGGTGTCGCGCTGGACCACCGGAAACCGTGATCGGCCGCTGCGGGTGGCGACCGCCTCGAGCGTCGCCGGTGACACGTCGGCGGCCACCGTGGTGACCCGCGACCAGGGCAGCAACGTGTCGGCGGCGGTGCGGTTGCTGAGGCCGAGCGCGGCGTGGATGCGGGCGTACTGTTCCGAGCCGAGCAGGCCCTCGCTGCGGGCCTGGGTGACCATGCCGGCCAGTTCCTCGGCGGTGAAGACCGTCTTGACCGCGTCGGTCGTCTCGATCTTCCACAGTTTCAGGATGTTGCGGGACGCCCAGCGCATCGCGTTGAGCAGCGGCTTGGTGGCGGTACAGAAGGCCAGCATGAACGGGCCGAGAATGAGCGCGGACCGCTCCGGGCCGGCCAGGGTGATGTTCTTCGGGACCATCTCGCCGACGACCGTGTGCAGGAACGTCACGATCATCAGGGCCAGCACGAACGCGATCGGGTGCACCGCGTTGTCCGGTAGCCCGATCGCATGGAACGGGCCCTCCAGCAGGTGCGCCACGGTCGGTTCGGCGATCGCGCCGAGCACCAGGGTGCAGATCGTGATGCCGAGCTGAGCGCCGGCGATCATCAGCGGGATCTGGCTCATCGCGGACAGCGCCCAGCGGGCCGCCTGCGAGGTCTCGGCGAGCGGTTCCAGAGCGGTACGCCGGGACGCGATCAGCGCGAACTCGCCGCCCACGAAGAGGCCGTTACCGACCAGCAGAACCGCGACGAACAGGAGTTCAGTCATCGGACGGCTCCGGCGGCGCGACCACGCGCACCTGCTCGATGCGGTGCCGGTCGACCTCCATCACGGTGAACTCCCACCCGTGTTCTTCAAGCGATTCCCCGGCGACCGGGATGTGTCCGAGGCGGGCGAGCAGGAAACCGGCGAGCGTCTCGTACGGCCCCTCGGGCAGCCGGAACCCGGTCTGCTCGTGCACCTCGTCCTCCCGGAGCAGCCCGTCGACCAGGAACGTCTTCTCCCCACCGGGGGCGGTCAGCTCCTGGGTACCGGTCTCGGCGAGGTCGATGTCGTACTCGTCGGCGATCTCCCCGACCAGCTCCTCGATCAGGTCCTCGATGGTGACGACACCGTCGGTGCCGCCGTACTCGTCGACCACGATGGCCAGGTCGGCGCCCGCCGTACGCAGCACTTCGAGCACCTTGTCGAGGTTGAGGCTCTCCGGCACCAGGACCGGTTCCCGGGCGAGGGTGGAGACGCGTGTCGCGGCCCGTCGCTCGGGTGGCACGCCCAGGGCGTCGTTCACCCCGACCACTCCGGTGACGACGTCGAGCGTGCTCTCGTACACCGGGAATCGAGTGTGTCCGGTTTCTCGCGCCACTGTGATGAGGTCCGCGACGCTCGCGGTGGTCTTGAGCCCGACGACGTCGACACGTGGCGTCATCGCCTTGGCCGCCCGTTTCTCGCCGAACCGGATGGTCCGGCGCAGCAGGGTGGCGGTTTCGGTGGGCAGCGCGCCGGCCGAGGCGCTGATCGCGGCGAGCAGGCCGAGCTCCTCGGGGGAGCGGGCACTGGCCAGCTCCTCCTGCGGCTCGATGCCGAGGCGACGGACCAGCCAGTTCGCGGTGCCGTTGAGCGCGGCGATCAGCCATTTGAAGACGATCGAGAAGGTACGCAGAGGTGCGGCCGTGCGCAGCGCGATCCCCATCGGGCGGGCCAGCGCCGCGTTCTTCGGCACCAGCTCACCGAAGAGCATGGAGAGCAGGGTGGCCACGACCAGGGCGAGCACATGGGTCACGGTGTCGGTGGAGTCGCCGGCGACCGGTTCCACCAGGGGGATGAAGAGCTCCGACAGGGCCGGCTCGGCAAGGTATCCGGTGAGCAACGCGGTGAGGGTGATGCCCAGCTGCGCGCCGGAGAGCTGGAAGGAGAGCTCCCGCAGGGCGGTCTGCACCCGGCGCGCCTGGCGGTCACCCGCGGTGGCGCGTGTGTCGATCTCCACCCGATCGACTGTCACCAACCCGAACTCGGCCGCCACGAAAAACGCGTTGCCCGCCGTGAGCAGCGCAAACGCCACCAACGGGAGCACCGCGGTCAGGAACAGCCCGTCCATGATCGCTTCACCTCGGACCTCATTGTGCCGGACTCGGGCCATTCGCCACCAACCGTGCGGTCACGCCCCGGGCGGAAACGACAGTGGCCGGCAGCTGAGCTGCCGGCCACTGACCATCAGAACGATCAGGCTTCCTGTTTCAGCGAGCGGAGCAGGACCGTGGCCACGTCGACCACCTCGACCTCCTCCTGCTTGCCCTTACCGGTGACGCCGTCGCCGATCATCGTGTAGCAGAACGGACATCCGACCGCGATCGTCTTCGCCCCGGTGGCCAGGGCTTCCTCGGTGCGCTCGACGTTGATCCGCTTGCCGATCCGCTCCTCCATCCACATCCGGGCGCCACCGGCACCGCAGCAGAAGGAGCGCTCCTGGTTACGTGGCATCTCGACCAGGTTCGCCGCCTCGCCGAGTACCTCGCGGGGCGCGTCGAAGACCCGGTTGTGCCGGCCCAGGTAGCAGGGGTCGTGGTAGGTCACGTCACCGTCGATCGGCTGGACCGGAGTGAGCTTGCCCTCCTTCACGAGGTGCGCGAGCAGCTGCGTGTGGTGCACGACCTCGACTTCGAGGCCGAGTTGCTCGTACTCGTTGCCGAGGGTGTTGAAGCAGTGCGGGCACGTCGCGACGATCTTCTTGGACTTCTGGCCCTCGAAGGCCTCGGTCAGCGTCTCGACGTTCTGCTGGGCGAGCATCTGGAAGATGAACTCGTTGCCGATCCGCCGGGCCGGGTCGCCGGTGCAGGTCTCGCCCTCGCCGAGGATGGCGTATTTCACACCGGCCTCGTTGAGGAGCGTCGCGACCGCGCGGGTGGTCTTCTTGGCCCGGTCCTCGAAGGCGCCGGCGCAACCCACCCAGAAGAGGTAGTCGAAGTCCTCGACCTCGCCCACCCGTGGCACCTCGAAGTCCAGCCCCTTGGTCCAGTCCTCACGGGTGTTCTGCGGGGCGCCCCACGGGTTGCCCTTGTTCTCCAGGTTGCGCAGCATCACGCCGGCTTCGGAGGGGAAGCTCGACTCGATCAGCACCTGGTAGCGGCGCATGTCGACGATGTGGTCGATGTGCTCGATGTCGACCGGGCACTGCTCGACGCAGGCGCCACAGGTGGTGCAGGACCAGAGCACGTCCGGATCGATGACGCCGTTCTCGTCGACGCCGCCGATCAGCGGGCGGTCGGCCTCGGCCAGGGCCAGGACGTCCATGTGGGCGAGCTGGGCCTCGGTGGCCTTCTCCTCACCCATCAGATCCTTACCGCCTCCGGCGAGGAGATAAGGGGCTTTGGCGTACGCGTGATCGCGCAACGACAGCACGAGAAGCTTGGGTGACAGCGGCTTGGCGGTGTTCCAGGCCGGGCACTGCGACTGGCAGCGGCCGCACTCGGTGCAGGTGGAGAAGTCGAGCAGGCCCTTCCAGGTGAACTGCTCGACCTGGTTGACACCGAAGAGGTCCTTCTCCGGGTCGGCTTCCTCGAAGTCGAGCGGCTTCCCCTCGCTCATCATCGGCTTCAGCGCACCGAGACCGGAACCGGCCGGCTTCTCCGGGCTGCGCTTGAAGTAGATGTTGAAGAACGCCAGGAAGCGGTGCCAGGCGACACCCATCGTCGGGTTCAGCGAGATGGTGATCAACCACGTCATCGAGATGCAGATCTTGATGAGCGCCATCCAGGTGGCGCCGTCCTCCCAGGCCGGGAGGATCGAGCCGACCGCGTGGCTGACCGGGGTCGCCCACAGCGGGTACTCGAAGTGGTCGCCGGCGACCTTGAAGCCCCGGATCAGGAAGCCGAAGATCAGCACGCCGACGATGACGGCCTCGACGAAGTACGCCTGCCACATGGTCGAGCCCAGGAACCGGCTCCGCTTCACCGCGCCCGGCTTGTTCCGCTGCCGTACGAAGATCAGGTAGAGGATGCCGATCGTGCCGAGGATCCCGAACCACTCGGTGACCAGGCCGAAGATCGTCCAGTGGCCGATGATCGGCAGGCCCATCGCCGGGGCCGCGACCTCGAAGTAGGCCTCCAGCACCAGCAGCGACAGGATCAGGAACGAGAACATCACGAACCAGTGGGCCGCGCCGATCGCGGACCACTTCAGCATCCTGGTGTGACCGACGGTCTCCACCAGCATGGTCTTGGTCCGGACCTTCGGCTCGGCGAACCGGGCCGGATCGGGCTGGCCCTGTCGGATCACCGCGGTGATCGTCATAACGGCACGTACCGCCAGGTAGACGGCTACCACCGTGATTGCCCCCGCTAAGACGGTGGCGACTATCTGCGCGTAGCCCATCTGCGTTGTGCCTCCTCGGTCGGCGGTGCGCCCGCCCATGTTACCCACGAGTAATAGACGGGCGCGCGCCACAGGTCAAGGGCGTGCGTCCCACGCCGAAAGCGCACCCCACGCCAGGCGGGGGTGCGCTAACTTTCGAGGATTTTCACGTATACGCGGTAAGAAAGGAAACAGCGTTTCAGCGCCAGCGTGACAGCAGGCCCAGCGACGCCACCATGCAGCCGAAGCCGACCGCAAGATTCCAGTATTCCCAGCTCGCCACCGGCCACTGCTGCTCGGACAGGTAGTAGACGACTAGCCAGGCGATGCCGACCACGATCAGGGTCACCGCACTGACGGGCACCCAGACCGGACTCGGCTTGTTGGACGCACCCTTCACCGCCGGGTTGATGTCCGACGGCGGGGTGTAGACCTTCTTCTTGCGAACCACTGACTTGGGCACGGCGATCTCCTGAGGGCAACAAGTGGTGAACAACCCACCGCTGAGCGGCTCCGGAACTCCCGAATGCTGCCCGTGGCGAATACTGTTCGACCGCTAGCGTAGTCAAGACGGTACGCAGACAGGCACCCGCCGGGGCGAGAAAATACCCCGAGCGTCTGTTCTTGAGGGGGCTGGGTGGCTTTTCGAGGGGTTGGCGGCGTTCCGAGCGACGCCGGTGGAGCCTCCTGGCAACTCGTGCTCCGGCGCGTCGCCCGCGGCCTCCGGCCACGACGCGACCGCCGCCGATCGGTCTGGTCCGCGGGGGTCCCGCTGATCGCGCTGGCGGCGGGTCTGCTGTTCACGACGTCGGCGACCACCGCAGACGGTACGGCACTCCGCGACGACCGTCGGCCGCAACTGACTCAACTGATCGCCGAGAAGCGGACCCGGCTGGCGGCCAACGAGAACAAGGCCGCTCGCCTGCTCAACGAGGTCGACCAGCAGACCGGCCGACTGGCCGAACTGGATCCACCGGCACAGAGTCAGGCCAACGCGCTGCGCCAGTCGGCCGGCTTCACCGGACTACAGGGCCCCGGCATGACCGTGACCCTCAACGACTCACCTCGGCGCGGCACCGACTTCGGCGACAACGCTCCGGACAACGACGATCTGGTCGTCCATCAGGGTGACGTCCAGGCCGTGGTGAACGCGTTGTGGGCCGGTGGCGCCGAGGCCATGACGATCATGGATCTCCGTGTGATCTCCACGAGCGCGGTACGCTGTGTCGGCAACACGCTGCTCCTTCACGGCCAGGTCTTCTCACCGCCTTTCAAGATCACCGCGATCGGCGAACCCACAGCGCTCACTCGCGCGTTGGACTCGTCAGAGGGAGTCAGGCAGTTCCGGGAGGCCGTCGCCGACTTCGGGCTCGGTTACACGGAAAAGGTGGAGAAGAACGTGACAGTGCAGGCGTACGACGGTTCGACCGACCTCCGCGCGGCGCAGGCTGTCCGGTGATGGTCCCTCCGGAGTACCCCGCGAACCCGTCCGGGTCCGGTCGGCACCGTGCGCCGGACAGCGACGCCCAGACGGCCTACATCCCACGGATCACCGACGCCGCACCCGATGGTGTCCCCGGTGGGCCGCTCGCGTCTCCGGTCGGACCCGGCGGCAACGTCGATCCCCGGCCCACTGAGCCGTCGGGGGCACCGTCCGCCGCGTCAGCGTCGTCCACCCCGCCGGCGATGTCGCCACCGTCTACCGTGTCGGCCCCGTCTCCCTCGGCCGCTTCATCTGCCCTGCTCACTCCGCCCGGTGCGGCCGAACCATTCGCTGCGGCGGGACCATTCGCTTCGTCCGCACCCTTCGCTTCGTCCGCACCCTTCGCTTCGTCCGCAGCGTCCGCTCCGTCCGCACCGGATGAGATCAGCGTCGCGGCGGCTGCGGCCCGGCGGCGGGCGGCCGAGGAGGCCGGCGGCTCGACGGCCCCCAGAAACGATCTGGGTGGCGTCACCCCCACCGCTTCCCCGGTGCGGCCTTCCGCGCCGGGCAGCGAGGCTCTCAGCGGGCCTGGCGGGTACGAACCGCGCCGTGCCGCGCCACACTCGGAACCGGTCGTGGCTCAGCCGGCCTGGAATGCGACGGTCACCGCGCCGATCGACACCTCGGTCGCCGCTTCGTTGCGGGCCGGCGCTCCGGGCTCGACCGCCGGTCCGGCTTCCTCCGGGGCGTCCGTCGCTCCCGGCCCAGCGGTCGGCCACCATGCCGCGCACAGCCACACGGCGGCCGCCAACGGCCCTCACAGCCAGACCACCGCGTCCAACGGCGCGCACGGCCAGCCTGCAGCGTCTAACGGCGCCTACAGCCACCCCGCCGCGCCTAACGGCGCCTACAGCCAGGCCGCCGCATCGAACGGCGCCTACAGCCCGGCTGCCGCACCCACTGCTGCGTACAGCTCGGTAGCGTCCGCCCCTGCTGCCGCGCACAACCCGCAGGTCGCGGACCCTGCCTACAACGCAGCCGCCGGGCACAATCCACAGACAGCGGCCCCGGCCTACAGCCCGCAGGCCTCGGACGCTGCGTACGGCACGTCGACCGCGTCGCCTGCCGCCGCCTACAACTCGTCGACCGCCACCCACAATCCACAGACGACGGCCCCGGCCTCGTACCAGCCAACGGGTGCAGTCTCCGCCGGCGCGTACAACCCGCAGGCCGCCGTTCCGACCGCTGCGCACAGCCAACCGACCACGGCCGACGCCGCTGGCCGTACCGGCGCCTACGACCACACCACCACCACCGGCGCCGCCGCAATGCCAGGCCCGACCGGCGCCTACGACCGCACCACGGCCGGTGCCGCCGCAACACCGGGACCGACCGGCGCCTACGACGGCGCGACAACCGCCTGGGCGCCGACCGCCGACCAGCAGGGACGCGCTCAGCAGGGCTGGTCGCGGGCCGAGCCCGGTTCCGGCACCACCCAACCGCCCGCTGGGACGGGATCCGGCACCGGCTGGAATCCGAGCGAGGCTGGATCCGGCACTGGCCTGCCTTCGGGGGACCGCCCGGGCGCTCCGGCGACGCCCGCCGACTGGCTGTCCGGGGGCGCGACCCCCGAGCCCGCACAGCCGTGGACGGCCGGGCCGACTCGGGATCCAAGCGTGACCGCGATCATCCGTACCGTTGATGCTCCGACCGGTCTTCTCCCGTCCGTCCCGCCGAAACCGACCGCACCCGCGGTCCCCGCACCGGGTACCGCGGCGCAGGCCGCGCGTGAGGCGGCCGGCCCGGACGCCGTACTCGGCGCCGCTTCGGTGTCCCCGGCGGCCGGCGGAGCGCCCGCCGCCGGCCTTCCGCCCGAGGCCGAGCCCGATCCGGCCGACGAGAAGGCGAAACGTGGTGAGCGGGTGGTCAAGCTGCGCCCGGAGCAGACCGACGAGGGTTACAAGAGCGTCTACTCCGAGTTGACCCGCCCGACCATCGGCTCGCGGATCCGGACCGGCATTCGCACCTCCGGCGAGCTGATGATCACTTTCGGTCTCGTGGTGCTGCTCTTCGCCGGCTATCAGGTCTTCGGCAACTCGGCCGCGGTCGACGCCGAGCAGGACACCCTGGGCTCGGAGCTGGATCAGGCCTGGGCCGACCCGACCGTGGCGCCGACCGCGAGCGCGGTGAAGGGCCCGAAGGCGCCGGGTGCCGACCTGGTGGGCCGGCTCTACATTCCCAAGCTGGACAAGAAGTGGGTGGTCGTCGACGGCGTCCAGCCCGACGACATCAGGTACGCGCCAGGCCACTACCCGGACACTGCGAAACCCGGTCAGGTCGGTAACTTCTCGGTGGCCGGCCACCGGGTCCGGAAGATCTTCTGGCGGCTCGACGAGCTGAACGACGGCGACGTCATCGGCGTCGAGACCCGTGAGAGCTGGTACATCTACCACGTCTACCAGCAAGAGGTCGTGAAGCCGAACCAGGTCGAGGTGGTCGCCGCGGTGCCCGGCAAGCCGAAGGCCAAGCCGACCAAGGCACTACTCACGCTCACCACCTGCAACCCGAAGTTCAACAACTACGAGCGGCTGATCATCCACGCCGAGCTGGTCAAGACGGTCCCCCGGGACCAGACCCTGCCCGACGCCGGTATGCCGGCCGAGATGAAAGCGTCCTGACGACGATGTACGCGTGGATCTGGCGCAAGCTGCCGGGCGGCGTCTGGAGCAAGCTGGCCATCTCGCTCGTACTGGTCACGACGGTCGGGACGCTGCTCTGGTATTGGGTCTTCCCCTGGGCCACCCCGTTGCTGCCGTTCGACGACGTGCAGGTCGAGGCCGGCACCGGGGAAGACTCCGGATCCACCATCCCGGGCGACGAGGGCCCGGACGAGGTGCCCTACGAGACCACCTCCAACCAGCCCAAGCCGAGTCCCAGCAGGTGATGACGTGCGCATTCTCGTGATCGACAACTACGACTCGTTCGTCTTCAACCTGGTTCAGTACCTGGGTCAGCTCGGTGCCGAGTGCGAGGTGCGCCGCAACGACGAGATCTCAGTCGCCGACGTGGCCGGGTTCGGCGCGGCGGGCATCCTGCTCTCACCGGGCCCGGGTGAGCCCACCCGCGCCGGGATCATGATGGACGTGATCAGGGAGTACGCCGGGAAGATCCCGATGTTCGGCGTCTGCCTGGGCCATCAGGCGATCGGCGCCGCTTTCGGGGCCACCGTGACCCGCGCGCCGGAGCTGCTGCACGGCAAGACCTCCGAGGTGCACCACAAGGGGACCGGGGTGCTGGCCGGGCTGCCGGACCCGTTCACTGCGACCCGCTACCACTCGCTCGCGGTCCTGCCGGAGACACTGCCCGCCGAGATCGAGGTGACCGGCACGACCGATTCGGGTGTCGTGATGGCGATGCGCCACCGCGAGCTGCCGATCGAGGGCGTCCAGTTCCACCCCGAGTCGGTGCTGACCGAAGGCGGCCACACCATGCTCGCGAACTGGCTGGCGTTCTGCGGTCTGCCGTCGGCGCTGGAGAAGGCTCCGGCACTGGCCGCCGAGGTCGAGATCCGCCGCCGGTCGGCCTTCGCCACTGCATAAAAGCTTCCGGTGGTACGACGAAGGCCGGCACCCGGGTGGGCGCCGGCCTTCGTGGTATCCGTCGATCAGGGTTGTTCGTCGCCGCCACCCTCGCCGGTGCCGGTCGACTCCGAGGTGCTCGGGTTCGGGTCCGGCTCGGCGATCACGGTCAGCTTGATCGTCGAGTTGCGCGCGACTTCCTTGCCCGCCTTCGTACCCTGGCTGATCACGGTGCCCGGATCGCCGTCGGCCTGCACGAACTGCGGGTCGGCGACCAGGTCCGAGGCTTCCAACAGCGCCTGCGCGGCCTCGAGCGACTTGTTCTCGACCAGCGGCACCTTGACCAGAGCGTTGTTGGACACGGTCACGGTGATCTGGGTACCCAGATCGACCTCTTGTCCGGCCTTCTCGACCTTCAGCACCCGGTCCTTCTCGGAGGCGCTGTCGATCCTCTGGACCTCGACCTCCAGGCCGAGGCTGGTCAGTTGCGCCTGGACCGCACTGAGCGGGCTGCCGATCAGGCCTTCCGGCACCTGCACCGGTTTCGGCGCGTTGCAGACCTTGTAGGTGACCGGATCAGTGGCGGTCAGGTTGGTGCCGGGATCCGGGTTCTGGTCGGTGACCGTGCCGTCGCAGTCCTTGTCCGTGTCCGGCGTCTGCGCCTTGACGTTGGTGAGACCGAGCCGGGTGAGCTCGGCCTGGGCCTGTTGGGGTGTCAGCCCCTCCAGTTTCGGCATGGAGATGGCGGTTGGCGTGTTCGCACTGGTGTCGTTGTCGTTGTCCTTCTTCGACGACGCCAGGGCGACACCGAGCACGACCACGACGAGCACCGCCAGACCGGCGACCACGGCCATCACCCAGGACGACCGGCTCTCCGGCCGCTGCGGGGCCATCGCCGCGGGGATCGGCCGCTGGATCGTGGTGGCGCCCTGCGGCGGCCACTGGTGCGGGCCGCCCTGCAGCGCCACGGTCTCGGCCTGATTCATCACCGGGGTGGCCATCACCGGACGGCCGGAGACGGCACGCAGCGCGTCGGCGCGCATCTCCTGGGAGCTCTGGTAGCGGTTCAGCGGGTTCTTGGCCAACGCCTTCAGCACGATCGCGTCGATGTCCGGCGGGACGTCGCGAACGATCGAGCTGGGAACCCGCGGCTCCTCACGAACGTGCTGGTAGGCCACGCTGACCGGGCTGTCACCGACGAACGGCGGCTGCCCGATGACGAGTTCGAAGAGGACGCAGCCCGCCGCGTACACATCGGAGCGCGCGTCGACCGACTCGCCCCGCGCCTGCTCCGGCGACAGATACTGCGCGGTGCCGATGACCGCGCTGGTCTGCGTCATGGTGGTGGCGCCGCTGGCCAGGGCCCGGGCGATACCGAAGTCCATCACCTTGACCTGACCGTTCTGCGTGATCATCACGTTGCCGGGCTTGATGTCCCGGTGGATGATCCCGTGCCGGTGGCTGAACTCCAGCGCGGCGCAGATGTCGGCGATGATCTCCAGGGCGCGGCGTGGCTGCAGCCGCTGCTCCTGGGCGAGAACCTCTTTCAGAGTCCGTCCGTTGACGAACTCCATCACGATGAACGGCAGCTTCTCGCCGGTGGCCGAGATCTCCTCGCCGGTGTCGTAGACGGCGACGATCGCTGGGTGGTTCAGGGCGGCCGAGTTCTGTGCCTCACGACGGAACCGCTCCTGGAACGTGGCGTCCCGGGCCAGATCCGTACGCAGCATCTTGATGGCGACGTCGCGACCGAGGCGCAGGTCACGCCCACGGTGCACCTCGGCCATGCCGCCGTATCCGAGCAGCTCGCCGACCTGATACCTGCCACCGAGCAGGCGGGCCTGCGCCGTCATAACGTCTGTCGTCCTTCGTTCGGTCGGATCCAGCCGAGCTGGGCATCGGCCTTTGTAAGACGGTACGACGCCACCGACACAGGGTCGACGACCACGCCCGAGCGGAGGATAGCCTCAGAGCTGCTGTGATGACCCAGCGTGCTGCTTGAGGCGGTGCTGCCGTTGCCATGTCGTAACAGGAAAGAGATGACCCCGGCGCAGAGCAGCACCAGCAGAGCCAGCACCACGGCAAGGACCACCAGCACCTGGCGCCCGAAGGAACTCTCCTGCTTGGCCGGGGGCTGCGGTTGGTACGTGTTCATCGGCGGACCCGACTGCGGCCGGTACGGCGGAGGCGCCGGCGACATCGGCTGGGAGACCGGCGGCGCGGACGGCACCGACGCCGCACCACGAGCACCGGACACCGGCCTCGGCACCGCGGCGCGCGCGGCACCCGAGGTGGGTCCACCCGACTGCGGACGGTTCGGCGGCGCGCTCGTCGGACGCGAGTTGTGCACCGGCGGTGCGGACTGTGGGGCGACCGGCTGCTGTGCGGTGGTCAGTGAGGATGCGGCCTGCCGGGCCACCGCGGCCATCGCGGAGGCGCTGGGCCAGCGAGCCCCCGGGTCCTTGGCCATGGCGCGTTCGACGATGGCGCGGACCGCGGGTGGGATGTCGGCGGGCAGTGGTCGCGGGGTCTCCCGGACGTGCTTCATCGCGATCTCGATCGGGGTGGCCCCGTCGAACGGGCGATGGCCGGAGAGGCACTGATAGGCGACGACGCCGAGAGCGTACACATCGGAGGCCGCGGTCGCGACGTCACCGGCGGCCTGCTCGGGGGAGATGTAGGAGGCCGTGCCGAGCACCGCGCCCGCGACGGTGAGCTGTCCGACGAGTGCGGAACGGGCGATGCCGAAGTCGGTGAGGACCAGGGTGCCGTTCGGCCGTACCAGAAGATTGCCTGGTTTGACGTCTCGGTGAACGATGCCGTTGCCGTGTGCCGCCTGCAACGCGTCGGCGGCCTGCGCGACAAGCGCCATGGTCCGGGCCGGGGTCAGCCGGCCGACCCGGCTCAGCGTCCGGGAGAGGGCGTCGCCCTCGACATACTCCATGACCAGGAACGCGATCTGCTGGTCACTGCCGTAGTCGTAGACGTCGACGACACCGGGGTGATTGATGGTGGCCATGGTCCGCGCCTCGCCGCGGAACCGCTCGGCGAAGCCCGGCTCGTCGAGCAGCGCGGGCAGCAGGATCTTGACCGCGACGGTCCGGCCCAGCACATCGTCCGTGCCGCGCCAGACATCGCCCATGCCGCCACCGGCGATCCGCTCCTCCAAGCGGTATCGCCCACCGAGCATGACCCCCGGCCGGATCATGTCAGTCCCCTCCCCGGCCCGCGGCGGCCTTCATGATGAGCCCGGCGATCCGGGCTGCCTCGGCACTGGCGTGACCGCCGGGCACGTTCTCCAGCATGACGCACACCGCGGACACCGCCTTACCGTCCTCGTCGTACGCGAAGCCGATGAACCACCCGTGCGGGTCCGCGCCTTCGGCGTTCTGCGCGGTACCGGTCTTGCCTCCGACGGTGAAGCCACTGATCCTGGCGTTCTTGCCGGTGCCGTTCTCGACGACGCTGATCATCATCTCTTTGAGACCCTCGGCGACGCCGGCGCTGGTGGGTTCGCGGAGGGTCTTCGGCTTGGCCGTGTAGATCGTCCGGCGGTCCGAGTCGAGCTGCTGTTGCACCAGGTAGGGCTGCATCTGCTTGCCGCTGTTGGCCACCGTGGCGGCCATCAGCGCGCCCTGCAGCGGGGTCATCCGGACGTCACGCTGACCGAGCGACGACTGGGCGAGCGCGGACTTGTCGACGCTGCCGTCCTCGTTGGCGATGGCACCGGTCCGGCTGGCCGCCACCGGCATGCCCTTGTCAGCGGTCTCCGGCTCGCCGATGTGGAGCGCCTCGTCCTCGAAGCCCCACTCCTTGGCTGTGTTGATTACCACATCACGGCCGAGCTTCACGCCGAGCTTCGAGAAGCCGGTGTTACAGCTCGTGGTCAGCGCGTCCTTGAGAGTGATCTCACTGCCGGGGCACACCTCGTCCTCGGAGTTGCGGATCGTGGCGCCGCCCTCCTGGTAGACGCTGCCCGCCGGGATCTGGGTGTCGAGGGTGTAGTTGTTCTCCAGCGCGGCCGCCGAGATGATCACCTTGAAGACCGAGCCGGGTGGCAGGGTGTTCGCCACCGCCCGGTTCAGCATCGGCTGGTCCTTGTCGGCGTTGAGCTTCTTATACGCCTCGAACGCGACCTTGTCGTCGTGGCTGGCCAGCGGGTTCGGGTCGTAACTCGGCATCGAGACCATCGCCTGGATCGCGCCCGTGTTCGGGTCGATCGCGACCGCCGCGCCCTTCGTCACGTCCCGCTGGTTGTTGGTCATCTGCTTCCAGGCGACCTCCTGCGCGCGCGGGATCAACGACAGCACGATGTTGCCGCCACCGGTCTTGTCACCGGTGAACATGTCGCTGAGCCGGTCCGCGAAGAGCTTGTCGCTGGAGCCGGAGAGGATGTCGTTCTCGAATTCCTCGACGCCGACCGCGGCCATGTTGACCGCCTTGTAGCCGAGCACCGGCGCGTAGATCTCCTTCTTCGGGTAGATCCGCTGGTACTTGAGCTCACCGTCGGTCTCGGTGTTCTGGGCCAGGGTCTCGCCGCCGGCCGCCTGGATCACGCCGCGGGGCCGTTCGTACTCGGCGATCTGGACGCGCTTGTTGCGGGCATCGTTGCGGTACTCGTCGGCCTTGTACGCCTGAACCCAGTTCAGCTTGCCGAAGATCAGCGCGAACAGGACGAGGATGACGACACCGGCACGTCGGAGAGGTGCGTTCACGGCTTGATCACCTCCGTCATCGCGCCGTGCAGTTGGGTGGGGGCCTTCTTCGGTCCGCTGGCTCGTTCCGCCGGCGTGTTCGCCGGTCGGCGTGCCGCGTCGGAGATCCGTAGCAGCATGGCGATCAGCAACCAGTTCGCCATCAGCGAGGAGCCACCTGCGGAGAGGAACGGGGTGGTCTGGCCGGTCAGCGGGATCAGGCCGGTGATGCCGCCGAGGATCACGAAGACCTGGAGGCCGAGAGTGAAGGCGAGACCACCGGCGACCAGCTTGCCGAACGAGTCACGCACCGCCAGTGCCGCGTGCAGGCCGCGCTCCACGATCAACAGGTAGATGATCAGCAGGGCGGCCAGGCCGAACAGGCCGATCTCCTCACCGAGGCCGGCGAAGATGAAGTCGGTACGGACCTCGGGCACCTTGAACGGCGAGCCGGCTCCCGGCCCGGTGCCGAACAGACCACCGGTGCCCAGGCCCAGCAGACCCTGGACCAGCTGGTAACTGTTCCCGCTCTCCCGCTCGTAGTTCTTCTGGGAGAACGGGTCGAGCCAGATCTCGGCCCGGTCGTAGAAGTTCGCGAACGGACCGCCCACCACGTCACCGAGCAGATAGGCGACGTAGACGCCGCCGAAGAACAGGACCAGGCCGATGATCAGCCAACTGGATCGTTCGGTGGCGACGTAGAGGGTGACGACGAAAAGGCCGAAGTAGAGCAGTGCGGTGCCGAGGTCCTTCTCGAAGACCAACACCAGGAGGCTGAACAGCCACACCGTCAGAACCGGGCCGAGGTCGCGGCCACGCGGGAAGTCGACGCCGAGCACCCGGTGGCTGGCCAGTGACAGAACCTCACGCTTACGGACCAGGTAGTAGGCGAAGAACGACACCAGAGCCAGCTTGGCGAACTCGCCCGGCTGGATCGAGACCGAACCGATGCGAATCCACAGCTTCGCGCCGTTCACCTCGGAGATGCTGGCGGGCAGGACCGCCGGAATCATCATCAGCACGATGCCGACAAGACCCAGGGTGTACGCGTACCGGGACACCACCCGGTGGTCGCGCAGCAGCAGGAGCAGCACCGCCGCCAGGATCAGCGACAGCAGCGTCCAGGCCAACTGGCGGCCACTGGTCTCGGCGAAGAATCCCGGGATGGCCCGCTCGTTGGCGATCGCATTCTCGAGGTCGAGACGGCGTAGGAACGCCACACCGATGCCGTTGATCAGTGCCACCGACGGAAGCAGTACCGGGTCGGCGAACGGCGCGGTGAACCGCACCACCATGTGCAGGCCGAAGAAGAGGATGCCGATCAGTCCGGCCGGCACCCAGAAGTTCGGCCGGATCTCGTCGAACTGGTTGGCCTCCACCGTCGCACCGAACGCGGCGACGAGCAGCATGGCGAACACCAGCAGTCCGAGTTCGGCGTTGCGGCGTGTCTTCAATCCCCGGATACGCGACATCTCGCCCGTGGAAGCGGGCGGTGCAGCCGGTACGGCGGACGCGGTCAAGAATCTTCCCCAGACTGTAGGCCGTGCTCAGTCGACGGTCCGGCACCCGACCGGATCGACCGCCGGCGGAGCACTTTCGGAAGCAGCCGGAGCGGAGGCGGACCCGCTCGGTTTCGGCGCCAAACTCGGCGAAGCCGCGGTCGATGGCGTCGTACCGGCGACGGTGCAGATCGGCTTGAGGTTCGAGTTCGACGGCTCGTCGCTGGTCAGGTCGGCCAGGATGGTCCGGGCGTCGGTCTGATTCTTGGCGTGGATGCCGTCCTTGACCCGCACCTGGGCCGCCGTCGTCAGGTCGTCCAGGCGCACGTTGCTGGTCTCGCTCACCGTCGACAGGTCGAGACCGGCGATCTGGCCGGGCACACCCTGGAAGATGGCGAGCTGACCCTGCTCGCTCGCACCCACGTAGTACTGGTTCTGGGTGTACCGCCAGCCGACCCAGAGGCCGCCGCCGAGCACCGCGATCAGAGCCAGCACCATCAGCGTCGTCCGGACCGGGTGTCCAGCCGGCTCCGCGTCACGCTCGTAGCCACCGGACGGCTCGGGCTGGGCCGGGCGGGGCGGGGGCTTGAGCGCGGCGGCCCGCGCCGCCGAGGTGGAACTGTCCGCGACCGTGGTGTTACCCCGGTCGAGTGACGCGGCGCCACCGACGATCGGCGCCTGCTCCATGATGTCGGCATCGGTGGCGTCGGCGATGATGACCGTGATGTTGTCCGGCCCACCGCCGCGCAGCGCCAACTGCACCAGCCGCTCGACGCAGGCCTTCGGGTCGGCGAGCTCGCGCATGGTCTGCCCGATGGTCTCGCCGCTGACCACGCCGGAGAGCCCGTCGCTGCAGATCAGGTAGCGGTCGCCCTTGAGCACCTGGCGAACCGAGTACTCCGGGTCGATGTCGCGGCCGTCCAGCGCACGGGTGAGCAGCGAGCGTTGCGGATGGCTGCTCGCCTCCTCCGGACTGACCCGGCCCTCGTCGACCAGCATCTGGACGTACGTGTCGTCCTTGGTGATCTGCGCGAACTCACCCTTGCGCAGAAGGTAGGCCCGGGAGTCGCCGATGTGCACCATCCCGAACTTGCTGCCGGAGAAGAGGACCGCGGTGAGCGTGGTCCCCATCCCCTCCAGCTGAGGGTTGGCGTCGACGGTGTCCCGGAGCTGCTGATTGGCTGTCCCGACGGCGTGCCGCAGGGCATCGACCATGGCGTCCCCGGGGACGTCGTCGTCGAGATGGGCCATCGCAGCGATGACGATGTTGGACGCGACGTCACCAGCGGCCATACCGCCCATGCCGTCCGCGACAGCGAGAAGTCGCGGCCCGGCGTAGACGGAGTCCTGGTTCAGGTCTCGGATCAGACCGCGGTCGCTCTGAGCGGCATAGCGCAGGGTCAGGGTCATGGCCGTAACTCGAGGGAAGTGCGCCCGATCCGGATCGGAACGCCAAGGGGGACTGGAGTGGGTCCGGAGACCTTACCGCGATCAAGGTAGGTGCCGTTGGTCGAGCCGAGGTCCTCGACGAACCACTGGCCCTCGCGAGGCACCAGGCGGGCGTGCCGGGCCGACGCGAAGTCATCGGTGATGACCAGCGTCGAATCCTCGGCCCGCCCGATCGTGATCGGGGCTTCACCGAGAGTGATCCTCGTGCCGGCCAGGTTGCCGGCAGTCACGACCAGTTGCCGCGCTGCCTTACCGCGTTTCACCTTCGCCGGCCGGCCCTGCAGCACCGCGCCACCCACCCCCCGAGGGCTGGCGACGATGCTCTTGGTCCGGCCGCCCGCGAAGAGATCCCGCCGGATCACCCCGACAACCGTGAACACGAAGATCCACAGAAGGATGAGAAATCCGAACCGGGCGACGGTGAGGACGAATTCGGGCAAGGTCGCTAGCCGTCCACTCGGAAGGTGAGCGTCGTGGTCCCGAGCTGGATCATGTCGCCCGGGTTCAGCGCGACGGCGGACACTCGCTGACCGTTGACCATGGTGCCGTTGGTCGAGCCCAGATCGGTCAACACGACCTGGTTGCCGTCGTAGTCCAGCCGGGCGTGCCGGCGCGAGATGCCGACGTCGGGCAGACGCAGGTTCGCCTGATCGCCACGACCGATCACCGTCGAACCCATCTGCAGCGGGTAGGTCCGCCCGTCACCGGAGACCAGACCCACACTGCGCGGCCCGCCGTGGTGATGCTGCTGGTAGCCACCACCCTGCTGGTCGTAGGGCGAGTACTGCGGGCCGGCGTCATACGCGGGCTGCTGCACCGGGGCGACCTCGCCACCCGTGTACACCTCCGCGGTGACACGGAACATGCCCGTGTCCAGGCCGTCGCCCCGCTCGATCTCGACGATCACATCGCCATACACCGTCCAGGCCTGCTCGCCGATGAACTCGGCCTGGGACTGCGCCAACTCCTGCGCCAGCGCGGCGGCATACGGCGCCAGCCGACTGTGGTCGTAGGGCGACAGATCGATCACGTAACGGTTGGGCACGAGAGTGCGACCACCGGCCAGGATGGCCTTGTGCGCCTCGGCCTCCCGCTGCATGGCATTCAGAATCTCCACAGGGTGCACGACACCCTTGAAGACCTTGGCGAAGGCCCCTTCGACCAGGCCTTCCAATCGCTTCTCAAAGCGCTGCAGCACGCTCACCGGCTCCTCCTCGGGTTCCGAGGACATGATGGTATCCGGCGACCGCTTGCGCATCTGTAGCCCAAGAGCAGCCGGCACTTCTGACCCTCGTATGGCGCCCTGGAACGCCGTGCTAGTGTTTCCTCCGTTGCCAGGGCGATATCAACTCGCTAGGTGACGTGCGACAGCGTAGTCTGTCGCAGCGAGTAACAAGAAGCAGGCCCAACCGGCCGGCTTCAGCCGAAAAGGTCAGATGTATGATCTTGGAGGCAAGTCACATGGGGATGTGGCGGAATGGCAGACGCGCACGGTTCAGGTCCGTGTGTCCGAAAGGACGTGGGGGTTCAACTCCCCCCATCCCCACGAGTGCGAATTGGGCGACCCTGTCCGCGGAAAGCGCGGACCGTGGTCGCCCTCGTCTTTTCTGCTCCGGGGGCCGAGCCCCCGGAGACCCCGCATCACGGTGGGCGCGGCGGGTGGGTTGGTCGCGGTTCGGGCGGTGGGCGCGGCAGGTTGTCTGGTCGCGGTTCGGGCGGTGGGCGCGGCAGGTTGTCTGGTCGCGGTTCGGGCGGTGGGCGCGGCAGGTTGTCTGGTCGCGGTTCGGGCGGTGGGCGCGGCAGGTTGTCTGGTCGCGGTTCGGGCGGTGGGCGCGGCGGGTGGGCTGGTCGCGGTTACCTCTGCGCGCCGTTGCTGTTAACCACGTTAGGGGTACGGCTACGTGTCCCGGGTTCGGGCATGAGGCTTCGTCGCCTTTCGGGTGAAGGTGATGGGAGCGCTATGCTCCCGGCTTTATTCGGTCTTCAGGGTGGGGTGCGGTCGTGACGGCGACTGGTGCTGGTGTGGAGCAGGGCAAGCGCAACGTTCTCGGTGTGCTTGTGGATGCGACTGACTACGCGACTGCTACGGCTCGGATCATCGAGGCCGCACGGGAGCAGCGGCCGTTCGCGGTCACCGCTCTGGCCGTGCACGGTGTGATGACCGGTGTCGAGGATCCGGCACACAATGCCCGGCTCAACTCCTTCGATCTCGTTACCCCGGATGGGCAGCCGGTTCGGTGGGCGCTGAATCTGTTGCACGGGGCCGGCCTCACCGATCGGGTGTACGGGCCGACCCTGACCCTGAAGGTGGTCGAGCAGGCCGCCGCCGAAGGTCTGCCGGTTTATCTGTATGGCTCCACTGAGCCGACTCTCGAACGGCTGGTGCCCGCCCTACAGGGGATGTTCCCGGCTCTGAAGATCGCCGGCGTGGAGGCCTCGAAATTCCGGAAGTCGCAGCCCGGTGAGCCGGAGGCGATCGCCGAGCGGATCAAGGCCTCCGGTGCCCGGGTGGTCCTGGTCGGGCTCGGGTGCCCTCGGCAGGAGGTCTTCACCTACGCCATGCGGCCGCTACTGGACATGCCGCTGCTGGCCGTGGGTGCGGCGTTCGACTATCACGCCGGCCTGCTCAAGAACCCGCCGGCGTGGATGCAGAAGTACGCGCTGGAGTGGCTGTGGCGTCTCGGCCTGGAGCCCAAGCGGCTGTGGAAGCGGTACATCCTGCTGAACCCGGCCTACCTGAGCCGGCTCGGCGCGCAGAAGCTCGGCCTGTGGAAGGCGACCCCACCGGCCCCGGCGACCGTGCCGGTGGCCGAGTTCGCCGTCTGAGCTTTCGGATCTTCTTTCCGACAGCGTGTCACAGATCACTTACTGACCGACCATATTTGTCCACATAGTCCGCGACATCCTCTACGGACTGCGATTCTCCGTGCACACAAGGTGATACCGCACCCGTAGGGGTCACGCGTCCGGGCATATCCCGGTTTCGCAACCGTCACAAACGGTGAACGCTGTCGATGTGAACACCGCTGTGGACGTCATCCTGATCGGCACCCTCGCCGCGGTCTGGCTCGCAGCCGGGCTATTGGCGGACGGCATGCCCACCTCCGGCAACGCGCGCCAGATGCGGCGCCGGGCCGGGTTGCTCTCCGCGCTGGTCGGCGCGGGCGTCGCGGTGTTCGCCGCGGTGCCACTGGTCTCCGGCCTGGTGCCGGGCGTCTCGGCGGCGCCGACGGCCGCGCTGCTTCCGGCCGTTCCGGCCCTGCTCGTGCTGACCGCGACCGTGCGCCGCCTCGGTCTGGTCCGGCGCGGAGCGGGCGCGTTCTCCACCGCGCCACGCACGCCGGTGCCGCCGGCTCTCCGAGCCGCCGCCGCGCATCCGCTGCTGGCCGCGCCGCTTCAGGTCACCGGCCTGGCCGCGCTGGTCGGTCTGCCGATCGCCGCCGGCCTGGTGGCGCTGCCCGGTGGCCAGGCCACCGCGACAGCCGGCATCACCGCGATCGCGATCGTGCTGGCGGTGGCCGTGATCGGCATCCGCGCCGCGCTCCGGCACAGCCGCCTGGCCCCGCTGGCGATGGCACCCCTGAGGCGAGACCGAGACCGCACCCCGGTCGGCGCCCGCTGACCGGCACCTCGATCGGCACCCCCGATCGGCACCCGCTGACTGACACCCTGGCCGGTACCCCGGTCGGCGCTGCTGACCGCCTCGCAACAGCCGGTCGACTTCGAGCCGACCGCGGAGAGCGGGCGTAGGCCGTACCCCTAGTGCTTTTTTGCCTCTTGAACGTAAAGAAGCTCCAGAATGGAGCGCGCCGCCTCGAACCAGCGGTCCAGCCACTCGGACGGCGGCAGGGTGCCGCGGGCGGGCAGTTCCAGCAGGAGGCCACGTAGCAGCGGGTGGTCGGCCATCGACTGGCTCGACGAGTCGGCCCAGCCGGCCGCGAAGACCGGGTCGCTCAGGCCCTGGAGGTCGAGGGCCGGAAGTTTCGAGGCGCGGTCCAGCGAGCCGGACGGCTCGATGCCGGTGTGCGTCCGGCCGGGAGACCGGGTCGGCAGGCCCGCGGCGGTACGCGACATCAGATCGCTGTCGTTGTCGGACCCGAGCGCCTCACGCCGGCCCTGCCGGTATGCGCTCACCCCGCCGCTGAATCTGTCCTGCGCCGTCGACGAACCGTTGCTGAGGTTGTCGGAACCAATCGTCATCTGTCTGCCTTGCCTATGTTCGGGCCGGCTATCAGCGCTGTCCCAGAGGTTCTGAGACGGCGCTGAGAACCAGCCGGTGATGTGTCCCGGCCCACAGCGCGGTCCGGTCCGCGCTCGGACACTTCAACGAGGCGAGTCGCACTCAGCGACGGCAGAATCGGGCAAATAGCAACGGCCGGCCCGTGCGATCCGCTCGCCGGGCCGGCCGTCGCCGACGTTCTCAGAGGTCGAACTCGCCGTCCTTGGCGCCGCCCACGAAGGCGTCCCACTCGGCCGTCGTGAAGATCAGCGCAGGTCCGGACGGGTTCTTCGAGTCCCGCACCGCGATCGCTTCACCGACGAATGCGACCTCGACACAGTTGTCGCAGTTGGGGCCGCTTCGCGTGCTCTTGAACCACCGTGCGTGGTTCAGATCGACTCGGAGGCCCTTCGCCTCGATTTCCACAATGGCTCCTCTACCAGCACTTTGATCATCTCGCTGGACGACTCCGGATCGAGGGCGGCGGCCCGGATGGTGTCGAACACCTCCCGGTACTTACGGAGCTCGTCGTCCTTCTCCAGGAAGAGCCCGCCGGCCGCATTTTCCGCGAACACCAGGTCGGGGTCACCGTCCGAGGGGAAGTCGAGGATCGCGAACGCGCCGTCCATCGCGGCGTGTGCGCCGACAGCGAACGGCAGGATCTGGAGAGTCACGTTCGGCAGACGGGTCACCTCGAGCAGGTGTTGGAACTGCTCACGCATGACCTCATCACCACCGACCGGACGACTCACCACCGCTTCATCGAGCACCACCCAAAGATCGATTGGATCGTCCTGAATCAACAACGACTGGCGTTGCATGCGGACGCGGACACGTTGCGCGATTCTCTGGTCGGTGTCATCCCATCGGGCGGATCCAATGAGAGCGAGCGCATAGTCCTCCGTCTGCAATAGACCCGGAATTACTTGCTGCTCGTACGTCCTAATTGATCTAGCTTCGGCCTCGAAGCCCACATAAGTGCTGTTCAGGACGGTTGAATAGGGATGCCACCAGCCTCGCTGACGGGCATCACGAGCAATTCCGACGAGACCTTCCGCAATGTCCGTATTCACACCATAAAAGGCCAACATGTCGCTTACATCGGCCGTCGTGGCGCTGGTATGTCCGGTTTCGATGCGGGATATCTTGGATGGCGAACAGCCGAGCCGTTCGGCCACCACGTCGATGGTCACGCCGGCCGCCTCACGCAGTCTGCGCAGTTCCACACCGAGGCGGCGTCGACGAAGGGTGGGACTGCGGCGTCGATTCACCCGCCCAGTCTTCCGACCCGTTCATGATCGTTCAAGCACAGTGGATGATCACGGAGAATCACGGAAGCGTGACATGCAACTTGCATCGACAGGACTGGTGGTGCAATCTTTCCGTATGGCTAGCGTCACTTAATGTTCTTGAGGGATGCGGTCAAAATCGACAAAAGGCACTATACGACGTCCATCACGGGGCGCCGAGCCATTGGCAGTCCGCTGTGGACTTCTGCCCCGACACGGGTGGGGCTGTTCGGCGATAGTGACGTTCCGCAACCTCCTTCGATGGTCAAATCCGTCGAAGACTTGCAAACGTGCATCAGACAGGCAAACTGATGCACTTGTCACCATCCACATCCCACACGAGTCTCAGGGCAGGAGATGACGTGGTTCTACCTCGGTCCGGTGATGTCATCCACGTGACGAAGGCGGCAAGCGTCCAGTTCGCATCACCGATGTTGTTCCGGGTCATCCGGGTGCACGACTGGCCGACCTACGAGGGCTGGGTCTGGCTGGACGGCTACGAACTCAACTCGGCCGGTGACGCGGTCGAGCGCCGATCCATCTTCGTACAGGTCAACGGGCTTCGCCCGGTAGGAAAGGCCCCTGATCCCAGGGCACGTAACGGCCGTCAACCGGCCACTCGCCCGGGAGTCCTCCCCGGGCGGACGATCCGCACTCCGAATCGCTAACGGGTAGCGCCGTTCGAGGGCGTGGTAGTCACGGGCGCCGGCGACGTCGGCGTGCCCGCCCTCGCCGACGCGACGATCAGGGTCACCCGGGTGTCGGACGGCACCTGCTGCCCTTCCGCGGGGTCACAGTCGATCACCGTGTCCGGTTCGGCGTCACTCTCCCGGCGGAGGATCCGCCAACCCAGACCGGACCGCTCCAGTGCCGCCTGCGCGTCGGCAAGAGGCATGCCACGCAGAGCCGGCACGTTCACCTCCGGATCGGCCGCGTCCGTCGTCGGCACTGTGGTTGCCGTCGTCGCCACGGCCGGTGTGGTCGCGCCGGCACCCGTCTCGGCGGGCAACTGCGCGGCCGTCGGCGTGTCCCCGGGTGTCTCGGTGTCGTCGCCGGAATTCTGCACGATCACCATGATCCCGAAGCCGAGCAGCGCGAGCAGAACCAACGAGACGCTGCCGACCGCGATCGGAGTCCACCAATGCCCGGACGGCTCGGTCTGTCCCGGGTCGGCCCAGTCGCCCTCCTGGTCGTACCGATCCCGTGGCACCGCACCGTACGGCCGCACGCCGGCCCGCCCGGTCCACACATCACGGTCACCATCGCCTGAATCAGGACGATCGGCCGTCGGGTCCGGATCGTGCTCTTCGGGCATCGCCGGGTTCCTTCCGCTCCGTACATCCGCGCTCATCGCAGCGTCAAGGTACCGAATCTTGCTCGGTCAGGACGGTTTCCACCAGCGGAAAGCGTATTTCCCAGACATCGGCGAGGAGCAGTACAGTGCGCGGCATGGCCGAGAAGGGCTGGACAACACAAGCCGCCACCGCGGCCGGGATCGCAGCCGGCGCCGGGGCCGCACAACTGGGTCTCGGGTATGGGCTGGGCGTGATCGCCTGGCCGGTCAGCGCGACCGAAGCGGACAGCGTCTGGCTGGGCAGTCTCGGCTGGGCCACCTGGATCACGGCGAGCGCGACAGTGCTCGGCGCGGTGATCGCCGGGCGGCTGCGGGCCGAGCGTTCGGATCGTTGGCGTGGGCTGTGGCGATTCGCTCTGGCAACCGCCTCCGCACTCGGCGCGCTGGTGATCGTCGCGCTGGTCGCGCTCCCGGCTCGGAACGCGGTCCGCGAGGGCGCGCTGTCACCACAGGCGGTGGCCGCCGGTTACGCGACGGCCGGTCTACTGGCCGGGCTGGTGGTGGCGTTCTGGGCGGTCTCGTCCGGACCGGTCGCGGCCAACCTGATCGGGACGGCGCTGTGGCTGTGGGCGTTGGCGATCGCCGGAGTGGTGGCCGAGTTGGTCACCGGTCGCGACTTCGCCACCTATCTGACCAGCTGGCAGTTCGCCGAGTCGGTCAGCCCTGTGCAGTATGGCGGGATCTACTGGCCGAGCGCTCTGCTGACACTGTTCGCGGCCTTCGGCATCGGCCTGGTCGCGGCGATTCCGGCGGTCTGGCGGGGTGAGCTCGGCCTCGGTACGGCGATCTCCGGCGCGGTCGGTCCACTGCTGGTGGCGTTCTCGTTCCTCATGCTCGCTCCACTTTTGACCGAGGCGATGGGTCCGATCGAGTCGGCGTACCTGATCGCGCCCTATGCCGTTCTGGCCGGGCTCGGTGGCTCGGCTCTGACTGTCGGAATAGCGAAGGGTCGTCGCAACCGCCTCGAACGGCGCGAGCAGCCCGCCCTGCCGTCCGGCCCGCCGAACTCGGCCGCCGAGCCGAAGGACCGGATCGCCGGACGCGCGATGCCGGCACAGCGGGCCTCCGTCCCGCCGAAGCCCGCCGCACCCCCGGTCCCGCCGAAACCGACCGCATCCGCCGCGCCGAAGCCGACCGCACCCCCTATCGCGAAGCCCGGCGCATCCGGCACCCCGAAGCCCGGCACCTCGCCGAAGCCGGCAACGTCCGCCGTCGTCGATCCGGAGATCGCCGCTGCCGCACGGCCCACCGGGCGGGCGCCGGCGAAGCGCAAGAACGGCAACGGCGAGTCACCACGCCCCACGATCACGCCCCCACCAGCAAACCCCACCGTCGCCAAGATCAATCCAGACAAGTCGTAGGGCCCGCCCGAATCTCAACGGATTCAGAGGGGCCACATGTGGACCGGGTCGTTGGTGCGCTGGTGGTCCAGGTAGCGCTGGGTCATCTCGCGCAGGGCGGCCGCCCGGGTCAAGCCACGATCCTCGGCGGCGCGGACGGCTGCGGCCTGCCAACTTGCGCCGTTACGGCCGGTGCGGCAGCGGCCCTCGATGATGCCGAGCAACCGGTCGCGCTGGGTCGGGCATACGCCGAGCAGATCCAGGCCCGCGTGCGCCTGCGGCAGCAGAACCTCGCGGACCAGCGTGGTGACCGGCACCTCGCCGACACCGGGCCAGGTCAGGCAGGCCGAGATGCCGTCGCGGGCGCCGGCCCGGAAGTTCGCCTCGGCGGCGGCGAAACCGAGACTGGACCAGATCGGCGGGTCGTCCGAGGCGAGCTTGCGCACCAGTCCGAAGTAGAGCGCCGCGTTCGCGACCACGTCGGCAGCGGTCGGGCCGGACGGCAGCACCCGGTTCTCCACTCGCAGGTGGGGTCGTTCCGCGGACACGTCATAAACCGGACGATTCCAGCGGTAGACCGTGCCGTTGTGCAGGCGTAGCTCGTACAGCTGCGGGATTTTTCCGGAATCGCGGACCGCGACCGGATCCTCAGCGTTGAGCTCCGGAAGCAGGGGTGGAAAATATCGGAGATTCTCCTCGTAGAGGTCGAGGATCGAATCGATCCAGCGATCACCGAACCAGACCCGCGGCCGTACGCCCTGCGCGCTGAACTCGTCCGGCCGGGCGTCGGTGGCCTGCTCGAAGAACGGGATCCGGGTCTCCGCCCAGAGCTGCCGCCCGTAGAGGAACGGCGAGTTGGCGCCGAGCGCGAGCTGCACTCCGGCGATCGCCTGCGAGGCGTTCCAATGGCGCGCGAAGTCGTCCGGCGCGACCTGGATGTGAAACTGCGCGCTGGTGCAGGACGCTTCGGGCGCGATGGTGTCGCTGCTGGTGACGAGTCGCTCGACACCGCGGATGTCGATGTGGAATTCGTCACCCCGAGCGCCGGCGATCTCGGCGTCCAGGGCCCGGAAGCGCTCGTTGTCGGACAGGTTCGCCAGGACCACATGATCCTGGGTGAGCGTGGGCAGCATTCCGACCAGCACGAGACGGCACTCACCCTTGCCGGCGCATTCCGCGGCACCTCGCAAAGCGTCCAGAATGTCCTGTTCGAAGTCGGCCAACCCATCCCCGGACAATCCGCGGGGCGGAACGTTGAGCTCCAGGTTGAAGCGGCCCAGTTCGGGCTGGAACCGCGGGTCGCCCAGGTCGGCGAGGATCTCGGCATTGCGCATGGCCGGGGCGGCGTCCGCGTCGACCAGGTTGATCTCGATCTCCAGACCGGCGGTCGGCGCTCCGGCCTGGAACGGCACGGTGTCCAGCATGCCGGTGAGCACGTCCAGGCAGCGGCGCACCTTCCGACGGAAGGCGACCCGGTCATGCGGCGAGAAGACGGCGGTCACCAGATCCTTGCCCATGATCCCTCCCGGGGACGGCTGAGGATGAACCGGACGTCGATCACCGCTCTGTGAACGAACGCATGCGTTCGGTTAGCCTGCCATCTTGCGCGATGGACCGCCAGAGATTCGAAAAGCGCCGCCCGGACCCCGGGCGGCGCTCATCGAATGTGGAGTGTCAGGCGGCCGGCTGCTGCAGGACGGCCTCGCCCTCGATCTCGATCTTGACCTTCTTGCTGACCATGAAGCCACCGGTCTCCAGGGCGACGTTCCAGGACAGGCCCCAGTCGTCACGGTCGATCTCGGTGTGCGCGCTGAAACCGAAGACATGCTGACCGTACGGGCTGGTGGTGGCGCCCTCGAACTCGACGACCAGCTCGACCGGCCGGGTGACGTCCTTGATGGTGAGCTCGCCGTCGAGCACGAACTCGGCACCGGCGTGCGACTTCACGCCCGTGCTGCGGAACTCCATGGTCGGGTACTTCTCGACCTCGAAGAAGTCACCGGTGCGCAGGTGGTTGTCCCGGTCGACCTGGCCGGTCTCGACGCTCGCCGTCTTGATCGAGGCGGTGACCGAGGAGTCGAGCGGGTTCTCGCCGACCACGATGGTGGCGGTGGCCTCGGCGAACTGGCCGCGAACCTTGCTGACCATGAGGTGCTTGACCACGAACCCGACCCGCTTGTGCGCCGCGTCCAGGTCGTAGGTGCCGGCGGCGGGGATCTGCAGGCCTTCGAACTCACGGGTGCTGACGGTCATGACACTGCCTTCTCTCGAAGCTCGTGGGGATGCTTGTCTGACGGAGCAACTATATGCTCAGCAATATTCCTCCTGTCAAGTGCCTGGTAGAGTTCGCATCGTGAACAAGGACCTGGACGATCCACGCCTCACCGCAGTCGGACTGCTCGCCGAGGCGTACACCGGATTGATGAACCGGCTTGCCGCGCAGTTCGAGGAGCACCGCCTCTCCCAGGTGGAGTTCGAGGTGCTGATGCGGCTCGCCCGGTCCCCCGGCAACCACCTGCGGATGACCGATCTGGCCGGTCAGACCACGCTCTCCACCAGCGGAGTCACCCGAGTCGTCGATCGGATGGAACGCACCGGACTGGTCCGGCGGGAGGCCTGCCCGAGTGACCGGCGCAGCTCCTACGCGGTGATCACCGATGTCGGCATGCAGCGTCTCGCCGACGTCCTGCCGGGGCACCTCGAGCTCGTCCAGAGGTGGTATGTCGGTTTGCTTCCGGAGGCGAAGCTCACAGAGCTACTCGACTCGCTGCGCACGATCCGCGACGCGGTGAACCCGTGCGCGACAGCGGGCAGCGCGGAGACCGCACTGCCCGCTTGAAAATCGCCTACAGCCCGAGGCCTCGGGCGATGAGCATGCGCTGCACCTCGGACGTGCCCTCGCCCACCTCGAGGATCTTCGCGTCCCGGTAAAAACGGCCGACCGCGGACTCGTTCATGAAGCCGTACCCACCGTGCACCTGGGTGGCCCACCGGCTGTTCTCCATGGCCGCGTTGCTGGCGTTCAACTTGGCGATCGCCGCGTACCGCTTGAAGTCGTCGCCGGCCAGCATCCGGGCCGCCGCGTCGTAATAGCCGAGCCGGGCCGTGTGGGCGCGCAGATCCATGTCCGCGATGAGGAACTTCACCGCCTGGTAGTCGCTGATCGCGTGACCGAAAGCGGTCCGGTTCTTGGCGTAGGTCACCGACTCGTCGACGCAGCCCTGGGCCAGGCCCACCGACAGCGCCGCGATCGCGATCCGACCCTCGTCGAGGATCCGCAGGAACTGGGCGTACCCCCGGCCGCGCTCGCCGAGCAGGTTGGCCGCCGGCACCCGGACGTCGTCGAAGGACAACTCGTGGGTGTCCGACGCGCACCAGCCGACCTTCGAATACCCCGGGGCGACCGTGAAACCGGGTGTTCCCGAGGGCACGATGATCGTCGAAAGTTCCTTGCTGCCGTCCGGGTTCGTCCCGGTCACCGCCATGACGTTGACCAGGCAGGTGATGTCGGTACCGGAGTTCGTGATGAACGCCTTCGTCCCGTTGATCACCCATTCGCCGGTGCTCTCGTCGAGCACAGCCCGGGTCAGCGTGCCGGACGCGTCCGAACCGGCGCCCGGCTCGGTCAGCCCGAACGCCGCCAACGCCTCCCCGCTGGTCAGCCTGGGCAGCCACTGTTTGCGCTGCTCATCGGTGCCGAAACGGTAGATCGGCATGGCACCGAGCGAAACCGCCGCCTCCAGAGTGATGGCGACCGAACTGTCCACCCTGGCCAGTTCCTCCAGAGCCAGGCAGAGCGCGAAGTAGTCACCGCCCATCCCGCCGTGCTCCTCGGGGAACGGCAGGCCGAACAGGCCCATGCTCCCCATCTGGCGAATGACCTCGTACGGGAAGGTCTTCTTCTCGTAGTGGTCGGCGATGACCGGTGCGACCTGCTCACGTGCGAACTGACGCACGCTGTCGCGCAACTCCTCGTACTCCTTGTCGAGCCGGAAGTCGACCATCTCAGCCTCTCTCTACACAGGATTGACGCCGTGCCGGCGCCGTGAGAACGAGCGGTCCCGGCCCTGCGCGGCGGAGAACCGTCGCACCAACTCGGCCCGCAGGTCGCCCGGCTCCACCACGGCGTCCACCACGAGCTCGCTGGCCAGGCGCATGATGTCGATGTCGCGCTCATACTCGGCGCGGCGCTCGGCGACGAATGTGGCCCGTTCCTCCGGGTCCTCGATCGCCGCGATCTTCTTGGCATAAACGGCGTTCACCGCCGCCTCGGCGCCCATCACCGCGATCTTGGCGGTGGGCAGGGCGATCGTCGCGTCCGGGTCGAAACCGGGACCGGCCATCGCGTAGAGACCGGCACCGTACGCCTTGCGGACCACCACACAGATCTTCGGCACCGTGGCCTCGGAGATCGCGGTGATCATTTTGGCGCCGTGCCGGATGATGCCCTGTTTCTCCACCGCGGTGCCGACCATGAACCCCGGCACGTCGGTGAGGAACAGCAGTGGGACGTTGAAGGCGTCACAGAGCTGCACGAAACGGCTCGCCTTGTCGGCCGAGTCGACGAACAGCACACCGCCCTTGAACATCGAGTTGTTGCCGATCACGCCGACCACCTCGCCGTCGAGGCGGGCGAACCCCACGGTCAGTTCACGGGCCCAGAGCGCCCAGATCTCGAAATACGAGTTCTCGTCGACCAGGCCTTTCACGTACCTCCGCATGTCGAAGGCCTGACGCTCGGAAACCGGGACCAGACCGGCGAGGTCGACTTTGGCGGGGTTTGCGGCGGTGGCCGCCGGAGGCTTGCCGGTCCAGTTGGACGGGAGGTAGGACAGGTATGTCCGAACCACGTCGAGCGCCTCGCGCTCGGTCTTGCAGAGGAAGTGGCCGACGCCGGACTCGGTGCAATGCACCCGCGCGCCACCCATCGCCTCGAGCGTGGTCTTCTCACCGGTGACCATCTCGACCATCCGGTCGGACCCCAGATACATACTGGCGTTGCCCTCGACCATGGCGACGACGTCGCAGAAGGCCGGAATGTACGCCCCACCGGCGGCCGACGGCCCGAACAGCGCACAGACCTGCGGTATCGAGCCGGACGCCTTGACCTGGGTGTGGAAGATCTTGCCGGCGCCACGACGGCCCGGGAACAGATCGACCTGGTCGGTGATCCGCGCGCCGGCCGAATCGACCAGGTAGACCATCGGGACGCCGGTCTGGTAGGCGCGCTCGATGATCCGGATGATCTTCTCGACGGTACGGGCGCCCCAGGAGCCCGCCTTGACCGTCGAATCGTTCGCCATCACGCACACGTCGCGGCCGTCGATCCGAGCCGCTCCGGTGATCACACCATCCGCGGGCAGTCCGTCGGCCAGACTGTTGGCGAAGAGTCCGTCCTCGACGAAGGACCCCTCGTCGACCAGCAGCGAGATCCGCTCCCGGGCGAAGAGTTTGCCCTTGTCGGCGTTGGCGGCGTGATAGCGCTCCGCACCGCCCGCCAGCACCCGCTTGCGCGCTCCGGCCAGCGCCTCCCCGTCCATGCCTGCCTCCGCATCCGTAGCCGACGATGTCGACTTAACGAGCGTTAGGTTATCTCACCCAGTGGACGGCGGGCAATGCCGAACGGGAGCCCCCGTGGCTCGGGGGCTCCCGTTCGTCTTCACTGCTACCGGCGCTGTGGAGTGGCGCCGGCGGTCATCGGCCCCGAGCGGAGCCGATGCGGGTCACGCCCGGGACCGGCGCGACCCGGCCTATCGCCGCGCTGACTCAGCGCAGGCCGAACAGGTCGAAGGCGCCCAGGCCACCCAGGTCGTTCAGGCCACCGAGGTCGCCCAGGCCGTCGAGACCGTCCAGGTCGCCCAGGCCGTCCAGGTCACCGGGGAAGCCGATCGAGGAGAACCGCTCGACGGTCTTGGAAGTACGGCCGCCGTTGTCGTAGCCGGCAGTGTCGACGTCCGCGTCGGCCACCGGCTCCTCGGCGTCGACGACGTCCTGCGTGTCGTTGTAGCCCTGGGCGCCACGGACGTCGCCCTTGTCGTTGTAACCCTGGGCTCCGCGGACGTCGCCCTGGATGTTCTTGTGCCGCTTGGGGATCCGGTGGCCGTAACCCTGGCCACGGACGTCGGCCGGGTAGCCGTAGGCCACGTTGCCGGTGGGGCAGACGCAGTCACTGCCACCGAGGATGTAGGACGGGGCGGTGTAGACCGGAACGACCGGCTCGACGTACTGCACCGCCTGGGTGTAGACGATGTCAGCACCGCCGCCACAGGAACCGTAGGCGCCGGCGTATCCGAACGCGCCGAGCGAGCTGCCGCACGGGTCGACCGGCGCGACGTACTGGGCGGCGTCGTAGCCCGCGTAGTCGACCTGGTCGTAGCCGTAGTCGACGCTGTCGACGACCCCGTAGTCGGCGACCCCGCCACCACACGAGCTGGCGGCCACGTAGGCCGAGCAGCTCGAGAAGTTGTCGGCCCGCACGAACTGCTGGACCGGAACCTCGACCGCCTGCACGGCCTGGACCGCCTGCACGGCCTGGCCGGAGTACCCGAAGCCGCCACCACCACACGTGCCGTAGGAGCTGGCCGCACCGAGCAGGGCGAACGAGTTGCCGCAGGAGCTGGTCGGCATCGCGAACGAGGCGCCGTCGAGGGTGCTGAAGCTGTTGAAGCTGCCGAGGCTGATCCGGCTGACGCTGCCGAAGAGTCCACCGAATCCGCCGAGGATGCCGGACTCGGTGACGCTCTCCGTCCGGTGGGTCTGGTTGACCTCGGCGGCCTGCGCCATGGCGGTCGGCGCGAGCAGCAGGGCACCCGCGGCCAGGACGCCGACACTTAGAGCCTTACGAACCCAAGTCTTCTTCATCAGAAAAGGGAAGCCTTTCACAAATGGTCAGCATTGGTTTTGCGTATTCAGTTGACTGCTCTGCTTTTGGGCACAGTGATGCCCGGGGCGGTGATGAACTGCGATCAGAGCTCGGGCGCTCGTACGATTCGCCGCCTGTACGCAAACGGTTCAGGAATCGCGTGGCCCGGCGAAGGGGGGAACTACGCCACCGGCTCGAGGTTCATCCGCTCGGAGGCGATCACTGGATCCGCGACGGACCCCGGCGGCTGGACGGCCGCTTCGAGGAGCCCGTCGACCGTGCGTTCACACCCGGCAAAGGTCGCGGTCGACCCACCGACAACGGGTACACGCAGGCGCCACCGTGATCCGGTGCGTCCGGCGCGGCGCTCCGGCCGCCGCTCCGCCCCCTGGCTGTGGGACGGCATGAGCGGGGAGCCGCCGTGGGGATTCGCTGCGGACCGGCGAGCCGTGCGCTCGACGCGCTCAGCCTGCCAGTCCGTCATGCTCTGCCCCTCGTCGTCAATAGGTGACCGTTCCAGCGGGTATTGGTCACTCGGTATTGGTAACGACGAGGTAGAGCCGGAAGTCACGCCGGCAAATCGGGAAAATGGCTATAGAAAATCGCGCGCGGAATCACACCAGACGGGTTCGCGGGCCGGCCCGCAGAACACCTGACGGCAACGGGCGGCCGACCAGGCGTTCTGCGAGGGCGGCCGCGTCGAGCAGAGCGTCCAGGTCGATTCCGGTGTCGATGCCCATGTCGTGCAGCATGTGGACGACCTCCTCGGTGGCCACGTTGCCGGAGGCACCCGGAGCGTACGGGCAGCCACCGAGCCCGCCCACGCTCGCGTCGAACTCGGTCACCCCCAGGTCCAGGGCGGTCAGGATGTTCGCGAGTCCCGTACCCCTGGTGTTGTGGAAGTGGAGCAGGTCGGGCCGCACCGCGGTGAGAAGATCACGGACCCGCTGCGGGGTGCCCATGCCCGTGGTGTCGCCGAAGGCGATGCGGTCCGCGCCGTCGGCGCGGACTCGGGCCACGATGCCGGCCACCCGGTCCGGGCCGATGTCGCCCTCGAAGGGACAGCCGAAGCTGGTCGCGACGATCACCTCGAGCGTCGCGCCCGCCTCGTGCACCAGCGGGATCAGCTGGGTGATGTCGTCGAGTGACTCGGCCGTTGACCGATTCAGATTGCGCCGGTTGTGGGTGTCGCTGGCCGACACCACCACCTCGATCTCCCGGAAACCGGCGGCCAGCGCACGCTGCGCACCACGGGTGTTCGGGATCAACGCCGAGTAGCGGACGTCCGGGTTCCGCCAGGCCTTCGCCCAGACCTCGTCGGCGTCGGCCATCTGCGGGATCGCCTTCGGATGGACGAACGACACCGCCTCGATCCGGCCCACACCGGTCCGGCTCAGTGCATCCAGCAGCTGAATCTTCGCCTCGGCCGGAACCGGATCCTCGTTCTGCAGACCGTCGCGGGGGCCGACCTCACGGATCGAGACCGTGGTCGTCATCGCATCCTCCCGACGATGCCGGTGTCGTAGTCGCCGGAGAGGAACTCGGGGTTCTCCAACAGCTCGGCGAAGAAAGGCAGGTTGTTCTTGGGTCCGGCGATCTCGAAGCCGGCCACCGCGGCCCGCGCCTTGGTGATCGCGTCGTCCCGGTCGCTACCGAAAACGATCAGCTTTGCCATCAGCGAGTCATAGTTCTGGCTGACCGTGTTACCGCCGGTGTAGCCGGAGTCGACGCGGGTCCCGTCGCCCTCCGGCTCGACCCACGTGGTGATCTTGCCGGGGCCGGGGAAGAAGCGTTTCGGGTCTTCGGCGTTGACGCGAAGCTCGATCGCGTGGCCGGTCTGCCCGCCGTCCAGGGTGACCGCTTCGCCCGACGCGATCCGCAGCTGCATCTCGACCAGGTCGATGCCGTGGATCAGCTCGGTGATCGGGTGCTCGACCTGGAGGCGCGTATTCATCTCCAGGAAGAAGAACTCGCCCGTCGCCGGGTCGAGCAGACACTCCACTGTGCCCGCATTGCGATAGTTGACCGCTTCGCCGGCTTTGACAGCCGCAGCCTTCATCCGCTCACGCAGCTCGGGACTCACCGCCGGAGACGGGGCCTCCTCGACCAGCTTCTGATTACGGCGCTGCACCGAACACTCCCGCTCGGAAAGGGCGATCACCCGGCCGTCGGCCAGACCGAGGATCTGCACCTCCACGTGCCGCACCCGAGGAAAGTAGCGCTCGATCAGCACGTCACCGCTGCCGAACATCCGCTCGGCGAACGTGCGGACCTTCTCGTACTCCTTGATCAGCTGCTCGTCGGTCTCGGCGACGGCCATACCCATCCCGCCGCCACCCGCCGCGGCCTTCACCATCACCGGGAAGCCGATCGCCTCGGCCGCCTGCCGGGCGGCCTCGACGCTGCCGGCCGGATCCGGCGATCCGGGCGCGACCGGCACGCCGGCGGCGGCCATCAGATTCCGAGCATTGATCTTGTCGCCCATCGCGGTGATCGCATCGGCGGCGGGTCCGACCCACACCAGGCCATTTGCTTCGACGGTACGGGCGAAGTCGGCATTTTCACTCAGGAAGCCATAACCGGGGTGCACTGCTTGGGCACCCGTCGACTTGGCGGCGGCGAGAATCGCCTCGGTGTTGCGGTAGCTCTGGGCCGGATTTGCCGGGCCGATGCAGACCGCCTCGTCCGCTTCCAGGACGAACGGCAGGTCGACATCCACATCGGAGTGGACGGCGATGGTGCGGACGCCGAGACGTTTGGCGGTACGGATGATCCGCCGGGCGATCTCGCCGCGGTTGGCGATGAGCAGGGACTCGATCATGAGCGCTCTCTCCGTGGGGCCGGACTGCCTTGTGGGCTCGTACCCCATTGTTCAGTTATGGCGGGATTTTGGGGCTTACTGGCCGATCAGGGCGTGGATGGTGGCATCTCGCAACAGGGCGGCGCGGCGCACCCGGTCGACCTCACCACCCAGGAAAGGCGTCGAGTTCATCAAACCGAACGCGGCGTGGGCGAGCACCCGGGCCTCCGGGGCGGGCAGCTCGGGCCGCACCCGGGACAGCACCGCCACCCACTCCTCGACGTAGAGCCGCTGAAGTCGTCGGATCTGCCGGCGTGGATCCTCCGGCAGCCGGTCCAGCTCGTGCAGGTGCAACGCGATCACCGCCGGGTTGGCCAGCGCGAAGTCGACGTGGAAGTCGATCAGGTCGGCCAGCGCCGCCTTCGCGTCCTCCGGATGGCGGGCGACCCGCTCCTGGCCACCCGCCAGCAGGCCCTCGCTGACCGGGATCAGCGCCGCGACCAGCATCGCCTCCTTGCCGGCGAAGTGGTGATAGAGCGCTGGACCGGTGACGCCGGCGGCCGAGCCGATGTCGTCCATCGACACACCGTGATAGCCGCGGGACGCGAACAGCCCCACGGCGATTTCCAGAATCTCGTCGCGGCGTGACCGCCGCCTCGGCGCCGGCGGGGTGGTCCGGTGCCGCTGATCTACCGTCGTCACCTCGCAACTGTAACCCGTCGTCAAGGCCATGCTTAACGGTCGTTCAGCCGATTTGTGGCCTCGTCGTAAAGCTCACTCGCCAGTTCCCTGGTCGGCGCGTCCGGCCGCATCCGCTTCAGCAGAGCGCCCAGAATCCGCTCCGCCTCCTTCGGCGAACCCGACCGCAACAGCGCCTCGGCAAGCATGCCCTCCACCCGGTCGGCGTCGTCGATCGCGCCGATCTCACGAAGGCGTTCCGGCGCACCGTACAGGTGTGGCAGGGCTTCCGCATAGCGGCCGCGACGCATCAGCAGATTGCCGACCTCGAAGGCGAAGACCGACCGGCCCCAGATCACACCCGGTTCTGCGGCCAGCTCCGCCGGCAGTTCGGCGTACCGTCCGGTGGCCAGCTCGATGACCTCCTCCGCCTCGGACACCTCGTCGGCGTAGTTGAGCGCCATCAACCGGCGACGCAGCACCCGCAGCTCGCCGACCAGGTCACCCGCCTCACGCAGCGACTCGGCCGCGGCGCGGAAGGTCAACGCCGCCTCACTGTCCCGGTCGATGTCGTAGAGCAGCTGACCGGCCTGCTCGCCGACCTGTCCCCGGCCCGCTGGATTGCCCTCCAGGTTCTCGATCAGATCGCGATAGATCGCCAGCGCCCGATCGTTGTCCCGCAACTCGCGGTAGACCGCCGCCAGCAGGAAACGAGTGTCCGCGGCCGGCTCCTCGAAGCCCAACCGCTCGAAACCGAGCAACGCCTCCTCGGCCACCTCGGCCGCCTCCACCGGGCGATCCGCCTGGTGGTAGGCCTGCGCCAGCTCCTGCCGGGCGAACAGGCCGGCCTCGACTTGGCCCGCCTCCGCACAGAGGGCGACCGCCTCGACGAAGTCGACGACCGCCTCCGCCGGACGTTCCAGCCGCCTCAACGCCCGACCCCGATTCACCCGGGCCGGCAACTGCGCGGCCTCCAAACCGAAGTCCAGCGGTACGCCCAACGCGGCAACCGCCTCCTCCGGATCCTCAGTGAGCTGGCCCAGCACCATGGCGGCTGCAGCGGCCTCCGAGGCCGGACCGTGCTCGCGGTAGAACACCCACGCCGCCCGGGCCGCCTCGACCGCTTCCTCACCCCGGCCCGCCATGCCCCGGTTCTGCGCCCGGACCATCGCGTGATAGGCCAGACGCCGCGGCTCCCCCGTCTCCGCCGCGAGCCGGTCGGCGCGGTCGCCGGCTTCGTTCGCGTCGCCGGAACGATCCAGCAGCCGGTAGACATGTGCCAACCGAATCAGCGCACTGGCCCGGCTCCCGGTATCACCGTGCTCCTCCTGCACCGCCACGTCGGCCTCGATCGCCGACACCGACTCAGCGGTCGGCTCGCCCTCGCGAGTCCGGAACAACGCCAGCCGGGCACGTACCGCACTCGCCCGCGCGGTGTCACCGGCCGTGGTGAACAGATCGGCCGCCCGCTCCCAGGCCGCTGCCGTCTCCTCGACCGCCTCGTCCGGAAGCACGTACCCGCGCAGTGTCCACAGGCGTCCGGCCTGCGCCGGATCCTCCGGGTCCTCGAACCGGCCGTCGTACGCCGCCAGAACCGCCCGCAGCGCGTCACGCCGATCGTCCCGGTAGTAGCTCTCCGCCAGGTCGATCAGCTCGTCCGCGGTAGCGGTGTCACTGACCTGCACCTTCTCCGGCTCCGGGGCCGCCGGCGGCCGGCTCGCCGGGACTGCCGCCGGTCGTGCCGTCGGAGACAACGCCACGACGACGCCATACGGCTCGGCCGACATCGTCCGCCGGACCACCTCACTCTGGTGCCCGGTGCCGTTACGCGCGTCGAACCGGGCTGCCAACTCGGTCACGAACGTCTCCAGCTCGACAGCCAGCTCAGCGGCGGTCGTGTCGGGCCGACCGGCCCGCCGGATCGGGGAGTCGCCGTGCCCGATCGCGGTGATCCGGCGTAGCAGCAGGACCGCGCTCGCCGCGAAGTTCATCGCCGCGGCCGGTGACGGCGCCCGGTCCAGCCAGTCGATGTGGCGCTGCAGAATCTCCAGGCCACGATGCTCGTTGCCGGTCCGGGCGCAGAACTCGATGTGGTCACCGATACCCCACAGATCGGCCAGATTGTTGCGCTCGACCAGGTAGGAGCGGCGGTGCGCATCGGCGGCCTCATCCAGCCGGCCGGTCTTGAGATAGACCACCATCAGCTCGCTCAGAATGCTCTGCGGTTGCTCGGTGCAGGACAGGTCACCGGCCAGCACCGGGGTGGCCAGCTCCACCGCCTCCTCGAAACGGCCCTCCCCGGTCAGATGGTTCACCAGGCTCGTCGGGTCACAACCGGCACAGTCCGACAGCTGATTACGGGGTGCGGCCTGCCACTTGCGGAACCACTCCTCGGCCTCCGGGATCAGGCCGACATGCTGGGCCACCAGGTAGCGATGCTTGAACACCGGCTGCAGGCCGTGACCGCTCTCCCGGTAGCGCCGCTCCATGTCGTCGAGCACCGCATAGGTCCGCTCCAGCGGCAGCTCCGGGAACCTGGTCATCGAGTGGACCATGTTCTTGAACAGCCAGAGCAGGTTGTGCATCCAGCGCTCGTGGTACGGACTCGGGTTACGGTCGAAATCGGACACACACCACGAGAAGGTCGGGAACGCCCGCACCGGCTCGCCGCCGTAGATGTAGGCGGTGGTCGCGAACAACCGCGCCGAGAACTTCAGCGACGCGTCATCAGTGGTGTCCACGTGTCGGAGCACCTGATCGACCAGTGCGATCTGGGCCGAACCGTAGGGCAGCTGCTGCGCCTCGCCGAGCAGATCCCAGAGCTCCTGAGCGGTCTTCATCGGGTCTCCTCACCGGGGACTGCCCTGTCCAGCAGGCCCAGGAACGACGTCGTCAGCAGGGCCGCGTCGGACGGGCGGATCGGGTGGTGGCCGAGGAGCAGTGCCTGGCCGTACAACGACTCCACCGCGAGACCGGACAACTCGGCGTCACCGAGCGCCGCCACCCGCCGGACCAGCGGATTTCGGTGGTTGAGGACCAGCTGCGGCCGGTCGGTGGGAACCGTCCGGGACAGTGCGTCCAGCACCCCGCCCCACAGGTCGTCGGCCTGATCGCGGCTCGCCGTGAACTCGTCGTGGAACGCCGCGGCCCGGCTGACCAGGTAGAGCGCCGGCGTCGCCACCGGGTCGAAGGCGCGCACCACGACCTCGCACCCGAGCCGGTCCAGTCGACGCTGCGCGGCCGCCAGGAACGACCGCATCTGCAGCTCGACCTCAGCGTCCACAGTGGTGAACCGGGTGGTCAGGTCGGTCGGATCCAGCCGTTCCGCCCGCACCTCCGGGTCGAGCGCCGCCAATCGCTGGATCAGCTCGGCGTCGTAGACGTAACCGCCGTTGATCAGGCCCAGGTCCTGCGCCGCCGCCACACCCGCGAGCTGCCGGAACTCGTCGGCGGTCGCCGCGTAACGCAGCACACCGTGCCGGGACCGGAACTCGGCCAGGGTGACCTCGCCCATGTTGGTCTGCATCGGGTACCACTGCTCGACCAGGCGCAGCATCTCGTCGTCGTGCAGGGCCAGCGCCTTCACACTCAGGTGGTGGATGCTGAGGAACTCGCCGAGCCGGCGCGGGTCGGTCGCCGACAGCCGGACCAGCCACCCGCGCAGTTGGTCGGCGATCGCCTCCCTGGTCTCGGCCAGCATGCCGTCGTCGTAGAGGGCCTCCCGGCTCGCGGTCGGGCGCAGCTCGGTGCTGTCCACGACGCAGCGGGCGAAGAACGCCCACTCGGGCAGCAGGCCTTCGACGCTTTCGGACAGCAGCATCCGCTTCAGATACACGCGGTGGCCGCCACGGCTCGCCGGATTGACCGGGGTGGGCAGCACGAACGCGGCGCCGGTCAGGCCGGCTGCGGGCACGTTCAGCTCGATGACGTCGAACGGGCGGAACCCGAGAGTCCGCTCGGCGTAGCTCAGCCGGGATTCTGGGGGAAGCTCCCACGGCACCGCGCCGGTGGTGACCTTACGGCCGTCCACCGACACCGTGACCGGCAGCAACGAGCCGTAGGTCCGTGCCAGGTCGGTCACCGTCTCGCCGGTCAGGTAGTGCTCGGCACCCCGCCGGGGCAGCAGGGTGACCGTGGTGCCCGGCTCGCGCTCGTCGCCGGGACGAACCGCGTAACGCCCGTCGGAGAAACCGGTCCAGAGCACCGGGGCTGCGCCCTCGCGGCGGGTGTGCACCCGGATCTCGTCAGCCACCAGGAAGCAGGAGAGCAGGCCGATGCCGAACTGGCCGAGGAACTCGTGCCGGGCGAACCCCAGCTCGTCACGTTTCGAGCTGCGCCCGATGGTCGCGAGCAACTCGTGGACCTGCGCTTCGGTCAGGCCGATGCCGTTGTCGTCGATCCGTAACGTGCCGTCGCCGGTGCTGTCGGACGAGACGACGGAGATCACGCCGGAGTGCTCAGGGCCGATCGCGGTGATCGCGTCGACGGCGTTCTGTAGCAGCTCACGGACGTAGACGCGGGGGCTCGCGTACAGATGGTGGCTGAGCAGATCGACAATGCCCCGTAGGTCGACCTGGAACGTGTTGCTCACGCGCGGCACGGTACCGGTTACCACCGACAAAATCCGACCGATATCCCTCGGTGAGCCCCGCTTCCACTCGTCGTCCGCTTCCGTGCGAGCCGTCCTCAGGGCGCGACGCCGTTCTCGGGGCACGACGCCGTTCTCGAGGCACGACGCCGTTCTCGGGGCGCGACGCCGTCCTCTGGACGCGCGACCGTCCTCGGAGCGCGAGACCGTTCTCGGGGCGCGCCGACCGCGACGGCCCCGTCGGCCCGGTCCATCCGAGCGCGCCATCGCGGTCGGCTCCAGCTATCAGGCTGTGGCCGGGCTGGTTGATTCGCGGTTGGCCAGCAGAAGCGTGACCAGCACCAGGGCCAGGCCGATCGGCCAGACCTGGTGGGCCACGGTCCAACCGTCCGGGCCGGGCATCGACCACGGCGAGGCCTTGTCGGTGAAGAACAGGCTGCCGACCAGCAACACCCCCTGCACGGCCGGCCCGGCGAGGGCACCCGTCGTCGTATCCCGGTAGCGCGCCCCGACCGCTGCGGCCGCCATCGGCACCAAACCGCACACAGCCGCCTGAAGGATCACCAGCCCGGCGGGCCAGGTGATCTCCGGCTCGACGGCCGCCCGGACCCCGACGTAGATCAGCACCCACACGAGCACCGCTGGCAACAGCACCAACACGGCTCGGAGCCACTGCCGGACCCATCGGGGCACCGGCGTGATCACCGTGGACCCCATCGGATCGGGAAGCGCGAAGCCCGCTCCCGCCCCGAGTGCCCCGGCAGCCACCCACAATCCGGCCAGCACCGCCCAGTCCAGCGGCTCCTCAGTCAGGGCCGACACCTGGACCAGCACCGCGAGCAGAATCGCCGCGCCGAGGGGCCACCACGGCACCGCCCGCACCAGATGCGGGATCAGCAGCCTGATCGTCATCGGCAGACGCCGCCTTCGGCACGTGGCTCGCCCTGGGATTCGGCCGCCGGAGCCGTCGGCGGGGTGAGGGTCACGCCCAGCCCGGCGAGCGCTCTCGACGACGGGTCGAGCAGTTCCGCCCAATGCCGCGCCAGATGGTCGGCGACCTCGGCATACGGCCGATCCAGCAGGTCCACGGCCGCGTCCAGCTCGGCCTGGCCATATCGCACCCGGGGCATCCGGAGCTCACCGCTGCGCACCCGTGCGCCACCGTCCGGCATACCCTGCGCGAGCAGCCACAACCCGGCGACCGTGCGGTGCTGCCCGGCGGCATCGCAATAGGGATCCGGATGCATGGCGGTGTTCAGCCCGACCGAGGCCCCCACATAGTCGGCGGCCAGCCGCATCCGTGAGTCGGTCGCCCAGCCACCGATCCGGCCCCATGACTCGGTGGTGATCACCTCGGGAACACCCGGTGTGATCGGCTTGAGGTCGTAGGAACTGCCGATCTGCCGCACCGTCGGCCGCTGGACGGCGGCCGGCAGATGTGCCGCGACCGGCTCCACCGCCTCCCGCCAGTTCTTGATCCAGCCCTCGAAGTGCGGCAACGAGCAGTAGTCGACCTGCTGATATGTCCGGCAGGAGAGCACCGCGGGCCCGGTGTACTCGTTGACCAGATCCATGCTGATGATCGCCGGACTCTCCGCGGTCTGGCGCTCCACCGACACACCGGCACCGGCCAAGGCGGCGACCAGCACCACCACCGACGCCTTCGGCCAGGCTCGCCACGTGACCGCCGTGATCACCGCGATCAGCACACCGACCAGGTAGAGCAGGTGCCACCCGACCGGCCGGGGAGCCCCGATCTCCCACGCCGGCTCTGGAACCGGCCAGAGCGCCGAGGCGTAGTTCTGTGGGTAGTCGGGCAGCGCCAGCAGGGCGATCAGGAGCGTGGACAGCGCGACACCGGTGAGCGGACCGGCTGCCGGGCTCGGAAGAACTCGGCCCACCAGGACGCCGATGACCGCCCCAATGGGCGGAATCACCAGGACCACGGCCGACGCCCAAGGATCGAACTCACCGACCGGCCAGGCCGGCAGCAGCAGAAGCAGCGACCCCACGTGGACCGTCGCGCCGGTGAGCACGGCGATCGGCACCGACACCAGCATCGCGAGGCCTCGACGGGCCGGACCGGACGGCATGGTCCGGGTGCTCTCCTCAGCATCGGCCCGCTGATCCCGGCCGGTGGCCAGATGCGTGGCCAGCAGCAGCCCCATGGCCAGCACCAGGGAGCTCATCCCGGAGTTCTCCGCGAAGGTGGCCCAGGTGGGCATCCTCGTCCAGGCCCAGGCGACACCGAGTGCCGTCGACAGGAGTGCGCCACCCCAGTAGAACGGGCTGTGCCACAGCCGTCTCGCCTCGGCCCGGGCCAGCGCAACCGTCGCCACGCGGGGGCTCGGTGCCGTGTGGGCGGGACGCTCCATCGTGACGGTCATCGGGTCGCCCCGGCCGCGACCGCGTTGCCCAGGAGCAGCAGGTATCCGTCCTCGATGGACGGCCTGGCCGACTCGGCGCCATCCGGTTGCCGCCCGATCGTCCGATAAAGGCCGTCCGCGTTGCGCCAATACGCCGCATTGCCCACCGGTGGTTGCTCGGACAGCCACACCTGCCCCTCGGCCACCCCGGCCAGCTCACGCGGACTGCCCTCGAAGACCACCCGGCCGCCACTCATCACCACGACCCGCTCGCACAGGGCGCCGACGTCTTCGGTCTGGTGGGTGGAGAGCAGCACCGTCCTCCGCTCGCCGAGTCGGGAGATCAGTGCCCGGAACAGCATCCGCTGCTCGGGGTCGAGACCGACCGTCGGTTCGTCGAGGATCACCAGCTCCGGATCACCGAGCAGTGCCTGGGCGAGGCCGAGCCGCTGGCGCATGCCGCCGGACAGTTTGCGGACCTTCGTCTTGGCCCGATCGGTGAGCTCGACCTCGTCCAGCACACGGCGGACCTCGGCCCGGCGCTGCCGGCTGTCGGTGATCTCCTTCAGCACCGCGACGTAGTCGAGCAGGTCATACGCTGTGAAGTTCGGATAGAGGCCGGGGTTCTGTGGCAGGTAGCCGATCCGTCGCCGCACCTCGGTCCGCTGCGCCGCCACCGACGGATCGAGCCCGCCGACCCGGATCGTCCCGGAATCCGGGGCCAACGCCGTGGCCAGGCAGCGCAGCAGGGTGCTCTTGCCGGCGCCGTTCGGCCCGAGCAGGCCGGTCACGCCGACCGTGATCTCCAGGTCGACGGAGCCGAGTGCCGTGGTCGCACCGTAGTGCTTGGCCAGGCCTTGAACAGCAACGACGGTCATCGGCTCTCCCCGAGGTCGAAGCGGCGTCGCCGCTGGATGAGGACTGCGGCGGCCAGCGCCGCGGACAGCAGGTAGGCGAACTGGGCGGTGGGACCGAACATCGACGCCAGCGCACGGTCGTCGCCCGCACCGGTGGCGACCAGCACTCCGGTGAGCCAGAGCCCACCGAGGACACCAGCGGCGACCGGCAGCGACAGGACGGTGGCCAGCGCCAGCGTCCCGGTGCAGAGCAGCAGGGCGGGTAGCAGCCAGGCCACCGAATACCACCCCGGACCGGGCAGCAGGATCGCCGCGGCGGTCGCCATCAGGACGGCGACCCCGATCACCGAGACGGCACGCCACAGCACCAGGGCCGGGCCGGCGGCCGGGGTGGTGCCGGTGATCTCGTGCATCGGGTCGGCCGGTGGACCGTAGGCCCCGGAGACCGCGACCACCGGGAGGATCGGGGCCAGCACCAGGAACGCCTGACCGGCCAGCAGGCTGCCGTCGGCCCCGAGCCGGGCCGCGGCGACCGCGAGCATCAGCACGGCTCCCGTGGCCAGCAGCCATGACCAGCGCAGGGCGGGTGTGGCGGTGAGCAGACGCAGCCGGTGCTCGGGGAGCCCGGCCCGGGTCAGGATCCGCTGGAGCGGGCCGAGCCGGGGCGCGTGGATGTCGTCGTAGACGGCCGACCAGCTGTCGGCCAGCCAGGTGTCGTCGACCGGGATCCGGGCTCGACAATCGGCGCAGGCCAGCAGGTGCGCCTCCACCGCCATGAGCCGGCTGGGCTGGAGTGCGCCGGTCTCATACTGCTCGATCAGGCCTGGGTCGAGGTGCCAGTCGGTGGTCATGTGAGCAGCTCCCTCAGCCTGGTCCGGGCGCGCATGAGGCGGGTTTTCGCGGTGCCCTCGGGGATGCCGAGCAGTTTCGCCGCCTCGCGGACGGAGAGCCCGTCGAGCGCCGTCGCCTCGATCAGGCGGCGAAGCTCGGGGGAGAGCCGGTCGAGGGCCGGGCCCAGGGCGCCGTGCTCGACGCCGAGCAGCACCAGCTCCTCGGCGGACGGCACGGTGGCGACATCGGGCAGCTCGTCGGCGGGGCCGCTCAACCAGCGATGGGCCGGCCCGCGCAACGTCGAGAGGAGGCGCCGGACGGCGATGGTCCAGAGCCAGGCCGCAGGATCGGCGGACGTCTCCTCGTACCGCTGGGCGTCTTTCCAGACCGCGACGAACGTGTCCTGAATCGCGGCGTCGACCACATCGGGGTCGGCGCATCGCCGGCGCAGCCGGGCGCGAAGCCAGCCGGCATGCCTGTGGTGCAGCAGCCGCAGCGCCGCCGTCTGCCCGGCGGCGACGGCCCGCAGCAGCTCGGCATCGCTGCTCTGCTCGCTGACCGGGGGTATCGGTCGCTGTCTTCTCCGTCGCACATCTGGACTATCGCCGACGGCCCCGGATTCGGTTCACGAAAAACGGCGCCGCCTGTGGAAGGCGGCGCCGTAGTGGGATGAAGGTCAGCTGAGCCCGCCGGGCTCCGACCCCTTCGCGATCGGCGCACGAACCAGATTGCCCCATTCCGTCCAGGAGCCGTCGTAGTTGCGGACCTGTGGATAACCGAGCAGGTAGCGCAGCACGAACCAGGTGTGGCTGGACCGCTCGCCGATCCGGCAGTAGGCGATGATGTCGTCCGCCGACTCCAGGCCCAGCTCGTCCCGGTAGATCTTGATCAGCTCGTCATGGGGTTTGAACGAGCCGTCGTCGTTGGCCGCCGACTTCCACGGTTTGCTCACCGCGCCCGGGATGTGCCCACCGCGCAGCGCGCCTTCCTGTGGATAAGCCTCCATGTGGGTCAGCTCACCCGTGTACTCCTGCGGGGAGCGCACGTCGACCAGCGGCCGTCCGCTGGAGATGTGGCCCATCACCTGGTCGCGAAAGGCGCGGATCTCGGCGTCGTTGCGGACCGGAGCCGGGTAGTCGGCTGCCGGGCGGACCGTCTTGTCCCTGGTCAGGGTGCGCCCCTCAGCCGCCCACTTCTGCCGGCCGCCGTCGAGCAGCCGCACGTCGCGGTGGCCGAAGAGACTGAAGACCCACAGCGCGTACGCCGCCCACCAGTTGAAGTTGTCGCCGTAGAAGACGATCGTGTCGTCCCGGCCGATGCCTTTGGCGGCACACAGTTCGGCGAACGTCGCCGGGTCGAGGTAGTCCCGGGTGACCTGGTCGTTCAGCTCCAGGTGCCAGTCGACCTTGACGGCCCCGGGGATGTGGCCGGTGTCGTAGAGCAACACGTCTTCGTCCGACTCGACGACGACCAGGCCGGGGGTGTCCAGATTGGCGGCGAGCCACTCGGTGGTGACCAGTTTGTCAGGGTGCGCGTACGCCTGAAGCGCCTGCGCCGGATCGTTCGGAACGGACATGCCTGTCACGCTAGCGCCTGTTCCGGGAGATAACCTGATGTCCTCCCGGCCGACGGTCCCTAAGCTCGGTTTCCATGTTGCTTCGGATGTCCACCTTGCTGCTCAAGACCCTGCGCGAGGAGCCGGCGGACGCGGAGGTGCCGAGTCACCGCCTCCTCGTGCGCGCCGGGTTCGTCCGCCGCGCCGCTCCGGGTGGCTACACCTGGCTGCCGCTCGGCAAGCTGGTCCTCGACCGGATCGTGGCGGTCGTCCAGGAGGAGATGTTCGCGGCCGGCGGGCAGGAGATCTCGTTTCCCGCGCTGCTGCCGCGCGAGCCCTACGAGACGAGCGGCCGCTGGACCGAGTACGGCGACGACATCTTCACGCTCAAGGACCGGCGGGGCGCCGATCATCTTCTGGCACCGACCCACGAGGAGATGGTCACCCTGCTCGTGCAGGACATGACCGGGTCCTATCGGGACTTTCCGCTGATCCTCTTCCAGATCCAGACCAAGTTCCGCGACGAGGCCCGGCCCCGGGGCGGGCTGCTGCGCGGCCGCGAGTTTCTCATGAAGGACGCCTACTCCTTCGACCTCACCGATGCCGGGCTGGCTGCGGCCTATGACCGGATGCGGGCCGCCTACCAGCGGATCTTCACCCGACTCGGCCTGGACCACACGATCGTCTCGGCCATGTCGGGCGCGATGGGCGGTTCGGCGTCCGAGGAGTTCCTGGCCTCGGCCGAGGTCGGCGAGGACACCTACGTCGGCTGCACGGCCTGTGACTACGCCGCCAACACCGAGGCTGTGACCACTCCGGCCCCGCCCGCCCGCGAGGTGACCGCGCCCTCCCTGGCGGTGCACGACACTCCCGAGACGCCGACCATCGCCTCGCTCGTCGACCTCGCCAACGAGCGGGCGCTCGCCGGCCGTACCGACTGGACAGCCGCGGACACCCTGAAGAACGTGGTGGTGACCGTGCAGCATCCCGGCCGTGAGCCGGAATTGCTGGCGATCGGCCTGCCCGGCGACCGCGAGGTCGACCTGAAGCGGCTCAACGCCGCTCTCGCGCCGGCCACCGCGGTCCTCTTCGACGGCTTCGACTCCCGGCCCGACCTGGTCAAGGGCTACATCGGACCGCAGGACATCAAGATCCGATACCTGGCGGATCCCCGCGTCGCCCCCGGCACGGCGTGGCTGACCGGCGCCAACGAACCGGGCAAACACGCCACCGACGTGGTCTGCGGCCGCGATTTCACCCCCGACGGCACCGTCGAGGCGGCCGAGGTCCGGCCCGGCGACCCCTGCCCGGTCTGCGGCGACGGCAGCCTCACCATGCGGCGCGGCATCGAGATCGGGCACATCTTCCAGCTCGGCCGGCGCTACACCGATGCGTTCAAGGTCGACGTGCTCGGCGCCGACGGCAAACCGTCCCGGCCGACCATGGGCTGCTATGGCATCGGCCTGTCCCGGGCGGTCGCGGCGATCGCCGAGCAACACCACGACGAGCGCGGCCTGACCTGGCCGGCCGGAATCGCCCCGGCCGACGTACACATCGTCGCGGCGGGCAAGGACGGCCAGGTCGAGGCGGCCCTCACCCTCGGCGGCACGCTTTCGCGTGCCGGCCTGCGGGTTCTCGTCGACGACCGGCCGAACGTCTCGGCCGGGGTCAAATTCACCGACGCCGAGCTCATCGGCATCTCCAGGTGCGTCGTGGTCGGCCGCCGTCTTTCCGAGGGGTACGTGGAAGTACGCGACCGCCGCACGCAGGATCGAAAGGAAGTTCCCCTTGTGGACGTGGCGGGTGTGATCACGGCGGAGCTCGGGTAGTCCTCGTGCTGCAACGGCGGTGGAGGAGCAGAGCAATGGTCAGGCTGGTCGCGGACGCGATGACCCGGCGGGTCGTCTACCTTCCCGAGGACACCCCACTCGACGAGGCCGCTCAGGTGATGAGCGATCAGGGCATCGGCGATGTGGTCGTCACCCAGGGTCCGACCATGGCCGGCATAGTCACCGACCGGGACATCGTGGTCCGGGCGATCGCCGAGAAGCTGTCCCCGGCCACCACGACGTTGGGTGCGATCGCCACCCGTGAGCTGCTGATGATCGAGCAGAGCGCGACCGTCGAGGAGGCGGTCCAGGCCATGCGGGAACGCGGCGTACGCCGTCTCCTGGTCTGCGACGCCGACCGCAAACTGGTCGGCATCCTCAGCCTCAGCGACATAGCCCTGCTGCCGACCTCCTCCGCGGCGGCCTAGAGAGCATCTGACGGATCATGGTCGGCTCCGGTCCGGTTTAGCGCGGAGCCAGATCATGATCGAGGCGACGGTTACCGTTGCCTCGTAACGGTCTTTGAGCTTGTCGTACCTGGTCGCGACGGCCCGGAACTGCTTGAGCCGATTGAATGCCCGTTCGACCTGGTTACGGTCCTTGTACCGCTGTGCGTTGAAGTTCGGCGGCCGCCCGCCGCGGGAACCCTTCCTGGCGCGGCTTCTGCGCACATCATCGCGTTCCGGGATGGTGTGCGGGATCCGCCGGGCCTTCAGCGAACGCCGGTTGGCCTTCGACCCGTACGCCTTGTCAGCGGTCAGATGATCAAGACGCTTGCGGGGGCGGCCGACACCTCCGGGCCGGGCCACCGCGACGTTGTCGAGCAACGGCACCAGTTCCCGGGTGTCGGAGGCCTGCCCGGGTGTGAGCCGTCTGACCAGACTGCGGCCGCGTCCATCAGCAAGCAGATGCAGTTTGGTGGTCAGTCCTCCTCGCGAGCGACCCATCCCTTGGGCTGCCCGCGAATCCGCCCTGCTCAACCCCCTTTACGGGCCCCGGCGGCATGCTGGTGCGCCCGCACGATGGTGGAGTCGACCTGCGCACGCCAGTCGAGATCACCGGCCGCGTCGGCCTCCGCCTGCAGATACTTCTCGATACGTGCCCAAGTGCCGTCCTGCTCCCACCGGGCGAACCGGTCGTAACAAGTCTTCGCCGGACCGTACCGATCCGGGATCTCCTCCCACTTCGCGCCGTTCTCGACGCGCCACAGGATCCCGTTGATCACCTGCCGATGATCACGCCACCGACCACCACGCTGCGGCGCCATGGACGGCAACAACGGCTCCAGCCGCTCCCAGTCCTGATCAGTCAAATCACCAGCCACAACACGCCAACGATCGACCACAGTCATCCGTGATGATCCGTCAGATGCGCTCTAATCCCCAGCGGCTTGAGCCTTGGCGGCTTGAGCCCCGGCGGCCTGATCCCGGCAGCCTGATCCCCGCGCCGACAAGACGGCCGCGCTCGGCATCCACCCGGGCGCGGCCGGCATCAGGGTGAGGCAGCGCACGGCGAGCGGTCAGCAGGTCGGCGCGTAGGGTCGATGTCGTGACTGACATGCCGCCGAAACTGGCTGAGATCGTCGATGAGTTCGCGACCGCACCCCGTGACGTCGTGCTGGAGATGCTGCTGGAGTTCGCCGATGCGGTGCCCGCGCTGCCAGCGGATCTGGCCGGCCACGAGGGCATGGAGCAGGTTCCGGAGTGTCAGACGCAGTTCTTCCTGAAGGCGACCGTGCAGCCGGACGGCAGTGTGGTGTCGCTCTTCGACTGCCCGCCCGAGGCGCCGACCACGCGGGCGTTTGCCGGCATTCTGGCCGAGGGCCTGGCCGGCGCGTCCGCGGCGGAGGTTCTGGCCGTACCAGATGATCTTTATTCTCGGATGGGTCTTGCTCAGGCGATCAGTCCGTTGCGGGTCCGCGGCGGGACGGCGATTCTGGCCCGTCTCAAACGGCAGGTGGCCGAGCAGTCCGCCCCGCTCGGGGCGGAGTGACGTGGACATTCAGGTCTGGTCCGACGTCGTCTGCCCGTGGTGCTACATCGGTAAGGCCCGGCTCGAGAAGGCACTCGCGGCCATCGGCGGCGAGGTGACAGTCACCTATCGGGCGTTCCAATTGAGCGCCGAGCCGGTGCCGGAACCACTGCCGATCAAGCAGGCGATGGCCGCGAGGTTCGGCGGGCCGGAGCAGGTCGAGGAGATGCTCGCTCGGGTGACCGAGATGGCCGCGGCCGAGGGCCTGACGATCGACTACGACCGGGCGGTTGCGGCCAATACGTTCGCGGCCCATCGACTGATCGCCTGGGCGGCGACACAGGACCGGCAGGCCGACATGCTCGATGCACTCCAGCGGGCTCACTTCGCCGACGGTGTCGACATCGGCTCCCTGCCCGCGATCGCCGGGGTCGCCGGCTCGATCGGGCTCGATGCCGGCGACGCGCTGACCCACCTCGAATCGGAGGCGGGCACCACCGCGGTCAACACCGACATCGAGGAGGCTCGGGCGCTCGGCATCAGCAGCGTCCCGACCTTCGTGATCGATGGCAAGTACGCGATGCCGGGGGCCCACGACACCGAGACACTGCTGTCGGCCTTCGAGGAGATCCTCCGACGGGAGAGCGCCAACGCCGGTCTATGACGTTTCACGTGAAACGACATAGATGGTTGTCGCATTGATGGGCCGTTGAGCTGCTGGTCACCCACTGGTTGAGTGGCGACCACGTCACCTCGTCACATCAATCCGGATGCGAGGCGAGTAACCGTCACGCCGGTCGGGCGTGAGCCCCGCCAGCCCAGCCCGACGACCGCCGTGTCAGCCCGGCCCATGTCGGCCCGACCATCGCCGTGTCAGCCCGGCCCATGTCGGCCCGACCATCGCCGTGTCAGCCCGGCCCATGCCGGCCCGACCATCGCCGCGTCAGCCCGGCCCATGCCGGCCCGACCATCGCCGCGTCAGCCCCGCCCATGTCGGCTCGGCCGCCGCAACGTCGGCCTGGCCGCACGTCACACGGGTCCAGTGGCCAAATATGGCGCCGGCGGCCTGTCTCGCGGGATCCAGCGGCCGAAACATGGGTCCAGCAACCGTCACATAGGCCGCCAGCCGATTCACGTGGCCTGGCAGCCGTCGGCACGGGTTCAGTGACGAGTAATGGATCTCGCGGCCGTCACATGGGTCCGGCTACCAGGCGGGCAAGGCCGTCGATGACCTCGGCACCCGGGAGAGCACCGAGCGCCGGCCCGGCGATCACGATCTTGCTGTGCCGGACCCCGGAGCCGATGATCACGTGTGGAGTGGCCACGACGCGGGCATCGACCATGATCGGCCAGTCGGCGGGAAGCCCGATCGGGGTGATGCCGCCATACTCCATCCCGGTCAGCGACACCGCCTCCTCCATCGGCGCGAAGCTGGCCTTGCGCACGTCGAGGTGCCGGCGGACCACACCGTTCACGTCGGCCCGTGTATTGGCCAGGATGATGCAGGCCGCGTACTTGGTGACACCGCCCCGACCACCGGACACGATCACGCAGTTGGCGGACTCGGCGAGCCCCACGCCGTACGCCTCGCAGAAAGCCGCCGTGTCCGCCAGACCGGGATCGATCGGCGCCACCAGCACCTGATCGGCGTCGATCGGTCCTTCGGGCGGCCAGACGGCAAGGGCCTTGGCGACCGGAGGGGCGAGCAGATCCGGGCGGGACTGGGCGGGTTCAGTCTGGAGGCTTCCCATCATCCCGTCATCCTCACCCAAGCCGACGATCACGGCACATCCGGCCGCAGAACCCATGCGCCCACCGGACAGGAGCGCCCAACGAACAGGAGGACCCGAAGAACGCAAGGACCCGAAGAACGCAAGGACCCGAAGAACGCAAGGACCCCAAGAACGCAAGGACCCGAAGAACGCAAGGACCCGAAGAACGCAAGGACCCCAAGAACGCAAGGACCCACCGGACAGTAATCCTGATACGCACCAGACGCAGCCAAATCGGCGTCCGTGAACGTGGAAAGAACCGGAAAGCACTCAGTTCCGGCCCGATCATGCCGACCGTCAGAGGTTGTGGAGGATCGTCGACAAGCGCGCGTTGGGACCGTCAGTGGTCTCGCGCTGATGGCCGGTGCGACGGCCATGGTCGCCGTCTCCGGCGGCCATCACTCGATCTTCGCGGTGCTACTGCTCGGCCTGCTGGCACTGGTGATGTCGCATGCTCTCGTCGTCGAGATCCAGCGCCAGGCCCGTCGCCGCTCACAGATCGTCTGGTACCGGACCGACACGGTGAACACGATCCTGCTCGGATGCTGGGCGATCATCGCGGCCGCCACCGCCACGACCCCGCTGCTCGCCCCGGCGATCCGCGCCGTCAGCGCCCTGCTGGCCGCCGGTTACACGGCCGCCTGCATCTACTTCGTGCTGGAGCGCCGTCGTGCCGTCACATCGCCGCCGGCACCACGCCCGGCTCCCGCGCCGGCCGTCGAGGCCAGAGACCCGCTGGCGGACTCGGCCCCCTCGGTCTGACCGGGAAGCGTCGGCAGCACCACCATCAACGGCGGCACCGGCACACCGTTGGTTTCGATCGGCAGCTCCGGAACCGGCAGCCAGTCGACTCCGAGTTGCTCCGGCCCGAAACCGTCGTCTCGCCCGACTCGGGGCTCCCCGTCCGCCACCGTCACCGCGAAGACCGATGTCATGCCCGACGGGTAGGGCATCTCGAGCACGTAGCGGGCGTCGCTGACGACCAGGCCGGTCTCCTCGAAGACCTCGCGCCGCAACGCCTCCTCGGCCGTCTCACCGGGGCGCAGGCCGCCACCGGGAAGGGTCCACCACTCACCGCCACCGGATCGCCGGCTGCGCTCGTGCACCATCAGCACACGGCCGTCTCGGACGATCACGGCGGCGGCCCGTCTTCGTTCATCCACGACATGCAGGCTAACCGCACGAACTGTGCAGCGCAGGGCTCCTTCATTCCTCTGTGGATAACCCGGCACATTCAGAGAACGGGCAAATGGGTATCTATACCTGCGGAACGCTGACCAGCAGATACGACCGGGTCTGCAGCCACGGCTCGACCAGCTTGATTCCGGTCCGCTTGGCGATGAAGGTGAGCGCCGCCACAGTCGGGTCGGCCGGCCCGGATCGCCCGGACAGGCCCGCTGCCAGGAGATCTTTCCGGTAATCGGCCACCTTGGTGCCGGTGGCTCGGTCCGGCGCCGAGGTGTCGAGATCGAGGGCGAGATCTCCGTCACGGCCGATCATGAGATGCCCTGGGCTGCCGCCACCTCCCCGGTACCCGACCACCAGGCCACCTTTCGCGGACAACGGCTGAACGATCTTCGGCGTGACACCGAGGGAACCGTTGTCCTCGACGACGACGGTCCACTTGCCCACGCCGATGATGCCGATGAAGAACCGGCTCCGCACGCCCACCTCACCGTCGCCGGGACCGAGGACCCGCGGCCATTCCACCCGCTGCAGTTCCTTGCCACCCACTCGCTCGATGAGCTCGTGCGGCTGAAGCCCCTTCACGATGGTGAAGCAGAACCCGCTGGTGAGACCCGGGTGATGATCAGGCCAGCTGTAGTCGAGCGCCTCCGAGCCGGACGGGCGCGGATCGGCGGCGCCGGGTGAGCCACATCCGGCGGCGGCCGTGAGGGGCAGAAGAAGCAGGACCGAGCGGCGTTTCACCCGTCTAGTAGATCAAAGATCGAAGGTCCGTAACGTCCCTGTCATGGTTGACCCCATTCGGCGAGCCGTCGATGGCCGTCCCGGACGAGGTTTTCCGTGGTCATCGCGTCGATCGCGGCGGTCCGGTGACGACTGCTGGAATCCAGGACAAAAACAGCGCGACCGCCCCGTACCATCGTGATCCGGTCATCGATGCGACGCGTCCGCCCGGTATCCGGATTCTTCCGAGCCGTCGTCGCCGAACAGTTCGGGGAGCCGGTATCGAGAACCGCTGAGGGGATCTTCGTGCCACGCGGCCCGCATCCCTGATAGTCGGGGCAGCGTCTGCCCGGGGCAGGCCGTCACCGCGCCTCTCAGGCCGCCGCCTGCTCGATGTAGCCCTAGTTCCGGTAAAAGACCGGGCACCTGTCGGGTATCGAGGCCGGCACGAACGGAAAACGCCGCCCGGCACCCGGACGGCGTTCGAAATTTCGGTGGAGCCCAGGGGACTTGAACCCCTAACCCCCGCCTTGCAAAGGCGGTGCTCTGCCAGTTGAGCTAGGGCCCCGTGACCGGCGTTATCGCAGGTCGGGAGCGGTGGTCGCCTCGTGCCAGAGGGCACGCTCGTCACTGGAGGCCTTGACCTTCTTGACCACCAGAGCCGCCACACCGACGACACCAGCAATGATCAGGAGCTTCTTCAACACTGAACAGCCACCCCTCAAACATCAGGCCAGAAAAACCTTAACCCCGTTCAACCTTAGATTGCCGCACCCACATTCACCGCAACCAATCGACGCCGCAGTGACCGCAAGCCGTAACCACCGTGACGCGGGGTCTGGGGGCTCGGCCCCCAGGCTAGCAAAATGAAGAGTGACCCCGGCTCGCGCATTCCGCGAACAGAGGCCACCCGGTCATCTCGTGGGGCTAGATGGAATCGAACCATCGACCTCAGAGTTATCAGCTCTGCGCTCTAACCGACTGAGCTATAGCCCCTCACCTGCGAACAGAACGTTACCGCATCGGGTTGCGGGTCTCCAAAGCGGGGGTACCCGCAACCCGATGGCGGATCGTCAGTCGCGTTCGGCCAGCGTGAGCTCGATGCCACCGACCAGGTCGGCGCAAACGTTGTAGATGAACGCACCCAGTGTGGCCAGTGCGGTGAACAGCACCACATTGACCGCACCGATCAGCATCGACGTGCCGATGACGCCCCAGGCGGTGATCCGGAAGGCGCTGGTGGTGCTGCCCTCAGTACCACCACTGGCGGTGACCAACTCCTGGAGGTTGCCGTTGACGGAGCTCCAGACGCCCATCGTGTCGAGGGCGAGGTAGAGCACCGAGGTGGCGACGACCACCACGATGAAGAGCACGATCGACACGGCGAACGAGAACTTCATCACCGACCAGGGGTCGATGCGCTTCAGGTTCAGCCGGGCGCGTCGGGGACCGCGGGCGGCCGCCGACGACACGGTGGAACGAGCCGATCGCACGGCCTCGGAGACACGGGCTGCTCCGACGGCGGCCGCGCCGCCTGCCGCCGGCGTCGACCCGGTGCGCTGCTTCGCAGCTCCGGGTGCGGTCGCTTGCGGCGCCGGCGGGGTGGTGGGCCGCTGCGGGTTACTGGGGGACGCGGCGGGAGGAGCCACCGGGGTACGCCCAGAGGTCGTCCCCGGAGCGGCACCCTTGCCCTTGGTGACGACCGGCACCGAGGCCGAGCCCTTCACCGGTGGCTGCACGCCTGGGCGTTTGGGGTCGGCGCCGTCGGTGTTGCCGGCGGCCGGCTCACCGGGCGGCGGGGCCATACCCGGCGCCCTGGTGAACTTCGGCGGGGACGGGGCATCGGCGGGGACAGAGGCGCGCCCTGTGCTCTCGCGACCAGCCGGTGCGGCAGCGTCTTTCTTCGCCGCATCGTCCGGAGTCGCTGAGGTCCCGGGGCCCCCCGACTTCGCCTGTGTCTCCGGCATCAACTAGTCCTGTTCGTCAGGCTCGTCGGCATTGCGAGCAAGCGCCACGATGGTTACACCTTCTGGGAGGTCCATCAGCTTGACCCCCATTGTGTTCCGATCCCGTGTGCGCCGTACAGGCTTCACGGGAGTCCGGATGACACCACCATTGCTGGTGATGGCAAACAGTTCATCCTCCGGGCTGATCACCAGAGCGCCGACAAGTCCACCACGACGCTCAGTGATCTTGGCGGTCAGTACCCCCTTGCCGCCACGCCCCTGCACCGGATACTCCTCGATGGGCGTGCGCTTCGCATACCCACCATCGGTGGCGACCAACACATCCATGTCCGGCCGGACCACTTCCATCGCCAGAAGTTCATCGTTGTCACCGAAGCGCATGCCGATGACACCGGACGTCGCGCGGCCCATCGGGCGCAGCGCCTCGTCGGTCGCGTTGAAGCGGATGGCCTGGGCTTTCTTGGACACCAGAAGCAGGTCGTCCTCCGGAGCCGCCAGCGCCGCGCCCACCAATTCGTCATCCTCCCGCAGGTTGATGGCGATAATGCCACCGCTGCGGTTGGAGTCAAATTCCTCCAGGCGCGTCTTCTTCACGAGCCCATTCTTAGTGGCGAGCACAAGGTACGGCGCGACCTCGTAGTTCGGGATCTGGATGATCTGGGCGATGTGCTCGTCGGGCTGGAAGGCGAGCAGGTTCGCGACGTGCTGTCCCTTGGCCACACGGCTGGCTTCGGGCAGTTCGTACGCCTTCGCCCGGTAGACCCGGCCCTTGTTCGTGAAGAACAGCATCCAATCGTGTGTAGAAATGACGAAGAAGTGCGACACGATGTCGTCCTGCCGCAGCGTGGCGCCGCTCACGCCCTTGCCGCCGCGCTTCTGCGACCGGTACAGATCGGTCTTCGTCCGCTTGGCGTAACCAGTTCGTGTGATGGTCACCACAACGTCTTCCCGGGCGATGAGGTCCTCCATGGAGACCTCGCCGTCGAACGGGATGATCTGGGTGCGCCGCTCGTCGCCGAACTTCGCGACGATCTCGGCCAGTTCCTCCGAGATGATCGCCCGCTGCCGCTCCGGCTTCGCCAGGATGTCCTTGAAGTCGGCGATCTCGATCTCGATCTTCGCCAGCTCGTCGATGATGCGCTGCCGCTCCAGAGCCGCGAGGCGGCGCAGCTGCATGTCGAGGATCGCGGTCGCCTGGATCTCGTCGACGTCGAGGAGCTGCATCAGGCCCTGACGTGAGTCCTCGACCGTGGTCGAGCGCCGGATCAGGGCGATCACCTCGTCGAGCATGTCCAGCGCCTTGGCCAGACCGCGCAGGATGTGGGCCCGCTCCTCGGCCTTGCGCAGCCGGAACGCGGTCCGGCGCTGGATGACCTCGATCTGGTGCTCGACGTAGTAGCGGATGAACTGCGCCAGGTTGAGCGTGCGCGGCACCCCGTCGACGATCGCCAGCATGTTGGCGCCGAACGTCTCCTGGAGCTGGGTGTGCTTGTAGAGGTTGTTCAGCACGACCTTGGCGACCGCGTCGCGCTTCAGGACCAGGATCAACCGCATGCCGGTACGGCCGGACGACTCGTCCCGGATGTCCGCGATGCCGGTGAGCTTGCCTTCCTTGACCAGCTCGGCGATGCGTTCGGCGAGGTTGTCCGGGTTCACCTGGTACGGCAGCTCGGTCACCACGAGACAGGGCCGGCCGCGGGTGTCCTCCTCGACCTCGACCACCGCGCGCATCCGGATCGACCCACGGCCGGTCCGGTACGCGTCGTTGATCGCCGACTGGCCGACGATCATGCCCTTGGTCGGGAAGTCCGGCCCCTTGACCAGCTCGATCATCGCTTCGAGTGCGGTCGCCTCGTCCGACTCGGGGTGGTCGAGCTGCCACTGGACGGCGCTGGCGATCTCGCCCAGGTTATGCGGCGGGATCTTGGTGGCCATCCCGACCGCGATGCCCTCGGAGCCGTTGACCAGCAGGTTCGGGAACCGAGCCGGCAGGATCGTCGGCTCCTTGGTGCGCCCGTCGTAGTTGTCCTGCATGTCGACGGTGTCCTCGTCGATGTCCCGCAGCATCTCCATCGCCAGCGGGGACAACTTCGCCTCGGTGTAGCGCATGGCCGCGGGCGGGTCGTTACCCGGCGAGCCGAAGTTGCCGTTGCTGTCGATCAGCGGGTAGCGCAGCGACCAACGCTGCCCCATACGCACCAGGGCGTCGTAGATCGACGAGTCGCCGTGCGGGTGGTAGTTGCCCATCACGTCGCCGACGATGCGGGCGCACTTGACGTAACCGCGGTCGGGACGGAAGCCCGCGTCGTACATCGCGTAGAGGATCTTGCGGTGTACCGGCTTGAGACCGTCCCGCACGTCGGGCAGCGCCCGGCCGACGATGACGCTCATCGCGTAGTCGAGGTACGACCGCTGCATCTCGACCTCGAGGCCGACCGGCTCGATGCGTTGGGTCACGCTGCCGCCGATATCGGCCGGGGTCTCGTCGTCGCCGGGGGGCTCGGGAGTGTCAGTCACTTTTAACCCTTACTCAAGGTGATGCCGGGCAAATGCTGCCGAAACTGGCATAAGGCTGTGGATAACACTGTGGAAAGTGGCCGCACGCTGTGGATACGGCTTCCCGAAGTTAAATGTCGAGGAACCTGACGTCCTTGGCGTTGCGCTGGATGAAGGACCGCCGGGCCTCCACGTCCTCACCCATCAGCACGCTGAACAGCTCGTCGGCGACGGCCGCATCGTCCAGGGTCACCTGACGCAGGGTGCGGGTGTCCGGGTTCATCGTGGTGTCCCACAGCTCGTCGTAGTTCATCTCGCCGAGACCCTTGAACCGCTGGATGTCGTCGGGTTTGGCGTTCGCCTTCTTCTGCTGACGCAGCGCGATCAGCCCGTCACGCTCACGGTCGGAGTACGCGTACTGCGCGTCGTCCCCCCGCTTGTTCCACTTGATCTTGTAAAGCGGCGGCGACGCCAGGTAGACGTGACCGTGCTCGACCAGCGGCCGCACGAAACGGAACAGCAGGGTGAGCAGCAGCGTCTGGATGTGCTGGCCGTCGACGTCGGCGTCGGCCATCAAAATGATCTTGTGATACCGCAGCTTCGAGATGTCGAACTCGTCGTGGATGCCAGTGCCCATGGCCGTGATCAGCGCCTGGACCTCGTTGTTCTTCAGCACCCGGTCGATCCGGGCCTTCTCCACGTTGAGGATCTTGCCGCGGATCGGAAGGATCGCCTGGATGCGGCTCTCCCGGCCGGACTTCGCCGAACCGCCGGCCGAGTCACCCTCGACGATGAACAGCTCGGTCTCACGCGGGTCGGTGGACTGGCAGTCGGCCAGCTTGCCCGGCATCGAGCCGGACTCCAGCAGCGACTTGCGGCGGGCCAGCTTGCGGGCCTGCTGGGCGGCGATCCGGGCGCGGGCCGCCTGGTCGGCCTTCGTGATGATCAGCTTGGCGTCCGCCGGGTTCCGGTCGAACCAGTCGGCGAGCTGCTCGTTCGCCACCTTCTGCACGAAGCTCTTCATGTCGGTGTTGCCGAGCTTCGTCTTGGTCTGGCCCTCGAACTGCGGCTCACGAAGGGTCACCGAGATGATCGCGGCCAAGCCCTCACGAATGTCCTCACCGGACAGTTTCTGGTCGCCCTTGAGGAACTTCTTCTCGATGCCGTACTTGTTGACGATCGTCGTCAGTGCGGCGCGGAAGCCCTCCTCGTGGGTACCGCCCTCGTGCGTGTTGATGCGGTTGGCGAAGGTGTAGACCGACTCGCCGTACGACTCGTTCCACTGCATCGCGACCTCGACACCCATGCCGGCGTCGTTGTCCTCGGCCTCGAACTGGATCACCGTCTTGTGGATGGCGCTCTTCGTGGCGTTGAGGTGCCGCACGAAGTCGGCGATGCCGTCCTCGTACATGAAGGTGACCTTGCGGTGCTCACCGTTCTCGTCGACCTGGTCGGGACGCTGGTCGATGTAGTTGATGGTGAGGGCGCGGTTGAGGAACGCCATCTCCTGCAGACGCCGGTAGATGGTCTGGTAGTCGAAGTCGACCGTCTCGAAGATGTCCGGGTCCGGCCAGAACTGCACGGTCGAGCCCAGCTCGTCGGTCGGCTCGCCCTTCACCAGCTCACCGGGAACGGAGTAGTCATACTTCTGGCGCCACCAGAAGCCGTCCTTCTGGATCGCGACGGCCATCCTGGTCGAGAGCGCGTTCACCACGGAGACGCCGACACCGTGCAGACCGCCGGAGACCTTGTAGGCCTGGCCGTCGAACTTGCCGCCCGCGTGCAGGACGGTCAGTGCGACCTCGACACCCGGCTTCTTCAGCGTCGGGTGCAGGTCGACCGGGAAACCACGGCCATTGTCGGTGACCGAGACGCCACCATCGGGGAGCAGGACCACGTCGATGGTGTCGCAGTAACCGGCCAACGCCTCGTCGACCGCGTTGTCCACAACCTCCCAGACCAGGTGGTGCAGACCGCGCTCACCGGTGGAACCGATGTACATACCGGGACGCTTGCGGACCGCTTCCAGGCCTTCGAGCACGGTGATAGAGCCGGCACCGTATTCCTGCTGATTCTCTGACACCCTCGGCCACTTTCTCGCGCCGGGCCGGGGAGGCCCCGCAACGGGGTTGGCGGGCTCGTCGACGGCGGCACGCGCGCACGGGGGACCAGAAGATGACACCGCGGAAAGAAGCGGACCACCGGTGGAACCGTGCGCGCCGGTCGCCGCGGACGGCCCGCGGATCGTGATCGGCTGGAAAAACCGCATAGCGTGACGATGTGGGTCGGCGGAGTAGCCGACTTGGCCGTCAAGCACAGTTTTCCCGGTCGTTGTCGATTCTACTCCGCCGGAACGAGTCGGCGAGGGTCCGGCACCCCTTCCGGGTGCCTGAGAGTGCCGTAGCGCGATTTGAGGCGCTACCCACGTAATCCCCTACACGGCACAGCCGACCCACGCAATGGCAAACGCTGCGGCAGTTACGGCGGTCGGGCGCGCCTGCCGTGCCTCGCACACACTCACTGCGACACTGCTCGACAACGTCCCGCGGCTGTGTCGTAACCTCGCCCGCGCGGGCCGGAGATGGCCGGGTGGTCGCAGGGCAGGTCGAGGAGGGGTGGCCCCAATGGCGCACGACAAGGGCCTGGACAACGTCGCGGTGCACTGGCCGCGGACCAACCAGTACTACGACCCGGTGGCTCCCGCCGAGTTCGTCGACTTCGGAGCGATCGCGGACCGGCCCGAGATCGCCGCGCCGACCGGGGCGCTCGCGCTGCACATCGCCAAGACCGGCACGGTCCGCGCTACCGCGTACACCGAACTGATCGATCTTCTTCTCGGTCTTGAGGGTGTGCTCTACGCCACCGAGGCCGCCGCCGAGGACGAGGATCCGGTGATCGACCCGGACGGCTGCGCGTGGATCGCCGGCGGTCTGGAGCGATTCGTCGAGGGCCACGAGAAGTTCGGTGACCTGGTCACCTTCGACACCGTCACCGAGGTGCTGCGCACCGCGATCTCCGCGGGCCGGCTCGCCGAGCAGCAACTGCGCTGGCTGGACCAGCGGCTCGCGGCGCTGCGCGACGACGCCGGCAACTCCCCGCACTGGAGTTTCGCGCGCACCGAACTGGCCGTATTGGCCGGTTTCTACCGCCGATGCGCCGAACGCGGCTTCGCGATCTTCGCCGACTACTGACCGGCCGCGGTCAAGACTTCCGGACCAGCCAGGTCACCCCGCCGGAGACGAGAAGCAACACCAGGACCGTCCCACCCCAGAAGATCCGGGTACGGTCCTCGCCACCCGTGGCCTGCCCGGTGGACAGCAGCTCGTTGCCGTCGCACAGATTCGTCTGCCCGTCGGTCTCGAACACCCGGTACCGGCCGCCCTCGACGAACTCGTATCCACAGGACGCCGAATCCTTCATGGTGACCAGCGTCACCGAATCCCCGGGTTCGCCCTTCTGCACCGACTCGACGGCGAAACGCACCTCGACCTCGTTGCCGAACATGGCGCCGTCGACGTCCTCCGCCACGCCGACGAAGGCGGTCTCGGACCGACCCAGTGGATCCGGATTGTCCGCGCACGAACACGCCCACGCTGGTCGGGCGGCCACCGGAAGCGGTGCCAGCACGAGCAGCAGCAGAACCAGAAGACGACGCAGCAGCAGAGTCATGCGTGGTCAGACGCACACCGAGCCGGAAAAGTTTCAGCCGTAAGTGTCCCGGGGCCCGCGCCCCTGCACCCGCCGCGGCCCACGACTCCACGACGGCGCCGCCGGCCCGTGAATGTTCAGCCTGGTCACCACGTTGTTACCGACCTCACCGGCGATCTTGCGGAGCAGAGTGGCGGCGAGCATCCGCAACTGGGTGGCCCACGCCGTCGACTCCGCCTCGACGGTCAGCACCCCGCCCTCCAGCCGCACCGGTCGGCTGTGCGCCGCGATGTCCGGCCCGACCACTTTCTCCCACCTGCCGAAAACCGTCGCCTCAGCCTTCGGCTTCTCCCAGCCGCGAGCCTTGACCAGGCGTTCCAGCATCGCCCCGAACAACTGTGGATCACGCGGATCCGGCCCCGGCCCGGAATAGCCACGAAGCCGCCGGCCGCTGCCCTGACCGGTCCCGGTCCGGCGTTTCGACGTCCGCGACGCCGCCTCACGGCGCCGCGCCAAAGCCGCGTCGAGCACGGCCCGGGCAAGTTCCGGCCCGGCCAGGTCCGGGTTTTCCACAGGCTGTGGAGAAGCATTTTCCGGGGTACGCCCACCGCCCGGCCCACCCGCCGGACGCGAAACGCCCTCAACGCCTCGTGCGGCGCCCCGGAGCTCCCGGTCCTCATCCACTCCCGCCCACAGGTCCCCGAGGGCGTCAGTAAGGCGCTGAGGCGGCTCCGTCGACCGTCGTGGCTCACCACCACCCGACCGATCCGGATCAGCGTCAGGAAACACGGCTCACCGCCCCCGTCACGACGTCGAAGCGCGCACCACTCAGGCTCGCCGGCACGTCCTCCGGAACCGCGCACGTCACCAACAACTGTGCCGCGTCCGAGACCAGCGCCGCCAGCCGTTCCCGGCGCGACCCGTCCAGCTCGGCGAAGACATCGTCGAGCACCAGCACCGGCTCGATCCCGTCCGAACGCAGCAGATCGTAGGCGGCCAGCCGCAACGCCAGCGCGAACGACCAGCACTCGCCGTGACTCGCATACCCCTTCACCGGCAGGTCACCGAGACTCAGCGCGAGATCGTCACGATGCGGGCCGACCAAAGTCATGCCCCGCTCGATCTCCGCGACTCGCCGTTCCCGCAACCGTTCCAGGATCGCCGCCTCCAGCACCGGCCGGTCCGCCTGCAACGACTCGCCCAGCCGCGACGCGTACGCGATCGCCGCCGCACCCCGGCCCGGAGCGACCGCGTCGTACGCCTTCGTCAGATGCGGCGACAGCGCGGCCGCCAGCTCCAGCCGCCCGGCCAGCAGCTCGGCGCCGTGATGGGCGAGATGGTGATCCCACACCTCGAGCGTCGACAGGTCCTGCCCGCGAGTGCCGCCCACCTTGCGGTTCAGGTAGGCGTTGCGCAGCAGGGCGTTGCGCTGCTTCACCACCCGGTCGTAGTCGGCCCGTACCCCGGCGAACCGCGGCTGCCGGGCCACCAACAGATCGTCCAGATAGCGTCGGCGCTCCGACGGGTCACCCCGGACCAGCTCCAGATCCTCCGGTGCGAACAGCACCATCCGCAGCGCGCCGAGCACCTCCCGCGGACGGCGCACCGGCGACCGGTTGAGCCGGGCCCGATTCGCCCGGCCCGGCACGATCTCCAGCTCGACCAGCAGCTCCCGTCCCTCATGGACGATCGCGCACCTGATCACCGCCGAAGCGGCACCAGCCCGAACCAGCGGCGCGTCGGTGGCCACCCGATGACTGTCCAGAGTGGCCACATAACCGAGCGCCTCGACCAGGTTGGTCTTGCCCATGCCGTTCTGCCCGACCAGCACGGACACGCCGGGATCGAGATCGACCGCCACCCGCTCATACGAACGGAAGTCGGTGAGCTCGACCCGGCGTACGTGCATGGATCAGCGCTTGACGGCGTGTCCACCGAACTGCTGACGCAGCGCGGCGACGGCCTTCATGGCGGGCGAGTCGTCCTGACGGGACTGGAAACGCGCGAACAACGACGCCGCGATGACATGCGCCGGCACGGCGAGACGCACGGCCTCGTCGACGGTCCAGCGGCCCTCGCCGGTGTCGTCGGCGTAACCCTTCAGCGCGTCCAGCTCCGGGTCCTCGTCGAGAGCCCGGTCCAGCAGATCGAGCAGCCACGACTTGACGACACTGCCCTCCCGCCAGCTCTTGATCACGGCGGGCACGTCATGGATGTACTCGGACGCCTTGAGGATCTCGTAGCCCTCGGCATACGCGTGCATCAAGCCGTACTCGATGCCGTTGTGCACCATCTTCGCGTAGTGCCCGGCCCCGTGGGTGCCGGCGTGCGCGAACCCGAACTCACCGACCGGCTTGAGCGCCTCGAAGATCGGCTTGCAGTGCTCGACCTGCGGGGCGTCGCCACCGACCATCAGGGCGTAGCCGTTCTTGATGCCCCACACGCCGCCGGAGACACCGACGTCCAGGTAGTGGATGCCCTTGGCCTTCAGCCGCTCGGCCCGCGGGGCGTCGTCGGTGAACTTGGAGTTTCCGCCGTCGATGATGATGTCGCCCGCCTCGAGAACCTCGGCGAGCTGGTTGATCGTGTCCTCGGTGATCTTCCCGGACGGAACCATCGTCCAGACGACCCTCGGCGCGGCCAGCTTCTCAGCCAGCTCGGACAGGCTTGCTGCGTCGCTTACTTCCAGGTTCTGGTCGTATCCGACGACTTCGTGCCCCGCTGCACGGAGTCGTTCCCGCATGTTGCCACCCATGCGGCCGAGACCGATCAGGCCGAGTTGCATGGTGATCTCCCTAGATGAGCGATTGGTTCAAGCTCAGTATCAGCGAGTGACCCGGATCGGCATGATCAGATAGCGGTAACCCGGGATGATTTCTCCGCTTTCGCCAGCGGGCGAGATCACAGCGGGCTTGAACGCGTCGACGAACGACAGCATCGCCGTCGGAGCGCCCAGGTTCTGCAGACCATCGATCAGGTACTGCGGGTTGAAACCGATCGTCAGCGGCTCACCGGTGAACTCGGCCTCCATCGCCTCGCTGGCGCGCGCCTCCTCGGTGCCGCCGGCCTCGACCACCAGGCCGTCCTCGCTGAAGCTCAGCAGCACCGGAGTGGTGCGCTCGGCAACCAGGGCGACCCGTCGGACCACCTCGACCAGCGACGACACCGCGACCCGGGCCTCGGCGTTGTGCGAAGCCGGGAAAAGCGAGCGCACCGGCGGATAGTTCGCACCGTCCAGCAGGCGACTCGTCGTACGGCGGGCGCCACCGGCGAAACCGATCATGCCCTCACCGGCACTGCCCTGGGCGAGCGCCAGCGTCACCGCACCGCCGATCGGGCCGAGAGCCTTGGCCGTGTCGTTCAGCGTCTTCGCCGGGACCAGCGCGTTGAGGCTGATCTCCGGGTCCTCCGGGGTCCACTCGATCTCGCGCATCGCCAGCCGGTATCGGTCGGTGGCCAGCAGGGCGATGTTCGAACCGTTCAGTTCCAGACGCACACCGGTCATCATCGGCAGCGTCTCGTCACGGCCCGCGGCGATCGCCACCTGGGAAACCGCTGAGGCGAACGTAGCGGCGTCGATCGTGCCCGCACTGGTCGGCATATCCGGCAGGGTCGGATAGTCCTCCACCGGCATCGTGGGCAGGGTGAAACGGGCACTCCCGCAGACCAGCTCGAGATGCGCGCCGACGGCGGCGATGTCCACCGGCTTACCCGGCAGCGCCTTGGTGATCTCGGCGAGCAGGCGACCGGAGACCAGAGCCGCGCCGTCCGCGTCGGCCTGCACCTCGACCGTCACCTGGCTGGAGACCTCGTAGTCGAAGCCGGACACCTGCAGGCGGCCATCGGTCACCCGCAGCAGGACGCCGGCGAGCACCGGCACCGAGGGCCGACTGGGCAGGCTCTTGGCTGTCCAGGCCACGGCGTCGGCGAGCGCGTCTCGCTCCACCCGGAACTTCATGCTGTCCTCCGCGATGCGTCCTCATACAGGGGCATGGACCCCGACTGAACTCTATGGCTCCGGTGCTGCTGTTGCGTGCCCGACCCCGGTCCGCCTTCTTACACCGACCGGACCGCAGAGCCCCAACCCTGCTTCTCGGTGCTTCTTGAGGGCCGGTCCACGGCAAGCCGCGAGGCGCGGATCCACACCTTCCACAACGCTGATGATTGGTTTTTGTTTTCTTAGAAGAGATAACTAGTCGTCTTCATAGGGCCTGTGCATACTGTGGAGAACCCGAGTTTTCCCTGGTCACCGAGTTATCCACCGGTGATTCACAGGTGGATAACCGGGGTACAACTAGGGCTCCGTGTCCACAGTTCCCGACGCGGCGAGCGTTGTCCACCGTCGTCCACAGGCTATCCACCGGTAATCCACCGGTTCTATCCCCTGCGCTGTGGATTACGCAGGAACGCTACCGACTCGTCGTCCCCAGAACCTTCAACAGGTAATCCACAGCCGTCCACAGCCTGTGTGATCTTTTGTCACCCTCCGTGTCTGTCCACATCGATTTCCCCAGGGTTTACGCACATCTGTGGACAAGGCTGTCGGGAGATTTCCACCGTCTGGGGATCCAGGCTGTGGATGCCTGTGGACAGCTGTGGACAACGTTGGCACGAAGCTGTCACGTCCCGACGTTGACAATCGGCCATTGAGGCCCCTTGGAAGTAGGCATTGAGCTGCGGCTATGCCTGCCTGATCGGCGGATGATCTGGGCATAACCTGTGGACAACCCCGTGTAGAACCGGTGGACAACTCACGGATTCGCGAGTTTAGGCAGGTCAGAGCCTATTCACTCGATCGTGGAAAGCCTGTGGGAAACCCGAAATCGGCCGGTCGAGCCGTCGAAGCCCGTCCCTGCGCGCCTGGGCACTTCGAACCTCCGGAATCCCAAGCCTGTGGATTGTGGAAACCCCGCCACCGACGCGTCCGGTCACCCTTTCCCGAGCTGTCCGGCCACCGCCCATGCCCGGCTGCCGAAAGCTTCAAACCCTCATCGGGTACGGGCACCCGCCGCTGAGCCTTTCCACACCTCACCTGGCTGTCAGCGCGATCACCCACCTACTCCCGGCCGAAACGCGACCGCCGGGCTGAGGCCGTGGTCCCTATCCCCACCCGAACCACCAGCGGGCCGGCCACCGTTTCTTCCCTCCGACAGCAAGCCCTTCGGCAGCAGCTCACGGGCGTGGCCACCCGCGGTCTCCGCGTTTACCCGTCTGCGCCGTGCTCGCCAGAGGCCCTACCCACGCCGGTGGCCGACCCACACCTACGCCGAATGCGCAGCGGGCCGGCGTGTGGTTTGCATCGCCTCGTAGACCGACCTTCGGCGACGTGGGGCGTGCTGCGGTTCTACCTGTGGTTTCGTCTTGCGACTCAAGGCGGCATGTACCGGTGTCGAGCGCCCAGCGTGCCCAGTTGGGGTCGCCACGCCGGCGGTTGGAGCACGTCGATCGCACCTGCCGCGATGCCCGGATCCGATGGTGAACACCAGATGCATCAGCGGCGTGGCCATCTGCGGTTCGAAGATCGCTGGTCGGCCGAACGGCGTTCCGGGCGTGCTGCGTGATGACTTTGCGCATCGGATCGCGTCTCGAATCTCGATCGGATCGGATCGGATCGGATCGGATCGCGTCTCGGGTCGGGTGGCGTCGCGTCGCGTCTCGGGTCGGGTGGCGTCGGGTCGGGTCCGGTTGGGTCGGGTCGGGTCGGGTGGCGCCGCGTCGCGACGCGGGTCGGGCCGGGTCGGGTCGCGTCTCGAATCGGATCGGATCGCGTCGCGTCTTGGGCCGCGGGTTTACGGATCGCGTTGCGGGGCCGGCACACAACGGCGTCGAGCTGGTGTGTCACCTGTGGTTTGTCGGCACGTTGATGGGGTCGGCTGGTCGGCGGTGGCAGTCAACGGAACCGGCTGGGAACGGCGTGACCATCCAGCCGTTTGCCCGTGTGCTGGGGGCGGGGAATGGGGTGACCGTGGGGGAATGGCAGCCCGGCGGCGGCGGGGTTGCCGGGAGTGGGCAGCCCCGCCGAAAACGCCAGGTGAGAGCGGAGTGGTGCGGTTGATCGGCGGGTGGCCGTACCAAATCAGGTGTTTTGTTTGATTCGGTTGGTCAGTTCGGCGATCTGGTTGTAGAGGGACCGGCGTTCGGCCATGTGTTGCCGGATTTTGCGGTCGGCGTGCATGACCGTGGTGTGGTCTCGGCCGCCGAAGGCCTGGCCGATTCGCGGCAGCGAGAGATCGGTCAGTTCGCGGCAGAGGTACATCGCGACCTGGCGGGCGTTCACCAGGACCCGGCTGCGGGAATGGCCGCGCAGATCCTCCAGGCTGACGCCGAAGTAGTCGGCGGTGGAGACCATGATCTGGTCGGCGGTGATCTCCGGGCCGGCGCCGTCCGGCATGAAGTCCCGTAGCACCTCCTCGGCCAGGGAGAGTTGCACCGGCGAGCGGGTCAGGCTGGCGAACGCGGTCACCCGGATCAGCGCGCCCTCGAGCTCGCGGATCGAGTTGGAGACCCGGGACGCGATGAATTCCAGTACGTCGTCAGGGGCGTACATCCGCTCCTGGGCGGCCTTCTTCTGGAGGATCGCGATTCGCGTCTCCAGGTCCGGTGGCTGGATGTCGGCCAGCAGACCCCACTCGAAGCGGGTACGCATCCGGTCTTCGAGGGTGGCCAGCTGGCGCGGTGAGCGGTCCGAGCTGATCACGATCTGCTTGTTGGCGTTGTGCAGCGTGTTGAACGTGTGGAAGAACTCCTCCTGCGTCCGCTCGCGATTCTCCAGGAACTGGATGTCGTCGATCAGCAGGATGTCGACGTCGCGGTAGCGGCGCTGGAACGCCTGCGTCTTGTCGTCACGCAGGCTGTTGATGAAATCGTTGGTGAACTCCTCGGTCGACACGTAGCGCACCGAACGCGCGTGCCCCAGGGTGGTGGCGTAATGACCGATCGCGTGCAGGAGGTGGGTTTTGCCCAGCCCGGAGCTGCCGTAGATGAAGAGCGGGTTGTACGCCTTCGCCGGTGACTCGGCGACGGCCACCGATGCGGCATGCGCGAACCGGTTGGACGAGCCGATCACGAACGTCTCGAACATGTACTTCGGGTTGAGCCGGTTGCCGTCCTGCCCACCAGGGCGCGGGGACGTACCGGGACCGCGTAGGTCGACCGGCGGGCGTCCGGGGCCGTTGTCGCCGGCCCGCACCGGCATGTCGTCGCGCCGGTCCGGGCCGGGCATCGGCCTGTCGTCCGGGTGCCGTCGGTTGTCGCGCAGCTGGGCCGCGTCGGCTGCCATCCGGTGCGCGACCGCGTCGTTCGGCGTCTCCTGCTCGGCCGGGCGTGTCGCCGGCGACCGGTTCACCGGGGGCTGCGGGATCTGCTGCGGCATCGGGTCGGCGAAGAGCGCCTCCTGGCCGTCGCGGGCGGTCGGCACGCCACGCGAGTACGGCGCCTGCGGCGCCGAATGCTGTGCGGACCCGGTCGGGTACGGCTCGGGCGCGTGCTCGGCCGGACCGAAGGCGGCCTGCTGATACGGCGGCTCGGGCATCCGCTGCGGACCGGAGGGGTATCCGGGCAGCTCCGGCTGGTACGGCCCGGGCTCCGCATACGGTCCGGACTCGGCGTAGTGCCGCGGCTGTGGTTCGGCGATCGGGGCGGCCTGCTCGGCTGGCGTGCCGTAGACCGTCCCGGGCATCCCCGAGCCGTCCTCCGGAGGGCGGACGGTGACCGCCACCTGAATGGGTCGACTGAGCCGCTTCGTCAGGGCTTCGGTGATCGCCGGGCGCAGCCGGGACTCGATGATGTCTCGGGTGTACGTGTCCGGAACCGATAGGAGGGCGGTGTCCTCGACGATGGCCCGTAGGCGGGTGAACTGTAGATAGGCGCGCTGCTGCCGTGACGCGATCTCGTCGGACAACTCGTCCAACGTGTCACGCCACAACGTGCCCAGGTCGACCTGATCGGCCACCGCCGCGCCACCCCCATCGCCACCGACCCCCGGTGGGCCTTGTCCGGCCTTTAGCCTGTGCCTCTCGGCTCCCCCGAACCCAGCACAGTTAACGTGCTGAACACGCACGGCGCCAACCGGCTATCCACAGGTTATCCACAACCCGTGGCGGTGCCGGTGGCCGCTCCCGGCCGGACGGTCGGCAGATTTACCGGAGCCTGTAGTGGCGCGGGCGGTAAACAGGCTCACCGTGGCGAACGATCCACCTGCTTGTCCGGTTTTGGCCGCCGCCCCGCGGTCTGCGAACGGCCGGTAAGACCAGCAACCGCGCACGCTAACAGCGGTGAGAGGTCGACTACAACCGCCGTGCGGGCCATCCCCTGCCCAGAGCTAAGAAAAGATTCACTTCGGGCGTGGAAAGACCTGGTCGGACGAAGGTGCACGCCCATGTCGGCGTGCCGACCCAGGATATGGTTGACCCTGTCAAGGGGGCTGCGTAGGGTTGGGCGGTTGCTCCGCCGCGCTCTGCTAAAGTGGCGTCTTGCAGCGCATGATGCCCCCAGAGTCGTAGTACGAAGACGGAGTTTTGACGTGAGCAAGCGCACCTACCAGCCGAACAACCGCCGGCGTGCCAAGACCCACGGCTTCCGGCTGCGCATGCGCACCCGTGCCGGCCGTGCCATCCTGTCGGCCCGCCGGGCCAAGGGCCGCGGCGAGCTGTCGGCCTGAGCCGACCGCTAGTCCGGTCGGAATGCCCAGGTAGTCGTGCTTGCCGCGGCGCAACGACTGCGGCGTAGCGCGGACTTCGCCGCAGCGATTCGCGGTGGCCGTCGAGCCGGCCGCGAAACCCTGGTCGTCCACCTGCTTATCGACGAGCCGGCGTTCGCCTCCACGGCGCGCGCCGGCTTTGTCGTGTCCAAAGCGGTGGGCAACTCCGTCGTCCGCAACCGGGTCCAGCGGCGTTTACGTCATCTGGTCCGGCCGCTTCTCAACGACCTGCCGGCCGGGGCGACCGTGGTGATCCGCGCGTTGCCGCCGTCCGCCGGCGCAACGTCCGCGGCTCTCGCCGGCGATCTGGAGAGCGCGCTCGCGTCGGCCCGAAGACCCCGGCGGCCACGATGAGCCTGCCCGCCCGGCTCCTGACCGCTCTGGTCGTCGCGTACCGTCGATACTTGAGTCCGGCGCTGCCGGCACGCTGTCGGTTCTACCCCTCGTGCAGTGCCTACGCCCAGGAAGCCCTGGCGCGACACGGCGCCCTGCGGGGGACGGGCCTGGCGATCTGGCGGCTCCTACGATGCCATCCCTTCCACCCTGGCGGGTATGACCCGGTGCCTGACCCGATCCGTCACCGTCCTGCCGATGTGACTGGAGATTAGATTGAGTCTCGACCCGATCTACTACGCCATCTCGTGGATTCTTCTGCGTTGGCATTCCCTGTGGGATGCGATCGGCATACCCGACGACCGCGTGATCGGCACGAACTGGGCCTGGATCCTCGCGATCATCTTCCTTGTGGTGACCCTGCGGATCATCCTCTTCCCGGTCTTCGTCAAGCAGATCAAGAGCCAGCGCGCCATGCAGGCGCTCCAGCCGAAGGTCAAGGCGCTCCAGGAGAAGCACAAGGGTGACCGGGAGACGCTCCAGAAAGAGATGATGGAGCTGTACCGGACGGAGAAGGCGAACCCTCTGATGGGCTGCCTTCCGATGTTCCTGCAGATTCCGGTCTTCTTCGGGCTCTTCCACGTGCTTCAGCACCTGAAGCCCGGTCTCTCCGACGAGAACAAGCAGCTGTACGGCTGGCCGCTGGAGCAGTTCAACAGCGCCTTCCAGGCTCACCTGTTCAACGTGCCGATCAGTGCCAAGTTCGGGTCGTCCGCCGAGCAGCTGGCCGCGCTCGGTGCCGACGGCACCACGGTCAAGATCCTCGCTGCGGTCCTGGTCCTCGTGATGATGGCGACCACGTTCCTCACCCAGCGCCAGATGATCCTCAAGACCGGCTGGGCCGAGGACCCGCAGCAGCTGATGATCCAGCGTCTGATGCTCTACGGCATCCCGTTCACGCTGCTGTTCTCCGGCGCGCTGTTCCCGATCGGTGTGGTCATCTACTGGGTCACCAACAACCTGTTCACCCTGGCCCAGCAGCAGTGGGTGCTGCGTAAGTTCCCGCCGCCGCAGATGGCGAACAAGGGTGGCACCAGCGCCCGCCCGGCCGCCGGCACCAAGACCTCGGGTGGCCCCAAGAGCCCGGTTCAGCCGGCCCGTACCGGTGGCCTGTTCGGTCGCAAGGCCGAGGCCGAGCCGGTCAGCCCGGTCGTCGACACCAAGGCCCTCGCGCCCAAACCGGGTGCCAAACCGGTGAATCCCAAGAAGGGCGCCCGACCGGCGAACAAACCCAAGGGATGATCGCGGCTCGGGTGCTCGTACGGAGCGCCCGAGCGCTCCCCTCGGTTTTCAGTGACCTCCCCGCGTTTCACCGCGCGGGAACAGCGGACCGACTTAGGTCCGGCCCGAACACAACGGAGATGAGACCGTGACCGACACCAGCACTCCCCCTTCCGCCGACTCGTCAGCCTCCGCTGTCGAGCCGGCCGCCACCGATTCGGCCGTTCCGGCTGAAGAGGGCAAGAAGTCGGAGAGCGTCGCCTCGGACGGCGACCTGTTCCGCCAGAGCGAGATCGCTGCGGACTACATCGAGGGGCTGCTGGACATCCTCGACTACGACGGCGACATCGACGAGCTCGTCTCCGCGGGCCGGCCGATGGTCGAGGTCGTCGGCGGCCGTCTCCAGCCGCTCGTCGGCCAGCGCGGAGCCACCCTCGAAGCGCTTCAGGAACTCACCCGTCTCGCGATCTTCCGGGCCACCGGATCGCCCAGCCGGCTGTTGCTCGACATCGGCGGCTACCGGGCCGCCCGCCGCAAGGAACTCGCCGCGGTCGCCCGCAATGCGGTCGAGAAGGTCAAAGAACACGGCGATCCGGTACGCCTGGAGCCGATGTCGGCGTTCGAGCGGAAGTGTGTGCACGACGTCGTCAACGCGATCCCGGGCGTGCAGAGCGAGTCCGAAGGCGTCGAGCCCAACCGGCGCATCGTGGTGCGTGTGGCGGACTGATCGTGACGGATACCCGCTACGGCGCGGGTGACTCCGGCCCGGGCGATGTCACGCCCGGGCCGTCGTCTTTCCCCGCCGAACCCCCTGCTTCTGCTCTCACCGTTTTCGGAGATCGGCTCGAACTCGCCGGCCGGTATGCCGAGCTCCTCGCCACCGAAGGTGTCGTGCGTGGGCTCATCGGGCCGCGTGAGGCTCCTCGGCTCTGGGAACGGCACCTGGTCAACTGCGGGGTGATGGCCGAGATGATTCCGGCCGGCGCCGGCGTGGTGGACGTCGGTTCCGGTGCGGGGTTGCCCGGTCTCGTGTTGGCCATCGCCCGTCCGGATCTGGCGATCACACTGGTCGAGCCGCTCGCCCGGCGTACCTCGTTCCTTGAGGAAGCGGTTGTCGTTCTCGAGTTGGACAACATCACGGTTGTCCGCGGCCGGGCGGAAGAGGTCGTCGGGCAGGTGCCTGGGGCTGACGTGGTCACCGCTCGGGCTGTAGCCGCTCTGGACAAGCTCGCTGGGTGGTGTCTGCCGCTTGCTGCCGTCGGTGGGCGGCTTCTGGCCATGAAGGGATCGTCGGCCGCTGAGGAGATCGCTGAGCATGCGGCTGCGGTCACGGCGCTCGGTGGTGGGACGGCGTCGATCCGGCTATGTGGTGATGGGCTGATCGATCCGCCTACGACTGTTGTGGAGATCGTCAAAGAGCGGCATGTGGTGCCGGGGCGTCGTTCGGCTTCGACTCGCGGCGGTAAGCGATCTCGTCGCGGGTGAGTCCGTAGGCGGCGCCTGCAGCCGGTTCAGAGGGCCTGACGTCGACGTTGGGTGCGCGGAGCTACTTGGGGGTAGAGATGGGTCTGTAGCGTGCTCAACGTCCGGCTCAGGGCTTTCACTGTTTGGCCGTACCCCCTCTGTGGTGTTGATTTTCGGGAAGCGAAGCGAGCCGTTGGGTGTGGGTCGCATGTTCGCGGCAAGCTTGTGCCCGGCGTCATGGTGTTCGGGGCGTTGTTGGAAGACGATGGAACGACATTGAGGTCGCTTCGTCGGACAGACGACCATGGCGACACATGCCCGACACCCGTAGGCTGGCCGGATGTCGATAGTGTCTCCCGTGCAGGAGCCACGTTCTGCCGGCCAACCCCTTCCTAGCCATCAGGGATGAAGCGGTGCATGAGTACGGTGTTTCACGTGAAACCGAGTCGCCTCTCGACAGGCCGTCGGGAGTGAGCGTGGGCGGGCCGCACGTTGGCGACGTTCCGCAGCCTCGACTCGCTTATGAATACGGCGCGCCCATGCCGAGCCAGGGCGCTGTTTCGTCGAGCGCTCCTTCTTCAGGGGCGCCGGTTCAGTCGACCGAGCATGTTTCACGTGAAACGCCAGCGGCGGATGAGGACGATCCGCCCCTTGCTATGGAAGCGTTGCGAGCTGTGCAGATCCTCAACCCGAGCGGCGAGATCATCATGCCGCGCCCAGACCACCCGCGGGTGATTTGCGTCGCCAACCAGAAGGGCGGCGTCGGGAAGACGACCACGACGGTCAACCTCGCTGTGGCGCTCGCGCTCCACGGCAACCGTGTGCTGGTGGTTGACCTGGACCCGCAGGGCAATGCGTCCACCGGCCTGAATGTGCCGCACCACGCCGGCGTGCCGGACGTCTACGACTGCCTCATCGACAACGTGCCGCTGGCCGAGGTCGCGCAGCCGGTCGAGGGCATTCCGAACCTGTTCTGCGTGCCGGCAACGATCGACCTGGCCGGTGCGGAGATCGAGCTCGTCTCGGTGGTGGCCCGTGAATCACGGCTGGCCCGAGCGATCGCCGGCCACCCGGAGAAGTTCGACTACGTCTTCATCGACTGCCCGCCGTCGCTGGGGCTGCTGACCGTCAACGCCCTGTGCGCGGCGCAGGAGGTGCTGATACCGATTCAGTGCGAGTACTACGCGCTGGAAGGTCTCAATCAGCTGATCAACAACATCAACCTGGTGCGTCAGCACCTCAATCCCACCCTCGATGTCTCTACGATCTTGCTGACGATGTACGACAGGCGTACGCGTCTGGCAGATGCGGTGGAACAGGACGTGCGGAATCACTTCGGTGCAAAGGTGCTGAACGCGGTGATCCCCCGAAACGTGCGTGTATCGGAGGCTCCCAGCTACGGGCAGTCGGTGATGACCTACGATCCGGGTTCACGAGGAGCCACCAGCTACTTCGAGGCTGCCCTGGAACTCGCCGTTCGTGGGGTCAATACGGGAGGCACGGCATGAAGAACCGGCGGGGTGGCCTGGGCCGCGGCCTGGGCGCACTGATCCCGACGGCGCCCGCCGGTGAAGCGGCGGCTCCGGTCGAGGTGCTGCCGGATCCGGATCCTGTCGCGTCGTCGCCGTCTGTCTCGTCGGCGCCAACCCCCGGGCCTGCTGCTACCGGGCCGGCCATTTCGGTGCCCGTGCAGCCGGACGCTGCTTCGTCGAACTCGGACGGGGCATCCTCTGAGCCGGACCTTGCGCCGGTTCCTGGTGCCCGGTTTGCCGAGCTGCCGGTTTCGGTGATCGAGCCGAACGCCAAGCAGCCGCGGCACGTGTTCGACGAAGAGGCCCTTGAGGAGCTCAAGACCTCGATTCAGGAGGTCGGATTCCTCCAGCCGATCGTCGTGCGTGAGCTTGGCGACGGCCGCTATGAGTTGGTCATGGGTGAGCGCCGGTGGCGTGCGGCCCAGGCTGTGGGGCGCGAGACCATCCCGGCGATCGTCCGGGACACTCCCGATGACGCGATGCTCCGGGATGCTCTGCTCGAGAACATCCATCGCGCCAATCTGAACCCGCTTGAAGAGGCGGCTGCCTATCAGCAGTTGCTTGAAGAGTTCGGGGCCACGCACGAGGAGTTGGCCCGGCGGATCGGACGTAGCCGGCCGCAGATCTCCAACACGATCCGGTTGATGAACCTGCCTGCTGCTGTGCAGCGACGGGTTGCCGCCGGGATCCTGTCGGCGGGGCATGCTCGGGCGTTGCTGGGGCTTGATAACAGTGCGGCTCAGGATGCGCTTGCCGAGCGGATCGTTCGGGAAGGGCTTTCGGTTCGGGCTACCGAGGAGATCGTGCATCTCGCGGCGTCCGAGGAGCCGACGGCTAAGAAGGCTGCGCCGAGTCGGCGGGCCAAGGTCCACGCGCCGGCCTTGAACGATCTGGCTGAGCGGCTGTCCGATCGGTTCGACACTCGGGTGAAGGTCGACATCGGACGGAACAAGGGAAAGATCACGATAGAGTTCGCGACCGTTGATGACCTTGAGCGGATCGTGGGCATGATCGGGGTTGAGGAAGAGGGCGCGGTCCGGGACGGCAGCGAGCCGTCGGAGGATTGAGCTTCTTGTAGAGCTTGATGTGGGGCGCGTGAGGGATCACGCGCCTCTTTTTGTGCTTCTCTTGGGGCTCGGGGACAACGGGATGTAGTTCGCGTTTTGAAGTGGCGGTTTGGCGCCGGGGGCCGATCGCGAAATCTCAGGAGAATCGTTCTGACAGAACCGGGTTGACCGTGTTCTGGGGACCGTGATCGGTTGGGCGCTTGCCTCGCGGTGACGAAAACGAATCGTTCTTGCGTTTGGATCTTCGGCTTGCTGTGTCTGAGTGCGGTTGGTCTTCGGAGTTTTCGGTCGTGCCCGACCCCCCGCGGTGGTGTTGCCCGCGACCCGTGTTCCTGTATGTGTCCGCTGGTTTGCCGGGTGGTCCTTGGCGGTGGCGCCGCGGTGCGTTACTTCGCGTGAAGTCTTCCTGTATCGGCTTCCACTCCACACTCCGTACCCCTTCCTCTTGTCTTCGTCTTCCTCTCGCGACGATCTCGCTTGCTCGGGTGTTGAATTCGATCTTGAGGCAGTGGCGCGTCTCTCGGAGAGTGGCAGGCTGGCCAGTGGATCGGTGTATAGAAGCGGTGCAATCGCGGTCAGCATGTGCCGCACTTTCGGTGAGCGCGCCTCGTTCCTGGGCCTGTCTAGGCTCGATCTGAGCCATGCCCTCGGCCTTGCGCGCCTTTTGCGATCTGGTGATGCTAGTTCGGCGCTCGATAAGGCCGTCCGCGCTTCTGGAGGCGTGGCGGACTTTCACCCGTCGCTTGGCCCCCTCTAGCGCCTGTCACAGATCATCTCGTGGCCGGTTGCGCGTCAGCGTTCCTCTGAACTTTGCCGCCGCAGACATGTCGCTGAAAGCACCGCACGACCGAGCTTGCCGGACTTTGGCCTAGGTGAATGTGGCCAACGACGGCTCGGCCAGGGGCACCTCGCCCACAGGTTCGCAGATGCGTTGGTCTCACTGTGCGGTGCCGCTTTGTCTGATGCTCGTAACTAGTTGTCTGTCTGTCTGGGGGCTCGCCACCCAGATTGGCTCCGGCCTAGCCGGCGTGTCTGTCTCTTGGTCTCTCTGCCTGCCTGTTGCCCGTTACTGGCCGCCTATTCTCTGGACGTTGACTTGCCACTTCGGCTGTTTGGCTGCTCGCGCCTGCCGATGATCGAATTCGCTGCATGGGCGGCCAGCCGATTTGGTCTCGGCTAGCACACGGCACCTTCAGCCTCCACGTCACTGTTTCACTCCTGTGATCATCGCCGGGGTGGTGCGCGAGATCTTCGCGGAGGCCTGCGACGGTCCGAGGGCGTGGAGGCGGCCACCAAGATGGGTTAAGGCTGCCCGGCGTTAGGGCTGAGGCCGGCCTTAATGATGCTCGGCCTGGGTACCAACCGAGGTCCGTTCTGTTGTGTGGCGCTGCTTCGTGTACGGGTTGAGCTCTGTGAGGTACGCGCGGTTGGCTCTGTTTTTGGTGGGAGGTCTTCCGTGGGTCGCAGTTGACTTTGGCGGGTGCGCCGAAGCAGAGATCCGGTGCGCGTGGATAGGCTCCTCCGGCCGCGCCTTGACTCCCCCTCAAGGCGACGTGGCGAGGTTTCGGATGACGCTATGAGGGCCGGTCGGCCCTGGAATCCGCGTCGGCTTTTGGGGAGTGGTTTCACGTGAAACGACGATGCGGGGAACCTCCGCCGGGGCGCGGAGCCGGTCTTCGGTCGTCCGGCCCGCTTACTGGGATGACGTTGAGGGCGGCGGAGGCCGTCTGGAGTGCGCATCGGAGCTTGCCTGAGACCGGTACGAGCATCATCATCATCGTCAGCCGAGCCGAGCCGAGCCGAGCCGAGCCGAGCCGAGCCGAGCCGAGCCGAGCCGAGCCGAGCCGAGCCGAGCCGAGCCGAGCCGAGCCGAGCCGAGCCGAGCCGAGCCGAGCCGAGCCGAGCCGAGCCGAGCCGAGCCGAGCCGAGCCGAGCCGAGCCGAGCCGAGCCGAGCCGAGCCGAGCCGAGCCGAGCCGAGCCGAGCCGAGCCGAGCCGAGCCGAGCCGAGCCGAGCCGAGCCGAGCCGAGCCGAGCCGAGCCGAGCCGAGCCGAGCCGGAAGTCTTGCCGGCGGCGGGCCTTGGAAGATGACCGGTAGGGGCGCTACGAGCGGGAGGCTTGTGTATCCAACCGGACGAGATCTGGGACTGGTGCCAGCGACATACCTGGCCTGGATGGCGTACCGCCGTCTCGGACTGGCTTTCTGGCCTGGTTCAGTGAGGCGCCGATGCCGACTTTGGGGCACCTCTAGGAAGGGCTTCATTTCGATCGCCTATGGGGAGTGCGGTCTCATCGCCGGTCTGCGCCCTGTCTTCGGCCTTATCTGGGACCGCCAAATCAAGGCATCGGAACGATGGAAGTTGCCGTGGTCTTGGTCGCGGAAGCGGGAAACGACCTCAAGCCAGCGGGTATGGACATGGCAAGCCATGGCGTTTTCGTTCGCAGAGTCGGGCTTTCGCGATAGAGCACCGCGAGCGGAATGTGCCATGAGGCCGGTCGGTGCGTACCGGATATAGGCGCCACGAGATGCTCAAGTGGAGCGTGCGACTTCTATCGTCTGGGCGGAAATAGACAGAGTTCGCGCAACACGGCCGGTTTCACGTGAAACATCGCCAGCTACTTGCTGGAGTGAACCGTCCTCTTGCATGATGACTGCGGCCCGTGTCAGCAACTGGCTGTTCAGTCACGCCGACGAGGTATGCCCTGCCTCGTGCTTGCTGGAATGAATTTTTCGAGCCACTGGCCATCTACTTCGACCGCAGTACCTCCGGGCAGTCGGATGTGGGTTGTACGCACCTGGCGGCGAGGCGCTACCTCAGGTAGGGGGTCTGTCCGTGAGAGCACTGCTTGGCAGTGGATGCTAGGCCGGGGAGATGGCATGCGATGGCTGCCGATGTGTGTTCGTGTTCCCAACCTCTTAGTGCCGGCGGGAGCCAGCGACGTCACACCCGGTCGCTGATTTCCTTTACGTGGAGCGGGCCAGTGATGAGGTGCCTCAGCGGTTCTGGGTACGCCGGGCTGGTGCCTTCCAATCACGCCTTCCAGTTGGCTAGCTGACTTAATGCCTCAGCTCCGCGAAGACCAACCCCTGCAGTCGGATGCCGGTTTTTCCTGAGGTTGACCGATCGGTTGGAGAGGTGTGGCTGTCAGCGATTGAAGATCCCTATCCCGACACGGCTTGTGGAAGCCGGGAAGCCACAAATCTTTGGATGGGAACCGGGTTTGTCGTGCCGGTCGTCCCGGTCGTGCCGGCTGAAACAAGCCGTCCGTCGAAGCTGGGCCGCCTGGGCGACGGTAAGCCGCTTCCTCGGTGTTGGCCAGCAGTAAGTGGAGTCTGATCACAAAGCCGAGCAACTCCCGCGCTGTCGCCGAGGGCCGATCTCGTGGCCCATCTCGGCTAGGTGTGCAGTGAGGGGGTCGGTGCGGAAACTATTATCCGCCCCGTTTCACGTGAAACAGCCGTGTGGGAGATTTGCCCGGTGCCCGGTGCCCGGTGCCCGGTGCCCGGTGCCCGGTGCCCGGTGCCCGGTGCCCGGTGCCCGGTGCCCGGTGCCCGGTGCCCGGTGCCCGGTGCCCGGTGCCCGGTGCCCGGTGCCCGGTGCCCGGTGCCCGGTGCCCGGTGCCCGGTGCCCGGTGCCCGGTGCCCGGTGCCCGGTGCCCGGTGCCCGGTGCCCGGTGCCCGGTGCCCGGTGCCCGGTGCCCGGTGCCCGGTGCCCGGTGCCCGGTGCCCGGTGCCCGGTGCCCGGTGCCCGGTGTTTCACGTGAAACGCCGGATGGGCGGCCAGACTTCTGATTGGAGCGATCGAATTTCTCGCTCGATGCTTCGAACGTGTTGATGCGTTTAGCCGACACCCTTTGGGCGAAGTCTCGGGTGGGCCCGGTGGACAGTGTTCAGTGGGCGCCCATGGACTTGCTTGGATCAGAAAGGCGATCAGAGGAAGTCGGGGCAGCGTTGGTGAACCCAGAGTAGGGCTTGACCGGCTGCGCCTGGACCGAAGTCTTCGGGCTGCTGGGCTCTCACCGGACTAAGAGCGGGTGGCTAGCTTCGGGGGCGCTTGGGGGCGGGATTGCTCTGGGTGTCGTCGTGACGTTGAGGGTCGAGCTGGCCGGGATCGGTCAATGACTTAGTCGACGAGTCAGGAAACGAGGCAGTCGCATCGAATTCGGCGGTCGTTCGCCTGCGAGTTAGGAAACGAGGTAGCCGCATGGAACCGGGCGGCCGTTCGTCTGCGAGTTAGCCGGCCCTGATGGTCGAAGATTGCCACCGCGCCGCACTTTGTCTGAGCGGAGGTGGTGGCGAGCCGAGGCCTGCAGGTCGGATGACTGGATGGCGGCTGCGAATTGATTAACGGCTTAGAGGGAGCGGTTGTCGGCTGGCTGCTTGCGGGCGAGTGGCGGAAACCGCAAGGACGTTCTTAAGTCAGACGACGAGTCGGATGCATGGGGCTGCGGTGGGGGCGGTGGTTCTCGATCCTGGATCAGACTGCTGGCGGCACTCTCGTGTAACGCTGGTATACGGCCAGCGGTCATCGCGTTCGCCTTCTGCGGGTATGAAGCGGAGCGGTGTGACCGGTGTGGAACTGGATCTCCGCTTCAATGGCTCCGAGGTGAGAGTGTGGCCTTCGACCTCGAGTCTGATCAGAGGATCCGATGGATCCTGGTCAGAGACCCGCAAACTGCGAACGGTCAGCTACATAAGCCCTGTCTTTGATCGACGCTGCAACGGGTTGAATCGCGAGGTTCTTGCTTTGGCGGGCTGCTGCGGAAGCGACGACTGGATGGAGACCGGTTAGTAGCCGGAGTTCTGGGGCTCTGCGGCTGGCACAAAAAGTAGCGAACGGCTGGCGAGTGATCCGGTCCGTGACCAACAGAGCTCCACTCAACGGGCCGGTGTTGGACCCCTCGGGTCGAGGGTCTGGTGAATGGCGAATCTGATCTGAGGTCGATTCGATGGTTGGCCGGGCGCGTAGAGGACTACCGGATGAGGGCGTCGGGGTCTGCGATGGAAGCTCCTTGAACGTGGTCCCCAGCGGCCGGGATCTGGTGCTGGCACCAACGAGGTGATCTAGGTAGGCCGTATCTGGCAGTGCGACATCGGGGTTTCTGCGCCAGCCTTCTTGGGCGGGTGTCCCTGAGCCGGTCGTTGCCGAGTATCCGGAAGGGCACGGGTTTGCGCATCTTGGAGACCAAGGTGGACCGCGGAGACGTGGCAACAGAGGTGGCGCCTTGCTGAAAACGGTGCGGGAAGGCACGCGATCTCGCCGGCTTCGGAGAGTCCGTAGAACGGTGTCCTCTGACATGGCATCGGGGTGATCGATGGGGTAGCGGGAGGCGTCCGCATCGCCGACGCGGGCTTTACGTGTTCCTAGAGACGTCATGAAGGCACTGGGATGCGTCTTGGGAAAGGTTGCTGTGCCTGACTGGTGATCGAACCGCGTATGGCACTGGTGTCGATCAACAGTGCTCATTTGAGCCTGAAGCGATGCTCGATCTGGGTGATCCGAGGGTTGGCGTAGTGGAGGCTCAGACGGGATAGGGCTCTGCCGCACGACTGGGTGCTCCGACGTCCGATCAAGCTGTGCCGAGTCACGCCGCTAGCGTGCTTGCCTTGCTTCGGCCATTGCCGGCGGGAAGTGGCGAAGAGGAGATTGCGAGAGGCGTGAATGCTTCTGACGGATGGTCGCCGAAGGTCATGGTGGCTGGGATTGAGGCGCCCATGCCGGCTTGCCGGCTGAAGTCAGGCGGGCGGCCGGGGAAGTCGCTCGGCGGGCGGAAGTGTCACACGGATACGGCAGCCGGAGTCGCACGGCTGGTAACACCTGGAGTTGCACGGCGGGTGGTAACCGAGTTCTGTGGCGGGTGGGGCAGCTGGGTCGTCACGGTGGGAGGCAGCGGAGTTCCATGGCGGGTGATGTCCCGCAGGGGCTGCCGGACGGAGTCCATGATGGGTGATGGGTGGAGTCCATGGCGGGTGATGACGACCGAGTTCGCGGCGCGTGGCAGTTGAGTATTTGTGAGTCCTCCGGGATCAGGTCGCTGGCGAATCGGTTGAGTGACGAATCGAAAGTGTTCCGGTGGCTTGTTGATCGGAGCCTCGTATCTAACGGAAGCCGGGGGCATGTGTGCCGGACTTCCAGGCCGAGCGAGAGGAAGCAGTACGAGTGAAGGCGCGGCGAGGTTCTGACCGTCGTTGATCTCCGGGAGCTGCGGGCGGTGATCTGGGGTGGCATTCTCGAATCGTTGGCATCGCGGTGAAACCTTCTGCGGGAAGCCGGGTGCTTCATTCGGGCTGAGATGAGTGCTTAGCGAGGAGACCCAGATCTGGTTAGGGGTGCCTGGCTGGGTGACAAGTTGTCGGCGCCTGCCGGACCAGGTTGCTGGCGGCTCCGCCGGTTAGGTTCGGGCTTGAGATTGCATGCCGCTGTGGCCGTTGACGAAGGCGCAGGGCTACAACCGGTGGAGAAACCAGGTGACGGTTGGGGACCGGCACTGTGGGCGTTTGCCCCGCCTTGTGGTAGCCGGCGGCTGAGCAGGTGCGCAAAGTAGTTCCATGAGGGCCATGCCGCGATTGGCTGATCAGACTTCTTGAGGGTGGGCTGCCTCCGGTGGGAGAAGCGCTGCCTGAATGGCCGGCTAGAGGTCGGTGGGATGGCGTGGGTTACCGCGGCTCGATCAGTGCGGGATGGCGACCTGGCGGTCAAGATGGGTGACGGGTGTCCGCGCCAGCATGGGATGACCGGGAACGGATGTGGGCCAGCCCAGCCGTCGCTGTCTTGAATACGGGCGGGCAAGGATGCGCGAGACAGCGGTCAGTCGGCTGCCGTCAACGTTGACCTCTGAAGCCTGCCTTGGCGCTTGAGCGACACGCCAAGAGAGCGAACGCCATGTTGGCGAGCGAGTAGCTTTCACATGTGGTGAGGCAGAGACTTGATGCGCAGCCATCCTTAGCGGAGTCCGGTGGACTCAGGACGGCGCGGCACGGTCCATGCGGCTTGGGATTCGAGACCGTCGTGGAACGGTGGGTATCCAGGCAGTCCGAGATTCGGTAGGTCCGTGACGGTCGGAATCCGGAACGGGGCAATGCCTACTCAGGACGGATTCCGGTCCCTAGAGGGGTCTGGGTCGAACCGTTTCGAGGCAGGAGCATTTTGGGTTCCGGGGCGCTTCCGGGTGGCGAGCGGTTCCACGTGTGGCGCGTTCCGCGGTTGCGGGGTTCCCGGTTCAGAGCGGTCAAGACTTGGGCGATCTGAAGTGAGGGCTACTCACCGCCGTGGGCGGGTAAGGCGGGTTCACTGCAGATCGGCGGCGTCGGCCCTTGCGCCACTGCACGTGCTGGCGCAGCTCGCTGAGGAAGCCGAAGTCCATCGGTCCAGAGCAGGTCGGCGGGCCACGGCGGATCGGTGGGCCACGGCGGACCGGCGGGCCACGGCGGACCGGCGGGCCACGGCGGACCGGCAGGGCACGGCGGATCGGCGGGCTAGGGCGGATGGGTGGCTGTCCGTTTGGGGTTCTGGGGTTTTCCGGGCCGGGTGATCTTTACGTTCGGGTGGGTGCCTTGTGGGCTGCCCGTGGAGGATGCGGCCGGCCCTCCGATTGCTCCGGGATGAGGCCCGAGACATGCGTGAGTGCCACTATCCACAACCTGTGTGTTGTGCCTGTTGATTCTGGGGCTGCTGGTGTTTCACGTGAAACGACGCCGATGTTGTGTAGGTCGTCCACGGCTCTATCCACAGGGTGCGCAAGCGTTCTACGTCGTGTTTCACGTGAAACGGGGGTGCCTGTGGATAACTCCTGTGGATAACTTGGGGACGGGTGTGTGGAAGGACTCATTTTCATCGTCGTCGACATGGGGAGAGTCCCTCCGTCGTGCGAAATTGACCCGGGACAGCCCCTCCTGGCCTGGGCTAAGGTCACGTCGTGTCTGAGAACACCTCCTCCCTTCCTGACTTCACACGGTGGCCGTCGTTCCCCTTCGAGGGTGATATGCGGGTCAAGAAACTCGCGCCGCCGGTGGAGGTGGAGCCGCCTCGGAGCGGGGAGGACGGCTCTGAGTGTGTGGCCTGCGGGACGCCAGATGACTCGTACATCTGGGTCAGTGAGAGATGGCGCGTGCGTGCCATGGATCGGCCGACCGGGTTGCCGATGGTCTTGATTCTGGAATGCCGTTCGCACCTGGACCTCGGCGACCTGCCCAATCTGCTGGCGGCTGAGTTGGGCGTCATGACGGTTCGGCTCGAGCGGGCGATCCGGTCGCTCGACGGGGTGGCGCGGGTTCACGTGAATCGTTGGGGGGACGGTTCGGCGCACCTGCACATGTGGTTCCTGGCTCGGCCCTATGGGCGGCTTCAGTTGCGGGGCACCTTCCTGTCTCTCTGGGATGACATTCTGCCGGTGATACCCGAGTCGCAGTGGCGGGAGAACCTGGCTCTCGTCGCGGCCTGGCTGGCTGATTTCGGCGGGCAGGCCAACACCGAACCGGCGCACATCGAATGGGAGTCGCCGGCCACGATCAACGTGCCGACCAGCATGGACCCGGATGCGGATGGAGGCCGTCGACCCGCGACTCTGGGCGACGTCGAGGCGTCCGAGTCCTAGAAAATTCGGCGGTACGGCGGTACGGCGGTACGGCGGTACGGCGGTACGGCGGTACGGCGGTACGGCGGTACGGCGGTACGGCGGTACGGCGGTACGGCGGTACGGCGGTACGGCGGTACGGCGGTACGGCGGTACGGCGGTACGGCGGCGGATGAAGATGTCCCGGGACGACCCTACGGAGCGAACCGCGGCGGGGTCTTGGGGCGGAGCGGCTGCGGCGCCTGTGGTTCGGCGACCAAGCGGCGTATGCGGGAAAGCGGGGACGCGACCCCGCTGAAGGTCGGTTCCGGAGCGACACGAAAGCAGACAGGCCCGGCGGACGACCGCCGGGCCTGTTCACGTGAAACCTTGAACCGTTAAGCCTTGAACCGTGAAGCCTTGAATCGTTCAGTGCACCCGCCGAGACGCCGCCCGCTCCACCAACGCACTGAGCACGACCCCCAGATCCACCCCGGCCGCCTGTACGGCCAACGGCAGCAACGAAGTCTCGGTCAGCCCCGGCGACACGTTGCAACCCAGCACGTGCGGCTCACCGTCCGTAGACACGATCACGTCTATGCGGGACAGGTCGCGCAGACCCAGGGCCTTGTACGCGGCGATCGCCGTCTCCGAGACCCGCGAAGCGACCGCCTCCGGCAGGCGGGCCGGCACGTGCCAGGTGGTCAGACCGGCCGTGTACCGGGCCGCGTAGTCATACACCCCGTCCCGCGGAACGATCTCCACGATCGGCAGCGGTGACGGCCCGGCACCCTGGTCGACGATCGAGACGGCCACGTTGGTCCCGGTCACATACTGCTCGACGAGTGCCGTCGAGTCGTACGCGAAACAGCCCACCATCGCAGCCGGAAGATCGCCGGCCTCGCGGACCACGGCGGCGCCGAGCCCGGACCCACCCTGTGCCGGCTTCACCATGAGCGGCAGCCCCAGCCGCTCGACGATCCGGTCCAGAACGGCGACGGCGCCGAGCTCGGAGAACCGGTCGTGCGGCAACGCCACCCAGTCCGGGGTGGGAATCCCGGCCTCCCGCAGCATGGACTTGGCCGACGGCTTGTCCCAGGCGAGCCGGGCCGCCTGAGCATCAGCGCCGACGTAGGGCACCCCGCACAGGTCGAGGACCCCACGCAGCGACCCGTCCTCGCCGGTGGCGCCGTGCAGGGCGATGACCACCGCATCCGGCGGATCGGCCTGTAGGGCGGGCAGCAGGGACACGTCGGCGTCGTGCAGTTCGGCGGTCAGGCCGACGGACCGGAGCGCGTCGAGCACCCGGCGACCGGACCGCAGGGACACGTCCCGTTCATAGGACAGCCCGCCGGCCAGGACCAGAACTCGCAAGTCGTCACGCGTACCCATGCCTGTGATCATGCCAAGTCGGGCCCGGGCGCATCCGCGGCGGCCGGGCCACGACGGCGCTGATGTCCCGGCTGAAGGCCGGCCTCGCCGAAGACGGCGCGCATGGCCAGCTCCTGCTGCATCACTCCGGACAGCCGCCGCACGCCTTCACGCAGCCGCTCCGGGGCCGAGAAGCTGAAGTTGAGCCGCATGTTGCCCCGGCCGGTCCCATCGGCATAGAAGCCCGTTCCGGGCACGTAGGCGACCCGCGCGGCGATCGCCCGCGGCATCATCGCCTTCGAGTCGAGGCCTTCGGGCAGGGTCGCCCAGACGAACAGGCCGCCGGTCGGCCGGGTCCACGTGGTGCCGGCCGGCATCAGGTCTTCCAGGGCGCTGAGCAGTGCGTCCCGCCGCTCGCGGTAGATCTCCCGGTAGACCTTGATCTGTTCCTGCCACGGCATGGTCGTCAGGTAGCGGGTGACGGCGCCCTGAGCGAACGCGCTCGGGCACAGCACGTTGGCCTCGCTCATCATGACCAGCTTCTCCCGTACGGCGTGCGGCGCGAGGACCCAGCCGACCCGCAGGCCCGGCGCGAAGGTCTTGGAGAAGGTCGAGCAGTAGAAGACCCCTTCGCGGCGGCGGGCCCGCAGCGGCAGCGGGGCGTCACCCTCGAAGGACAACATTCCGTACGGGTCGTCCTCCACCACCAGCAGCCCGGCCCGCTCGCAGATGTCGAGGATCTGCTCGCGCCGCGCCTCCGAAAGGGTGACACCGGCCGGATTCTGGAAGGTGGGGATCGTGTACAGGAACTTCGCTCGCCTCCCTTCCCTCGCGGTGGCCCGGATCGCCTCCTCGAGTGCTGCCGGGAGGAGGCCTTCGTCGTCCATGGCCACGTGCCGGACCTGTGCCTGGGCGGCCTGGAACACGCCGAGTGCGCCGACATAGGTCGGCCCCTCGGCGAGCACCACGTCGCCCGGGTCCAGGAAGAGGCGGGCCAGGAGGTCGAGGGCCTGCTGTCCACCGACGGTGACCACCACGTCGTCGGGGGACGCGTTCGTGATGCCGGACAGCGACATCACCTCGCAGATCTGTTCCCGCAGCTCGATGGTGCCCTGGCCGATGCCGTACTGAAGGCTGGTGGCGCCCTGCTGGGAGGCCAGGTCGCCGAGCATCTCACCGACCGCGTCCAGGGGGAGCGCGGCGATGTACGGCGAACCGCCGGCCAGCGACACCACCTCCGGTCGGCTGGCGACGGAGAAGAGGGCCCGGATCTCCGACGTGGTCATCCCGCGCACCCGTCGCGCGTACCGATCGGTGTAATCGTCCTGAGTTGTACCGGTCATGCGAATCACCCCTTGAATATGAGACTGAAAGCGATCCTAATGCCGCCCGGCACTTGCCCGACCTGCTCCCGTTCATGGTGGTTCCGACGTAGGATTCGGCGGGGGCGCGGCGGCGTCCGGTCCATGCCCGTGCGAATGCAAGGGGTCGGCTCATGTCGCGACGCCTGGTCAATCTGACCCTCGACACGCTCGAGGATCTGCCCCGGCCCTGCCGGCAGTGTGTCTACTGGGAGCTTGATCCGGTCTCCGCGGAACGGGCCTGCGCCACCGGTGACCCGGGCCTGGAAAAGGAAGCCTGGGTCTCGCAGACGCTGCTGGAGTGGGGCTCGTGCGGCAAACTCGCGTATGTCGACGGGATGCCGGCCGGCTTCGTGATGTATGCGCCGCCCGCCTATGTTCCTCGGGGCATGGCGTTCCCGACGTCTCCGGTGAGTGCCGACGCCGCCCTACTGACCACGGCCAAGGTGGTGCCCGCCTTCGCCGGTGGCGGCCTGGGCCGGATGCTGGTCCAGGGGGTGGCCCGTGATCTCACCAAGCGTGGGGTGAAGGCGGTCGAGGCCTTCGGTGACGCCAAGCCCGATGAGAGCAGCGAGGAGTCGGCCTGTATCGCGCCTGTCGACTTCTTCCTGTCGGTGGGCTTCAAGACGGTCCGCCCGCATCCCCGTTATCCGCGGCTGCGGCTGGAGTTGCGGACGGCCCTGTCCTGGAAGTCCGACGTGGAGTACGCGTTGGAGAAGCTGCTCGGCTCGATGAGCCCGGAGACCCTGCTGCGCCCGGTCCGCCCGGTGACAGCGACGAGGTCGGCGGAGAATTAGCCCTTGTCGGCCAACGCGAGGCGCAGCTGGCGGACGTCGATCGAGCCGGTGGGGACGTCCCGCTCCACCGGGAAATACATCCGCTGTACCGCGGCGAGCAGTGCCTCGACGATCTGCTCCCGGAACAGCGGGTCGATCAACCGCTCACGGTCAACCGGCGAGGTCAGATAGCCGAGGTCGACACGCACCGTCGGCATCCGGGTCAGTCGGAGCAGATCCCAGGTCTTGGCATGGGTACGGCAATCGTGCATCCCGGTCCGCACGACGATCTCCCGCTGCACCAGATTGGCCAGCCGCTCGCCGACCGTCGAGCTGAGACCGGTCCCGGTGCCGTAGTGGTAGGACGCCACGCCCTCGGCCGCCTCGGAGTCGTGCCCGTCGAGGTGCAGCGAGATCAACAGATCCGCGCCGAGCGTGTTTGCCAGGGCGGCCCGCTCGGCACCGCTCATCGGGGCGGCCGGTGACGGGCCACGGGTCAGATGCACCCGCATGCCGGCCGCGGAGAGCCGGCCCTCCAGCCGGGACGCCAGGTCGAAGACGAGGTCGGCCTCGTTCCACCGGAGCGGGCCGTCCGGCACCACCACACCCGTGTCGTCACCGCCACCGTGGCCGGGGTCGATCACGATCGTCTTGCCGACCAGGTTGGGACCGGACTGGCGAAACGCCTCGGCCTCACGCAGCCACTGCGGGCGGCCGCCGACGACCTTGCGGCCTAGCCGGCGTAGCGCCTTCATGGTCTGCGGGCCGCAGGAGCCGTCCTGGACGAGCCCGACCTCGCGCTGGAACTGGGCGACCGCACGAGCCGTCCGGGCGCCGTAGACGGCGTCCGGGCGACCGGTGTCATAACCCATCTCCAGCAGGCGCTCCTGAAGGGCGCGGACGTCCTCGCCGACCAGGGCGTCGGGAACGGAGTGGAAGAGGGCCCGGGAGCCGAGCCGCCAGCGGGCCGCGTCGAGGGCGCCCCACGTCTCGTCGCCGACCAAACCGTCGACGCCGAGCCCACGGCTCTGCTGGAAGGCCCGCACCGCGGTCTCCAGCGCCTCGTCGAAAACGTCGGGGTCAGCCTCGGCCAGCAGCTCCAGGCCGACCAGGATCGACCGGATCTCGGAAACTGCCACGCCGGTGTCTCCGCGTCGGATGGACCGCACTCACGACTCCCTAGGGCGAGAAAGGACGACCTTCGCGAGAGTACGCCCCGCGACCCAACCGGGGCGCGGGGCGTTCACAAGAGAGGGTTCTACAGCGCCGTCTCGATGAAGTTGACCAGGAAACTCTTCGGCTTCGCCCCGGTCACCGAGTTGAACGGCTCGCCGTCCTTGAAGATGGTCAGCGTGGGCACGGTCATCACGCCGTACGCCATCGCGGTCTCCGGGTTCTCCTCGATGTTGACCTTGACGATCTCGACCTGGTCACCCATCTCGTTGGCGATCTCCGCGAGCAGCGGGTCGACCTTCTTGCAGGGCACGCACCACTCCGCCCAGAAGTCGACGAGCACCGGCTTGCCGGATTTCAGCACGTCACTGGCGAAGGTGGCGTCGGTGACCACCTTGGTTGCTCCCACAAGGACCTCCCGGGTCTTACAGCTCTACGAATGAAGCGATGAAGCGCTCGGCGTCCAGCGCCGCGGCACAGCCGGTGCCGGAGGCTGTGATGGCCTGCCGGTAGGTGTGGTCGACCAGGTCACCGGCGGCGAACACGCCGGAGATGTTGGTCCGGGTGCTCGGCGAGTCGACCTTCACGTAGCCCTCGTCGTCGAGCTCGATCTGGCCCTTGAAGAGCTCGCTGCGCGGGTCGTGGCCGATCGCCACGAAGACGCCGGTGACGTCGAGGACCTTGGTCTCGCCCGAGTTGACGTCGCGGAGACGGGCGCCGACGACCTTGCCGTCGGTGCCGAGGATCTCCTCGACCACCGAGTTCCACTCGATCTTGATCTTCGGGTTGTCCAGCGCCCGCTTCTGCATGACCTTGCTGGCCCGGAAGCTGTCCCGGCGGTGCACGATCGTGACGGTCTCGGCGAACCGGGTGAGGAAGGTGGCTTCCTCCATCGCCGAGTCACCGCCGCCGACGACGATGATGTGCTGGTTACGGAAGAAGAACCCGTCACAGGTGGCACATGACGACACGCCGTGGCCGAGCAGCTCCTGCTCGCCGGGAACGCCGATCGGGCGCCAGGCCGAGCCGGTCGCCAGGATCACCGCGCGGGCGAAGAACTGCTGCTCACCGACCCACACCGTCTTCAGGCCCTCGGTGCCGGCCTCGGTCGGCTTGTCGGTCAGCTCGACCCGGGTGACGTCGTCGGTCAGGAACTCGGCGCCGAACTTCTCCGCCTGGGCCCGCATGTTGTCCATCAGCTCGGGACCCATGATCCCGTCGCGGTGGCCCGGGAAGTTCTCCACCTCGGTGGTGGTCATCAGGGCACCACCGGAGTTCACACCCTCGATCACCAGAGGCTTGAGGTTGGCCCGGGCCGCATACAACGCCGCGGTGTAGCCCGACGGTCCGGAACCGATGATGATCAGATTGCGGACCTCGTCCACTGCCGACTCCTCAGTCTGTTTCGCCGCACGCTTAACATCGGCGACTCTGCACGCTAGAACGTCTTGCCAGGCATCCGCCATTCCCCGGGCATGGCTGGTGTCCGACCTCACGCGGGGATTCCCGTCAGCGTACCGGCACGCGCTCCAGCTCGTCCGCGCCAGCACCTGGCGTGCCGCACTGCGGGCCCACCGCCCACACCCAGGTGCCATCGGCCGCGGCGAATCGGACGATGAGCGCGGGCCTGCCGTTGAACCGCGCATAATCCATGAACTCCACCGAGATCAACGCGCCGCCGTTGACGCGGGTGATCTCCTGGATGCAGGCGGCGGTCGCGTCCGGCATGTTCAGCCGGTCCAGTGCCGCGCCGCCGATCCCCTCGCCGGCGTAGACCTGTGCGGAGGAGTCGGTCGAGCCGGTCGCGCGCAGTTGCGTCGTGCCGGCCTGGGCCAGCGTGCTCTCGGTGTAGTCGGTGTCGCTGCGGAGCACTTCACCGCCGACGGTCGACTTGTCGGACATCGGAGCATTCTCGGCAGAAGCCATACCGGCCGCGGTATCCGCCGCATCCGGCGACGTGAGCAGCGCGTTGACTCCGAAACCGGCGAACGCGACAGCTGCCGCGGCCACCGTCACGGGCGCGACCCACCGTCGCCGGCGCCGGGCCTTATCAAGATCAACAACCTTTGCCGGTACGGCTACCACCGGCCCTGATTCACCTGAGGCGGGTGCCGGCTCAGCCGAGGGCGGAGCGGCGTCACGGAACATCGTGTCCAGCCGGGCCGCCAGATCGTCGGGCATCGGCTCCGGCTCCAGCTCCCGCAGCACCGCGCCGACCGCGATCATCCCCGGCTCCAGCGCCTCGTAGGCGGCCCGCCAGGTCTCGTCCGTGGCGAGCAGACCGGCCACCCGCTCCTGCTCCGGCGTGCCGTCCAGAGCGCCACCGACATAGTCGGCGAGCAGGTCGACGTCGACCCCCTCGAACTCGGCCCACTCGAACTCGGTGCCGGTCACCGCGGCTCCCTCCGTTCGACTCCGGTCGGCAGCGGACTCGCCGCTTCCGACCTGGATGGGACGGTCCCGCCGCCGTTCTGGTTCCCCCGCAGATATCCGAGGGTCATCGCCATCCTGGCGCGGCCGCGGGCACATCGGCTCTTGATGGTGCCCTCCGCCACACCGAGCATCTCGGCCGCCTCGGCCACGCCGTAGCCCTGCACGTCCACCAGCACGATCGCGGCCCGCTGCTCGAACGGCAGGGCGGCCAGCGCATCCCGCACGACGAGCACGGTGTCCTGGTCAGCGGCGGGCGCGACCGGCTCGGGCCCGGTGGGACGGTCGTCGTCACGGGATCCGTCCGGCAGCGGCACGGTGGGGTGGGCCTGTCGGCGGCGCATCCGGTCCAGGCAGGCGTTCACCACGATGCGGTGCAGCCACGTCGTGACGGCCGCCTCGCCCCGGAACTTGGCCGCGTTGCGATGCGCGTTCAGCAGAGCGTCCTGAACGGCGTCAGCGGCCTCCTCGCGGTCGCCGACAGTACGCAGGGCGACCGCCCACAGCCGGTCCCGATGGCGGCGCACCAGCTCGGCGAACGCCTCCGGATCACCGTCGACGTGGGCACGGATCAGATCGGCGTCGCTCGGCGTGTCACCGAGGCCGCCGGGTGATACGCCCCGGAACGTCACGCCAGCAATCTAGTGCACAGATGCAGCCGATCAGTAGCCGGACAGCGCGATCTCGCTGACGCTGATCTGGAACCGGTCGCCGTCCTCGGCGCGCGGCAGCTCGGTGAGGAAGACCAGCACGTACTGGTATTTCTCGTTCGGATCGAAGCCGCTGAAGTACACCTTCGTGCCGGACGCCTTCTCCGGTTTCTCGTCGCTGAGCGACTTGAAGTTCTTCACGACCTTGTCGTCGCCGCTGCTGCTGTCACCCGGGTCGCTGGTACCGGTGCGCACGTCGATCGTGGCGCCCGGCGCAGAGGTCGTGACCTGCACCTCGGACAGAGCGCGTTTCTCGCCCAGGTTGATCAGGATGCCCATGCCGGGCTTCAGCCCGCCGAACGGCGCGGAGTTGTACTTCGAGGTCTCCCAGACCGTGCTGGGATCGCCGTCGACGGTGTATTTCGCCTGTTCACCGTCGAGTCGCTGACCGTCGGGCGGGTCGACCATACGCACCATGTCGGCGGTGAGTTTGATCTTCTGCGGCTCGGGGGCGGGCTGCTGGGCGCTGTTGTCGCCGTCACCGGTCGGCTGGGTGACCGGTGCGTTGTTCGCCTCGGTCGACTTGCCGGTGTTGTTGATCGCGCGGATGCCGAAGACCAGGCCGATGATCGCGATGACGATCAGCGCGCCCACCCCGACCAGGATCTTCGGGGCGCTGCGCACCTGCTCGCCGGACGAGGACGAGCCGCCGCTCTGCACGAAGCGGAGCGGGCCGACATCCTCGAACTCCTCGTCCTCGGCGGCGGCGTCCAGTCGGCCCAACTCGGCGGTGAGCGCGTCCGATGCCGGCGCGGCGACCCGGCGGTCCAGCAGGTCCATCGTGAGGTCGTCGAGATACGCCGGAATGCCGGCGCGGATCTGGCGCGGGGCGGCCGGGTTGCCGGCGCTGTCCCGGTTGGCGTCGGGCAGCGCGGAGCGGCCCACCTCGGTGTGCGGCCAGTGGCCGGTGAGCGCGAAGTAGAGGATGCCGCCGACCGCCCGTACGTCGGACTCGTTGCTGTCCGCGGCGTCGGCCCGTGCGTCGGCCAGGACCACCCGGCCGTCGTCGGCGATCAGCGTGCTGCCGGGATGCACGTTGCCGTGCACCATGCCGGTGGCGTGCACCGCGGTCAGAGCATCGGCCACCGAGTGCGCGATCGCGATCGCCCGAGCCGGGTCGAGCGGACCCTCGGCGGCGATCAGGTCACGCAGCGACTCGCCGTCGACCCACTCGCGGACCACGTAGGCCCGCTCCTGCTCGTCGATCGCGTCGTAGACACCGACCAGATTGGGGTGGATCACGCGGCTCGCGGCGACCGCGGCCTGGAGCATCTCGACAGCGGAGTCACCACCCGGATACCTGAGCACCATGGCGACCGGGCGTCGGAGGATCACGTCGGTACCGCGCCACACCTGCCGGCCGGCACTGTCGTTGTTGACGTGCTCTTCCAGTTGGTAGCGCTCGGCCAGAACCTCACCGGCGGTGGGGGCACCGAAGGTCAAGACCGGTCCGGCCTCGTCGGCCGCGGTCTCGTGGCCTTCGCCGACCTGGGTCACCAGTCCTCCCTCGGTGGTGCATTCCTCGGTGCCGAATTCCCCGGGCAGCCTCTCAGCGCTCGGGACAGCGGGATCCCGCACATGCCGCCCCCGACCATACCCGTACTCGGCCATGCCATGGCAGGTCGTCCCCCCGGCGCGGCACCGGTCCAGGGGGACACGAATCCGGCGAATCGGTGTCCGAACAGTCGGAAATCACCTGTTCAGGAGGGGAATCCGATGATCAGCGGCCGAGCTTCCGGCGCACCATCCCGACCACCTGGCTCACTTCGCCGACGCGCAGGAGTAGTGCCGCGCCGAGATAGGCGACCAGGATCACCACACCACCCACGGCGATCTGCACGATCGCCTCGATCCGGCCGTCCGGCGCGCCCGAGCCCGGCAGCAGGCGGGTCACCAGCACGGCCAGCGCCGCGCCGATTCCGGCGGCGACCGCGACCCGGAGCAGCGACGACACCACCGAACCCAGGTTGAGCCGGCCGATCCGGCGGCGTAGCACGGCCAGCGAGATCAGCGCCGACAGCAGATAGGAGAGCCCGTTGGCGGCGGTCATCCCGGCCGCGGTCAGCGACGCGTCGAGAACCGCGGCGAGCACGAAGTAGCCGGTGATCCGGACCGCCACCACCGGCAGGTTGATCAGCGCGGCCGTCCGGTTGCCCTGCATCGCGTAGAAGACGTTGGTGCAGAGGAAGCTGATCGACAGCGGCAGGACGGCGAACGCCGCCACGGTCAGGACCGTGCCCATCTCCAGCGCGTCCGCGTTGGTGATCCGCCCACCGGCGAAGAGGAAGACCGCGATCGGGCCGCCCAGCACCGCATAGGCCACCACGATCGGGGCCAGGGCCGCGGAGACCAGCTTGATGCCGCGGCTCAGGTCCGCGCTGACCTCGTCGAGCCGGCCCTCGGCGGCGGCCGCGCTCATCTTCGGCAGCAGAGCGGTGATCACCGAGACGCCGATGATCCCGTGCGCCATCATCATCAGCAGGAAGACGTTGTTGAAGGCCAGCGCGCCCGGGTTGTCCGCGCTGCCGGCGCTGTTCAGCGCGCGGACCAGCGCGAAGACCGCGATCTGGTTGGCCGCCACGTAGCAGAGCATCCAGCCGGCCAGGCTGCCGATCTCGCGCAGCCCGAGCTGCCGGGGTGCCCACCGCCACGCCCAGCGGAAGCCGACCTTGCGCAGCGCCGGGAGCAGACCGATCGCCTGGACCACCATGCCGAGCAGGGTGCCGGCGCCGATCAGGGTCAACTCGGCGACGCTGATGTTCTCCGGGGTCAGCTGCTTGTCGGTGCCGAAGACCAGCAGGAACACCCCGCACACCGCGATCACCACGATGTTGTTGAGGATCGGCGCCCACATCGGCGCGGCGAAGTGGCCGCGCACGTTGAGCACCGCGCCGATCAGCGCCGACAGGCCGGTGAAGAAGATGATCGGCAGGATCAGGTACGAGAAGTTCGTGACCAGCTCACGGAACTCTGGGGTGGTGGAGTCGCCGCTGGTCTGGATCGCGGTGATCAGTGGGGCCGCCGCCACCACCAGGACGGTCGCCACGCCGAGCATGACCACGGCGAACGAGAGCAGCCGCTGGGTGAACTCCTGACCACCGTCCGGATCGGCCTTGCGCCGCCGGACCAGTAGCGGGATGAGCACGCTGGACAGGATCCCGCCGAGCAGCAGCTCGTAGATCTGACCGGGCAGGAACTGGGCGCCGGTGTACGCGTCACCGACCGCCTCGCCGAGGACCATGCCGATCAACGCGTTGCGGATGAAGCCGATCACCCGGCTGACCAGGCTGCCGATCGCCATCACCGCGCTCTGGCCGGCGGTGCTGCCCCCGTCGGTCTGGCCGGCCTGCTGTGGTGCCGGCTCCTCGACCGAGACGACTATCACGCCGTCCTGGGCCGGAGGCCGGCCATCCGGTGCCGCGTGCGTGCTGCGGTACAGGCCGCCGTTCACCAAAGCCTCCAGAACCCTGCCGATGATGGAGCCACCATAAAGGCAAAACTCACACGTGGTGACGGAGGAGGGTGCCGGGTTCGGCTCCGGCCAGGGTCTCCACCATCCAGCATGCCTCCAGCGGTACGAGAGGCTCACTCAGCGCATCCAGCACGGTCGGATGATCACAGCCGGCCTCGGTCAGTGCGCCGAGCAGAGCCGGCACTCCGGCCAGGTCGCCCGAGTCGGCGATCCGTTTGGCCAGGGGGCGCGTTCCGGCGTACCCCTCCTGGGTGGAAAGAAGCGTGAGAACGGCGCCGGTACGGCGTACCAGATCGGAAAGGTCCTCATGGGGGAACCGCTCGCCGACGCGAACCTGAAGCCGCGCCCGGGCCGGTGCGCTCAACGCCGCGATCGCGGCCTCGTCCAGGACCTGCGGCGACGGCACCGGAGGCGTCGGCCACCAACGCTCGTCGGCGAAGAGCGGCAGCGGGGTCTGCTCGGGCCCGGAGGGCTCGGCGGCCGGGACCGCACGGCGCAGCGAGCGGTACGCGGCCTCGCGAACCGCGGCGATCTCGGCCGGATCGTCGTCCTCGCCGGCCGGCGCGAACGGCGACAGCAACGCCACGACCAGCCCCGGATGGGGCAGCAGCGGGTCGGAGAGGGCGATCACCCGGGCGCAGGACTCCAACTCCCACCAGCGCAACGAGGCCGGGAAGGGGCCCTCGGCGGGCGCCCAGCCCAGCGACACCGGCTCGCTCGACGCGGGTCGGCGCAGCCCCAGATATCGGTCGCCGCTCGGTAGATCGATATCTAGAGTCAGCGAATAGCCGCCCACTACGGGGAAAGAGATGTGCAGCTCGGCGACCTCGGTCACCTGACCGGTCCAGAAGTCGGGGTCCTGGGACAAACGGCGCAAGGCCTCGGGAACCGGCATGTGCCCATCCTGCCCGGCGATAACTCCTCGTGCCATGCCCCCATCCAACCGCCCCACCCGCTGCCCATCGGCGGACCTCCGGGCAGATACGCTGGTGACCCCATGTCTTCTGTACTGAACGACGCCCAGCAGAGAGCGGTAGCCGAGTTGCTCCGCGTGTCCCCCGTCGCCGACGAGCTCGGGCGGCGATTCGCCGATGCCGGGCACGAGCTGCATCTGGTCGGCGGTTCGGTCCGCGACGCGCTGCTCGGCACCCTCGGCGACGACCTCGACTTCTGCACCGATGCCCGGCCCGAGCAGACCCTCTCCGCGGTGAGCGGCTGGGCCGACGCGATCTGGGAGACCGGGCGCGAGTTCGGCACGATCGGTATCCAGAAGAACGGTCTGCGGATCGAGATCACCACATATCGGGCCGAGGCCTACGACGGGGTGACCCGCAATCCGGTGGTCTCCTACGGGACGTCGCTCACCGATGACCTGTCCCGGCGTGACTTCACCATCAACGCGATGGCCGTGTCGGTGCCGGGGCACGAGTTCACCGACCCGTTCGGAGGGCTTCGTGACCTGGCGGCGCGGGTGATCCGTACACCGGCCGCTCCGTCGATCTCGTTCGGCGACGATCCACTTCGGATGCTGCGGGCCGCCCGATTCGCGGCGAAGCTCCGGTTCACTGTGGAGGATTCGGTTGTTTCGGCCATGCATGACATGGCCGCTGATCTCGACCGGATCACCGCGGAACGGATCCGGGACGAGTTCACCAAGCTGATGTCCGGCGCCGATCCGCTCACCGGCCTGCGGCTGCTCGTCGACACCGGGCTCGCCGACCGCTTCCTGCCCGAGATCTCCGGGCTCAAGCTGGAGATCGACGAACACGCCCAGCACAAGGACGTCTACGAGCACACCCTGATCGTGGTCAGCAACGCGATGCGGCTGGAGGGTGACGAGGGCCCGGACTTCGTGCTCCGGATGGCCGCGCTCATGCACGACATCGGCAAGCCCGCCACCAAGGCGGTCGGCCGGGACGGTCGGGTCAGCTTCCACCACCACGAGGTGGTCGGTGCGCGGCTCACCAAGCAGCGCATGAAGGCCATGAAATACCCCAAGGACGTGATCACCGAGGTGGTCGGGCTGGTCGCCCTCCACCTGCGGTTCTATGGGTACGGCCGGGGCGAGTGGACCGATTCGGCGGTGCGTCGCTACGTGACCGACGCCGGCCCGCTGCTGGCCCGGCTGCACAAGCTGACCCGTTCCGACGTCACCACCCGCAACCGCCGCAAGGCCACCCAGCTCGCCACCGACTACGACGCGCTGGAGGAGCGGATCGCCCGGATCGCGGCCGAGGAGGACCTGGCCAAGGTCCGCCCCGACCTGGACGGCAACGCGATCATGGAGCTGCTCGGGGTGCCACCGGGCCCGATCGTCGGTCAGGCCTGGCGCTATCTGAAGGAGCTCCGGCTCGACCGGGGGCCGCTGGATCGCGACGAGGCCGAGGCGGAGCTCCTGAAATGGGCCCGCTCGCAGGACTTCTAGGAACGGGCCACGGTCAGCGTCACACCATCGGTGAACTGGCGCGGCATCCGGTACTCCTCCAGTAGCGTGCCGTCGGCGGCGTGGATCTGGGCGTACCGGTTGCCGAAGGCCAGGATCCGGCCGTCGGCCAGGTAGATCGCGTCCGGCCCGGCGAACAACCCACTCCGTGGGGCGCCGTTGACCGCATCGACGACACGGATGCCGTCGGTCGTTTCGGTCTTCTCGTGGACCAGCACCGTCCGGCCGTCCGGGGACCAGGCACCGTTGCCGACCGGCACTCCGACCATCGGGATGCTCCGAACCCGCTCGCCGGTGTCGGTCGAGTAGACGACTACACCCTCGAGCCTGTCCGGGTGGGCCTCGCTGCGGGGCACGCTGACATCGAGTCGCGGGACGGCGAACTCACGGCCGTTCGGCAGCCAGCTGAACGAGCAGAAGTCGGAACAGAGCGAATCGACGTCGGCGTTGTCGAACTCACGGAGATTCCCGGTACCTGTCTCGTAGACGGCGAAACCACCCTTGACCGGCACCAGCAGGCGGGACCCGTCCGGCGACCAGACCGGGTCGGCGCCCACTCTCAGGTCCGTGTCGACGTTCAGCGTGTCCACCACACCGCCGGCGGTGTTCACCACGTCGGTCCGATACCGGGAGATCTTCGCCGCGAACCGCTTGCCATCGGGTGCCATGGCCGGCCGGCCGTAGTCGAACGGCAGTTGCCGGTACCGGCCGGCGTCCCGATCCAGCGATACGTGAGTGTTCTCGTCGACCCCGTCGTCGACCCTGGTCGGGATGGTGACCATGGTGACGACCGCGTCACCGGGAAGCCGATAGGGCGTCTTGATCATGAAATCGGGCAGCGGACGCACACTCGCCTGCACGGTGACCGACGGCGTCGGTGCCGGATGCACCACCGGGATCCGCGGTTCCGGCCGCAGCCAGACGAACGGAACGGTGACGACCGCGAGGACCGCCAGGGCGGCCGCGGCATGCCGGCGACGGCGGATCCGGCGACCCTGGACGCGGGCCGCACCGGCCAGGTCGTAGGCGTGCGGGGCGTCGTCGGCGAGGTCCTGGACCGCGTCGCGCAAGGTCTCCTCCAGGTCTCTCATCGGGCCCCTCCCATCGACGTGATCCGGTCGCCGACCATGCCGCGCAGTTTGGCCAGGGCGCGGGACGCCTGACTGGCCACCGTGCCGGGCCGGCAGCCGAGCGCCTCGGCGGTCTCCTCCACCGAACGGTCCTCCAGGTAGCGCATCACGAGTACGGCCCGCTGCCGGGCCGGTAGCGACAACAGGGCGTCGCGGACGGTGAGCCGGTCGGTGACGTCCTGGTCGTGGCGGCGCTCGGCGGCCCGGTCCGGCACTTCGGCGACGAACACCTCGTTGCGGCGTGCGGGCCGGCGCCAGGCGGACGCCCGGTCGTTGTAAATGATCTTTCGGACGTACGCCTCGGCGTCACTGTGAATCCGCGGCCACCGCGCGTACGCCTTCGCCAGCGCCCCCTGCACCAGGTCCTGTGCGGACTCCCGATCCCCGGTCAGCGCGTGCGCGATCCGGAGCAGAGCCTGCCCCCGTTCCGCAACGAATGCGGTGAACTCGTCTTCGAGCGACTGCCTCACCGGTCACCTCCGCCGAGCACGACGCGCGAGGGATCCAGATCTTTGCATTCATTTTCGGGCCGGGACGGTAGCGTCCGGGCCATGAGCGCAGTACGCAACCGGGTCCTCGCGGCCCTGCTGGCCGTCGCCCCCGCGGCCGGGCTTCTCATCGGCGCACCGGTGCAGGCGGCCGACTCCGACATCGTCATCAAGTCCGTCTCGGTCAGCCGGGACACCGTGGTCCTGGGTTCCAGGGCCGGCTGCGCGACCGTCACCTTCACCGCGGTGCTCAGTGCGCCGATCCCGGCCGGCAGCCCGGCGCCCAGCGGTGTCCGCGTCGACATCGAGGGGCCCCTGTCGCAGGACGGTTACCTGCGTGGGCGGAGCCTCACCCAGGTCGGATCGTCGACCACCTACCGGGCCACCCTGCCGTTGTGCGGCACCGATCGATCCGGTCGTTACCTCGCCGTGGTGTCCGGCGGGGTCTACACCGGGCCCGGCCAGGCGACCTACATCGACCCCGAGTTCATCGACGTCTTCATCAAGCGGCCGTCCCGGCTGACGTTGAACGCGTCGCCCGAGCCGGTGCGCAAGGGTCGGAAGATCACCGCCAAGGGCATTCTCAAGGTCGATGGCAAGGGGTACGCCGCAGCCAGGGTCAAGGTGTTCTTCAAGGCGAACGGCGCGAGCACCTGGACGTACAAGGGCACCGCCGTCACGAACGCCAAGGGCGTCTACGGCAAGCGATTCACCGCCGTCCGCAGCGGTGTGTGGAAGGCCGTCTACGAGGGCGACCTGAAGCGTGAGCCGGCCGCCGCCGGGGACGCCGTCAAGGTCGGGTAGTCCGGGGCAGACTGGAAGCCATGTTCGTCATCGAGTCGCCGATCGGTCCGCTCGGTCTCGTCGTCGACGGTCCGGCCGTGGTGGGCGTGCGTTTCGCCGCCCGGCCCGGGCCGTCCACCGACCATCCCGCGGCCGAGCAGTTGCGTGCCTACTTCGCCGGAGAGCTGACCGACTTCACGGTGCCGTTCGACATGCGTGGCGGTTCGGAGTTCGAGCGGGCGGTCTGGGCGGAGATCGCCCGGATTCCGTACGGCGAGACGATCACCTACGGGGCGATCGCCACCGCGCTCGGCGATCCGGGAGCGGCCCGCGCGGTCGGCACGGCCTGCAACCACAACCCGATCCCGGTGATCGTCCCGTGCCACCGGGTGGTCGGCGCCGGCAACAAGATGGTCGGCTTCGGCGGCGGCCTGGACCGCAAGCGCATCCTGCTGGAGCTGGAGGCCGCGGTCGCCCTGCAGCGGGCCTGGAGCTGATTCAGGCCGGCCCGTTTCGCCCGGGCCGGCCTGAATCGACAGGGACGAGCGTCAGCGCTCGATCTCACCCGCGATGAACGCCTCGACGGCCGCGTGGGCGTCGTGGTCGCTGTACTGCACGGGCGGAGACTTCATGAAGTAGGACGACGCCGACAGGATCGGGCCGCCGATGCCGCGGTCCTTCGCGATCTTCGCGGCACGGACCGCGTCGATGATCACGCCGGCCGAGTTCGGCGAGTCCCACACCTCGAGCTTGAGCTCGGCGTTCAGCGGGGTGTCACCGAACGAGCGACCCTCCAGGCGGATGTACGCCCACTTGCGGTCGTCGAGCCACGGCACGTGGTCGGACGGGCCGATGTGCACGTCACTCTTGATCATCTCGTGCGGGATCTGGGAGGTCACCGACTGGGTCTTCGAGATCTTCTTGGAGACCAGGCGGTTGCGCTCCAGCATGTTCATGAAGTCCATGTTGCCGCCGAAGTTCAGCTGGTACGTGCGGAGCAGCTCGACACCGCGGTCCTCGAACAGCTTCGCCAGCGCGCGGTGCACGATGGTGGCGCCGACCTGGCTCTTGATGTCGTCGCCGACGATCGGCACGCCCGCGTCGGTGAACTTCTGCGCCCACTCCGGGTCGGAGGCGATGAAGACGGGCAGCGCGTTCACGAACGCGACACCGGCGTCGATGGCGGCCTGCGCGTAGAACTTGTCGGCCTCCTCCGAGCCCACCGGCAGGTAGGACACCAGGACGTCGACCTCGGCGTCGCGCAGGACCTGGACGACGTCGACCGGCTCGGCCGTCGACTCCTCGATGATCTCGCGGTAGTAGGTGCCCAGGCCGTCGAAGGTCGGGCCGCGCTGCACGGTGACGCCGGTCGGCGGCACGTCGGTCAGCTTGATGGTGTTGTTCTCGCTGGCGACGATCGCCTCGCTGAGATCCATGCCGACCTTCTTGGCGTCCACATCGAACGCCGCGACGAACTTCACATCAGATACGTGATAGTCGCCGAAGGTCACGTGCATGAGACCCGGGACGCGGTCGTTTGGGTCGGCGTTCTTGTAGTACTCCACGCCCTGCACGAGGGACGAGGCGCAGTTACCCACACCGACGATGGCGACGCGGACGGAACCCATCGCGTTTGCCTCCTTGTTGTTCATCACGGCCGGTCCAGGTGCGGACGCGGTGGTTCTGGGTTGTTCTCCGCACGCCGGCTCTCCACGCGCTGACTCTCCGCGCGTTGTCGGAAGGCCGGGGTGCGGCCGGAGCGTTCGTTACTGATCAGCTCTTCCAGCCAGCGGACCTCGCGCTCACACGCGTCGAGACCGTGGCGCTGAAGCTCCAGGGTGTAGGCGTCGAGACGATCGGCGGCGCGGGCCAGGATCTCGCGCAGCCCCTCACGGCGCTCCTCGATGCGGCGGCGCCGGCCCTCCAGGATGCGGAGCCGGGTGGCGCGATCGGTGCGCGAGAAGAACGTGAAGTGCACGCCGAATCCGGCGTCGTCATACGTCTCCGGGCCGGTCTGGGTGAGCAGGTCGGCGAAGTGCTCCTTGCCCTCTGCCGTGATCTTGTAGACAACCCGCCCCCGCTTGCTGGTCATCGGGGGAATGATGTCGCTGTCGGCCTCGGCCTCACTGATCCAGCCGGCGAGCTTCAGCCGCTTCAGAGTGGGGTACAGAGTGCCGTAGCTGATCGCGGCGCGGAGCGTGCCGAGTTTGGTGGCGAGTTCCTTTCGGAGCTCATACCCATGCATCGGGGCCTCCTGGAGGAGACCGAGGATCGCCAATTCCAGCACTGGCCCTCCCTCGAACTGTGTCCCGATGTATCGGCTCGATACATCGCAACCGTAGATCGGCCCGCTCAGGTCCGCAACTTACCCATCCTGTGCAGTCGCCACGCCACGCTGTGTGATGACTGTCGCCGTGGGAGCGGGGACCGCGTACTCTCTTCGCCATGCGCACGCAGCGGCAGGTTGTCGACTACTCGCTACAGAGGCGGGCAGTCCTGCGTGACGTCAAAAACGGCCGGATCGGTCCGCTTGAAGTGTGTGACGCGTCTCCTTACTTGAGAAACGCCGCAACCTTCCATGGCGAGCCGACCGACGAACGGTGCCCGATCTGCCGCCGGGACAACCTGACGCTTGTGCACTACGTCTATGGCGATGAGCTCAAGCAGTCCGCTGGTCAGGCTCGGAAAATGGCCGAGCTGCCCGTGCTGGCGATGACGCTGCGTGAGTTTCAGGTCTTCGTCGTCGAGGTGTGCCGCTCTTGCGCCTGGAACCACCTGATCGAGAGGTTCGTTCTGGGGCGAGACGGTCTCGCCGACGATGAGACGTTGCACACCGACGTTATGGTCTCGTCCGGTGGAGGGGGATCCCACCGGACAGGTCCGTCGTCACACAGCGGGGAGGCCCGGGGATGAACCGGATCGATCTCGCTAACGTGTACGAGTTTGAGACCGGATTTCGGTCATCACAGACACATGACATGGGGGCTGCCGGGACCGCAGCCCACAACGCCCGCTCGTGGCGCAGTGTCGGAAAGGCTCGTCCGGGCCTTATGACCGCGCCCCCGCGACCGGTAGGTGTGAGGGAATGAACGCGTACGGCGAATCGCAGTCCGCACGAGCCCGGGTACAAGTGCCCGGGCCGTCCGCTGCTTCCACGCCCGGCGACGATCCGCGTAACGAGAGCAAGCCCGGTCCGGACGCCTACCGGCGTCCATCCGGTGCCGCCTCGGTGCCCGGCTCGTCGGGGCGGGCGTCGGTGGGCTCTGCCCCAGCCGCCAGGGCATCGGTCGGCTCGGCGTCGGTGGGCTCGGCGACCCCAGGTCGTGCCTCGGTCGGCTCCGCGCCGGCCGGCGGCCGCGCCTCCGTGGGCTCCGCCTCCGTCGGCGGCCGTGCCTCGGTCGGCTCCGCCTCGGTCGGTGGCCGTGCCTCCGTGTCACCGGGTGGACCCGGCGGCCCGGGTGGCCCGGGTGGGCCCGGTGGTGGCGGATCAGGTGGCTCCGGTGGCTCCGGTGGCAAGAAGGGCCGCAGCAAGGCCGACAAGAAGTACCGGCGGGCCAACATCCTGACCGCGGCCGCGGCGGTGCTGGTCATCATGCTCGGTGTCGGCATCGTCGGTGGCACCTACTTCTTCGACGACGTGAAGCTGCCGACGCCCAAGGCCGAGGCGCAGATGAACACGATCCTGCTGTCCAACGGCTCGGTGCTGGAGAAGACCGGCTCGCCCCGGATCAACGTGCCGTACCAGAAGATGAGCCCCAACATTCAGAATGCCGTGATCGCTGCGGAGGACAAGAACTACCGCACCCACAACGGCATCGACATGAAGGGCATCGCCCGCGCCGCGTGGAACAACTTCACCGGCGGTGAACTGCAGGGCGCCTCCACCATCACCCAGCAGTACGCCCGGCACGTCGCCGACGAGAAGGACATCAGCTACAGCCGTAAGCTGCGCGAGGCGGTGATCGCCCGCAAGCTGGAGTCGGAGTACAGCAAGGACGAGATCCTCGGCATGTACCTGAACTTCATCGACCTCGGCCGTGGCCGGTACGGCGCCGAGTCGGCCGCACAGGGCTACTACGGAGCCTCGGTGGTCCAGGGCTCCAAGAACGAGATCAACGTCTACCAGGCCGCGGTACTCGCGTCGCTGATCAAGCAGCCGTACGCGACGAAGACCCACCCCGGTTACGACCCGGCGAACAACCGGCAGGAAGCCGAGCAGCGCTGGGAGTACACGCTGAAGAACATGCTCGAGCTGGGTGCGATCACCCAGGCGCAGTATGACCAGCGGAAGTACCCCATGCCGATCGACCCGAAGAAGGCCGCCAAGGGCACCCCGGAGGACAAGCCGGTCAACATGGTCACGCGCCATGTCCTGTTCGAACTCAACTCCCTCGGCATCACTGCGGACAAGTTGAAGGCCGGTGGCTACACGGTCACCACCACGATCAACCCGAAGGTGCAGGCGGCGGCGGAGAAGGCCGGCTCCAAGACGAGCAAGACCTCCCCGATGTACAAGCAGAAGGCGTCGTACCAGGCCGCGGTCATCGGCATCGACCCGAAGAGCGGTGAGGTGCTCGGCTACTACGGCGGCGACGACCCGTACGGCATCGACTACGCCGGCTACATGAAGGGTGACGGCAGTGGCGTGCCGGACGACGGATCCGGTGGTCAGTCCCCGGGCTCGACGTTCAAGATCTACACGCTGGCCGCCGGCCTCAAGGCGGACTACTCCTTCGACACCGTCTGGGACGTGAACAAGGAGAAGCCCGAAGGCGGCAAGATCAGCAACGCCGGCGCCGACCCGGGCGCGATCTGTGATGGCAAGGGTGCCTTCTGTGACCTCGAGACCGCCACGATCCGGTCCTACAACTTCCCGTTCTACTGGATCGCGGACGAACTCGGCCCCAACAAGGTCATCGAGGCCGCCCGCGACGCCGGTGTCGAGACGATGTGGACCGACAAGGGCAAGAAGATCGACCTGAAGGGCAAGCTGGGCAGCGACTTCCACACCGAGGTCGCCTTCGGCCAGTACCGTGTCCTTCCCCTGGAGCACGCGCAGGGTGTGGCCACGATCGTGAACGCCGGCGTCCGGCACGACGCGCACTTCGTCAAAGAGGTGAAGCAGCGTGACCCGAAGACCGGTGACGAGAAGGTCCTCTACACCGCGCCGCAGAAGGGCAAGCGCGTCTTCGACGAGGCCCAGATGTCGAACCTGCTCGGCGTCATGAAGGCGATCCCGAAGCGGGCCAAGAAGACGATCGACGGTCACGAGACGGTGGGCAAGTCCGGCACCTGGGAGATCGAGATCGACGGCAAGAGCCTGAACGGTGACACCTGGTTCGTCGGCGGCATGCCTCAGTTGGCTGCGACCGTCTGGGTCGGTGGCGCTGAAGGTCGTGTGTCGCTGAAGGAGAAGAACGGCGACCCGATGTTCGGTTCCGGCACTCCTGCCTCGATCTGGAAGGAGTTCCTCGAGACCGCCGCCGAGGCGATGAAGTGGGACGAGGAGAAGTTCCCGGAGCGCATCAAGACCGGTGACGACAGCAAGGGCAACGGCACGAAGCCGGTCGTGGAGACGCCGATCACCCAGGACCCGAACAGCGGGTTCTGCCAGATCGACCCGACCAACATCCTCTGCCAGGTGACCGGCGGCAACACCGGCAACACCGGTCCCGGCAACAATGGGGGCGGAAACAACAACGGTGGCGGTAACGGCGGCGGAGACGACGACGATTAGCGACCCTGACTGAGAAGCGGCGTCCATCTCGTGGAGATGGGCGCCGCTTTGTCTTAGCCGTGGCTGTGTGTCTGATGAAGATCGGTGTGCCGGACCCGGCCGGTCACCTTTCCGGGCTACTCATGCGGCATGATGCCAAGACATGAGCGCCCTACCGCCCACCGATCGGCCTGACGTCTCGAGCGCGACCTCGGACGGCTTCGTGCGCGGACTCTCTGAAGCCATCGGCGGGCCACTCGGTGCCCACGCGGTGCGCCCGGACGCCCGACCCGGCCGATTCTGGACCGCCGAGCGCATCGTGATCGCGCTGGCCTGTCTGATGCTGGCGCTCTCCTGGGTGCAGAAATCGCCCTGCATGGATGGCAACTGGCAGAAGAACGTCCAATACACGCGGTATTGCTACACCGACGTGCTGGCGCTCTACTTCGCCGAAGGGCTCAACGAAGGCAAGGTCCCCTACCGGGACCACCCGGTCGAGTATCCGGTGGTCACCGGATACTTCATGGGCGCGCTCGGGCTGCCGGTCCACTCGTACGGGCAGACCCACCCCGACATCAACCAGGGCAGCTGGTTCTACAACATCAACGCTCTGGTGCTCTCGATCCTGGCGGTGATGAGTGTCGGGGTCATCCTGGCGCTGCGCCGACGCCGGCCCTGGGATGCCGCGATCTTCGCGCTCTCACCGATTCTGCTGGTCACCGCCACGATCAACTGGGACTTCCTGGCGATCGGGTTCTTCGCTCTCGGCCTGTACGTGTGGGTCAAGCGGTACCCGGTCTGGGCCGGTGTCCTCTTCGGCCTCGGCGCGGCGGCCAAACTGTGGCCGCTGTTCATCCTCGGGCCGATCCTGATCCTGGCGCTGCGGATGGGCCGGATATGGACATTCGTCAGCTCGTTCGTGGCCGCCGGGATCACCTGGCTCCTGGTGAACCTGCCGGTCATGATCATGTGGCACGAGAGCTGGCTGCGGTTCTTCCGGCTCAATGACGAGCGGCCGATCGACTGGGGCACGTTCTGGTACATCGGGCGGTACATCGACAGCAAATGGAACACCGGGGCGGTCGGTGACCAGGGTCCGTTCCAGTGGCTCAGCGATCACGTGCCGACGCTCAACAACGTGTCGTACGCGTTGTTCGGCCTTTCCTGCCTGGCGATCCTGGTCCTCGGACTACTGGCACCCCGCCGGCCGCGGTTGAGCCAGCTCGCGTTCCTGGTCGTCGCCGCGTTCCTGATCTTCAGCAAGGTCTGGTCCCAGCAGTACGTGCTGTGGCTGCTCCCGCTGGTGGTCCTGGCCCGCCCGAAGTGGGGCGCGATCATCGCGTGGACCATCGCCGAGATCGGCTATCTGGCCGCCTTCTACGCCGAGCTGATCGGTGCCAACGGCAACGCGGTCATCCCGGAGGGCACCTTCGTGCTCGCCTCCACCCTCCGCCTGGTCACCGTGGCGGTGTTGTGCGGTCTGGTGGTGCGCGAGATCTGGCGCCCGGAGTTGGATGTGGTCCGGGCGAGCTACGACGGCGCCGACCCGGATGCCGGTCCGCTGGACGGGCCGGAGCACCCATGGATCACCGGCTTGCGTCGCAGCCTCGGCATGGGCCCGTCGGACGAGGCCCCGCCCCCGCCGCCGGTCCACAAGGACGAGGACGAGCCCGCCGAGCCCCTCCCGGCGAGCTAGAAGGCTTCCAAGATCGGAGCTTGGTCCTAGTCGAGGTAGAAGACGACGGCGCCGGGGATGTCCTCGCGCCGGATGTCGAGGTTGTCCACCGGCAGGTCGCCGGCGCCCTCCCACGAGGTACCGGCGATGTGGTCGCTCAACAGCAGCACTCGGCGGACACCGATCGAGTCCAGGTAGTTGATGCTGGTGGCGTCCGGGAAGCCGGCCACCTTGGCCCGCAGTTCACTCTGCGCCTGTGCGCCGAAGCCGCCACCACCGTTGGCCATGTCCTGGAACTTCGTGGTGCTCCAGAGCTGGACCGTCTGGTCGGTGAACTCGGCGGTCGGCAGGACGAGCATCGGTCCGGGGACGGTACGCATCGCGGCCGGCTGGGTCGGGACGATCGGATGCGCCGTGGTGTTCCAGCCCTCCAACGCCACCAGGAACAGCGGAACCAGTGTGGCCAGGCGTAGCCAGGGGCCCGGCCATGGTGGGATCCGCTGGGCGGCCAGGTGCTCGGCCCGCCGGACGAAGTCGTCGACCGCTCCGGCGGCCAGGATCGTCAGCACCAGCGTCACCCACAGCATCAGGCGACCCGGAATGCGCAGGTCGAACGAAGCCGGGAAGTGCCCGAACAACGGCAGGTAGGTCCAGCGGCCCTCGAAGAAGTTCGTGCCCAGAGTGAGGACGACCGCGGTGGCCAGCCCACCGAGGAGCACCAGTCGGTGCCGGAGCCGCCAGATCGACAGGAACAGACCGGCGAGGGCCAGCGCGTACAGCACGAAGCCGGGAAGCAGCGACATCTCGGCCGCCCAGCCGAGCGTGGAACGAGGAGTCTCGTGGGCGGCACCCCAGATACGTGATTCGGCTGGACCGATCAGCAAGCCCTGGAGCGGCGGCGAGAAGAACCGGATCTCTTCAAGACGGGAACCGCTGTCGTTGAGCCGGATGTACGGCACCGCGATCAGGATGCCGACCGCCGCGAAGATCGTGGCACCCATGATGTTGACGTTGGTCAGCAGAACTCCGATGAGCGGCTTCCAACGAGGCTTCTTAGGTACCGGAGTGGGGCGGCGGAAGAACCGCAACCAGCTCTGTTTCTTCCGCGGCGCGCTCTCCAGGACATCCGCCCCGGCCAGTTCCACGGCCGGCTGCACCGCGGTGTCGGTCAAGCCACCCGAGGAGGCCGCACCCTTGCCACCACCGGGAGCAGCACCCTTCCCGGCGGCCAAGGCCGCACCCTTGCCATCCGCGCGAGCATCCTTGCCGCCCGTGGAAGCCGCATCCTTGCCCCCTACAGGAGCTGCATCTTTGCCGCCCGTGGAAGCCGCATCCTTGCCCCCTACGGGAACTGCATCTTTGCCGCCTGTGGGAGTCGCATCCCTGCCGCCTGTGGGAGCTGCATTCTTGCCGCCTGTGGGACCCGCGCCCTTTTCATCATTTTTGTCGGCAGCGAGAGAGCTGGATGCGGACGATTTCTCAGGCCTTCCTGCCGGTGAAGCTGCGACCTCGTCGGTCGTAGCCTTCTGATCGGCGAGAGTTGTGGTCTCACTCTTCTGACCGGACGCGGAAGAGGTGGATGCCGCCGCCGTCGCGTCGGCTGTTGGCGAGATTGATGCGACCGATTTGTCGGTCTTTCCGACGGGAGAAGTGGTGAGCGAGGCCGTCTCGCCTTGCCGAGCGGACCTGGATGAGGCGGCTGCCGCCGCGGCGTCGGATGCAGGTGAGGCGGATGTCACCGCATCATCGGTCCCGGACACGGCGGTAACGCCCGCCGCGCCAGACGCCGCCGTCTCGGACACGGCGGTAACGCCCGCCGCGCCGGACGTCGCTGGCGCGGATGTCGAGCCGGATGTCGAGTCGGATGCCGTCGAGTCGGATGCCGTTGCCGCTGGCTTGCCCATCGGAGGCGCTGTGGTCGCTTCGATCCTCTTGTCGGCGGCGGGAATAGCCGTTTCGCCCTTTTTGTCGCGCGCTGCTACCTGGCCCTTGTTGGTGGAGGCGGGAAGAGCGGCAACTTCAGCACTCTTGTCGGTAGTGGCTGTTCCGCCCTTCTTGTCGGGGGCGGAGCCTATTTCGGAGCCGGAGAGGGAAGTCTTGTCGGAATCGGGGATGGGCTTGGTGAGGGCGGCGACCTCGCGACGGTCCTTCTGGTCGCGCCGGTAGCGAAGGAAGCCGCGTAGGGAATGGATCGCCGAGGCGAACATCAAAGCGATCAGGAGCAGGCCCAGTACGTACGCGAAAGGGATGCCCAGCGAGAAGCCGAGGGTGAGTTGCCAGATCGCGACGAGCCAGCCGCAGATCGCCCAGGTGGCGCTGCGTCGTTCGGCGCGGAAGCCGTGTCGCAGTGAATACCCGTGTCCGCGGGCCAGCATGGCGAGCGCCAGCGGGATGCCGCCGGCCGAGATGATGTCGAGGTGGCCCTCCTGCGCGAGCCGCCACGGCGCGTAGGCGAACGCGACCGCCGCGACCGCCGCACCGGTGCGCCGGGCTCCGAGTTGCCGGACCAGGGCGTAGGCGCCGATCACGAGCAGGGCGTGGGCGAACACGAACAGCACGTTGTAACGCAGCACCGCCGCGGCCGGGCCGGTGCCGATCATTCCGGCCAGGGCGTAGCCCACCAGGCTGTCGCCGAAGGCGAGACCGTCCGCTGCCGGGAAGTAGGCGTTCGCCTGCCACAACCGCACCGGATCGCTGATCAGGATGTGCCCGATCCAGGAGACCTGCCAGGCCTGCCGGGACGGGTCGCCGAGGTCCTGCGGGAGCGTGTGCATCGGGTACCGCAGTGCCGGCCAGGTCATCATCACGGCGAGCAGGCAGGCGGCGTAGACCACCAGGGCGTACTCGTGGACGATCCCGCGAAGCGCCGCCCGCAGACCCCGACGGATCCGGCCCGGCTGCTTGTCCTGTGTCGCGGCGAAGACGGACCAGGGGTCCGGCGGCGCCCCGGGCGGCCGAGTCGACGGAAGGGGCTTCCGCGGCTTCGGCGCCGTCTCCTGTGGACTTTCCGTCTTATCCGACTTACCGGATTCATCCGGTCCCGACGAGGTCTGACCCTTCGCGGTTTTGTCGGGTTCCGAGAGGGTCCGCTCCTTCGTGGTTTCGACGGACCGCGAGGAAGCCTGACTCTTCGCGGGTTTGTCGGGCTCCGAGGAGGTCTGACCCGTCGCGGTTTCGGCGGACCGCGAGGGATCCCGACCCTTCGCGGCTTCCTCGGGCACCGAGGAAGCCTGCCCCTCGCCGGAACTCTCGGCTTTCACCGCCACCGAGCCGCCACTCGCGGTCGTCGATGCGCCCGAAGCCGCCCGTGAACTCGCAGGCTGTGCTGCCCCGGAAGGCGCGCCCGATGTCATCGGCGAGGCCGCTGACACGGAAACGGCCGAGGGCGTGGACAGGGACGCGGCCGAGGGCGAAAGTCCAGCCTGGGAAGCGACCGCCGTTTTCCTCCGGAAAAGGCCGAACCGGCGGCGCGGCGAATCCGGCCGGGAGCCGCGCGGGGAATCCGGCCGGGAGTCGCGTGGCGTATCGACCCGCGGGTCGCGCGGGGAATCCGACCCGGAGTCGCCCGGCGAATCCACCCGCGGGTCGCGCGGTGTCGGCACCGATTCCGCGGGCGCGGAGCCGGGCACGGATTCAGCCGCGGCGCCAGGCGCGGTCGGCTTCGGCTGCTCGGTCATGACCCTCCCCGGGGCGGTGCGTCAGTTGCCCGCCCGCTCCCGCAGTAGGGCGATGTCAGCGGTCTGCCCCTCGACTCCACCAGGGGTCTCCACAATGGCCGGAGCTCCGGAGGCGCGGATGGCGGCGACCACCAACTCGGTGTCGATCTTCCCACTCCCGAGGTTGTCGTGCCTGTCCTGCCCCGAGTCGAATCCGCCCTTGGAATCGTTGGCATGAATCAGGTCGATCCGTCCGGTGATCGCCTTGACCCGGTCGACGATGCCGACCAGATCCTCGCCACCGGCGAAGGCGTGGCATGTGTCCAGGCAGAATCCGGCCCCGAACGAGCCGACCGCCTCCCACAGCCGGGCCAGCGCGTCGAACCGCCTGGCACACGCGTTGTCGCCGCCCGCAGTGTTCTCGATCAAGACCGGCAGGGGCAGGCCACCCTCACTCTCCGCATATTCGAAGGCCTTTCGCCAGTTGACGAAACCGGCCTCCAGGTCGGCGCCGGCGCCGACGTGACCGCCGTGCACGATCAGCCCTTTCGCACCCAACTCGGCGGCGGCCCGGGCGTGGGCCATCAGCAGCTTGCGGCTCGGGATGCGGATGCGGTTGTTGGGCGACGCGACATTGATGATGTACGGCGCGTGCACGAAGACGTCCACCTCGGAGGCCCGGATCCGCTCGGCGTCCTCGCGTGGTTTGGGCGAATTGTATTTCTGTGGGTCGGTCAGGAAGAACTGCACCGCCTCGGCGCCGCGGGCGGCGGCCTCGGCCAGCGGGTCGGCGGAATCGACGTGGGCTCCGATGCGCATGGGACGAGCCTACGACGCGGGTACGACGCTTTCCCCTCGCGTCACCGCGCTCCACAGCGACTCGTTACTTCCATTGATCTTTGCTGACGGATGCCGGCGTGAGCCGGTGTTGACCTGGGGGATGGCGCATGTCGCGGCAGTTCCGATACCGGATGGCGGCGCTGGGGCTGAGTGCCCTGATCTTCGGCGCTCCGCTGCTCTCGAACGGCACGGCGAGCGCCGACCAGTTCGACGCCGACAGCCGGATGGTGAGTTTCGCCGGCATCGGTATGTTCGGCCTGTCCTGCGGTTCGCGGCCGAGCGCCGAGGCGATGACGGTGCCGGCCAGCAGTGTGGTCCGGGTGGTCAACCAGACCGGCCACGACGCGCAGCTGCGGCTCGGCGGAGTCCCACGGGGCATCGTCCCGGCGGACGGGATGGCCGAGGTGATGTTCCGGCGCGGGACGACTGCGGTGCAACTCACTCCGGAGTGCGCGTTCGGTGAGGACGTGCTGCCGATGCTGGTCACGGCGGCGCCGTCGGCCTCGTTCGAGCAGCCCGGACCGACCCCGGAACCGATCGGTGGCGGCTCGCCGCTGATGTCGAGGCCGGCGAACGGCTCACCGGCGCGTACCTCCGGATCGGTCGTCCCGGACTCCGTCGCTCCGATGTCCGAGCCCACCCGTACCACCTCGAAGGGGTCTCGGCGCGGAGCGCACAAGTCGGACCGATCGCGGGCCGCGACCGCCAATCGGGCCTCGGCCACCGCGGAGCAGGCGCCGCAGGGCGACACCGAGCCGAGGATCAAGAGCAAGGCCCGGCGGGGTACGGCCGGAGTCGGCGCTCCAGCGTTCGCCGGCATGCCTCCGGGCGGCCGGAAGTCCGTGACGCCCTCGGTGCCGACGCCGGATCAGGTCGTTTCGCCGACAGCTGGAGAGAAGCCGACGGCCGGAGAGATTCCGACGGCCGGCGAGATGTCGGCGGCCGGAGAGGAGCCGACAGTCGGAGGGGAGCCGTCGGGCGGAGAGAACGTGGTCGGCGGTCCGGCCGACGAGCCGCCCGGTTCGGGTGGTCTGGACGCCGCTCAGCCGGTGGCCGCGGTCGGGCGGATCGAGGACGGGCACCCGCTGGGCCTGCTGGGACTGACCGCTCTGGTCTGCGTACTCGGCGTCGCAACTGCCGCGATTCGGGCAATCGTGTCGCAACGTGCATCACGTACAAATATGGCGTAAGCTCCTCTTTGAAAGCTCCGCGGGGCGTACGCGTCCAACCTCATCGGTGTGGTCGTTCCTCCCCAGGTCCCACCCAACGAATCGGGCCGGACGCCCCGCGGCTCTCCACCGGCGACCTCGTCCCACGGACGGGGTCGCCGTTTTTGGGCCGAGCGACCCACCTGGGTATGCTGGCTCGGTTCGCAGTGTGTTCGCCGTGGGCTCATGTCTCCCACGGCTTTCTTCTGCGAGCGACACAAGACCTCCTGCCACGGAGAGACCGTGGCCGCATAGCCCACAGGAGGTGAGAACGTCTTGCGTCATTACGAACTCATGGTGATCCTCGACCCTTCGCTCGAGGAGCGCACCGTTGCTCCGTCGCTCGACCAGTACCTGAACGTGATCAGGACCGCGGGTGGCTCGGTGGAGAAGCTCGACGTCTGGGGCCGTCGCCGGCTCTCGTTCGAGATCAACAAGAAGGCCGAGGGCATCTACGCGGTCGTCGACCTGCAGGCGACGCCCGAGGCCGTGGCCGAGCTGGACCGTCAGCTCCGGCTCAACGAGTCCATCCTGCGCACCAAGGTCATCCGTCCCGAGACCCGCTGAGCCGTTTTTGTCAGAGGGTCCTGAGACCCTTTGCGTCAACGATCTGAGCGGCGAGGAGAAGTTTCATGGCTGGAGAAACCGTAATCACGGTCGTCGGCAACCTGGTCAACGACCCTGAGATGCGTTACACCAACTCGGGCGCGGGTGTCGCCTCGTTCCGCATCGCCTCGACGCCGCGGACGCTGGACCGGCAGACCGGCGAGTGGAAAGACGGCGAGGCGCTCTTCCTCACGTGCAACATCTGGCGTGAGGCCGCCGAGCACGTCGTCCAGTCGCTGCAGCGCGGCGCCCGGGTGATCGTGCAGGGCCGGCTGCGTCAGCGGTCCTACGAGACCAAAGAGGGCGAGAAGCGCTCCTCCTACGAACTCGAGGTGGACGAGATCGGCCCATCTCTGCGCTACGCCACGGCGACGGTGCAGAAAGCGGTCCGGTCCGGCGGTGGCGGCGGCTTCGGCAACTCCGGGGGCGGTTTCGGCTCCGGTGGTGGCGGCGGCAACCGGCAGTTCGGTGGCGGCGGTGGCAACAACAGCGGTGGTGGCGGTCGTGGCAACAGCAACGACTTCGACGACCCCTGGGCCACGGCGGCACCGGCGTCCGGTGGCGGTGGCCGTTCCGGCGGTGGTGGCAACTCCTCGTTCGACGACGAGCCTCCCTTCTAAGCCCTACCGGGCTTTCCAGATCACCAACAGGAGTTTGAGCAATGGCTAAGGCTGCGGCGCTTCGCAAGCCGAAGAAGAAGGTGAACCCGCTCGACAAGGACGGGATCACCTACATCGACTACAAGGACACCGCGCTCCTGCGGAAGTTCATCTCCGACCGCGGCAAGATCCGTGCCCGCCGCGTCACCGGTGTGACCTCCCAGCAGCAGCGGCAGATCGCCCGCGCGGTCAAGAACGCCCGTGAGATGGCGCTCCTGCCGTACACGGCCACGGCGCGCTGAGAGGGGGCACCGAGATGAAGATCATCCTTACGCAGGAGGTTTCCGGCCTCGGCACCCCCGGCGACATCGTCGAGGTGAAGAACGGCTACGGCCGCAACTACCTGCTGCCGCAGGGGTTCGCGATCCAGTGGACCAAGGGCGCCGAGAAACAGGTCGTCGTGATCAAGCGGGCCCGCGAGGCTCGTGAGATCCGCGACCTGGGTCAGGCCAACGAGGTCAAGGGCCAGCTGGCCGGTCTCAAGGTCACGCTGAAGGCGCGCTCCGGCAACGGTGGCCGTCTGTTCGGCTCGATCACCCCGGCCGAGATCGTCGACGCCGTCAAGGCCGCCGGTGGTCCCGCGCTGGACCGTCGCCGCCTCGAGCTCCCCGGTCACATCAAGACCACGGGCTCGTACAACGTGCAGGTCAAGCTGCACCCCGAGGTGACCGCGACGTTCCCGGTGAACGTGGTGGCCGCCAAGTAGTCGTCGTACTACGCCGAAACGGCGCGTCGGGCTTCGGCCCGGCGCGCCGTTCTCGTTGCAGGAGCAAGGGCGGTCGTTCTCGTTGCCGGAGCAAGGGAACGTCGTCGAGCGAAGGGCCGGGTCAGCTCAGGCTGTTGCCGGTGATCGCCGAGCTCAGCACGGTGGCCAGACCGCCGCCGACCACCGCCGCGGCCAGGCCGACACTCGCCGATTTCCAGGCCGTCGTGACGGTCCGCAGGCCGTAGGCCACCACCATGCTCAGGACCAGTGCGATACCGAACCCGGGCGCGGCGGCGGCCAGCGTGTCCAGGGCGTGACCGCTCTGGCCGCTGTTGACCACGAAGATGCCGAGCACGAAGAGGACGACGGGTACGCCGTACCAGACGACGGTGTAACCGACCGCCGCGAGCGGCGTGCCGGTGTCCTCCTGCTCCTCTTCTTCGTCCTCCGGATCGAGGAGATCGTTCTGCCGGTTGAGCAGGAAGTCGCCGCCCATCGGGCGACGCTCGTAGGAGCCGGTGCCCTGGAAGGCGCCTGTCGCCCGGCGAGGAGGCCACGAGGTGTCCTCCTCGACCGCCACTCCACCGGCGCCCACTGTGCCGGGTGCGGCGATCACCGAGGTGGCGCTCAGGGCCAGATTCGACGATCCATCGACCGCGGCTGAACCGCTTGGCCGAAAGGGAGGAAAGTCCGACGTGTCGTAACGGCGGGATTCGCCCTCAGCCAGTTCGGTCTCGCGGGACAGCTCTCGGCGCCAGTCGGTCTCACCGTCCTGCCCGGCGCCTCGATACTCGGCCCCGCGCCGGCCGGCGCGTTCCGCGGCGAGCCAGTCCGCTAGCGGCGGACGGTCGCCGAAGCCGCCTCCCGAGGGCGGCGGAGGATCGTCACGGTCGCTCCAGCCACGCCGCGACGAGGTGTCGGTCAGCGGATCCGGCCAGCGTGCCGTCAGATCATCCGAGGCATTGCCATACACCGGTTTCTGCTGCTGCGTCCAGGCCGGCCCGGACGTGGGCGCCGAGCTGCCCGCCGGCAACGCGCGGGCCGACCCGAAACCGGGGCGGCGCTGCTGCTCAGGGGGCGTGTCATAGGAGGCCGGCTGGGCCGGGATGTTCTGGCCGCCATACACCGGTCCACGCTGGGCCGACGGGGGCTGCTGACGCTCCTGGTCGAGCCAGGACGTCTCGGAGCCACCGCCGTAGGCCGGCCGCTGCGATGCCGGCCGCTGCCCGCGCTCCTGATCCAGCCAGGACTGACCGCCCGCGCCACCCGGTCGCCGGCCATGCTCCTGGTCGCCCCAGGCGGGGCCGCTGGCCGGCGCGGCGGGCAGTTCGCGAGCGCCGTACGTCGGCTGCTGTTGCGCGGACGGACCGGCCGGCAGCTCGCGCTGGCCACCGCCGTAGGCGGGCCGCTGCGGCTGGGCGGACGGGCCGGCCGGCAGCTCGCGCTGGCCACCGGCACTGCCGAAGCCACTGCGCGGCGCCTCCGGGCGGGCCTGACCGTAGCCGCCACTGGCTGGCAGCTCGCGCTGGCCACCGCCGTAACCCGGCTCCTGCCGACGGGGTGCCTCGGCCGGCTCGTCCCGGTAGGCGCGGCGGCGCGGTTCCGGTCCGGCCGGCTCCGACCACTGCGGCGCAGCCGGGCCGCGACGGCCGTCCTGCGGGTAGCCCACCGAGCCGGACCGACTGTCCTCACCCGGGTAGCCCGGTCCGGGACGGCCGTTGTCGGCGTACCCCTCCGGGTCGATGTTGAGACGCCGGTACTGCCGGCTCTGCCGCGGCTCGGGATCGACCTGCCAGGCCTGCGGGCCCAGCGGTTCCTCGCCGGGGCGCGGACGGATCGGCGGCTCAGGGGCCCGGGACGGCTCCGAAGCGCGACGCCGGCCACCGGAGTACCCGTCGGGGCTGAACGGCTCCTCAGGACGGCCACGGCGGGCGGAACGACCATCGTCGGCCGGGGCGTTACCGGCCGACCAACCGGCGCCACTCGTATTGCCGGCCGGAACCGAGCTGCTCGGCAGCGGCCCACCGGGCACACCACCGACCGGCTCGTCACGCCGGGAACGACGGGCCGGAGGCTCATCGTCGTCCTTCATCGCCTCGCGACGGGCCGCCTCAGCACGCCACGCGAGCACCCGCGGGTCCTCCCCGGAGCGGCTCCACTGGCCGGTGTCCGGGTCGCGGGTCCAGTTGCTGGTGTCCTGGTCGGCATCCCAGGAGGCGGTGTCCTCACGCCAGTTGGTCGGATTGGAGTTGTACCGACGACGCTCGGCGGCGCCACCACCGGCGCTGCCGCCGCCACGACGGGCGGGCGGCTCGGGGCGGGTCTCCTCGGGCTCGCGCCGCCGGTCACGCCGGGACGGTGCCTCGGAGCGGGCCGCCCACGCGGGGCGCTCGTCCTGATCCGGAACGACCGGAATGCTGCCGGTGTCGGTGTGGTCGGCCCAGTTGTCCGCAGACGACCCGCTCGACCAGCCACTCCCGCCGGACGGGGCCGGATCGGCCTCGGCAGCCCGGCGGCGCCCGACCCGGGTGGGGCGCTCGCCGAAGCCGCCCGCGTCCCGTCGCCAGGCCGCCCGGTCGTCCTCACGGACCAGATGGCGGGCATCCTCTGCGGCAGACCGCTGCCAGCGCGGCGCGTCGGTGCGCTCCCAGCGGGTGAGGCCGGTGGTGTTCTCCCCGGGGCCGGGACGACCCTGATCACCCCAGGTCGAACCGGCGGACGCCGCGGACGAGGTGGACCAGGTACCGGTACCGGTGTCGGCGGCCCGGCGGCGCGACGGGGTCTGCGGCTGCTGCCAGGACGGTGTCTGGGAGGCCTGCGGCGTCGAGGCCGACGGCTGCTGCCAGGACGGCGTCGCCTGCGGCTGCTGCCACGAGGGTGTCTGCGACGGCTGCTGCCAGGACGGCGTCTGGCCCGCCGGGGTCTGCGTGGACGGCTGCTGCCAGGTCGGCATCTGGGTGGACGGCTGCCGCCAGGACGGGGTCTGCTCGACCGGCGTGGTCGCGGCCGGCAGGTCCGGCCGACGCTGCCAGGAGGACGAGTTGTCCGGGTCGTTGCGTCGCCAGGACGGTGTCTCGGTGGAGGGCTGTCGCCACGACGGGGTGCCGGTCGACTGATCGGCGGCGGGTGACTGACGCCACGACGGGATCTCCCGATCGGTGCCGGTCTCCCACGCGGTGCCTGGGATCGACGCGGATTTGTCCCGCTCAGCGGCCTCGTCCTCGGCCCGCCACGCCTCGGTGGTGGAACGCCAGACATGCGAGCCGGTGGACGAACGCCACTCGGTGGTCTGCCGCCAGCGCGCGCCGGTGGCCCGCCACTCCGCGGTCTCCGTGCGCCAGCCGACACCGTCGGCCGGGAAGGTCGGCCGACCGGTCGGGGTGACCTCGGAGGACCACCTGTTCACCGGCTCGATCGCCTGGCCACCACCGCCATACGGCTCGACCTCGGCCTGCTGGGCCCAGTCGTCGGCACGGCGCTGCCAGGCCAGTGCCTCGTCGCTCGGCGCCATGCTGCCGGTATCGGTCAGCGAGGCCCAGCGCGACTCCGGCTCCTCGATCTCCGGCTCACGGGTGGGCCAAGCACCCGCAGCGCGCCGAGGGCGCGACATGCGGGTCCCGTAGTCCCACTCCCGTTGGTCCACCTGGAAAGGGTGACGTGCTCGAAGCGGAACCGCAACGCCTCAGTGCGACTGCTTGCTCACCCGAGTAGCTATTTCCGCAGATCCTGACTTGTTTCTGCCCTCCACAGGTGGAGAGGCCGAATCCCCTGCTCGGGTTCACTGTCCCTGAAGTTGTCCACACGGTGTGCACAGGGATACCCACAGAGTCACCGGTGATGTCCACAGGTTGTCCCAAGACTCGTCCACCGCGGCAGTTGGGCAGGTGGCGGCGGGGTTCGTACAGTGGTCCAGCCTCACAAGCGGACTTAGATCTTCAGCGAACCCCTGAATCCCGCCCGGGATCAGTCGAAGGGGGAGGCAGTTCGACCGTGAGGCGGCCATGGCCGAGTGGAGGGGGAAACCGGTGTCGATCACCGACGACGCGAGGCCCGAGTCGCGGCCGCCGTCCCAGGCCGGTGGCGGCGGCGGCAACAAGGGCGGTGGCGGGGGCAACAAGGGCGGTGGCGGCGGCTTCGAGGGCGGCTTCGACAAGACGCCACCGCAGGACGTCGCGGCTGAGCAGGGTGTGCTCGGCGGCATGTTGCTGTCCAAGGACGCGATCGCCGACGTCGTCGAGATCCTCAAGGTCAACGACTTCTATCGGCCGATCCACGCGACTGTCTACGACGTCATCCTGGACCTCTACGGTCGTGGCGAGCCGGCCGACGCCCTGACGGTCGCGGCCGCCCTCGCCGACTCCGGCGATCTTCAGCGGGTCGGCGGCGTGCCCTACCTGCACACTCTCATCGAGAGCGTGCCCACCGCGGCGAACGCCTCCTACTACGCCCGGATCGTCTCGGAGCGCGCCATCCTGCGCCGGCTGGTCGAGGCGGGCACCAAGATCGTGCAGCTGGGTTACGGCACCGGCGGCAACGGCGGACGTGACGTCGACGACATCGTCGACCTGGCCCAACAGGCCATCTATGAGGTCACCGAGAAACGGGTCAGCGAGGACTTCGCGGCACTCGGAGACATGCTGCAGCCCACCCTCGACGAGATCGAGGCGGTCGGCGCGGCCGGCGGTGTGATGACCGGCATCCCGACCGGCTTCCAAGACCTGGACCGGCTGCTCAACGGTCTACATGCGGGCCAGTTGATCATCGTGGCCGGTCGTCCCGGTCTCGGTAAGTCGACCGCGAGCATGGACTTCGCCCGCAATGCGGCGATTCAGTACGGTCACGCGAGTGCCATCTTCTCGCTGGAAATGAGCAAGATCGAGATGGTCATGCGTCTGCTCTCCGCCGAGGCGCGTGTGCCGTTGCACACACTGCGCTCCGGCCAGCTCTCCGACGACGACTGGACCAAGCTGGCCCGGCGGATGGGCGAGATCAGTCAGGCGCCGATCTTCGTCGACGACACCCCCAACATGAACCTGATGGAGATCCGAGCCAAGGCACGCCGCCTCAAGCAGCGGCACAACCTTCGCCTGCTGGTCATCGACTACCTCCAGCTGATGTCCTCGCCGAAGAAGACGGAGAGCCGCCAGCAGGAGGTCTCCGAGCTCTCCCGTGGTCTCAAGCTGCTGGCCAAGGAGATCGAGTGCCCGGTGATCGGAGTCAGTCAGCTGAACCGTGGTCCCGAGCAGCGGACCGATAAGCGTCCTCAGCTGTCCGACCTGCGTGAGTCCGGCTCCATCGAGCAGGACGCGGACGTCGTGATCCTGCTGCACCGCGACGACTACTACGACAAGGAGTCGCCACGCGCCGGCGAGGCCGACTTCATCGTCGCCAAACACCGAAACGGCCCGACCGACACCATCACGGTGGCAGCGCAGCTGCATCTCTCGCGGTTCGTCGACATGGCGATCTAAAACCCATATTTCGTACGTTCGGAGGCGTCGCCAACCGCATCCGGCCCGTTCCGGGCCTACTGACGCGACGTCTCCGCAATGAGAGCCACAAGGCGACTCACGCGCCATCACTTCATCACCGGCCGGGAGAGCGTTCCCTTATCGAACATTCCGTATTTGTCGTACGCCGGGTCGACGCGAATGATTCGCAGATATTTCCGGAAAGGCACAACGATTGCCGCGGTGTGGACACGCGGCGGACAGTGTCACCGGGTCGCGGTATCGGTGGTGAGAACCGCGGCCCGGCTCGGGAGCGTGGACCTGTGACCGTGGGGTGGGGCCATCGGTCCTGGCGTGTGGTGTTTCCGTGACGGCTGAACTGAACAGATGTGTTGAGTTCGGTCTCACATGGGGAGCGGGTCTTCCGAAGAGTCAGGCGTTGTCGGTCGGGCGATGGTTGGTGACCAACTGCTCGATCTGCCGAGACTTGCCGGCCGAGGCGTGCTGGACGGTTTCGACGATGACGCGGGCGAGGGTGTCGACCGGCCATTCACGGCAGGCGTCCTGGTTGAGCCGCAGGTCGACGAGACGGCCGTCGGCGTCCACAGTGGCCCGCACCTCGCCACTCTCCGATTCGGCGCTGACCTGCATGGTGGCGACGCTGCGCTGAAGCTCGTCCACTCCGGAGCGCAGTTCCTCGTATCTGCCGTAGATGTCTTCCAGATCGGTGCGCAAGTTGGGGTCGGCCGCACGATCAGCAGTTTCAGTCACGGTTCTTCCTCCGTTCGCCGCGACAGGGGGGCGGACGTGAGAATACCCAAGATCGGCGACGTTGCGTATTCCGGTAACTTCGTAACGCACACGAAAAGAGAGACTTATCGAAATAGCTCACTTTTAAGTGACGATACGACTCCGTCTTGTGACTACCGAGAGTGAGCAATAGCACTTTCGCAATTCGGACGTCTCGGCGAAGCGCACGAACTTCCACAGGTAGACCGAACACTGTGGAGCAAGAAGCCGAACGATGACATGACTCTGCGTGCCCGAGGGTGGTCTGGCGGGCGCGGAAAATTATCAGCCGAATCTGCCGAGTGCCCGGGCCGGTGGTGGGCTCGCGGGGCACGGTGTCGAGACGACTTTCGCTGTGCGGGGTCGGCCGGCGCCGGTCGTGGCCGCAGGGAGCGGGTAGGCGGGACGGACCACGCTCGTGGTGCGGCGGCTGGTAGTCGAGGCGCGCGCAGAGGTAGCCGGTCGCAGCGACGCGAACCTCAATCGACCGAAGTAAGAGCAAGCCGGACCAAAGGCAGGCCGGACCAAGGGCAAGCCTGAGCTGGTCGGCCGCCTCGACTCGGGGTCGGAGGCGGCCGGTCCCAGCTTCACCGTTCCGGAGCCCGGCGACCGGGCCGTCATGTCGACGGCAACCGTGACGCGGGGCCGGAGCCGGTCAGGCGCGAGTGGCTCGGAGCGGTCAGTCGAACAGGTCGTGGAGGAAGCTCCGACGGCGGTAGTGGCCGTGGTGGCCGTATCCGCGCCGGTAGTGACCGTGGTGACCGTACGCCGGGGCGGCCGGCGGGTAGGCGTGCGGCGCCGGTGCACCATACGGCGGCGGGGGCGGCGGAGGCGCGTAGCCGGGCTGGTGCGTCGGCGCGTGCGGGGTGTGGGGGGCGGGCGGAGGCGGCGGTGGAACCTGGCCACCGGACGGGGCGCGGTTATAGCTGGCCTCGGCGGCGAACAGCTTCTCCAGCTCGCCACGGTCGAGGAAGATGCCGCGGCACTCGCTGCACTGGTCGATCGTGACGCCGCTGCGCTCGTAGACCCGCATCTCGCCGTGGCACTTGGGGCACGTCATATGCATTTCAATGACGGTACAAGGCCGTGTCATGCCGTGGGGCGGAAGAACCTGTGTCCTTGCTGAGTGCTGGTGCGAAGAGCAGTAGCGCGGCGGGGTAGAGGAGGTATCCGAATCGTGTCGTCGGCATCAGCAGGATCGCGGTGAGGAGCCCGTATCCGCAGAAGAGAGCAGCGGCGCGGGCGGTCCGGGGCGGGCGGCGCAGGAGCAGCAGACCGATCACGGCAGCGGCGAATACCAGCAGGCCAGCGGCTATGTATCGGCCGCCGGGAAGGTTCTGGGAGATCAGGTAGCCGGGGAACGGGGACTGCGCGGGACTCGTGACCAGGCCGTGGCCGAGGGGGAATCGGAGCACGTTCTCGATCAGGGCGTCGGCGTTCACCAGCAGCGGTGGGAGCAGGGCGAGCAGGGGCAGGCCGAGGGCCCCGGGCAGGAGACGGCGCCACGTTCCGGTGACTGTCGCGTATACGACCAGGACGGCGACGACCGGCAGGGCGAACAGTTTGCAGGCCGCCGCGGCGCCGACCGCCACGCCTGACCAGCCGGGGCGGCCCGTCGCGGCGAGGGCCAGGGCGAGCAGGCACAGGGCCAGGACCGGGATGTCGTCACCGCCGGTGGCCAAGGTCAACGCGGTCACCGGTAGGACGGTTGCGGCCTGGATGGCGCGCACCAGAGCCGGCGAGGTGGAGGTGGGACTCTCGGCTTGGGATACGGGGACGGTCGAGCGGAGCAGCTTGCTGAGGGGGCGCGACGGCCGTACCGATGAAGGGTCTTGAAGCGTGCGGACCAGGGTGACGGCGACGCTGAGGGTGACCACCGTGGCGATCGCGAACCAGATCCGGGCGTCGGTGAACCAGTGGTCGCCGGCGACCGCGCGTGGGAGGCCGAATATCGACATTCCCGGCTGATACGGGCGATAGCCCAGAAGCCGCTCGTCGAGCGGGATGGCGGCGATCTCGGTACGGCTGAGGTAGGGCGTGCCGCTGTGCAGCAACGACTCGCCCATCTGCTCGACGACCAGCACCTCCTCCTGGGCCCGGTCGGTACGCCCACCGGCTCGCTGCACCGACTGGATCACCACCGGTAGCAGCGCGACCGCACCCCAGGTGGCCCAAGCGAGCAGGTCACGGCGCTGGACCAGGTAGACGAGCAGCGCGGCGGCGAGATAACCCCAGGCCGCGACCGCCCCCCACGCGCGATGTGGCAGCAGCGTCGAGGTCAGGGCGGTGACCAGCGCGAAGACCGCGGAGAGGGCGTAGAGGGCCAGGTCCAGCTTCTTGGTCACGCGGGCAAGTTTGGCAGACGGCGCGCAGCCAGGCGCACCACCGAACCCTCGTCGTGCAGGGCTGCCGCCAACACACCGGGCCGTCCGCCCGAGCCGCGTTGCAGCATGCTGAGGAAGCGGGCCGCCGAGTACGGCCGGGCGAACAGATGTCCCTGACCGGCGACGCAGCCGAGCGCCCACAACGCGCGGCGCTGCGGCTCGCTCTCCACACCCTCCGCCACCACGGTCAGATGCAGGTTACGGGCCAGGTCGACGGTGGTCCGGACGACCGCCGCCGCCTCGGCCGTCGTCTCCACTCCGGCCACGAACTCACGATCGATCTTGAGCTGGTGCACCGGGATCCGGGACAGCACCGACAGTGACGAGACGCCGGTGCCGAAGTCGTCGATGGCCAGCCGGACACCGGCGTTGCGCAGTTCGGCGAGGGTGCGCTCGACCACGTCGAGCTGACTGACGGTGAGGGTCTCGGTGAGTTCGAGGACCAGCCGGTCGGCCGGCACGTCGTGCCGGGACAGCCGGGCCAGCACCGCGCTCGGGAAGGACGGGTCGAGCAGGCTGCGCGGTGACACGTTCACCGCCACCGGCAGGTCGAAGCCGGCGTCCCGCCAGCTCTGCCTGGCGATCAACGACTGCTCCAGGACCGCGTCGGCGAACGCCGGCAACTGACCGGACCGTTCGACCGTCTCCAGGAACCGGACCGGGCTGAGACTGCCCTGGTCCGGGTGATGCCAACGGGCCAGGGCCTCGGCCGCGAGAACCTCGCCGGTGCCCAGGTCGACGATCGGCTGGAAGTCGACGGTGAATTCGTGCTCGTCCACGGCCCGCCGCAACTCGCCGGTGAGCATCAGCCGCTCCAGGTCGGCGGTGTCGCGAGCGTGCGCGTAGACGACGATCTGCTCACCGGCGCGTTTTGCCTGGTACATGGCGATGTCGGCGCGGCGCATCAGCTCCTCGACACTGCCCGCGCCGGCCGCCAGCGCGATGCCACCGGCCGCCTCGACGGTCAGCCGCATGCCCTCGACCTCGATGATCGGGTCCAGGGTGGCGAGCATCCCGGTCGCCCGGTGCCCGGCCAGCGCGGGCGTCGGCAGGCCGGTGAGCAGCACCGCGAACTCGTCACCGCCCAGTCGGGCCACCAGGTCGCCGGGGTCGGCCGCGTCCCGCAGACGGGTCGCCACCTCGCGCAGCACCTGGTCACCGGCGGCGTGCCCGAGTGTGTCGTTCACCTCTTTGAAGTGGTTCAAGTCGATCAGTAGCAGGGCGAACAGGCCCTGGGCGGTGGAGCGGAACACCTGCTCGGCGCGCTCGTACAGCCGGCGGCGGTTGGCCAGGCCGGTCAGCGGGTCGTGGGTGGCGGCGTGTGCGTTCTCGGCCGCTATTCGGGCGAGTTCGGCGTACGCCTGCGCGTTCCGGATCGCGGTGCACACCGCCGACGCGAACGTTCGCAGCTTGTACTGCTCGACCTCGGTGAGCCGGACCGTCCCGCCGAACCGCAGGCGCAACACCCCGACCCGGACACTGCCGTCGTGGGCGACGAGGTCGACCGAGGTCTCATCGGGTGGTGTGACATCACCGTCTGCGCGCGGGCCGTCGATGAGGACCTGGGTGGCGGTCGCGCGGACCGTCCGGTCGGCCAGGTCGATCGCGGACTCGGCGGCCGAGAAGATCTGCGCCGCACGGGTCGCCGCCGAGTGCAGGACCTGGGTGAGGTCGACGGCGTTCAGCTCGTCGGTGGCCTTGGCGAGCCGTTGCCACGACTCGCGTTCCTCGCGGGTGCGGACGCTGCGGGACTGCCACAGGTGCATGCACAGCACAACGAGCGGGACGCTCAGCAGGAGCAGCGGGCTGGTGCCGGTGGCCAGGACCGCGACCACCAGCAGGGCGGTGACCAGCTCTCCGACCAGGCAGATGATGTTGCCGGTCCAGTTGCGCAGCGCGACCTCGCGGACACCGTCACCGGTGGCGGTGACCAGCACCGGCACGAAGACCAGGTGATCGACCAGGAAGAAGGTGATGAGCGCCACCACGATGGGCAGCACCGGGAAGGGTGGGTCGGTCAGATCCGGTCGCACACCGAAGGCCAGGAAGACGGCTGCCGCCGAGCTGGTGGTCAGAGCCTCCTTGGCCACCCCGAAAACGGTTTTCTGCAGGTTGACCCGTTTCAGGCAACGCAGCAGAGCCATCGCGGCGACGGCGCAGAAGACCACCCATGGCGCCGGGATGAGAGTGAGCCCGACCAGGACGGGAATCTCGCCCCAGGTGGTGCTTTCGTTGTTGGCCCGAACCCGGACCAGGACTCTGACCCGGTTGGCGATGAACAGGCACCCACACAGAGCGACGAGGACGAGGGGGTGCGGCGGAGGGCTGGGCAGAACGACCGTGTAGGCGGCGAAGCCCGCGACGGCGAACAGGCCCAGAACGGCGACGAGACCGACAAGCAGCCGGAGCTGCTGATCGGTCGCGTTGTCGTCGCTGCTTTCCCGAGACATGACGTCCTTGTCGTCGCCGAGTGCGATCATTTCGTCGCTCAAGGCACAACGTACCGGTTTCAGGTCCACTCACGGTTGTCGCGCATGGCGATACCTCCTATTTGTCCCAGCTCGTCCTGACAGGACAGAATTTAGGACCTGATAGGTGTCGGATTCCAGTGGATCGTGTCGCTATGCGCAGAATGCGACAATAGCGTGACGCGCCGTTACGGACAGTTTCTGAATGGAAACTCATCGCGATGAGAATCGCGTCATTCAGCCACTGACAATTCTATTTCTCAAGCTTGCCGCAGCATCCCTGAGCAGTGTGGACGGAGTGTGAAGCGAATGCGGCAGCGTTGCGAACTAAGCTCCCGGTATGCCCCAGGAAAGCCACCTCACTCACGTCGATGAGACCGGTGCCGCACGCATGGTCGACGTGTCCGCCAAGGCGGTGAGCGACCGTCGTGCCACCGCCGCCGGCCGTGTGCGCACCACCGTCGAAGTCGTCGATCTGCTGCGCCGGGACGGCCTGCCGAAGGGCGACGCCCTCGCGGTCGCTCGGCTCGCCGGCATCATGGGGGCGAAACGGACGCCCGATCTCATTCCGCTCTGTCATCCGATCGGACTGCACGGCGTCAAGATCGAACTGGACCTCACCGCCGACACCGTCGAGATCACCGCGGTCACCAAGACCGCCGATCGGACCGGCGTCGAGATGGAGGCCCTCACCGCCGTCGCCACGGCCGGCCTCGCGATGATCGACATGATCAAGGCGGTCGACCCCGCGGCCAGCCTGGAGAACATCCGGGTGCTGCGCAAAGAGGGCGGCAAAACCGGCGATTGGGTACGCCCGGAGGAGCGGCCGTGACCATCCGAGCCAGAGTCGTCGTCGCCTCGAACCGGGCGGCCGCCGGGATCTACGCCGACACCAGCGGGCCCCGCCTCGTCGCCGGCCTCCGTGAACTCGGCTGCGAGGTGGATGAGGCGCCGGTGGTCGTACCCGATGGGGATCCGGTCGCCGAAGCCCTTCGCGCCGCCGTCGCCGACGGTATCGATGTCGTCCTGACCAGCGGTGGAACCGGGGTCACCCCGACCGACCGAACCCCCGAGGCAACCCGCGGGCTGCTCGACTTCGAGATCCCCGGCATCGCTGAGGCGATCCGTGCCCACAGCCGGGACAGGGTCCCGGCGGCCGCACTGTCCCGCGGCCTCGCCGGTGTGGCCGGCCGCACGCTGATCGTCAACCTGCCCGGCTCCACCGGCGGCGCCAAGGACGGGCTCGCGGTGCTCGGCCCACTGCTCGCCCACACGGTGGACCAGATCCGTGGCGGCGACCACTGAGCGTTAGGCTCTGCGGGTGACCGAGTCGACCCCTGTGGACTGGGAACTGGCGCGCACGCTCGCGTATCGCGCGGGCCTCGACGCGGCCCGCGGTGTGGAGGCGATTCCGCTGGCCGTGGCCGACGGCCGGACCCTCGCCGAACCCTTGCGCGCCCTCACCGACCTGCCCGCCTTCCCGACGTCGAGCATCGACGGTTGGGCGGTGCGCGGTGCCGGGCCGTGGCGCCCGGTCGGCCGGGTCCTGGCCGGTGCCACCCCGCCGCCGCTTACCGCGGACGGCGACTGCGTGGAGATCGCCACCGGCGCGATGGTGCCGGACAACGCCACGGCTCTCATCCGGATCGAGGATTCGGTCACCGGCACCGACGGCCGCGTCTCCGGCGAGCCGCGGACCATCCCGGACTGGCGGTTGCCGGGCGAGGAGGCGCATCGCGGCGAGGAGCTCTTCCCGGTCGGCACCGCGGTCGATCCGGCAGTCGTCGGCGTCGCGGCCACCTGCGGTTACGAGACCCTTTCGGTACGGTCGGCGCCCTCCGCGGCACTGCTGGTCTTCGGTGACGAGCTGCTCACCGCCGGACCACCCGGAGCCGGCCGGGTCCGCGACTCTCTGGGCCCGCAGGTGCCCGGCTGGCTGCGGCGCTACGGCGCGACTGTCGAGTCGGTGCACGGGCCGGTCAAGGACACCCTGACCGCTCACCTGGACGCGATCCGGCTCGCTCTCGACACCGCCGATCTGGTCTGCACCACCGGCGGCACCATGCACGGGCCGGTCGACCACCTGCATCCGGCGCTGGCCGAGCTCGGCGCGTCGTATGTGGTGAACACCGTCGCGGTGCGACCCGGCTTCCCGATGCTGCTGGCCCGGGTGTCCGGTCCGGACGGGCGGCCCAGGTTCCTCGCCGGGCTGCCCGGTAACCCGCAGTCCGCAGTGATCGCCCTGGTCACACTGGTCGCGCCGCTGCTCGCCGGTCTGCAGGGCCGACCGTTGCCGCCGCTGCCGTCGGTCGTCGCCGGTGCGGACGTGGCCGGCCGGGGCGGCTTCACCCACCTGGCGCTGGCCACTCTCGATCCGACCGGGCGGACCGCCACTCCGGCCGGCCACGTCGGTTCGGCCATGCTTCGTGGTCTCGCCAACTCGCACGGGTTCGTCGTCGTCCGGCCCGGCTCGCAGGCCGCCGCCGGTGACACGGTCCCCTTCCTGCCACTTCCTCTGACGCCCGGGGAGCGCCCGTGACCAGCCCCGCCGACCTGTCCCAGCCCGCCGCGTCGGGACCGTCCACGACCTCCGCCGCTGTGCCGGCTTCGCCCGTCCCCGCACCTTCCGCCTCCGATGCGGCTTCTCCGGAAGCCGTCGGTCTGGTGGCCATGAGTGCGGTGGTGGACGAGACGCTGGACCTGGCCGCGCACGAGGCGGCCGTCGCCGACCCCAGGGCCGGAGCGGTCGTGTCGTTCCAGGGTGTCGTCCGTGACCATGACCACGGCCGTGGCGTGACCCTGCTCGAATACGAGGGCCACCCGACCGCCGCCGCGATCCTGCGCGAGGTGGCCGAGGAGATCGCCGCCGACCCGGCCGTCTACGCGGTGGCCGTGTCCCACCGGATCGGCACGCTGGAGATCGGCGATGTGGCCCTCGTCGCCTCGGTCAGTACGGCGCACCGGGCGGCGGCCTTCGCGGCCTGCGCCCGCCTGGTCGACGAGGCCAAGGCGCGGTTGCCGATCTGGAAGCGCCAGGTCTTCCGCGACGGCACCGAAGAGTGGGTCAACTGCCCCTGACAGTGCTCCCACAGACACCCGGGACGCCGACTTCCTGAGGCCGACCGCGCGACGGGATGACCGCCGCCCGGCGGTGATTCAGCGGCCGAGCGGTAGTGGGCTCGTCGCGCGACGGGATGGCCGCCCGGCGGTGATTCAGCGGCCGCGCGGCAACGGGATGGCGGCGCGACGGTGCGGTGCCGGGCGGGCGGTCGGCAGGGTCGGTGCTCCCTGGCGCCACGGCAGCACGTTGACCAGCAGTATCAGGGCCAGCGCGGGCACGTTCCAGCGGAGCGACCAGGCCGGCGTGGCGATCAGGATCAGGTAGCCGACGGCGGCCGCGGTCAGGTAGACGGTTCCGGTGCGGCGTGTCGAGCGGGGCAGCCGGACGCTCAACCGGCGGCGCAGACCGGCGTCGGCCAGGACCAGTACCGCGGGGAGCATCCACAGGCTCTCGGCGGCGGTGGTCACCGGACCGGCCACCGCCGCGGTCAGGCCGACCAGTGTGAAAGCGGCCACCTCGTCGCCCTCGGTGTGGGCGGACCGGGCCCGGATCAGGCCGACCGCCACGAGCAGGATGCCGAAGGCGAACCACACCAGCACCGGCGGGGCCGGAAAGCCGTACAGTCGGGCCATCATTCCGGCCAGGGACTGGTTGTCGAGGTCGCTGACCGGGGCGGGGCGGGCGAGTTCCCACATCGTCGTCCCGTACCAGGTGAGGGTTTCGTCCGGCGCCACCACCAGCATGCCCAGGGTGACCACCGCCGCGGTGGCCAGGGCGGTGAGGGCGGCCCGGCGCTGCCGGGTGATCAGCAGATAGACCACGAAGAGCAGAGCGGTCGCGCTGAAGGTGACGGCCAGGCCGGTGCCGGCGCCGGCCCACGAGCCGTTCGCCCAGATTCGGCGCAGGGTGCCGCCGCCGGACGTGTCGACCTCCCGGCGGGAGCGCTTCGATGATTCCGACAAATCGCCCGAATAGCGTGAGGGCAGGGTGTTGCGGAAGGCGTGCACGATCCGGGCCGCACGCGGACGGTCGGCCGGGGATCGGCGAGTGGCCAGGGCGACCCGGGGCGACCGGCGGGCCCGCAGCAGGGCGGCCAGGGAACGGTCGCGGAGCCGCGCCGCGCGCCGCAGGCCGAGCAGGTCGGCGGCGAGCAGAGCGAAGATCATGAGCTCTGGGCGGCCGAGCCCGATGGCGGCGCGGACCGGCTCGGCGAGTAGCGCCAGGGTGACCGCGGCCAGCACGAACGGGCCGCGTCGACGACCGTGGCGGCGGGCCACCGGACCGGCGATCACCAGGGCGCTGAGCGCCAACGCGGCGAGTCCGGTGAGGGCGAGCAGCCAGCCGGCCACGGGCAGCGGCAACAGGGTGAGAGGCGCGACGAGCAGTGCCGGTGCGGGTGGCAGCGCGGCGCCTGCTTCATTCATCGGGGAGCGGTACGCGTAGAGCCCGTCCCCGGCCAGCCAGCCCCGGATCGCCTCACGTTCGACGGCGAGGGTGCTCAGGCCGTACCGCTGCAGAGAATGGGTGATGATCGCGGCCGTGACCAGCACGCCGACGGCGACCAGTGCGAACCTCATGCGCGCAGCGCTGAGCGCGATGTTCCTGATTGCCGGCATGGCGCGACCCCCGTCTCGTCCCCGGGCACGGCACGACCTGCCGGTTGACCCAGCCCGTCTGCGCGTAGCGCGCAGCGGGTCGGGACGGCGGCAGGGCGTTGCCGAGCGGAAGCGAGCTTAGAAGGCGCTGACCGACCGCGCGGCCCCTCGTCCGCTTTAACGCAAAGGCCGCAATAAGGTTGTTAGCCGGGCAATCTGCGCGCGGCCGCGACGATTCGGGCCTCCCGGCGGGCGGTTCGTACCGCCCGGCGGACCGACCGTTGGCTCCTGTCGATCGCGTGCGATGTCCGATATTGAATGCCGGGGCGGCCCTGTGTGTCGACCGCCGCGAGGAGTAACCCGCCGAGCAGGCCGAGGGTGCGCAGCAGGTGGTCGCGATCGCCCTTCTCGGTCAGCGCGTGCGGGACGAGCCCGGCGGCGAGGACCCCTGCGGCCGGACGGGTGAAGCGCCCGGTGGCGAGGGCGAGGCCGGCCACCACGTCGGTGACGGCCTTGATCCGGACCAGCGTGCGCGGGTCGGTGGGCAGGCGCGGGTCGGCACGCTCGATCAGCGGCGTCACCCGGTCGGTGAGCGGGCGCACCGCCTCGACGCGGGAATCCGGCCTGGCCAGGGTACGGATGCCGTCGACGACGAAGATCGACGCGAGCATCGCGCGGGCTGCGGAGCGTACGGGCCTCATCACCCGGTTATACCCGCAACCGGGCCGTCATACCGGCTGCGTTCTGAGGTAGCGGCCGAAGTGCGGGACGGTGAACGCGACGGTTCCACGTTCACCCGAGTAGATGAGTCCTTTTTTGATCAGCGCGTCGCGGGCCGGGGAGAGGCTCGCCGGTTTACGGCCGAGGGAGATGGCGATCTCCGAGGTCGGCACCGCGGCGTCCATGTCGTTGCCCGGATCGTCGGAGAGCGCGGCCATCGCCCGCATGTACTCCCGCTCGGCCGGGGTGGCCCGCTCGAACCGCGAGCCGAAGAAGCCGACCGCCAGCTCACCCTCCGCCTCCGGCGCGGCCATCAGCACGTCGTCGGCGGTGATCGGCGTCTGCGGCGCGTGGTCCCAGGTCGCCTTCCCATAGGCCTGGACGAAGTACGGATACCCGCCCGACTTCTCGTAGAGCAGGTCGAGCGCCTCCTGGTCGTACTCCACGCCCTCCCGCTCGGCGGGCACACCCAGCGCCAGGTCGGCGGCGTCCCGATCCAATCGGTCGATCCGCGCGTAGCGGAAGAGCCGTTCCGAGTACGACTTGGCCGCCGACAACACGGCCGGCAGGTGTGGCAGCCCCGCGCCGACCACGATCAGCGGCGCGCCCAGCTGGGACAACTCGTGGCAGGCGGCGCAGAGTGCTGACACGTCGGTCGCGCTCAGGTCCTGCATCTCGTCGATGAACAGGGCGATCCCGGTGCCCACGTCGGTGGCCAACGACGCCGCGTCGGTGAAGAGCTCGACCAGATCGATCTCGATGTCACCGGAGTCGGCCCGACCCCGTGCCGCCGGCACGTCGATGCCCGGCGCCCAGCGATCACGCAGCTTGGCGTTGCCGTCGTTGGACCGCAGCGCGAACGCCTTGAGGACACCCAGCACCTCGTCCACCCGATCCGGGTCGCGATGATGCGGGGCCAGCTCACGGATCGCCATGTGCAGGGCGCCGGAGACCGGGCGGCGCAGCGACTGGTCCGGCCGTGCCTCGATCTTGCCGGTGCCCCAGAGCCGGCCGATCGCCGCCGACCGCAGAGTGTTTAGCAGCACCGTCTTGCCCACCCCGCGCAGGCCGGTCAGGACCAGGCTGCGCTCCGGACGGCCGCGGGCCACCCGCTCCAGCACGATGTCGAAGGCGTCCAGCTCACGGCCACGTCCGGCCAGCTCGGGCGGGCGCTGGCCGGCGCCGGGAGCGTACGGGTTCCGCACCGGATCCATGACGTAGCACCGTATCGGGCTCTCTAGCGTCAGCGCTAGAGTCCGCTCGATATCACCCTCTAAGTTGGTCTAGCATCACGGCTAGAAAGCGCTAGACGGGTTCATACTCGCGCAGGCACAGGACGAAATCGACGTCGTCGTACTCGGTGTCGTAGTAGTACCACTTGGTGTATTTAGGGACGGTTGCACACTTCCGTACCGCATCGCGCTCGCCCGTGGTCCGGCCGTCGATGCGCTTCAAAATCTCGTAGGTGTTGGCCGTGCACACGACGATCCGCAGCTTCGGTTCGGTGTTCGTGCCCTCGTTGCGGACACACTGGCCCTTCGCCGCGAACCTGGCGTCCGCACTGGTCTGCGGCCGTGCACCGGGCACCGCCGGAGCCGTCACGGCGGTGGTGGAACCGGACACCGGCTCCTTCTTGCCGCCCAGCGTGAACCAGGCCGCGGTCGCCACCCCACCACCGATCAGCACGCTCAGCGCGGCGACCGTGGCGCCCATCGCGAACCCTCGCCGGGCGGGCGGCTTCTTCCACTCGGGTTTCTGCCACTCCGGCGGCGGCGCGAACGCCGGCTGTTGCGGAATATCCTGCGCGTGCCCGCCCCACGGGTCCGAGGGCTCCGAATATGGCTGCTCAGGGCTACCGCTCGGCCATGCCTGACCAGGGTAAGGCCCGTTCTGCGACATCGGGGGTCCCTCCAGAAGCGATTTACGCCGCCTGACACCGTAGCGTGCGCCGGACAATCGGATACCTTTCACCTTCGTGTCGTCACAACTGGTGATCTTGTCGATGCTCTTCGGCGCCACGGCCGGAGCGTTCCTGCCCCGGATCGCGCACCGGCTGACCGTTCCCTTCGGATCACCGGCCCGCTCCGCGTGCGGGCGGTGCGGGCGGGCGTACCCATCGGGAGCGGCCGGCTGGCTCCACACGGGCCCGGCCTGTGGTGTCGGCGGGCACTGGCCGACGGTGACGTTCGCGGTGATCGCCGGAGCGCTGGCGGCCGCGCTCGGGCCGGTCCCGCAACTGCCGGTCCACCTGCTCGCGGCGATCCCCGGCCTGTTGCTGGCGATGATCGACCTGGGTTGTCTGCGACTGCCGGACCGGTTGGTGGGCGTGTTCGTGCTGGTCGGCGGGATCCCGCTCGCCCTGCTCGCGCCGGACCGGATCGTCCCGGCGCTGGCCGCGGGCCTGCTGGTGGGCGCCGCCTATCTGGCGATCGCCCTGCTACCCGGGCACGGACTCGGCCTCGGCGACGTGAAACTGGGCGCGGCACTGGCGTTCCTGCTCGGGTTCGCGGGGTGGCCGGCGGTGGCCGTCTGCCTCGGCACCGCCCACCTGCTCAACGGTGTGGTCGCCGCCTGGTTGCTGGTGACCCGGAAAGGTCGGCCGATCCCGTTCGGGCCCGCGCTCCTCGCCGGATTCCTGCTGGCCGCCACCACAGTCTGAGCCGCCGGCCCCGGCCGGCTCTTCACAGCAGCCTCAGCTGTCGATCCTTCGGGCGGGCCGGGGCGGCCTCGCCCAGCTTCTCGAAAAGTCCGGAATCGATCACATCGAGGAACGGGGTCGGAGACTGCTCCCGCTCGCTGCCGTGCCGGAACCGCTTCGCCGAGTTGCTGACGTAGAGCCGGTCCTGGGCGCGGGTCAGGCCGACGAAGAACAGCCGCCTCTCCTCGGCGACCTCATCCTCTGACGGCGTCGAGCCGGGCCAGCGCAGCGGCAGCAGTCCGTCCTCACAGCCGACCAGGAACACCACCGGGAACTCCAGGCCCTTCGCGGCGTGCAGGGTCAGCAGGTTGACCGCCTCGGCCCGTGGATCCAGAGCGTCCACCTCGGCGCCGGTCGCCAGTTGCTGAAGGAAGAGCGGAAGGTCGTCGTCGACCCGGTTGGCCAGCGGCAGCAGCAGTTCGGCGGCGAGCCGGACGTCCTCGGGGGCGAGCTGATCACCGTCCAGGGTCGGCGCCGCGTACCGCTGGGACAGCGCCTGACCGGCCGCCTTCACCCGGGCCGGCAGCGGCCCACCCGTACCACCGGCATGCCGCAGCTCTCGGGCGATCTCCGCGACACCCGGACGGTCCCGCAGCCGGTTGTGTGAGCGCTTCTGCACCGGGACACCGGCACGGGACAGCGCGTCCACGATCGGCCCGGACTGGGCGTCGGTACGGTAGAGCACCGCGATGTCCGAGAACGACAGGTTGCCGACGGTGGCGGCCCGGGAATCGACCCGGCCCGAGTCGAGCGAACGGTGCGACAGCCCACCGACCAACTCGTCGATCGTCCGAACTACGAAGTCAGCCTCGTCGGCGACACTGCGGGCCGCATAGCGCCCGACCAGCGATGCCTCCGGATCGAGCCGGGCCGGATCCAGCCGGCGGCCGCTGACCAGTGTCGACGGCGCGATGGCCTGCACCGCGGCGGCCAGGATCGGTGCCGACGACCGGTAGTTACGGGTCAGCCGGACCAGGCGGGCGTCCACGAAGTCGGCGTTGAAACGGAGGAAGTACCGCACGTCGGCACCACGGAACGAGTAGATCGCCTGATCCGGGTCGCCGATCGCGCACAGGTTGCCGTCCGGCGGGCTGAGCAGGCGCAACAGCTCATACTGCAACTCGTCGACGTCCTGATACTCATCCACGAAGATCCACTGCCAGCGCCTGCGGTACTTCTCGACCAGCGCCGGATCCTCGCGAAGTAGCGCCACCGGCACGCCGATCAGATCGTCCAGGTCGACCAGATCCTGCTGGCGCAGCAGCTTCCGGTACGCCGCGTCGTCGTCACCGGCCTGCTCCCGGGCCTGGGCCTGTTCGTGCTCGTCGGCGATCCGCCAGCCCGAACCGAGCCCGGCCGCCTTCGCGTTCTCCTTCAGCACGGTCAGGCCCAGCGAATGGAACGTGCCCACGGTGATGTCCTCGGCCACGTCCCCGAGCAGCGCCTCCAGACGCTCCTTCAGCTCGGCGGCGGCCCGCCGGGTGAACGTGATCGCCAGGCAGCGCTCCGGGAAGACGCCCAGTTCGGCGCAGAGGTACGCGATCCGGTGCGTCAGCGTCCGCGTCTTGCCGGTGCCCGGGCCCGCGACGATCAGCAGCGGCCCGCCGGGCGCCGACGCGGCCACCCGCTGCATCGCGTCCAGGCGGTCCAGCAAGCCGGTGCCGACCTCCTCCATGCCGGCGAGCATCGGCTCGAACGGCTCGTGCGGACTCGGCGGCGGAGCCAGCGGCGGCGGGGCCGGTTTGTCCTTCACCGGCTTGGCCTTCGGTTTCACCGGCGCCGACTCGGCTTTCGGCTTCGGCTGCGCGGGTGAGGCGGGGAAGTCGAAGAGCGTCTCCGTCTGCGGAGCGCTGCTGCGGTTGCGCAGTTCACCCGGGTCGAACAGGGTGATCACGCCGTACTCGCCGTCATAACCGGGCACCCGCCGCACGTCGCCGCGCCGGAGCCGGGTGATCGCCTCACGCAGCTCGTCGCCGCCGGCCTTGCCGATCTCGTCGACCGGCACCTTGCGGAGAATGTCCAGCTCCGCGCCGAGCGTCGCGACCAGATGGTTGAGCTGGGACTCGACGGTCTTCGACTTAGGGCCGACGCCGTGGATCTCACCGATGATCTCGTGCAGCTGGATCAGGTGCTCGACGTGGTCGTCCTTGTGGAAACCGAGCGGACGGTCGGCCAGATCCTCGACCCGGCTCAACACACCGACCGTCAGCGGGCGGCCGCACTCCGGGCAACGGCCGTTCGACGCACGGGTCTTCGCCGGCTCCCAGTTCACCCCGCAGGCCCGGTGGCCGTCGGCGTGATACTTGCCCTCCTCCGGGAAGAACTCCAGCGTCCCGGCCAGGCCGATGCCGTCTTTCACCGCGAAGTAGTCGGGTGTGCCGGTGAACAGGGTGGCCTCACGGGCCAGGGCGGCCGGCGAATGCGCGTCCGAGTTGGAGACCAGGCGGTACCGGTCGAGGCTGGAGACCCGCCAGTTCATCTCCGGGTCCGACGAGAGGCCGGTCTCCACCGCGGTCACGTGCTCGGCCAGATCGGCATAGCAGTCGGCGATCGCGTCGAACCCCGACTTCGAACCCAACGCCGAGAACCACGGGGTCCAGATGTGCGCCGGGATCAGATAGCCGCCCGCCTCCAGGGTGATCTCCAGGAGATTGCGCGAGTCCAGACCCAGGATGGGCCGGCCGTCCGCGGTCAGGTTGCCGATCCTGCCCAGCGCAGTGTTGATCTTCTCGACCGACTCGAAATCGGGCGCGTAGAGCAGGTGATGCACCTTGCGGGTCTTGTCGTCGCGCTTGTAGATCGTCGAGATCTCCACGCTCAACATGAACCGGGCCGGTGTGGTGCCGCGCAGCGAACCCGGAAGGCGCTTGGTGACCGGTTTCTCGTCGGTGAGCCGGAACAGACCGGGCTCGGCCGGCTCCAGGCTCTCCTTGAGGTGCTCGAACCAGGCCGGGTGAGTGAAGTCCCCGGTGCCCAGCAGGGCGATGCCCTTACGCCGGGCCCACCAGGCCAGGTTGGGCAGCGTCAGATCACGGCTGCAGGCCCGCGAGAAGCGCGAATGAATGTGCAGGTCCGCCACATATGTATCCGTGCTGACCTTCACGCCCCGCATCCTGTCATGGCCGTCGGTCTCGCCTTGCTTCGCCACGCTCAAACACACTTACCGATCTTGATGGGTTATGCCACACGCAATTCGATGACCGTGACCTGCGGGGGTGCGCCCACACGCACCGGTGGGCCCCAGAAACCCGCACCGTTGGTCACGTAGACCGGCACGCCGTCCACCTCCCCGAAGCCGGAGACTACCGGCTGCTGAAGTTTCACGAGCAGGTTGAACGGAGCCATCTGGCCGCCGTGTGTGTGACCGGAGACTTGGAGATCCACCCCGTAGGGAGCGGCGTCCACGGCGGCCACCGGCTGGTGGGCCATCAGCACCACCGGCCGGGCGGTGTCCCGATCGCCCAGCGCGCGGGCGAAATCCGGGGCGTCGCCCTGGTCCGCGCCACTCAGGTCGTTGACGCCGGCCAGGTCCAGCCCGTCGATCGCCACCCGCTCGTTGCGCAGCGGCTTGATCCCCAACCGGGCCACCTCTTCGACCCATTCCTCGGCGCCGGAGTAATACTCGTGGTTACCGGTCACGAAGAACGCCCCGTGCCGGGACTCGATCCCGGCCAGCGGCGCGGCGAACCGGCCCAATTCGGCCACACTGCCGTCGACCAGGTCGCCGACGACGCACACCAGGTCCGCGTTCACCGAATTGATCACCTGAACGATGCGCTGCGCGTGGTTCACCCCGGTCAGCGGCCCGATGTGAATGTCCGAGACCACCGCCACCCGGGTGCCGTCCATCGCCCTCGGGAGCTTGGCCATCGGCATCTGGAAACGGTCGATCTGCGGGGCGCTGGTCGCGGTCTTCACGCCATAGCCGGTGATGCCGGCCGCGGTCAGTCCCGCGAAGATCGCCGTGCCTCGGGCCAGCAGCAGCCGCCGCTCGATTCCCCGTTTCTCCTCGGCGTCCGGTTCCGGCGCGTCAGCACCGCCCGAGTCCTGCTTCCGCACAGCTCCAGGTTCGTCGCCGTCCGGCGTCTCGGCGGTCGTCGCCTGCTCCGCCGTCGCGGTTCCGACCGGCCCACCTGCGCCGACCGTTGGTTGCGGGTCGCCTGCGCCGACCGCCGGTTGTGGCGCGCCTCCGCCCGTCAGGGCCGTCGGCCGCGGCTCGGCCGCGGTCTCCCGATCGGGGACGCGGATCGGTGCGGGTGCGCCGCTGGTCGCGGTTCCTGCCTTCTTCGCGGTACGCCCGGAGCCCGCCCACAGGCGCATCAGCACCAGTCGCGGAACCTCCAGCACCAGCAGTGTCACGAGCAGGTAGAACATCACGGCGATCCACAGATAGCCGGGCCACGAAAGCCACTTGAAGTAACCGGCCCGGACCCCGATGAACGTCAGCGGAGTGAGCACACCGAGCGCCACCGCCACGATCGTCCCGGCCCGGCGCCCCCAACCCGGACGCAGCGGGTCACGAACCAGCCGTTTCCACAGGTAGAAGTGGATCAAGCCGACGATCAGCAGAATCACCACGAAGAAAACGAACAACCCGAACCCTCCCCAGCCGTCCACTCTCGTGGAGGCACCCCCAACTTGCCCGACCAAGTGTCCCCGAACGCCTGACTCTCCCGGCATCGGCGACGCACCCGTTCCTCAGCGGTGTCTCAGCATGGGTGTGCCTGTTGCCGGTCGGCACCGTTGCCTCGAATCTGGAAGCCTGACCGGATGGAACGTTTTCTGACCCGACGCGAAGCCTCCGAAGCAGTCGCCGACCAGGGCTGGCGTTTCGTATTGGGCACCTTGCGCACCTCCGTGCCGGTCTCTTCCCTCGCCGAGGCCGCCGCGGCCGGCACCCGCGCGGTCGAGGCCTGTGGGGCCGACGCCGACGAACACCTGCGTCTGGACCTCCGTCCGAACCGGGTGAGCCTCACTCTGCGACCGCGGGCCTTCGGCGGCGTGACCGCCCGCGACACCGAACTGGCCGGCCGGATCACTGAAGCCCTCCACAACCTCGGCCTGACAACCACCCCTGGAGACATACACCCGGGCACCTCCCGCACGGAGGGCTCGACCCGGTTGGCGAACAGGTCGGCGCTCTCGACGTCGGTGGCGACAGGTTCGGAGGGTTCGACCCGGTTGGCGAACAGGTCGGTGCCCTCGACGTCGGTGGCGACAAGTCCGGTGCCCTCGATCCCGGTGGCGGCCAGGTCGGTGCAGGAGTGGGAGATCGCCATCGACGCGTTGGACATCGTTTCGGTGCGCCCGTTCTGGAAGGCGGTGCTCGGATACACCGACGAGACCGGCAAGCACGGCCCCGAAGACCGTCTCGTCGACCCCTGGCGCCAGGGCCCGGCGGTCTGGTTTCAGCGGATGACCGAGCCGCGCCCGCAGCGCAACCGCATCCATTTCGACATCAGCGTCCCGCACGACGAGGCACCGGGTCGCATCGCCGCCGCACTCGCCGCAGGTGGTCATCTGGTCTCCGAGGAGTGGGCGCCGTCCTTCTGGGTCCTCGCCGACCGGGAGGGCAACGAAGTCTGCGTGACCACCTGGCAGGGCCGTGACCCCTGACCCACCGGAGACCATCACCTCACCCGACGACCAGGGCTCATGGCGGCGTCTCGGTCGGCCAACGGCCGGTGAGGTGGTGGGCGAGGAGCGCGGCGTGGGAGAGCGGGCTCGAGGTGTCCGCCGGGTCGCCGTTGGTGGTGTAGTCGAGAAGGACCAGCCCGCCACCGGCCAGTGCTCCCAGCCGATCGACCAGGTCGGAGAGCCGATGCTCAAGCACCCAGCGATAGGCCGGCAGGTAGATCTGCCGACGGGCCGTCGAATAATCCAGCAGGGTCTCGCCGTCGAGCCCGGCCCGGTGCCCGCGGACCGGACCGAACCGGCGGACCGTCCGCTTCAGCCCGGTCATCGACGTCACCGACAGTTTGGTCGGGTCGACGTCGGAGTGCTCGAAGACCTTGAGTGCCTGCCAGATGCCCTCCACCGAGGCGCCGACGTTGCCGGGACTGAGCGGAACCGGAATCCCACCGTGCGGATAGAACGGGCTCAGTCGCACCCATGGCTCGGGCCCACGTGAGGTCACGTCGACGATGGTGGCGCCCGGAAACGCCGCCCGCACCGACTCGGGTTTACGCCGGCGACTCGCGACGTGAATTGGCATCCCAACCTCCCTCAGGCCTCGCCGGACATGCTGCCCGAGGGGTACGACAAAAAGTGGCGGTGATCAGCCGCCGGCGAACGGGGGCAGGACGTCGACAGTCGTCCCCGCCGGGAGCGCGGCTGTGCGGTCGTGGCAGGCGAGTCCGTCGACGAGGAAGCTGGCCGCCTTCATCACCAGGGCCAGCCGCTCACCATGGCGGTCGGCCAGCAGTTGGGTCAGCTCCTCGATGGTGGCGGCCTCGACCGACTCGCTGGACGTGCCGCCGGCAGCGGCACGAGCCCCGGCGAAGTAGCGGACCGTGAGCACGGACTCAGCCTCCGATCGCGGACATGGGTCTGGCAGGCTGCAGAAACGTCGGGTCGTCGATGCCGTGCCCGGCCCGTTTGCCCCACATGGCGGCCCGCCAGGCGTCGGCTATCTCCGAGTCGGAGGCCCCGCCGCGAAGCAGTTTGCGCAGGTCACTCTCCTCGGTGGCGAAGAGACAGTTACGAACCTGACCGTCCGCGGTGAGTCGGGTGCGGTCACAGTCGCCACAGAACGGCCGGGTCACACTGGCGATGACACCCACCCGGGCCGGCTCGCCGGCCGCGTCGACATGGCCCGGCACCAACCAGGTCTCGGCCGGCGCCGTTCCACGTGAAACATCGTCTGGCTGTAGATCGAACGGCTCCAGCGCGGCCAGGATCTCCTCGGCCGTGACCATCTCCCGCCGGTCCCACTGGTGCTGAGCGTCCAGTGGCATCTGCTCGATGAACCGGAGCTGATAACCGTGGTCGAGAGCAAACTGCAGCAGGGCAGGTGCCTCGTCGTCGTTGACCCCGCGCATCAGCACCGTATTGATTTTCACGGGCGTGAGACCGGCGGCGGCCGCGGCACGTAGCCCGGCCAGCACGTCGGAGTGCCGATCGCGCAGGGTGAGCGTGTGGAATCGGACCGGATCGAGTGTGTCGAGTGAGACATTCACCCGGTGTAGCCCGGCGTCACGCAGCGGACCGGCGATCCGGTCCAACCCGATCCCGTTCGTGGTGACCGACAGCTTGGGCCGTGGGTCGAGCCGTGCCGCGTCCTCGACGATGCTCACCAGCCCGCGCCGGATCAGCGGCTCACCACCGGTGAACCGGACCTCGGTGACCCCCAGTTGCTCGACCGCGATGCGGACGAGTCGTTTCACCTCGTCGTCGGTGAGTTGCTGCGGCTGCGGCATCCACGCCAGGCCCTCGGCGGGCATGCAGTACGTACAGCGCAGATTGCATCGATCCGTGAGTGAGACACGGAGATCGGTGGCGATGCGACCGAACCGGTCGGCGAGCACGGTCACACGCGCCGCCACAGCGGCTCGGCTGATCCCCGGGAGATGCGCACGAATCGAATCTAGCCGTTTCTGATGCCTACTGCCTCTAGGCATATCGTCCTGTGGACAACGCGTCGGCCGCGTCGCGTACCCCGGACCGATATGCGCTGCCGAAAGCGGCGGTGTGCACCAGCCACAAATGCAGTTGGTGCAGCGGGACACGATCCTGCCAGCCGTCGGCCAACGGTGATTCCTCCTGGTATGCGGCGAGGATGCGGTCCAGGTGGGGAGCACCGCCGAACATCGCGAGTGTCGCCAGGTCGGTTTCGCGGTGGCCGCCGTGCGCTGCCGGGTCGACGAGCCAGGCCCGGCCGTCGGCCGCCCACAGCAGATTTCCCGGCCACAGGTCGCCGTGGATTCGTGCGGGCGGTTCGCTTCCGCCGTACCGATGCAGGGTTTTGATGATCTTCTCGACCGAGGCGAGGTCGGACGCGTCGAGCGCTCCGCGATCAAAAGAGATCTTGAGGTACGGGTCGAGCCGCCGCTCCGCGAACCAGGACGCCCAGGATTCGCCGCGGGTGTTGTCCAGCGGCAGCGGCCCGATGTATCCGGGCAGCTCAGCCCCGAAGAAATCGGCACCGGACCGATGCAGCCGGGCCAGGTCGCGACCGAATCGTTCAGCAGCCTCGAGGGTGGATTCGCCGGGTTCAACCCATTCCATCGCGAGGATCTCGGGCAGCGCGACCAGCACCTCCGGAACCGGCACCGTCCCGGCCGCGCGCAGCCATGCGAGACCGGCCGCCTCAGCCGCGAACATGCCGTCCGGGGCGGGTCCGGACGGCCACGTCTTCGCGAAGATCGACGCGCCGTCGTCGAGAGTCAGCCGGCTCGCCGAGCAGACGCCCGAGTGCACTGGTGTCTCACGAATGCGTTGATGTGTCAGAAATGTCGGGAGATGCTGGGGGTGCGTGCGCAGGTACGCCATGTCCACCTGGTTATCTTGCGCTTCCCGTGACGTACGTCTCCATTCCGAGGCAAGATGGCGACATGACCCCTGTCGTAGTGCGCTCGTACCGGCCGAGTGATCACTCCGCGTGCCGGCGTCTGTGGGCCGAGTTGTCCCGCCAGCACAACGAGATGTACGGCGAGCACAGGGATGACGGCGGTGCCGGGTTCGAGGAGTATCTGACCCGGCTGGACCTCTCCGGACTGTGGGTCTCCGATCACGCCGACGACGGAGTGATCGGGATGGTCGGCCTGATCATGCGAGGCCGGGCCGGCGAGGTCGACCCGGTCGTCGTGACGATCACCCATCGGCACAAGGGTGTCGGCCGCAAGCTGCTGCAACACGTCGCCGCGGAGGCCAAGCGCCGCAACATGACCGCGCTGACCATCTCCCCCGAATCGCGCAACATCGAGGCGATCCGCAGTCTGCACGCGGCCGGATACGACGTGGTCTCGTCGATCGAATTGACGATGGACCTGGAACGGCACACCCACCCCTGGCACCACGGCCTGGAGCTGCACGAGTTGCCCTTCCGGTCGTAGAAGCCGGTCACCTGGGGTTTTCTGTTCGCAGACTGTGGACGAACCGGCGTGTCGTCCACAGCTGAGACGCGAGGCAGGCGGCCCGGGCCGCCGAGCGGCCACGCTGGCCGGCATGAAAGCCGACACCACCATCGTCGTCCGCGATTCCGGCGAGCTCGTCGCGGTCCTGCCGTTCCTGATGGGCTACCACCCGCACGATGCCGTCGCGCTGGTCGGCATGCGTCACGGCCGGCTCGACTTCGGCGCGTGCTTCGATCTGCCGCCGCCCGACGTCGACGACGCGGAGCTGCAGAGTGGGGCTGCGGACGCGGCCGCCGCGGCCCTGCGGCAGACGCCCGACCACGTGGTGATCATCGGCTACGGCCCGCCGGAGCGGGTGACCTCGGTGGTTCTGCGGGTCGCCGAGGCGCTGCAGGTGGTCGGAGTCCGGATCGACGACGTCCTGCGCGTGCACGACGGTCGCTGGTGGTCCTATGCGTGCGACGACCAGGGCTGCTGCCCGGCCGAGGGCACCCCCTGCCTGCCGCCGGACAGTGCGATCGCGGCTGAGGCGACCTATCGCGGCCAGGTGGCCCTGCCCAGCCGCCGCGACCTGGTCGCCCAGCTGGCGCCGGTGGAGGGGCCGGAGCGGGCGGCCATGGGTGTCGCCACCGAGCGGGCCCGCAGCCGATTCGACGGCCTGCTGGAGGGCCCCGGGGTCGAGAAACGGATCCGGCAGGCCGGCCGTCTCGCCGTCCGTGAGGCGGAGAAGCGGTACCGCTCCGGTGGGGTCCTCACCGACGCCGAGACGGCCTGGCTCGGGGTGCTGCTGTCCGACCTCTCGGTCGAGGACTACGCCGCCGACCGGACCGGCCCGCACGAGTGGCGGGCCGGTCTCTGGACCGACGTGCTGCGCCGGGTCGAGCCGGTCCACGTCCCGGCGCCCGCCTGCCTGCTCGGCCTCACCGCCTGGCAGCTGGGCCGGGGCGCGCTGGCCCGGGTCGCCGTGGACCGGGCACTGGACGCGGAGCCCGGCCACGAGTTCGCCGGCATGCTGCATCAACTGCTCGGGTTCGCCATCCCTCCGGAAATCGTGCGGCGATGGCGGCGATGACCGGCCGGTCAGGGGCGTTCGGTCTCCTGCCGGACCGTCTCCTCGCCGAGGTCCGCGCTGCGCAGTGCGGCGCCGGGCGTCGGGTTGTCGGCGATCTTGTGCAGGGCGGGCACCCGGTCCTCGATCACGAAGGTGGCCCGGGTGTGCGCCGGCGCGCCAGGTGTCGTCACGTAGGGCAGCACCACGAAGTCGGCGGTCAGCGACTCCGGCGTGATCCGGGTCCGGACGTAACCGCGCTGGTTGTTGTAGAAGCGCAGGTGCGGGTTCCAGGCCGCCCAGCTGTGATTGCCACTGGGCACATCGGCCCCGTTACCGCCGGAGGTGATCGACGAGCAGACCAGTTCGGTGCCGACGGTCCGCGAGGTCGGGTCGTTCCAGTCCAGCTTGAGCTCGTCGGCCCAGTGCGCATGCACGTCGCCGGTCAGCACCACCGGGTTACGGACGCCGGCGTCCACCCAGCCGCGGGTGATCCGGTCCCGCGAGCCCTGGTACCCGTCCCACGAGTCCATGCTGAGCACCTTCTGCGGGCCGGAGTTGTTGTCCCGCTGCCCGAAGAAGACCTGCTGCCCGAGGATGTCCCAGCGCGCGGTGGACCGGTGGAAACCGTCGAGCAGCCACTTCTCCTGCTCGGCGCCGGTGATCGAGCGGGCCGGGTCGGACGCGGCGGGACAGTCCTTGTAGCCGTCGCCACACCCCTGGTCGTCGCGGTACTGCCGGGTGTCGAGCATGTGGAAGGTGGCCAGCCGGCCCCAGTGCAACCGGCGGTAGAGTTGCATGTCGATGCCCTTCGGGACCGAGGTCCGGCGCAGCGGCATGTTCTCGTAGTACGCCTGGAACGCGGCGGCACGGCGAGCGAGGAAGTTCGGGTCGGGCTGCTCGGGCACCTCGTCGGCCCAGTTGTTCTCGGTCTCGTGGTCGTCCCACACCACCGCCCACGGCGCGGCCGCGTGCGCCGCCTGGAGGTCGAGGTCGGTCTTGTACTGGGCGTGCCGCTGCCGGTAGTCGGCCAGCGTCACCGTCTCCGGACCCTCGTGATCGCGCGGGTTCCCGCCGGGGATGTTGTACGTGTCCGGGGCGTATTCGTACTGGTAGTCGCCGAGGTGCAGGATCAGGTCCGGCGCGTCCTCGGCCAGCCTGCGGTACGCGGTGAAGTAGCCGTGCTCGAACTGCGAGCACGACACGAACGCCATCGCCAGCGACGCCTCGCGGGTCCAACGTGCCGGTGCGGTGCGGGTCCGGCCCACCGGCGAGACGAAGCGCTCGGCCCGAAAGCGGTAGAAGAACTCGCGGCCCGGCGCGAGTCCGTCCAACTCGACGTGCACGCTGTGCGCACGGTCCGGCCGGGCATGGGCGACACCCCGGCGGACGATCTTGCGGAATCGTCCGTCGGCGGCGAGTTCCCAGGCCACCGGCACGGTCCGGTACGGCATGCCGCCGAGACCGTCCGCGGCCGACGGGGTCGGAGCGAGACGGGTCCACAGCACGAAACCGTCAGGCGACGGGTCACCCGACGCGACGCCGAGGGTGAACGGGTCGGTCCGGAGCGGACCCCGGTACGGCGTGATGGCGCCGGCCAGCGGGATGACGGTGGCGGCACCGGCCGCCGTGGTCAGCAGGGTGCGGCGAGATATCGGCATGCGTCGAAGCGTTCGCGATGCGGGTTAACGACAACTGGTCAGACGGTGACGCGATGAGCCCCGGCATAGATGTTCATGCGCGGTTCGCGAAGGAATCCGACAAGTGTCATGCCGGATTCCTCGGCCAGCTCGACGGCCAGGGTGCTCGGCGCGGAGACCGCGGCCAGCAGTGGCAACCCGGCCATCCAGGCCTTCTGGGTGAGCTCGAAACTGGCCCGGCCGGAAACCAGCAGCACGTGCCCGGCCAGCGGCAGTCGGCCCTCCCGCAATGCCCAGCCGAGCACCTTGTCGACCGCGTTGTGTCGGCCCACGTCCTCGCGCAGGACCAGGAGATCGCCGGCCGCGGTGAACAGGCCCGCCGCGTGCAGGCCCCCGGTCCGGTCGAAGGTGCGCTGGGCCGCCCGCAGCTTGGGCGGCAGCCCGGCCAGCGTCAGCGCCGCGATCTCCATCGGATCCGCGGCCACGTCGAACCGCGACTTGGTCCGCACCGCGTCGATGCTCGCCTTCCCGCACACGCCGCACGAGCTGGTGGTGTAGAAGTTGCGGGTCGGATCGGTCACCGGCGGCGGCACCGACGGGTCGAGGACCACATCCACCACGTTGTACGTGTTAGGCGTATCAGTACCGGCGCAGAGCTGTGCGGTCGTCACGTCCGAGGCCTCGCCGATGATGCCCTCGCTCAGCAGAAACCCCATCGCCAGATCGATGTCGTGGCCGGGTGTGCGCATGGTCACTGCCAGCGGCCGCTTGCGCACCCGAATCTCCAGCGGCTCCTCGGCGGCCAGGTGATCCTGGCGGCTACGCCTGCCGGAAGGCGCTGTGACATCGACGGTGACGACCGTGCGACGACCCGCGGACCTGCTCATAGCGGGAGCTTACGGGGTCCCCCGAAGGCGTCGAACCGAGCGCGTGGTCACACCCGCCACCCGCTCGGGATACGGTACTCACGTGGGGGGATTCGCGGCGGTGGTCTTGGCCGGTGGTGCGGCACGGCGAATGGGTGGTGCCGACAAGCCGACCCTTACCGTTGCCGGTCAGTCGATGCTCACCCGGGTGCTGGCGGCGGTGCACGACGCCGACCCCCGTGTGGTGGTCGGGCGAATACCCGCCGACTTCCCGGTTCCGGTGCACGTCACGCGTGAGGAACCCGCTGGTGGCGGCCCTGTCGCGGCTGCCTCGGCGGGGCTGGCGCTGGTGCCCGCGCACGTCACCTTCACCGCCCTGCTCGCCGCCGACCTGCCGCTGTTGACCGGTGAGGCGGTCGACGTGCTGCGGCTCACCCTGGAGTCGGCACCGATGGAGGGCGCGGTCTATCGCGACACCGACGGGCACCTTCAGACGCTCTGCGGGGTGTGGCGGACCGCCGGGCTACGGGCCGCACTCGACCGGGTCGCCGAGTCCCGTGGCGGGCTGCACGGCGCGCCGGTGCGGGCGTTGCTCGAGCACGCCCGGGTGGCCGAGGTGTCCTGGCGTCGGCCGGGGCCGCCGCCCTGGTTCGACTGCGACACCGATGACGATCTGCGGACCGCGGAGGAGTGGGCCCGATGAGCGAGATGGACGACTGGGTCGCCGAGGTCAGTGCCGAGCTCGGGCTGGGTGGCGCGGTGGTGCCGGTGAAAGAGGTGCTCGACGTGGCCCGGGATGTGGCGCACAACGTCCTGCGGCCGGGGGCGCCGGTTTCGGCGTACCTCCTCGGACTCGCTGTCGGGGCCGGGGCCGATCCGGCCGAAGCGGCCGCCAAGATCAGCGCCTTGGCACTGCGTCGAGCCGCGCCCGAAAGCTGACGTCGAAGCGGTTCCACCCTGGACATTCGGGATAGGGATGGGACGGGCGTCCACGGCCCGTCGTCGCTCGATAGGGTGACGGGAACGGAGGTGCGATCATGACGGCAGAAGGCGCCGCGGGCGACACACACGAGGGCGTGCTGCTCGACGAGCCGACCACGGCCGATCTACGGGCCAAGGTCACCCAGGCGTGGCGCGAGTTCGCGAGTGCCCTGGCCGGGCTGGTGCCGACGCTCGCCCCGGGGTCGTATGTCGATCTCACCCTCGATCCCACCGCGTCCGGCACCGGCACGGCGGTCTACTCGGTGAGCATCCGGGTGCTGGCCGACGGCGTCGTCGAGGCGCTCGCGGTCGGTAACGCGGCGCTCCCCCAGGAGTACCGGATGGATCGGGCCGCCGTCGCCGATCTGGTCGCGCTCGGCTGGTCGCCGCCGGGTGTGCTGGCCGGGTCCGGTGACTCGTTCGGCATGCGTACCTCGCACGACAAGGTCGGCCCGCTGGCCACCGCCGTCACCCGGACGCTGCGTGACGTCTACGGTGCTCCGCATCCGGCGTTCCTCGTCTACCTCGTGCACGACGAGGAGGACGAGCCGATCGACGCGAGCCCTCTGGGTACCGCCCGGCACGAGCCGAGCATCGAGATCGCCCTCGACGCGCTCGACGACGAGGACGCCCTGGAGAGGGCGCTGGCCGGCGTCACCGAGGATGTGGTGCCGCTGGACGAGCGGGTCCGCACGGTCGTCGCCACCATGTCCAAGACCACGATCGACCAGCTCCAGGTGGATGCCGACGGTGACATCGGCATCCGGGCCGGCTCGGCGATGGTCTTCGTCCGGGTGCGTGACAACCCGCCGTTGGTCGACGTCTTCTCCCCGATCCTCACCGAGGTGGAGCCGACCGAGCAGCTCTACGTGAAGCTGTCCGAGCTGACCAACCGCATGCCGATCGGCCGGCTCTACTGCGCGCAGGACACCGTGTGGGCGTCGATCCCGGTGTTCGGCCGTAACTTCCAGCCGACCCACCTGATGCTCGCGGTGCAGGTGATGACCGGTCTCGCCGACGAGCTCGACGACAGGTTGCACGGCGAGTTCGGTGGCAAGCGGTTCTTCGGCGAGGGTGACAAGCCGGCCGCACCGAAGGCCGAGGACGACGAGGGCCACCGCCCGGGGATGTATCTCTAGGTATTTACCGCCGGGATCGCGGTCGGCACCTCGACCAGCCGCGACAGCACGACCATGCTGCGGGTGGACGTCACGAACGGCTCCGCCCGCAGCCGCTCCAGCGCCTGTTCGAGGTGCCCGATGTCGGCTGCCCGCAGGTGCACGAGGGCATCGGCCTGCCCGGAGACGGTGTAGGCGCCGACCACCTCGGGGTGCCGCCGGGTGGCCACCGTGATCTGTGCCGGCGTGGTCCGCCCGGTGCAGAAGAGTTCGACGAACGCCTCGGTCGTCCAGCCCACGGCGGACGGCTCGATGACGGCCGTGAATCCCTTGATCACCCCGCTGGACCGCAATCGATCGACGCGCCTCTTCACCGCGGGTGCGGACAGCGAGACCTTCGCACCGATCTCGGCATACGAAGCGCGGGCATCAGCGACGAGCAACGCAACGATTCGTTGGTCGACGACGTCCATCTGCAACGATTCGCCTCCGAGGAGCAAGATTTAGAGCTGTTTGCTGCAACGCAGCCTACCTACTCTTTAACCTCATGAGCTACACGGAGCGCTTGCCGCGAAACAGGACATATCTGATGTGTCCCCCTGAGCATTTCACGGTCGAGTACGCCATCAACCCCTGGATGGACACCACTGTCGCGGTCGACGCCGGCCTGGCGCTGAAGCAGTGGGAGCAGCTCCGCACCACGCTCACCGGCCTCGGTCACGTCGTGCACGTGCTGGACCCGGAGCCCGGTCTGCCGGACATGGTCTACTCCGCGAACGGCGCCTTCTCGGTCGACGGCACCGTCTACGGCGCCCGTTTCAAGTATCCCCAGCGCTCCGCCGAGGCCGTCGCCCATCAGGCGTTCTACCTGGCCGCCGAGAGCTGGCGGTTCGTCGCTCCAGAGCAGGTCAACGAGGGTGAGGGCGACTTCGCCTACCTGCCCGGTGCCTACGGTGGCATCGTGCTGGCCGGCTACGGCTTCCGCACCGACCCGGCCGCCCACGCCGAGGCACAGGAGGCGCTCGGCCGCCCGGTGATCTCGCTGCGCCTGGTCGACCCGGCCTTCTACCACCTGGACACGGCGCTCGCCGCCCTGGACGACAGGCACGTCACGTACTACCCGGAGGCCTTCTCGCCGGCCTCGCAGCGGGTCCTGGCCCAACTCTTCCCGGACGCGGTGCTCGCCGACCGGGAGGACGCCGAAGCCTTCGGCCTGAACCTGGTCAGCGACGGCCGCCATGTGATCCTCAACACCGAAGCGGTGGCGATGGGACACAAGGTGCGCGACGCCGGATACCTGCCGGTTCACGTGGATCTCTCGGAACTCAAGCGTGGCGGTGGCAGCGTGAAATGCGCCGTCGCGGAACTGCGGCCCTGAACCACCAACCACACGAGCATCGCTCGAAGCCGTGCGCAAAGATGGATCGCATGACCGACGACACCCGCACCACTGAGCACAAGGAAGACGGCTCCGTCATCGTCGTGGGCCCCGATGGCCGCCCCATGGGCACGGTCGAAGCGGACGGCTCGCTCACCCCGGAGGAGCCGGGCAACCTCATCGAGCAGCCGGCGAAGGTCATGCGCATCGGCAGCATGATCAAGCAGCTACTCGAGGAGGTGCGGGCCGCTCCGCTCGACGAGGCCAGCCGAGGCCGCCTGCGGGAGATCCACCAGCGTTCGATCGCCGAGCTCGAGGACGGTCTCGCCCCTGAGCTCCGCGAGGAGCTGGAGCGCCTCTCGCTGCCGTTCGAGGGCGAGACCCCGCCGAGCGAGTCCGAGTTGCGTATCGCGCAGGCCCAGCTGGTCGGCTGGCTGGAGGGCCTCTTCCACGGCATCCAGGCGGCCCTCGTCGCCCAGCAGATGGCCGCGCGCCTTCAGCTCGAGCAGATGCGCGGCGGCGTCCCGGGCCGCCCGGCTCTGCCGGTCGGCGGCGTCATCCCCGGCAAGCAGGCCCCGTCCGACATTCTCGGAAACACAGGTCAATACCTCTGATTCGGTACGGCCACCGCTCCGCCGAAATCCACCCTGTCCCGCAGCGACCACGCGGTGGATTCGGTGAGGGCGGGCCGGCCGTACCGAATCAGAGGTTGAAGACGGACGACAGGTAATCGGCGACGCCGTCGGCATCGTTGGTGCCGGTGACGTCGTCGGCCACCGCGCGCAGCGCCGGGTGGGCGTTGCCGACCGCGACCCCGCGACCGGCCCAGCTCAGCAGCGGAATGTCGTTGGGCATGTCGCCGAAGGCGACGACCTGGTCGGCGGTGATGCCGGTACGTTCGCAGAACCACGCCAGGCCGGCCGCCTTGGTCACCCCGGCCGCGGAGATCTCCACCAGCGCGGACGACGACGAGCGGGTGGCCTCGGCCCGGTCACCGAGAGTGCGGCTGATCAAGGCCAGGAAGTCGTCGGGATCGGCGGTCGAGGAGCGCGCCAGCAGTTTGACCGCGGGGACCGAGGTCAGCTCCTCGGGAGACGCGATCACCCGCACCGAGTGGTCGTGCTCCCAGCGGATCGTCCAGGTGTCCTCGTGGAGGAAGGCGCGCCCGTCCTCGACCTCGACGGCCAGCGAGATGTCCGGCACCGTGTCACGCAGTGTCTTGGTGACCTCGAGCAGCAACTCGACGGGCAGTGGGGACGCCCGCAGCACCTCGTCGGTCTGTGGGTCGTAGATCACCGCACCGTTGGCGCAGACCGCGGGCAGCGGCCCCGGCAACTGGTCGTAGAGCTGAGCGAGCCACCGCAGCGGCCGCCCGGTCACCAGGACCAGCGGGACCGGAAGCCGGCCCAGAACGTCGAGGGTCCGCGGGCTGAGGGTGCGCTCGCTGGTGATCAGCGTGCCATCGATGTCGGACGCGACCAACCGGAAAGATCCCATCACCTCGACAATAGCCGGTCCAGGTAGACGGCCACCCCGTCCTGGTCGTTGGCGAGCGTCACATCATCGGCCGCCGCGAGCAGGGTCGGATGGGCGTTGGCGACGGCCACCCGGCCCCACCCGGCCCACGCGAACATCGGCAGGTCGTTGGGCATGTCACCGAAGACCAGCACGTCCGACGGGTCGACACCGACGGACTCGGCGACCACCGACAGGCCGGTGCCCTTGTCGACGTCGGCCGGGCAGATCTCCACATAGTCGAGGCCGGCCTGGGTGACCGTGGCCAGGTCGGACGGCACCACCCGGTGGGCGAGGGCGAGCAACTCGTCGACGTCGAGCTGGAACGACCTGGCGAACGCCTTGATCACCTCGCCGGTCAGGCACTCGGCGCGGGTCCTGGACTCGACGGTGACCGGATAGCGCCAGGTCGGGTCGTAGTCACCCCAGAGCGGGGCGTCGTCATGCTCCAGCGCCTCGAACATGACCGAGAGTGGACCGGCCACCGACTCGAGGGCGCCGAGCGCCTCACCGAGCGCACGGCCGGGCAGGCGGGCCTGCCGCAGGTAGGTCGAGTCGGCCAGATCGAGCACCCAGCCGCCCTGCGCCAGCACCAGGAAGTCGGCGACGCGGATGTCGTTGCGGGTGAGCGAGGTGAGGCGGGGGCCGCGGCCGGTGGCGGCGACGATCCGGATACCGGCGGCGCGGACTCGGTCGAGAACCTCATGGGTGTACGCCGAGACCGTGTCGTCACTGCGAACGAGTGTGCCGTCCAGATCTGTGGCGATCAGCTTGGGGAGCCCGGGCTTCATCGAAACCTCCGTGGGTCGGCTGACCCCCGCGGAGGGCGGAAGGAGAACGGTACACCCGATCGGCTACCAGCATCTATGACATCTGGTAGCCGACCGGTTGCCTGTTGATTAAGCCGGTTCGAGGACGTCGCGCCCGCCGAGGAACGGCTGGAGTGCCTTGGGCACCCGCACCGAACCGTCCGGCTGCTGGTGGTTCTCCAGGATCGGGATCAGCCATCGGGTGGTCGCGAGCGTGCCGTTGAGGGTCGCGGCGGTCTGCGGCTTGCCGTCGGCGTCCCGGTAGCGGATGTTGAGCCGCCGGGCCTGGAAGGTGGTGCAGTTCGACGTCGAGGTGACCTCGCGGTAGCGGCCCTGCGACGGCACCCACGCCTCGCAGTCGAACTTGCGGACCGCGCTCGAACCGAGGTCACCGGCGGCCACGTCGATCACCCGGTACGGGATCTCGACCTTGGCCAGCATCTCCTCCTCCATGGCGAGCAGACGCAGGTGCTCCTCGGCGGCGTCCTCGGGACGGCAGAACGAGAACATCTCCACCTTGTCGAACTGGTGGACCCGCAGGATGCCGCGCACGTCCTTGCCGTGCGAGCCGGCCTCCCGGCGGTAGCACGACGACCAGCCGGCGAACCGCGACGGCCCGTTGCTCAGGTCGATGATCTCGTTCGAGTGGTAGGCGGCCAGCGCCACCTCCGACGTGCCGACCAGGTAGAGGTCGTCGGCTTCGAGCCGGTAGATCTCGCCGGCGTGGGCGCCGAGGAAGCCGGTGCCCTCCATCGACTCCGGCCGGACCAGCGTCGGCGTGATCGACGGTGTGAAGCCGTGCTCGACCGCCTGCTGGATGGCCAGCTGCAGCATGCCGAGCTGGAGCAGCGCGCCCACCCCGGTGAGGAAGTAGAACCGCGACCCGGACACCTTCGCGCCACGCTCGGTGTCGATCGCGCGCAGCGCCTCGCCGATCTCCAGGTGATCCTTCGGCGCCGCGATCTGCGGTTTCTCACCGACCTCACGCAGCACGACGAAGTCGTCCTCGCCTCCGGGCGGCGCCCCCTCGACCACGTTCGACACGGCCAGGTGCGCCTTCTTCAGCGCCTGCTCCGCCTCGCTCGCGGCGGCCTCGGCCGCCTTCACTTCAACGGCGAGGTCTTTGGTACGGGCCAGCAGCGCCGCCCGCTCGTCCCCGGATGCCTTGGCGACCTCTTTGCCGATGGACTTCTGCTCGGCCCGAACCGTCTCGAACCGCTGGGTGCTCGCCCGGCGCTCCTCGTCGGCACGCAGCAGAGCATCCACGAGCTCGGTGGACTCACCGCGCAGCCGCTGGCTGGCGCGGATCAGGTCGGGGTCTTCGCGAAGCAGACGCAGGTCAATCACGGTTGTCGAGCCTACCGGCGACCGGGTCCGATCAGCACACGGATATCCCCCGGTGTCACGATCGGTGCGGTTGATCCAGCTCGCCGGGGAGGGACGCGAACGGCGCGGTCGGCGTGATGGTCATGTCCAGCGCGTCGTCGACCTCGGTGACCTGCGCTTCAGGCTCGTCCCTGGGCGCGGCGGTGCGGGCCGGCATCCAGAGCGCCGCCAGCGCGAGACCGACGGCGGCCAGCGCACACCACAGGCCGCGCCCGTGCGCGTTGCGCATCGAGTCCGCCTGGGTGACGTTGAACGCCATCAGATACTTGGGCATCAGCGCGCTCGCCTCGTTGAGGTGCTGCACCAGCGCCAGCAGCAGCGCCAGCAGGACACCGCCGACGGCGAGACCGGCCACCTTCGCATACGCCCGGCCGGGTCGCGGCCCGAACAGGGTGAGCACCACCGCGGTCACCAGCAGCAGGAGCCCGACCAGATAGCCGGCGCCCAGCCCGCCGAGATCGAGGAGGTTGGCGAACAGCACCCGTTCCTCGGGGAGCGGCTCACCGTCGATCCCCACATCCCGGATGGTGGTGCTCTGCCACTCGGAGATCAGCGATCCGAAGGCCGCGACCGCGCCGAGCCCGGCGACCAGCCCGGGTAGCCGTCTGTCCCGCCCCAGGTCGCGAAAGATCGTCCGCCGGGGCTTCTCGCTGCCGCCGAAGGTGATCACGGACTCCTCCATGCCGTCCATGATGACCCCTGGCCCGGTCTGCGGACCAACGGGCGGCATATCGGATAGCGTTCTGCCCATGCCTATTCGTTCTTCTTCAGCCCGCTGGGAAGGGAACCTCACCGAGGGTTCCGGCACCGTCAAGACCGGCAAGGGCGGCCTGCAGGGCGCCTACTCCTTCAAGTCGCGTTTCGAGGAGGGCGAGGGGACCAACCCCGAGGAACTGATCGCCGCCGCGCACGCCGGCTGCTACTCGATGGCCTTCTCCAAGGGGCTCGCCGACGCCGGCTTCACGCCGACCTCGGTGGAGACCGTGGCCAAGGTCCACCTGGACAAGACCGACGCCGGTTTCGGCGTCTCCCGTATCGACCTGGAGACGGTCGGTGATGTCCCCGGTATCGACGACGCGAAGTTCCAGGAGCTCGCCGAGTCGGCCAAGGAGAACTGCCCGATCTCGCGGCTGCTGAAGCCGGGCGCCGAGATCAGCCTGGTCGCCAAGCTCGCCTGAGTCGTCCCCGGCGCGGCTGAGTCCTCCCCGGCGCGGCCGGGAGCGGCCGCGCCGGGAACCCGGGCACAATGAGTGTGTGCCGGTCGATATGAGTCCTGAACGCTTCGAGGAGTTGGTGGGCGAGGCGCTCGACGAGGTGCCCGTCGAGCTGATGTCGCTCATGAACAACGTGGTCTTCCTGGTCGAGGATCTGCCGCCGGGTGGTGGCGACGATCTTCTGGGGTTGTATGAGGGGACCGCGCTGACCGAGCGAGGGTGGGACTACGCCGGCGCGCTGCCCGATCGGATCACCATCTTCCGGCTGCCCACGCTGAAGATCTGCGACTCCGAGGAGGACGTGGTCGACGAGGTGGCGGTGACCGTGGTGCACGAGATCGCCCACCATTTCGGCATCGACGACCAGCGCCTGCACGACCTCGGCTGGGGCTGAGATCGCCGGTTCGCCCTTGTCGGCCGGACCTACCCTCGGGTCATGCGTAGCGAACTCTTCTCGGCCGAGAACCTGGAGAAAGAGCACAGCCAGCCGGGCCTCCGGCTGCAGAACTCGAAGCTCCTCAAGGCCGAACTGAACGGTGAGTTCCTGGCCCGGACCGGGTCGATGGTGGCCTACCAGGGTCAGGTGACGTTCGAGGCGCTCGGCTCCGGTGGCCTCGGCAGGTTCCTCAAGCAGAAGCTGACCGGCGAGGGTGTCCCGCTGATGCGGATCCGCGGCAACGGCGACGTCTTCCTCGCCGAGAACGCGGCCGACATCCACCTGATCGACCTGGAGCCCGGCGACGCCCTCTCCATCAACGGGGCGAACGTGCTGGCCTTCGACTCGACGCTGAACTACGACATCAAGATGGTCAGCGGGGCCGGCATGTTCTCCAGCGCCGGCCTGTTCAACTGCGTGTTCAGCGGGCACGGCCGGATCGCGGTGACCACCCGGGGTACGCCCGTGGTGCTCAACGTCGACCAGCCCACGTACGTCGACCCGCAGGCGGCCATCGCGTGGTCGGCGAGCCTGCAGACCGGTTTCCACAAGGCCGAGCAGTTCGGTCTCGGCACCCTGCTGGGCCGGACCACGGGTGAGCGGTTCACAATGAGTTTCGCCGGTCAGGGTTTCGTCATCGTCCAGCCGTCCGAGGAACCTCCCGGCGGTCTGGCCGGTGTCGCCGAGAAGAAATCCGGCGGCGGCAGCAGCATCCTCGGTGACCTTTTCGACGATTAGCGTCAGACGCCGTTGCGGAGTTGCTCCAGCCAGGCCGCGGAGTCGGTGAAGTCGCCGTCGGACAGGCCCGGCGGGGCGGCCACCGGCGGCTCCGGCTGCAGGCGGTGCTTGGGGTAGCTGCCGAGGAACCGGACCTCGGCGCAGATGCGCCGGAGACCCTGCAGGGCCTCACCGAGGCGGGGCTCGGCGACGTGGCCGGTGCAGTCGAGGAAGAAGAAATACGTCCCCAGTTGCTCCCCGGTCGGCCGCGACTCGATCCGGGACAGGTTGACCCCGCGCACGGCCAGCTCGGTGAGCACCGCGAGGAGCGCGCCGACCTGGTCGTGCCGGATCGACACGGCCAGCGAGGTGACGTCGTCGCCGGTCGGTGCGGCGGGCGCACCGGGCCGAGTGAGCAGGGCGAAGCGGGTGACCGCCTCGGCCCGGTCGGCGACCTTCTCGGCGAGCACCGTCAGGTTGTTGCGACCCACTCCGATCGGGGCGCACAGGGCGGCATCATGTTCGCCTGCGGCGGCGTGGAGCGCGGCGGCCGCGTTGGAGAGCACGTCGACGACCACCGCGTCGGGCACGTTGGCCTGAAGCCAGTGCCGGCACTGGGCGGAGGCCTGCGGGTGCGCGGCGATCGAGCGGATCTCGGCGAGCGGGGTGAGCACACGGGCGGCGAGCACGAACTCGACGGGTAGCAGCACCTCCCGCGTGATCATCAGCGGGCTGCCGGTGATCAGCTCGTCGAGGGTGACCGGGACGGCACCACCCACCGAGTTCTCCAGCGGGACGAGCGCGGCGTCGGCCGCACCGGTACGCACCGCCTCCAGAGCCTCGGGCACACTCCGCGCCGGAGTCCGGATCCCGCGCTCGGCGGCCGGGATGGTGCGCAGGGCCGCCTCGGTGAAGGTGCCCTCGGGGCCGAGGTAGGCGAAGTGGCCGGGGTAGGCGGGGCTGGTGGGCGGCGTACCGGGCATCCTCGAAAGTCTAGTCGTCAGGAACCGCAGGCCATCGCGCGGATTCCGGCCGGTGCTCGTTTCTTGACCGTCGGGTTGCAGACGTCGGTGCCGACGGTGACCAGTTCCAGCGTGGTCCCGGCGCCGGTGGTGATCACGGACAGCGGCTCGGCCCCGGTCATCCCGATCGTGGTGAAGCTCCAGCCACCCGCGCAGTACGGCCCGTCGAGCACGCTCACGTTCTCGTCCGGGACGGCCGGGCTGGTCTTGGCCAGGGTGACTATCTGCGCACCGGTCGGCTCGCCCGTGCACCGCGGCGCATAGGACGGCGTCGGTCCGGTCGGGGTGGTCGGCAGCGTGGTGGTCGGCCGACCGGTCGTGGGCGTCGGATAGGTGTATGTCGGATACGTGTACGTCGGAGTGGCCACCGGTGGTGCCGAGTAGATCGGCGGCGGCGGCAGGCCACCGGCCGGAGCGCTGCCCGCGGGCACACTGCCCCCGGCGCGCGGCAGCGGCGGAGAGGTCGGCAGGGGCTCGGGTGGAGCGCCGCAGGCACTCAGTAGCAGCAGGCCGGCGGCCAGCAGAGGGAGGTGTGTGCGGGGGGACACGGCCTCATGGTAGGAGCTCGATCGTCAGCTGGCGATCCGATGCCCGGCCGCGGTGAGCGTGTTGACCGCCTCGGTGAGCCGAACGGCGGGCACGAGCAGGTAATCCGTGTCATACGTCGAGAAGGTCACGATGTTGACGCGGGCCTCGGCGAGGGGCCCGACCAGGGAGGCGAGCACCCCGGTCATGGCCAGGTTGAGGTCGGCCACACGCAGACATCGCCACGCGGTGTCGGCCTCCGCGTCGGCCGGCACCCGGTCGTTGGGGCAGATGACCGAGAGCTCGTCGACACCCCAGGTCACCGAGATGACGCTCTTGTCGTCCGGACCTGAGGTCAGCGTGGCGGGCAGGGTCGAGCCGGCCGGAAGCCGACACACCGCGTATTCACCCGGTAACAGGTCTAGATCGAGCATGTTCGCAGACTACGTTGCGGATCTGTAACGTCCAACGGTTGCCGCGTGCGGTAAACGACACACCTTAGCGAACAAAAGGGACGTCAGTACCGTACCGGGGACAGGAAGGTCAGAGTGCCGCCCACTCGGCCACCGGCCACCAGTGGCGTCGAGATCGCGTCGAGAGTCAGCGGAGCCTCGCCGTCACCGGGGACCACCCGGATCAGGCCACGCGCCAGCCGCTCACTGCGGAGCGCCAGCAGCGGCGGGATGTTCTCCGCCTCCGGCTCCTCCAGGCGACCACCGCCCGCGGTGAAGTCGATGAGGCGCAGCGCGGTGTTGAGGCGCCGGCCGACCGCGTCGGCGGGTTTACCCAGCCCGAGCAGCTCGCTGCCGGACGGGGACACCGCGACTATCGAGCCCTCGACGTCGATCACCAGGCAGGGTTCGTCGGCCGCCGCGACCGTCATCGTCCAGCGCTCGACGCTGGTGATGAACTCGGCCTCCGACGGTGTCCGGGCCTGAGGGACGAACGCTCCCGAGAGGGAGAGCTCAACATGCGCCACCGGCTCCTCCTCGCTCCTCTTCACATCGCAGGGCCGGCGCAGAACGCCGGCCCTGCGATGGCGTCGCAAGGAACGTTACCGGCGGCTCAGCCGCTTGTCAGCGGCCGTCTGTCCGTTGCTGTACGAAGAGTAGTTCGACCACGTGCCCGGGTGGTGGGCGACGGCGGACAGCTTGTTCGCCGTGGCCGGGGAGATCTTCGCGCCACCGGCGATGAGCAGGCGGTCGAGCTCCTTGTCGGTGGAGACGAGACAGTCCTTGGGTAGCCCGTGCACGCTGATCACGCCGTTGCCCACGAAGGTGAGGACGGCGGTCACCGGTACGTTGAGCCCGACGACGGAGGTGAGCGCCTTGGCGGCGCGGCGGGCGTCCTTGCGGGCCTCCACCACGTACTCCGGGCGCTTTCCGTTGATCTGGACCACGTCACCGGCGATCAGGACGCGGGAGCGACCGTGATCGACCACCGTCACGGCGTAGACGCCGCCGGGGCCGATCGCGAGGAATCCGGCCCGTTCGTCGGCCGGGTTGGGCTCGTAGTAGGCCTGCGAGACATCGGTCCGCGGCCAGTCCACGATGTGCCAGTTCGGTCCGAGGCGGTCGAGCCTGGTGAGTGCGCGTGCTCCGGCGGCCTCGAGGCGGCGGACACCACGCTCGGCGCGACGACGGCGCGCCCACTCGGTGGGTGTGATGATGCGCGGCGGCTCGTCCACGAGAGAGGACGGATGCCTTCGGTCCACGGCTGTGGACGTTTGTGACGGCATGGGCAGCGCGGGGCGGGCGGGGAAGACAGTCACTGCGACCTCCGGCAAAAGGTCAGTTGGGCTCTCTTTTCCAACTACCGTACGTGCTCGCGTCCCTACGGAACAGGGCGGTGGGTGGGAAAGAAAGGGGAGTGAGTATGGATGAATGCCGCATTCACGACAACATCTTCTTTCGGATGGTGCATGTGCACCTTCCCAAGCTATCGCCCGCCCCCTGCCGATGCATGGCCGTCCCAAGATCTAGTCACAACGTCACGACCCGATAGCGCTCGGTACCGACTAACGTCGGCCATGTGTACGTCGACAGTGAAGTCAGCCGCCTCCGTACCGTACTGCTGCATCGTCCGTCAGCGGAACTCGCACGGCTCACACCCAGGAACAACGACTCGCTCCTCTTCGATGGGATCCCGTGGGTCAGCCGCGCGCAGGAGGAGCACGACGCCTTCGCCGAGGCCCTGCGCAGCCGCGGAGTCGAGGTGCTCTACCTCGGTGAACTGCTCGCCGAGACACTCACCGTGCCGGAGGCGCGGGCCGAGCTGACCGCCGGTGTGCTGTCCGCCCGCCGGTTGGGCGACTCGCTGCGGGCCGGCGTGGCCGGCTACCTGGCCGATCAGGACCCGGATCGGCTGGGCGAGATCCTTATCGCCGGACTGGCCCACGAGGAGATCAAGCCGGGGGGTGGCGGCCTCGTCTACGAGATGATGGACCGGCACGACTTCGTCATCGATCCGCTGCCCAACCTGCTGTTCACCAGGGACTCGTCGGTCTGGGTGCGTGATCGGGTAGCGGTCACCAGTCTCGCCATGCGGGCCCGCCGGCGGGAGACCACGCTCACCCACGCCATCTACCGGCACCATCCCCGGTTCGTCGGCGCCGAGCTGCTCTTCGATCCGACCCTGGAACACGTCGAGGGCGGGGACGTACTGGTCCTGGCTCCGGAGGTGCTGGCCATCGGGGTCGGCGAGCGGACCACTCCGGCCGGCGCCGAACGGCTCGCCCAGCGGGTCATCGCGGCCGGCCTGGCGCACACCGTGCTGGCCGTGCCGATCGCTCAGGAACGCGCCACCATGCACCTGGACACCGTCTGCACCATGGTGGACGTCGACGCCGTGGTGATGTACCCGAATCTGGCCGACAGTCTCCAGGCGTGGACGGTCACCGGAGTGGGCGACGAGCTACGGGTCCGCCCGCCCCGGCCGTTCCTCGAGGCGGCGGCCGAGGCGATGGGCATCGACCGGCTGCGGGTCATCGACACCGGCCTCGACCCGGTCACCGCCGAACGCGAACAGTGGGACGACGGCAACAACACGCTCGCCATCGCGCCCCGGCTCTGCGTCGCCTACGAACGCAACGTCGAGACCAACGCCCAGCTCGAACGAGCCGGCATCGAGGTGGTCCGGATCAGCGGCTCCGAGTTGGGCTCGGGTCGCGGCGGCCCACGCTGCATGAGCTGCCCCATCCAGCGCGATCCACTGCACTGAAGATCAAGATCGATTTCGCGTGGGTACGGCCGGAGCACCGACCGTACCCACGAAAAAGGTCAACGCAACGTCAGCTGGCGGCCGATCAGGCCCTGCTTGGCACGCCGGGCGGCCGCGTCCAGCGGCTCGTCGACGGCCAGGACGTCGGTGTAGCGCTTGGCGAAGTCGGCCAGCGCCGCCTCGAACTCGGCGCCCTCCGGCTCACCGGGCACGTCCCACACCGGCACGAGCAGACCGTGCGCCCGGAACATGCCGGCGAACTTGGTGTCCTCACCGAGCAGCAGGTCACCCGAGGCGGACAGGCGGGACAGCGCGTCCAGCGCCCGGTCCTCCGGCTCGCCGAGCACCCAGCGGACGTGGCTCTTGTCCGGGGCGACCCGGCACCAGTACGCCGCCTTGGCCGCGGCCAGCCGCACGGTCGGGTAGATCGAGGCGTTGGCCCGCTCCAGCGACGCCTTCACGGTGGCGTCCTGCATCTGCTCCGGGTCCAGCCAGTACTCGAAACCGTCGTGCATGGTGATCTCGAGCGGGTGGTCGACCAGGATGTCCTGCAGGCGCAGGCCCTCACCCGGCAGGGCGGGCACCGACACGGTGTTGCCGGGCTCGGTCCGCAGCGCGTTCAGGATCGCCACGGCCAGGTCACGCGACACGTCACCGGACTGGACGTGCCGCTGCAGGCCGATGAAGACGTTCCCGTCGCGGCGGGACATGGCCGGCCACGCCATCGGCAGCACCGTCGACAGGGTCACCGGACGGTCCCCGTACTCCTCGACGATCTCCGGCTTGAGGGTCAGCGGCGCCGACGCGGCCGGGACCAGCTCGCGCAGAGCGATCCACTCCGTCTCGTCGGCCAGGCCCTCGAACGGGCGGGCGACGAAGATGTCGCGCACCTTCGTCTTCGGTGCGGTTTCGCGGGACTTGCGACGCTTGCTCACGGGGAACCAGGGTAAGCGTTCGGTCCCGCGATCCGGTGACATGGGCCACCTGAAATCGCTCGGCCGTGGTTCACGCGCGAGGCAGACGCACCTCGGCGACCGTGCCGCCGCCCTCCCGCGGGCGCAGTGACACCCATCCGTTCTGCCGCTCCACCAGCCGCCTGACCAGATAGAGGCCGAGCCCGGCGCCGGCTCGATGGTGCCCCGAGTCGGCCTGCCAGTAGCGGTCGAAGGCGTGCTCCACGTGCTCGGGGGCGATGCCGGCGCCCCGGTCGGCGACCCGGAACCGGAGCGTGTCATCGTCGCTGCCGGCGCACACCTCGACCGTGGTGTCCGGATCCGAATACTTCTCGGCGTTGGTGGTCAGCTCGGTGAGGATGGTGGCGATCGAGTCGCGCGACCCGTACGCCTTCGGTAGGTCGGTGGGCATGTTCGTCAGCACCAGTCGACCGCGCAGATCGGCGGGTAGTGTCCCGGCCGCCTCGCGGAGCGTTTCCACCAAGTCGAACGGGCCGGCCGGGGACGCGCCGACCGCGCCGTCCTCCTCACTCGCGGCGGAGAGCAGGCGGTCCACCAGGCGGGCCAGCTCACCGGCCCGGGCGCCGATCACCCGGACCGCCTCGCGCCGGCCCGGCTCGCCCAGGCTGTCCCAGTGGTTGGTGAGCGTGTCCGCGTACCCCTTGATCACGGTGACCGGGGTGCGCAGCTCGTGACTGGTGACCGCGACCCACAGGTCGCGGTCGGTGTCGGGTTTGGGGTCGTCGTGCGCCGGAAGCCCCGCGTTCAGCCCGTAGAGCCGGCCGACCAGACCGGCCAGCAGCTCCAGCACGATGCCGAACTCGGCGGTGGGCTCGCTGTCCAGGCAGACGTGCAGCCAGCCGACCGGGCGGCCGCGGTGCTCGCATCGGACGCCGAGCACATGGCCCGAGCCGACGCCGTCCATCAGGTCGTCGGCCGGATCGGGCTGAAGATCCACCCGACGGCCCAGCGCCGGCGCCCACACCCCGGTGGCCACGATGATCCGGCCGTGGTCGACCGCGCTCTCGGTGAAGGCGGCGCCGCTCGCACCGAGCGACTCCCCGGCCAGCGCGACCAGTTGCTGGAGCACGGACAGCCCGGCGTCGCCCGAGTTGAGGCGGCCGAGAATCGCGACCTGACCGCGGGTCAGGGCCGCGTAGTCGGGGCGGTCCGGCATGCCTGCGAGTTTGCCTCGCTCGCGGGGTTTTGGGCAGATGAACCTAAGCGAATCCTGGGGTCGACCAGCCCTTAGTGGTGCACGTCACATCCGGTCGAGTAGGTCCAGCACGAACCGGGGACGGTCGGTGATCACGCCGTCCACGCGGTGCTCCAGCACCAGACTCAGATCGGCCTCCTCGTTGACCGTCCAGACGTACACCTGATGCCCGGCGGCCTTGATCGTCGGCAACAGTGACGGGCGCGCCCTGATCAGCTCGACGCCGGGCCCGGCGGTCCGGGCGCCGAACGGCAGCCGGCCCCGGCCGGCGCCGGGTGGCACGAACTCCATCAGATAGACCGTGGGCAGACCGGGCGCCTGCGCCCGGACGCGGCGCAACGCGAGTGCCGCGAACGACATCACGGTGACCTGTACGTCATCGTCCGGTTTCGGGTCGGCCAGGCCGTAGTGCCGCAGCATCCGGACCAGCCGGCGCTCCACCTCGGCACCGTAACGGGACGGGTGCTTCGTCTCGATCAGCAGCCGCACCTGACGGCCGGAGTCGCGCACCGCCTCCAGCAGCCGTTCCAGCGTCAGCAGCCGGGCCAGGTCGGGCAGCTCGGCGTCGGCCGGATAGCCGGGATGCCAGGAACCGAAGTTCAACGCGTCCAGCTCGGCCAGGGTCTTCGAACTGACCCGGCCCCGGCCGTCACTGGTCCGGTCCAGCTTGCTGTCGTGCACACAGACCAGATGACCGTCCCGGGTCAGCCGGACGTCACACTCCAGGCCGTCCGCGCCCTCGTCGAGCGCGCGCAGATAGGCGCCGAGCGTGTGCTCGGGCAGCGCGTCGGCCCCGCCGCGGTGCGCGAAGACCAGTGGGCGGTACCCGGTAGTCACAGCACGCGGGCCGGCTGCCCGTTGTCGGTGACCACGTCCTTGCCGAGGGCGGCCCAGGACTGCATGCCACCGTCGAGGTTGCGCACGTTGTCCCAGCCGTTGTTCATCAGATAGGCCACGACCTGGCCGGAACGCCCGCCGGCGCGGCACACCACGACCACCTCGCCGTCGGTGGGCACCTCGGCCATCCGGGCCGGGATCTCCATCATCGGCAGATGGTGGGCGCCCGGCGCGTGGCCGGCCTCCCACTCGTCGGGCTCACGCACATCGAGCAGGTAGACGCCGGGGGTGACTTGGTCAGCGGTGACGCTGGGAACCTGAGGTCCGAACACGATGACAAGCCTAAAGGGGGACTACTTCTCGTTCGCCACGACCTCGGGGTGATCGAGCACGAACTGACCCAGCTGGTCCTTCTTCGCGGCCTGGAACATCTGCAGGCTGATCTCCTGGAACTGCTCCCGGCCGTTGCCGTTGCTGGAGAACGTGCCGCTGTTGGTCCGCAGCAGCACCATGTCGTTGGCGGCGACGTCCTTGAGGCCGAGCGCGAAGTCGGCGAGCTCGATGTCACCGATGTCCAGGGTGAAGGCCTTGCCGGCCGACTTGATCAGGGAGCTGATCTTGAGCGGGTTGGTCATCACGCCGCTGTCCGACGCCTTCTTGGCCATCGCCTTGAGCAGCTGCTGCTGGTGACGCTGACGGTCGTAGTCACCGTTCTTCAGGCCGTACCGCTGGCGGGCGTAGTCGAGTGCCTCCCAGCCCTCCATCGCCCGGCAGCCCACCTTGTAGACCACCGGCTTCGGGTCCAGGCCCTCCTTCTCGGCGTCGGTGAGGTAGACCGGCTTGCCGTCGACCAGGCCCATGTGCTTGGAGGTGACCTGCTGGTCGACGCACATGTCGACGCCGCCGAGCTCGTCGATCACGCCCTTGAAACCGTTGAAGTTGATGATCGCGGCGCCGTCGAAGCTGATCCCGGTCATGTTCTTGAGGGTCTTGGCGAGCAGCTGGGCACCACCCGCGGCCCCGGCACCGTTCTGCGCGCCCCAGTAGAACGCCTCGGTCGCCTTGACCGTGCCGCCCTCCCACTTGCTCGGCGCGAACGCCGGTGTCTCCACCTCGGTGTCCCGCGGGACCGAGATGAGGAACGCCTGATCATGGGTGGCCGGGATGTGCAGGATGATGATCGTGTCCGAGTGCAGGGTGTCGTCGGACCAGCTGGCCCGCTTGTCGACACCCATCAGTAGAAGGTCGATCGGGCCGTCGATGGTGGCGCCGCCACCCTCCTCGACCGTCTTCTTAGCGTCGCCTGTGAGGTTCTTGACCTCGATCGTCTCGGTGGTCTGGCTGATCAGCACCTTGCCGCCGACCAGGCCGCCCCCGCTCGCGATCAGCAGCACCGCTCCGGCCGTGGCGGAGAGCCGCGCCCAGAGCGGTGACCTGCGTTTACGAGCCTTCTCCGGAGGAGACGGCGGCACGACTGATGGCGCCGGCCGGTTCGCCGTGACGGTCACGCAGCACTCCAAGGGGGGAGATCGGGGGCTGCATCACCTTACGGACAGCTCGCACAACATCTGAAGGTCTTTCCGGTTTCAAGATGAAGTCATAGCTCGCTGACAGCCTGCGCTTACTTCTTGACCGGGTTGGCCGCCAGCCACTCGGTCATCTTGTCCTCGGCCACCGCCTTGTAGAGGGCCAGCGCCTTCTCCCGGTCGGCGACCACGACCGACTGGCCGTCGATGGTCTCGCTGCCCTTGTTGGGGCTGGTGATGAAGGTGAGATTCTCGCCACGCAGGTTGCGGAACTGGACCGCCATGTCGGTGAGCGAGAACGTCTCGTCCACCGTGACCGCCTTGGTCACCGAGCCCAGGAAGTCGTTGAGCTTGGTCGGGCTGGTCAGCGTGCCGCTGCTCGCCGCCTTGTCCATGATCGCCTTGAGGAAGTCCTGCTGGTGCTGCATGCGGGCGAAGTCACCCCGGGCGAACTGCTTGCGCTGGCGCACCCAGTCCAGGGCCTGGGCCCCGTTCATGTGCATCATGCCCTTCTTGAACTCGCGGAAGGGCTTGTGGATCGAGGTGATGTCCTGCTCGACCTTCAGATCCACACCGCCGAGCGCATCGGTGACCTCCTTGAAGCCACTGAAGTCGATGGTCATCACGTGGTCGATGCGCACGTCGGTCATGCACTCCACGGTCCGGACCGCGCGCGGGATGCCACCGAAGGCGAACGCGGCGTTGATCTTCGCCCGGCTGCTGGTGCTGCACGGCGCGTTGTCCTCGGTCGGGATGCTCACCCACAGGTCCCGCGGGATCGAGATGAGCTGCGCGGACTTGTGGTCGTCCGGCACGTGCATGAGGATCAGCGTGTCGGCGCGCCACTGGTTCGCCTTGTCCTGCACGGCGTCCGGGTCACGCGAGTCGGTGCCGATCAGCAGGATGTTGAAGGCGCCCTCGACGGTCTTGCCGGGGCGGTCCGTGGTGATCCCGGAGAAGGCGTTGGTCCGCTTCAGGTTGTCGTCGAGGCCGGAGAAGTAGCCGTACGCCACGATGCCGCCGATGATCGCGAGGACCAGGACGACCGCGCCCACGACGATGGCGATGCGCCCCCACCGGGGTCGCGGCCGGCGACCGCCGTTGTAGGAGCGACCGGTGGAGCCGGGCGGGCGCGGTCCGCGGGGGCCAGCCGGCTGGTAGTCGTCACCACCGTGCGAAGACGAACCATAGGGGCGCGGGCCCTGGTCGGGACGCCCCGGCCCGGGCACGGACGCGCGTCCGGAGGAATTGCCGCTGGGAGAGGTGGTGGCAGACATGTCACCCAGGTTACGTAGTGCCCGGCGTTGATCCGGGTCGTCGCCACCGCTTCGGCACGAAGGTGGGAGGAGTGACGACACGGACACGGACCGGCGCTGGCGACTGCGCCGGTCCGTGGCACTGCTGAAGAGGGTCAGTGAGCTCCGTGGCCGGTCAGGGACCGGACCTCCAGCTCCGCGTACTTCTCCGGGTCGGTCTCCTTGGAGAGGACCGTGCCGAGCCAGCCGAAGAAGAAGCCGAGCGGGATCGAGATGATGCCCGGGTTGGACAGCGGGAAGAAGTGCCAGTCCTCGTTCGGGAACATGGCGGTGGCCGAGCCGGACACCACGGGCGAGAAGAACACCAGGAGCACCGCGGAGATCAGGCCACCGTAGATCGACCAGAGCGCGCCCGCGGTGTTGAACCGCCGCCAGAACAGGCTGTACAGGATCGCCGGCAGGTTCGCCGACGCCGCCACCGCGAACGCGAGCGCCACCAGGAAGGCGACGTTCAGGCTCTGCGCGAAGATGGACAGTGCGATGGCCAGTGCGCCGATGATCAGGGCGGCGATCCGGGCGACCCGGACCTCCTCCCGCTCGGACGCGTTGCCGCGCTTGATCACGCTGGCGTAGAAGTCGTGCGCGAGGCTCGACGACGAGGCCAGGGTGAGACCGGCGACCACGGCCAGGATGGTGGCGAAGGCGACCGCCGCGATGACCGCCAGCATGATCGCGCCACCGGTCTCGCCACCGAGGTAGTCGATGCCGAGCTGCTGGGCGAGCTGCGGGGCCGCCGTGTTGCCGGCCTTGTCCTGTGCGGTGATGTTCGCGCCGCCCACCAGAGCCGCCGCGCCGAAGCCCAGAGCCAGGGTGAACAGGTAGAACGTGCCGATGATGCCGATCGCCCAGAGCACGCTCTTACGTGCGATCCGGCTGGTCGGCACGGTGTAGAAGCGGGTCAGGATGTGCGGCAGGCCGGCGGTGCCGAGGACCAGCGCGAGGCCCAGCGAGAGCAGGTCCATCTTGCTGTAGAACGTCTTGGCCGCGTCGCCCGCCGTCTCGACGCCGTAGCGCAGGCCCGGTTCCAGGAAGGCGGAACCCTTGCCGGATTGTGCGGCGGCGTCGCCGAGCAGCGCCGACAGGTTGAACTTGTAGTGCGCCAGCACCATCAGCACCATGATCAGCGCGCCGCCCATGAGCATGAACGCCTTGACGATCTGGACGTAGGTGGTGCCCTTCATGCCACCGACCGTCACGTAGATGATCATCAGGGCGCCGACCAGGACGATCGTGGCGACCTTGGCGGTGTTCGCGTCCATGCCCAGGAACGTGGCACCCGGCTTGATGCCGAGCAGCAGCGAGACCAGGGCGCCGGCGCCGACCATCTGGGCGATCAGGTAGAAGATCGACACCACGATGGTGGAGACGCTGGCGGCGGTACGGACCGGGCGCTGCCGCATCCGGAACGCCAGCACGTCGGCCATGGTGAACCGGCCCGAGTTACGCAGGAACTCGGCGACCAGCAGCAGTGCCACCAGCCAGGCGACCAGGAAGCCGATCGAGTAGAGGAAGCCGTCGTAGCCGTACAGGGCGATGATGCCGGCGATGCCGAGGAACGACGCCGCGGACATGTAGTCGCCGCCGATGGCCATGCCGTTCTGGAAGCCGGAGAACTGCCGGCCGCCGGCGTAGAAGTCGGTGGCCGTCTTGGTCTGGCGGCTGGCCCAGATGGTGATGCCCAGGGTGATCGCCACGAAGATCAGAAACAGCGTGATGGTCAGCGAGCGGGAACCGGAGGCGTTGGCCTCGGCCGCGAGGAACTGCGGCGCCATCAGGCCTTACCCCCGTCGGTCGCGGTGGCTGCGGGCTCGGCCGCGGGGCCGTTCTCCAGCTCGTTGTAGATGTCATCGGCGAGCGGGTCCAGCTTCTGCGCGGCGTACCGCGAGTAGTGCCAGGCGATCCCGAACGTCGAGACGAACTGCAGGACGCCGAAGATCAGCGCCACGTTGATGTTGCCGATCACCTTGATGGCCATGAAGTCCCGCGCGTACGCGGAGAGCAGTACATACAGCGAGTACCAGACGATGAAGGCCACTGTCGTCGGGAAGATGTAGCTGCGCAGTCGATGACGCAGTTGAGCGAACTCCTCGGAGCGCTGCACTTCGAGGTATCTCTCGGCGGATGCCGGCACGGGATTCACCACCTTCGTGGGGGATGACTTTCCGGCACCGTACGAAGGAGTGAGCCGTGTCACCGTCCGCCGGTCGGGGTCTGCGCTGAGTGGTGGTCTGAATGCGCTGAGCGGCAGTCATGCCAACTCGGTGTACCTACCCCGGTAGTGGACCAGAGGACGGCCCGCGGATCCGGTCCGGACCGTCTCGATCACTCCGTCGAGTAGCACGGCCCACCCGCACGGGCGGCTGCTGTCCAGGGTGCATCCGGCCCAGATGGTGGCGTGGGCGGGCACCGGGCCGTACCCGGTCTGCTCCCACTCGCCGGCCGCGAACAGCCCGCCGGGCGAGGGGAAGAGACCGGCGAACCGATCGGCGAGCTGCCGGTCGTCCGGGCCGAGCGGGGTGACCGCGAACCGCCCGGCGGCCGACACCGCGTCCCAGAAGTCGCTCTCCTCGTCGATCAGGCCGAGCACCCGGCCGGGATCGCCGTCGGCGATCATCGCGGAGGACACCGTGAGTCCGGCCGGACCGGGTGTGGTCCACAGCGTCACGGGGGCGGCGAACCGTCCGCGTAGGCGTCTTACCTGGGACTTCTCTCCCTCCGGCACGGCGAACGGATCGGTGGAGTGGATGCGGGCACCCGGCTCGTCGGTCGTCATCCGATCATTCTGCCGATTTACAGATTGCGCATGCCGCTACCCGATTCAATTGATCAACAACTATTTTCGAGGGATGAGTCAGGTGATGCTGCGCCCCGGGGACGTCGTTCACGTCGGTCCGGAGGCGAGCGTCCAGTTCTCCGGCGACCGCGCGCTGACCCTGCGGATCATCCGGGTCGATCCGCGGGCCACCTATGACGGATGGATCTGGCTGGAGGGCTACGTCCTCGATCAGACCGGTGCCGCACTCCAGCGCCGTCGGATCTTCGTCCGCGAGGTGGGGCTGCGACACGCAGTGTGACGGGTTCCTTACTGAACGTCCTTTGTGGCCGGTGACCAGGCCTTCCGCTTGTGTAATGTCATAGGCGGCGAGGATGGGAGGCGGACCATCAGCGACGCGTTGCCCCGGGCCGGGGAGGTGCTCCACGTGGGCGCCTCGGCCAGTGTCCAATTTGCCGGTTCGAGGGCGCTGACCTTCCGGGTGATCCGGGTCGACCCGCGGATCACGTATGACGGCTGGCTGTGGATCGACGGTTATGTGCTCGGGCCGACCGGGGAGGCGACCGAGCGGCGCGTCATCTTCGTCAGGCGTGACGGGCTGCGGCGGATCCGCTAGCGCGGGGTCACCGCGGCCAGCAGTTCGGGCATGCGACGGTCCAGCATCGCGCCGGCGAGGTGCGCGCCGAGCAGATAGGCACCGACGCCGTAGACCAGGCCCACCGGCAGCCCCAGCCACGGCTGGAAGAGCGTCAGCACCAGCACCGGGACACCGGCGATCAACGCGCCGAAGAGCGCGGCCAGACCCGGCAGCGCCTTGCTGAACCCGCCACCCGACGACAGCGAGAACGGCCCGGTCGTGTCCGGCAGTGCGTAGGCGGCCCGCACCGAGATCGGCATCACCAGCGCCAGACCCGCGCCGTAGGTGGCCAGCAGCGTCCCGAGCTGAGCCGCGACGTCCTCCGGTCGCCCCTCCAGCAGAGCCGTCACCACCGCCACCAGCAGCAGCAACGGCACCGTGAAGAGAGCGTGCGCGGCGGCCCGCGAGTGCACCTCCAGACGCCCCGGAACGCCGGTGGCGAGGTTGGTGGCGTAGGCGCTGCCCTCATACCCGAACTGGTTCGCCAGCGCGATCGGGGCGATCGCGCCCACCACGAACGCCAGGCCGGTGGCACTGCCCGCGCCACCGGCGAACGACGTCGAGAGCGGCAGGAACACACCGGCCATGCCCAGGGTGACGAGTGCGGCGCGTCGTCGCGTCTCGCGCCACCAATACCTGATCTCCCGCGCCGTCAGCGCACCGAATCGGCTCCGCGGCGACCAGCGGAACAGCAGCTGATCCACCGGTCTGCGATCGTCCGACGCATCGGCTCGGCCCCGGCCGCCACCGGCCGTGCCGACCATCGCCCGCTCCAGCGTCCGGCTCCACCACCAGAGCAGACCGCCGACGGCGGCCAGGACGATCGACATCTTCAGGGGTACGGCCCACGCCCGCCCCGCCACGACATCGAGACCCATCGTGTACGGGGCACCGAGGGGCGTCCACCCGACCACCCGGGCGATCGAGTCGACCGCGTCCCAGTCCGCCCGGTTCAGCACGCCGAGCAGGGTCAACTCCAGCGGACCGATCGACGCGGCGACCACCGCGAGCAGGATGGTGGCCAGGTCACGGGCTCGCCGGGAGCGCAGCGCGGTGGCGAAGGCGCTGATCACCGCCCGGCTCAGCACCACACAGAACACCAGCCCGAGCACCACCCCGGCCAGCCCGGCGAGAGCCGCCCCGGCCCCACCGAGCCGGGCCACCGAGGTCACCATGCCGAGTGTGGCGGCGAGTGTCGCCAACGCCGGCAGCCCGGCCAGCGCGGCCAGACCCATCCCGGCGATCAGCGTGCGTCGCCGCAGGGGGAGCAGCGCGAACTGTGCCGGATCGAGCGTGTTGTCGACACCGAAGAAGAGCAGCGGCAGGAAAACCCAGCCGAGGATCAGCACCGCCCCGCCGAACGGGAACATGATCTCGGCCGCGCCCGGCTTGTCCAGCAGACCCGGCAGCGCGAAGACGGTATGCCCGAGGATCGCGAAGAAACAAGCCGCGACCAGGCCGAGGACGAACATCGCGATCCGGGCCGGGCGGCCGCGCAGGCCGTTGCCGGTGATGCGTAGTTTGAGCCGGACGAACGCCCAGACCGGGACCCGCGTCAGAGCCACGCGAGCTCCGAGCCGGTGGCCACCCGGCCGCCGACGACCTGCACGAACACGTCCTGCAGCGAACGGTCGCCGCGCACCTCGGCCAAGGTCCCGCACAGGCGGAGGACACCGTCCGACATGATCGCCACGTGCGAGCAGAGCCGCTCCACCACCTCCAGCACGTGACTGGAGAAGACGACCGTGCCGCCGCCTGACACGTACCGCTGAAGGATGTCGCGGATCAGTGCCGCCGACACCGGATCGACCGCCTCGAACGGTTCGTCCAGCACCAGCAGCCGGGGCGCGTGCAGCAGCGCGCAGGCCAGGCCGATCTTCTTCTTCATCCCGGCCGAGTAGTCGACCACCAGGGTGCGGTTGCCGCTGCCGAGCTCCAGAACGTCGAGCAGGTCACGGGAGCGCTGGTCGACCACGTCGGCGGGCATGCCACGCAACAGGCCGTGATAGGCGAGCAGCTCCGGGCCGCTCAGCCGGTCGAACATGCGCACACCGTCCGGCAGGACCCCGACCAGAGCCTTTGCTTCGGCTGGGGCGCGCCAGACGTCGTACCCCAGAAGGATCGCCTGGCCCTGATCGGGCCGTAAGAGGCCCACCGCCATGGAGAGAGTGGTGGTCTTGCCGGCCCCGTTGGGGCCGAGGAGGCCGAAGAACGAACCGGCCGGCACCTCCAGGCTCACCCCGGAGACCGCCAGCCGTGTGTCGAAGATTTTGACGAGCCCGCGCAGCGACATCGCCGCTGTGCCGCCCTCAGGCGGGCGTTGTGCCGGAACGCTCATGAAAAGAACGTATCGGGCCGGCGTGCGGTCCGGGAACACCCGGACCGCCCGAACCGATCAACCGACCCGCTCGATGACGGCCCGCCGGATCAGGAACTTGCCGGGCTCGCGGACCTCCTCGAAGGCGGCGTTGTTGAGCAGGATGCAGCTGCCCGAGACGCTGGCCACCTTGACCGTGATGCTCTTGTTGTTGTCCAGGTTCCGGACCCGCAGCGTGGTGCCGATCGGGAAGGTGCCGCTGGACGCGGCCGGGGCGCCACCCTCGCCGGAGAGGGTCACCGTCGAGCCGGGGCAGACGACCTGGCCGGCCGCGCCGCCGCCGTTGTTGTTGTTGCCGGCGTTGCCGGCCGGCGGGGTCGTCGCCTGCTGCGCCGGTGGCTTGGTGGCCTGCTGGGCGGGCGGCGTGGTGGCCTGCTGGGCCGGGGGAGCCGCGACGGCGCCGCTGCAACCGGCCTGCTTCTTCTGCACGTTGATCAGGTCGATCACCGCCTGCCGGTTGGCCACGACGGCCTCGGTCTGCGAGTTCGGGTTGGCCCGCTGGGTGGCGATGAACTGCTGGTTCTGGCGGATCGCCTGATCCATCCCGTCACAGACGGAGGAGGCGTTGCTCAGACCGGTGCCGACGGCGATACCGCCACCGACCACAGCGGCCACGACGAGCCCGATCACGATCTTGCGGTTGCTCCCGGTCTGGCCCGGACGGCGGTATGTGCGTCTCATGCCCGTGATTACGAGGACGTTGCATCCGTCGGTCGAGGGTCGAACATTAAAGATCCTTAAATCAACTTCGGAGGGCCTCGGGGGCGTGCAGGCGCAGCATCGTGGCACCCACGTCCGGGGGCACCCGGCGACCGGTGAGCAGGGAGACTCCGACCATCACCAGGAAGGCCAGCGGCACCGTCCACGCGGCCGGCTGGCCGATCAGTTCGGCCGGCCAGCCGGTCAGCGGTGGGCCGAGCACGGTCAGCAGGACCGCCGCCATCGCCGCGCCACCGCCGGCGATCAGGCCGGCGATCGCGCCCACGTCGGTGAGTCCCCGCCACCAGATGCCGAGGACCAGCAGCGGGCAGAAACTGGATGCCGCCACCGCGAACGCCAGCCCGACCACGCGGGACACGTCCATGTCGGAGACGTAGAGGGCCAGCCCGGTCGGCACCGACGCGGCCAGCAGGGTGGCGATCCGGAAATCTCGGATCGAGCCGTTCCGGCCGGGCCGCAGCACGTCCGTGAAGATCACCCCGGCGACGCTGGTGAGCAGGCCGGACGAGGTGGAGAGGAAGGCGGCCAGCGCGCCCGCGGTGACCAGCGCGCCGAGCAGCCGGCCCAGATGGCCGTCGCCGAGGGCCGCCTCGGGTAGCAGCAGCACCACGGCGTCGGTGTTGCCGGTCATCAGCAGTTGCGGTGTGTAGATCCGGCCGAGGACCCCGTACAGCGTCGGGAGCAGGTAGAACAGGCCGACCATGGCGAGCACCACGAGGGTCGTGCGCCGGGCCGAAGCGCCGTCCGGATTGGTATAGAACCGCACCAGCACGTGCGGCAGCCCCATCGTGCCGAGGAAGGTCGCCAGGATCAGCGAATACGTGGAGAACAGGCCGATCCCGCCGGGCAGCAGCCAGTCGTCACCGGACTCGGCGTCCACAGTGCTCACCGTCGGCACCGGAGTGCCCTGGGCGAAATGGAGTTCCTGGCCCTTCTCCACCCGCTGTGTGCCGTTCAGGAGCGCGTCCTGCTGAATCGTCACGGTCGTCGAGGCGGGAAAGACGGCGCCCGGCGGCGGGGTCACCGCGGGGCGGCCATCGGCCTGCCACTGCAAGATCAAGAAGATCATCGGTACGGCCAGAGCCGTCAATTTCAGCCAGTACTGGAACGCCTGCACGAAGGTGATGGCCCGCATCCCACCGAAGGCCACGTTCGCCGTCACCACGACGGCCACCACCAGGGCGCCCCAGGCGTACGACCCGCCGGTGAGCGTGGCGAACGTGAGCCCCGCCCCCTGCAACTGGGGCAGCAGGTAGAGACAGCCGATGAACAGCACGAACGCGGTCGCCAACCGGCGCAGGGCGGTGGACCGGAGCCGAACCTCGCAGAAGTCGGGAAGGGTGAACGCCCCGGACCGGCGCAGGGGCGCGGCCACGAACAGCAGCAGCGCCAGATAGCCGGCGGCGAAACCGACCGGGTACCAGAGGACGTCCACGCCGTACCGCAGGACCAGACCGGCGACCCCGAGGAAGGAGGCCGCGGACAGGTATTCACCACTGATCGCGGCGGCGTTCCAGGACGGGCTCACCGATCGGGAGGCGACCAGGAAGTCCGATGTGGTCCGGGCGAAGCGCAGGCCGTACGCCCCGATCGCCACGGTGAGCAGCACCACCACGACGAGGCCGGGGGCCAGGTACGGGTTCACTGCTCCGGCCTGCGGATGAGGGCCGCGAAGTCCTGCTCGTTGCGTTCCGCCCAGCGCACATAGGCCGCGCCGACCAGCACCAGGAAGGGGAACGACAGCACCCCGAGCAGCACCCACGGCAGGTGCACCCCGAAGACCTTGACGGTGCCGACCGCCGGGGCGACCGCGAACAGCAGTGGCAGGGTGCCGAGCCCGGCCGCCACCACCAGGGCGAGCCGCAGCGCGAGGGCGAGCTGGGCGCGGACCAGACCCTTGACGAGCGCCTCACCGACCGGGGTCTGCTCGGTGAGGTCGGTGCTGCCGTGGTCGGCTGTGCCGCGCCGGGAGGCGGCGTCGGCGAGCACGACCGTCACACGCGGGCGCGGGGGCGGATCGTCGACGGCCATGTCCGGCAGTCTGTCCGCCCCCGGCTGATTGTCAAGACCGGTTGAGCACCTGGTAGCACGCGCCGGGTGGGGCAGGCTCTCCGTCAGACCGCTCGAAGCGGAAGTCGTACCTGGATGTGGCACCCTCGGCTGTCGTCCGGCTCGACGACGGCGATGGTGCCTCGGTGCAGCTGCACCACCCAGCGCGCGATCGCCAGTCCCAGACCGGTCCCGCCGCCGGTGGCACGCTCGCCCCGGGTGAAACGCTCGAAGACCCGCTCCCGGTCCGCGGCGGGGATGCCGTCGCCCTGGTCCACGACGGCGAGGACCACGTGATCGTCGTGCCGCTCGGCGCGGACCGTGACGATCCCGCCCGGCGGGCTGTGTCGGGCCGCGTTGTCCAGCAGGTTCGCGAAGACCTGGTGCAGTCGCTCCCGGTCGCCGGGCACCACCAGATGGGGCGCCGACACCTCGAACCGTACGTCGTGGCCGGTCCCGCCGGCGTTCACGGTCGCCTCCCGGGCCACCCGGTCCAGGAAGGCCGGCACGTCGATCGGCTCACTGCGCATCGGCACCACCCCGGCGTCCAACCGGGACAGGTCCAGCAGATCGGTGACCAGGCGGCTGAGCCGCTCGGTCTGGGCCAGGGCGGTCGCCATCGTCTCCGGCTCGGCCGCGGCCACCCCGTCGACGATGTTCTCCAGCAGGCCCCGCAGTGCGGTGATCGGTGTCCGCAGCTCGTGCGACACGTTCGCGATCAGCTCGCGCCGCTGCCGGTCGGAGGCCGCCAGATCCGCCGCCATCTGGTTGAACGCGGTGGCCAGCTCGCCCACCTCGTCCTGCGAGCGGGTCCGGATCCGGCGGGTGTAGTCGCCGCGGGCCATCTCCCGGGCCGCAACCGTCATCTCCCGCAGCGGCACGGTCGCGCCGTGTGCCATCACCTGCAACGTGACCAGGCCGAGCGCCGCCGCGATGGCGATCCACAGCAGGTCGATCCGGTAGAAGTCGATGCTCCACAGGAAGACCAGCAGACCCACTCCACCGGCGAAGCCGAGTGCCAGGGAGAGCTTCGCCTTGATCGACCGGACCGGGTCGAGCGGCCGTGGCAGGAAGGCGAAGACCGGCGCCACCAGGTTATGGATACGCACCATCAGCCAGCCGGTCATCTGTCGACCTCCAGGGCGTACCCGACGCCGTGGACGGTACGGATGAGGTCCGCCCCGAGCTTGCGCCGCAGACCCTTGACGTGGCTGTCCACCGTTCGGGTACCCGAGGTGTCGGCCCAGCCCCACACCTCGGACAGCAGACGCTCCCGGGGCACCACCGTGCGCGGTCGGCCGGCCAGATGCGCCAGCAGGTCGAACTCGGTCGGGGTGAGGTGCACCTCGACACCACCGCGCAGCACCCGTCGCTCGGCCTGGTTGATCTCCAGATCGCCGAGTCGCAGGCCCGGTGCCGGGGCGGGGGTGGCGCTCTTGTCGGCCCGCCGCAGCAGTGCGTGCACCCGAGCCGCCAGTACCCGCATCGAGAACGGCTTGACCATGTAGTCGTCGGCGCCGACCGCGAGACCGACCAACTGGTCCGTCTCGTCGTCACGGGCGGTCAGCATCAGCACCGGGACGCGCTGGTCCTGGATCCGGCGGCAGACCTCCAGGCCGTCGAAGCCGGGCAGCATCACGTCGAGGACGATCAGATCCGGACGGGTCTGGCGGACCGCCGCGACCGCGCCCGGCCCGTCGCCGACCACCTGCACCAGGAAGCCCTCGGCGCGAAGCCGTGCGGCCACCGCGTCCGCGATGGCGCGCTCGTCCTCCACGACGAGAATCCGCCGTTCGACACTCTCCATGCTCCTGGCACCTCTCCGGATGATCCTGGTCCCCGGTCGGTGTGCCCCCGTGGCTCACCGGCCGGTGGCCAGGAGCTTATTGATCGCCTGCGCAGAGCCGGCGGTGGAGATGTGAACAACCTGTGGAGATGCATCCTGTGAGGGCTTGCGCCGGTACGGCATCGGAGCGGCGCAGGGTGGCACGCATCCGGGATATCCGGACCAGCCGGTCGGTCTGCCTGTGGATAACTCTGTGGACAAGCCTGTGGGGCTGTGGACAACCGTGTGGATTCAGCGGGTCCAGTCGTGTTTGGCCGCTCTGATCAGGCGATCCTTCAGCTCTCTGGTGTGTCGGCGACTCACCGGAAGCTCCACACCGTCCACCGCCACCACATAGCCGGAACCGGTCAGGCGCAGCTCGGTGACCAGCCGTAGCTGCACCAGATACGAGCGGTGAATGCGGACGAAACCCGCATTGGCCCATCGCTCGGCCAGGGTCGCCAGCGATACCCGTACCAGATGGGAATTGTCCCCGGTGTGCAGCCGGGCGTAATCGCCCTGCGCCTCCACCCACCGCACCGACGACCGCGGCAGCATGCGGGTCGTGCCGGCCAGCTCGACCGGGATGGCCGGCTCGTCGGCCGGAACGGCCGGCGCCGGCGCCGCTCGCAGACCCGCCACCCGGCGCAGCGACTCGGCCAGCCGCTCAGCCCGCACCGGCTTGCGAACATAATCGGTCACACCGAGGTCGAAGGCGTCCACCGCGCCGTCGTCGTAGGCGGTCACGAAGACGATCGCCGGCGGCTGGGCGAACCGCCGCAGGATCCGGGCCAGCTCCATGCCGTCCAGGCCGGGCATCCGGATGTCCAGGAACACCGCGTCCACCTCGGTGTCACGCAGCACCCGCAGCGCCTCGGTCGCGTCACCGGCCCGGTGCACGTGCGCCACCCGGCCGTCCGCGTTCAGCAGGTAGGCCAGCTCGTCGAGGGCCGGCGGCTCGTCGTCGACGGCGAGCACGACAAGGCTGCTCATGCCCGCACCTGGGGGTGGAACTTCGGCACCCGCATGCTCACCTTCGTACCGGAGCCGGGTGCGGTCTCCACCACCAGGCCGTTGTGATCGCCGAAAACCGAGCGCAGACGTTCGTCCACGTTCACCAGACCGACGTGCTGGCCGTCCTCGGAGTCCGACCCGTCCAGCGTGAACACCGCCGGATCCATGCCGACCCCGTCATCCTCGACCGTGATGTGGCATTCGGCCCCCGCGTCCCGTGCTTCGATGCTCACCATACCGACGCCCGGCTTACGCGACAGTCCGTGCCGGACCGCGTTCTCCACGAGCGGCTGAAGACACAGAAAAGGCAGGCCGACCGGCAGCACCTCGGGTGCGATCTGCAGCCGCACCTGCAGCCGGTCACCGAACCGGGCCCGCTCGATGGTCAGATAACGGTCGATCGACCGCAACTCCTCGGCCAGCGTCGTGAATTCACCATGCGCCCGGAACGAATAGCGGGTGAACTCGGCGAACTCCAGAATCAGCTCCCGGGCCCGCTCCGGATCGGTGCGCACGAACGACGCGATCGCGGTCAGCGCGTTGTAGATGAAATGGGGGCTGATCTGCGCCCGCAGCGCCCGGACCTCGGCCCGGGCCAGCCGCTCCCGCGACGACTCCAACTCGGCCACCGCCAGCTGCGATCCGGCCCAGCGCGCCGCCTCCAGCGTCGCCTGCACCAGACCCGGCGCGGGCTGTCCGTCGGCCACCGCGATCAGTGCGGCCTTCGCCGCGCCACCCGGACCACCCAACGGCGCGATCACCGCACCTCGCGCCACGCAGTCGACGCGATCACAGAGCAGATCAGACCCATTGAGTACGACCGAACGCTGCGCTTTGACCGACTTGCGCGCTGCCGCGATCAGTTCCTGCTCGTGATGGGCGCCCCGGCCGTCGTACGCCAGGCATCTGTCTCCATCGACGATCGCCAGACCCACCGCACCGACCAGCACGCGCAGATGCCGGACCGCTTTTCCGGCCGTCGCCGGCGTCAGGCCGGCGCGCAGCGGCTCGGCCGCGAGCACCGCCGTGTGCAGAACGTCGTAGGTGGCCCGCTGCATCGCCGTGGCGATCCCGCGCCGAGCCCGCAACCGCAGCACCGCCACCACGGCCGCGGCCAGGGCGGCGAGCACGGCGACCACCGCCAAAACGCTCCCGACCTGGCCATTCATGCTGCGACCCTAGTAGGCGCCCTTGCGTTTGAGAACCACGCCGATCGTGCGCCAGAGGATGCTCAGGTCGTACGTCAGCGACCAGTTGTCCACGTAGTAGAGGTCCAGCCGGACCGCCTCGTCCCAGGACAGGTCGGAACGGCCGCTGACCTGCCACAACCCGGTCATGCCGGGGCGCACTAGCAGCCGCCGCCGGACGTCGCCCAGGTAGTCGCCGTCATCCGCGGGCAGCGGGCGCGGGCCGACCAGCGACATCTCGCCCTTCAGCACGTTGATCAGCTGCGGCAGCTCGTCCATCGAGGTGGCCCGCAGCTTCGCACCGAACGAGAAGATCCGCGGGTCCTGCTTCATCTTGAAGAGCATGCCGTCGGTCTCGTTGAGCTCGTCCAGCGTGGCCTTGCGCTCCTCGGCGTCCACATACATGGTCCGGAACTTCCACACCCGGAAGGTACGGCCGTCGTGGCCGACCCGGGTCTGCCGGAAGAACACCGGACCCGGGTCGGAGAGCCGGATGCCGAGCGCGATGAACGCCAAGATCGGGCTGATCACCAGCAGGCCGAGGCCCGCCGCGACCCGGTCCATCAGGTTCTTCACCAGCCAGCCGGGACCCGACAGGGTCGGCTCCTCGACGTGCAGCAGCGGCAGGCCCTCGATCGGGCGGATGTGCACCCGGGGACCGGCGATGTCGGTCAGCTGCGGCGCGACCACCAGGTCGACGCCGGTGCCCTCCAACTGCCAGGCCAGACGACGCAGCTCACCCGGCTCCGAGCTGGCCGAACCGCAGACCGCGATCGTGTCCGCACCGACCTCGCGGACCAGCGACAACACGTCGCGACCGGCGTAGACCGGAACCGGCGTCTCGATGCCGCGGGCGGCCGCGAAACCGTCGGTCAGGTGGATGGCGACCGGGATCAGGCCGGCAGCCGGACTCCGGGTGACCGCGGTGTAGACCTCGAGCGCCTCCGGCAGAGTGCCGACCAGCACCATCCGGTGAGCGCCGTGACCCGTCTGCCGACGCGCTACGTGCAGAACCTGCCGGGCCAGAGCGCGGCACAGCAGGATCAGGAGCAGCGCGCTCACCGACACCGTCGCGACGGTGCCACGGGACAGGTCGGCCTTGGTGGCGAACGCGAGCAGCGACACCGCCGCGACCACGGTCACCGAGGCCCGCACGACCCGCTTGAACTCCTCGCTGCCCAGACCGAGATAACGCCGGTCATAGGAGCCGTTGGTCCAGAGGATGATCAGCCAGCCGAGCGGCAGCACGATGTAGGCGAAGAAGTTGAAGAGCTCCGTGCCCTCGAGGAAGAGCCAGGACTGGTTCAGGCCGGCGCGCGACTTCTCCAGGAAGGTGCTGGCGATCCAGCTGGCGCCGAGAGTAGAGAGCAGATCGAGCAAGACCAGAACAAAGGTGTACGGCCGGTGCCAGCGCGAACGTCTGCGGCTCTGCCGGCCCCACGCGTTCCGCGGCACCCCGTTGCTCGGCGGCTGCTCTTCCTGCCACTCGAAGCTGTCGTACCGCACGGGTCTGCTCCGGCTGCTGTCGGTAGTTGGGCGATGCAGGCTAGTAGTCACTCCGCCTACGTCCTCCCGCATCCGGAAAAAGATTACGCACCGCCACGACCTCGGGATCATCGGCGGGTCCGCCGATACCCGTTCGCGTCAAGACGGTTGCCAGGGACCGGGCCACTATACCGATGGATCGGCCGGAAGAAAGGTGACGTGACGGCGGCAATCGTGATGTATACGCGCTGTCATCATCCGGTAGCGGCTCACCGGACCAGCTTGGACAGCCGGCGGTCGGCCAGCGGTTTCCCTCCGGTTTGGCAGGTCGCGCAGTATTGCAGGCTCTTATCCGCGAACGACACCTCACGGACCGTGTCGCCACAGACCGGGCAGGGCAGGCCGGTCCGGGCGTGCACCCGCATACCCGCGCGTTTCTCGCCTTTGAGCTCGGCCGCCTTCTGCCCCACCGACCGCTCCACCGCGTCCGTCTCGATCGCGCGCATCGCCTCGTACAGCGTGGTCATCTGCTCGTCGGTCAGTTTTCCGGTCAGCGCGAAAGGGGACAGTTTCGCCGCGTGCAGGATCTCGTCGGAATAGGCGTTACCGATCCCGGCGAGCACCTCCTGGTCGACCAGCACCCCTTTGATCTGTCCTTTTCGCCCCCGGATGCGGGTGGCGAACTCCGCCGGCGACACGGCCAGCGCGTCCGGGCCGAGCCGGGCCACCCCGGGAACCTCCGACGGGTCGCGGACCACATAGGCGGCCAGCGACTTCTGCGTACCGGCCTCGGTCAGATCGAACCCGGAACCGTCGTCGAGCCGCACCCGCACCGCGATCGGACCGGAACCCGGTTTCAGCGGAGCCGGTGACTTGAACGAATCCCGGTAGTGCAACCAGCCCGCCCGGGCCAGGTGCACGATCAGGTGCAGGTCGTCGCCGATGCCGACGTCCAGGAACTTGCCGTGCCGCCCGGCGCTCGTCACCGGCAGCCCGGCCAGCGTCGACGGCTGCGGGTCATAGGTCTTCAGGGCGCTGAAGGAGGCGACTTCGAAGCGTTCCACGGCGCGGCCGACCGCACGCTCACGCAGATAGGCGGCGAGCGCCTCGACCTCGGGGAGTTCGGGCACCTCCTCACGGTAGCGTCTCGGCCCCATCTAGGCTCCGCCCCATGAAGGTGGTGGTGGCGCACAACCGGTACCGCGAGGCGATCCCCTCCGGCGAGAACGTGATCGTCGACACGGAGATCGGCCAGTTGCGGGAGGCCGGCGTCGAAGTGGTCCCGTTCCAGCGCAGTTCCGACTCGATCGACTCGATGTCGGCGGCCCGCAAGGCGTTGCTGCCGATCTCCCCGGTCTACGGGGCGGATGCTCAACGGGAACTCGCCGCGGTGCTCCGGACCGAACGCCCCGATGTGCTGCACCTGCACAACCCGTACCCGCTGCTCTCGCCCTGGGTGATCCGCACCGCGCACGCCCACGGCGTCCCGGTCGTCCAGACCGTGCACAACTACCGGCAGGTCTGCTCGTCCGGGCTGTACTTCCGGGACGGTCACAACTGTCACGACTGCCGCGGCAAGCTGATCGGGCTGCCGGCGATCAAGAACCGGTGCTACCGCGGGTCGGCCGCACAGAGCGCGATCATGGCGACCACGCTGGCCGTGCATCGGCCCACCTGGCGGTCGGTGGACAGGTACATCGCGCTCACCGACAAGATCGCGGCGCATCTCACCGACTACGGCATCCCGACCGACCGGATCGTGATCAAGCCGAACGGGCTGCCCGACCCCGGTGCGCCCGCTCCGCTCGGCGAGGGATTCCTGTACGGCGCCCGCCTCTCCCCGGAGAAGGGGCTCGGCCTGCTGCTCGACGCCTGGCGTCGGCACCCCGACGGCAGTCTCGGGCCGCTGCGCATCGCCGGTGACGGAGAGTTGCGTCCGCTCGCCGAGGCGGCCGCGGCCGAACGTTCGGACGTCACCTATCTCGGACCGCTCGACCGGGCCGGCATGACCGCCGCCCGGCAGGCCTCAGCCGTCGTCATCGCCGTTCCCACCTGGGAGGACGTGCTGCCGACGGTGATCCTGGAGGCGATGTCCAGTGGCCGGGCCGTCCTCGGTACCGCGGTCGGCGGCATCCCCTACCTGGTCGGCTCCGGGGCGGGCGCCGCCGGTTGGCTCGCGTCGCCCGATCCGGTCTCGCTCGCGGCGGCGCTCCCGCCGGCCCGTTCCGGCGCGGCTGCGGCGGCTGTCGCCGCCCGCATCCGCTATCAGGAGCACTTCCACCCCGACGTGCTGACGCCCCGCCTGATCTCCATCTACACGGAGATGTCCAGCAGCCTTTCCCAGCGGTGACCCCGCCCGGCTCCCAGGGCTGTCCGGGCAGCTCTGGGAGCCTGCCGGGTCAGGAGCCTTTCAGGGAGGCTCGGCCGGCGAAGGCGATCGACGCGGCCAGGAAACCGCCGTTGATCAGGGTGAACAGGGCCACGAACCAGACCGCCCACTGCGGGGCGACGGTCAGAACCACACCCGCCAGGGTGATCACGGCGCCGTAGTCGCGGACCAGCTTCGCCGCGCGGACCGGGAACGACGTGCTGGTCACCATGCTGGCCGCCTGCGTGCCGCCCTGCATCACCGAGGTGACCAGGTTGACCATCCAGGTGGCGGCGAAGGCGGCCAACAACCAGGCGGGAGTGTCCGGTTCCTGGGCTTTCGCCACTGCGGACAGGGCGGCCACCAGGGAAGACTGGACCGCCACGTCACAGAGCACGTCGAGCCGACCGCCGGCCGGGCTGGACTGGCCGGTCACCCGGGCCAGCTGACCGTCCGAACAGTCGAAGGCGTAGGCGAGCTGCCAGCCGACCAGGGCGAGCAGGCCGATCGGGGCGGCCCACAGCGAACCCTCGGCGACCGGGCCGGCGGTGGCGATCACGATGAACGAGACCAGGCAGCCCAGGCCCAGGTTGAGGATCGTCAGGACGGTCGGGGTCAGGCGGTTCTTGTGTGCGAAGACCGCGATCCGGGCCCCGATCCGCTGGCTGATCCCTTCGCTGAACAGGCCGCCACCGCGGTTGACCGCGTAGTAGTCGGCAGCTGTGGGCGCACCGCCCCCGGTGTGAGGGCGGCCCGTGCCGTGGTCAGAGGGTCGCGATGACATCGTTGTATTCGGCCAGCTTCTGCCGGGTCTGCTCCGGCGTCATGGCGAGGTGTTCCAGGATGGTGTAACGATCCGGACGAGTCCGCGGTGCGAACTCGATGACCTGCGCGAACTGGTCGGCGTCGAGCCCGACGTCGGAGGGTGTCCGGGGGAGCTGGTGGCGGGCCAGGCAGTCCGACATCTGTTTGAGCCGGCGCTCGTCGCCACGCAGGAACGTGCAGAACAGCGCACCGAGCCCGGCGAGTTCGCCGTGTGAGGCGGTGTTCGGGAAGAGCGAGTCGGTGGCGTGCATGATCTCATGGCAGCCACCGCTGCACGGGATGCTGGTGCCGGCCACCGCCATCGCGAGGCCGCTGGAGATCAGCGCCTCGGCCAGCGTGGTCACGAACGCGTCGTCGGACATGTCGCCGGGCATCGAGAGGACCGCCTCGGCGCCCATCCGGGACAGCGACGCGGCCAGCCCGTCGACCGTCTCGCCGCGCATCTCCCGGGCCAGATCCCAGTCGGCGAGGGCGCTGATGTTGCTGACCACGTCACCGATGCCGGCCCGGTTGACCCGGTCCGGGCCGCTCTCCACGAAGTCCAGGTCGACGACGACACCGAACGGGATGTGCACCCCGTACGACCCCTTGATCCCGTCGTTGATCAGGCTGGCCACCGGGGAGGCGATGCCGTCGTTGGCGAGGCTCGTCGCGACCGAGACCATCGGCAGGCCCCATCGGCTCGCCGCGTATTTCGCGGTGTCGACGGTCTTGCCGCCGCCGATGCCGACGACCGCGTCGTAGTGACCGCTGCGCAGCTTGGCCGACAGATCGAGGGCGGCGTCCAGGGTGCCGCCGGTGGTGACGTAGACCTCAGCCGAGTTCAGTGAGGGTCGGAGCAGGTCGACGATCTGCTCACCGAGCCCGGGACCGACCACCACCGCCACGTCGCCACCGGAGGAGATCCGGCCGTCGGCGAGGATCTTGCCGAGGTCGGCGACCGCGCCCCGCCGCACCTCGATGTGCAGCGGGGTCTGGACGCTACGGGCTAGTAGCGGCATGCGATGTCCCGAGCCTTCGCCAGGTCCTCGTGGTTGTCGACCTCGACCCAGGAGACCTCACCGATCTCCGCGGCGCGCACCTCGTTGCCCCGGTCGGCGTAGAGCTGGAAGCCGTCCTCGTAGAACTGGTTCGGGTCCTTCTCGAAGGTCGCCTTGAGTGCGTCGGCCAGCTTGCCGGCCGCGGACGCCTCGATGATGTTGGCGCCGATGTACTCGCCGTAGGCCGCCGCCGGGTCCATCAACTTCGTGATTTTGGTGAGCTGGCCATCTTCATTGAAGACGGTCTTCATCTCCTCGTCAGCAAGCTTCTTCACAGTGTCGACAGCGAGGAGGATGCTCGGCCCGCGCTGCGCGAGCAGGGTGTGCTCCACGCTGACCGGGTGCACGGTGTCGCCGTTCACCATGAGTGCGCCCTGGGCGAAATGGTCCCGGGCGAGCCACAGGCTGTAGGCGTTGTTCCACTCCTCGGCCTTGTCGTTGTGAACCAGGGAGATCTTCACGCCGTACTTCTGCTCGAAACCCTCGACGCGTTCCTCCACCGCGCCGGCGCAGTAGCCGACGACGATGGTGACCTCGGTCAGGCCGGCGGCCGCGAGGTTACGGAGCGAGATGTCCATGATCGTGGTTTCCCCGTCCACGGGGACCAGCGCCTTCGGGAGCGTGTCCGTGTACGGGCGCAGCCTGCGGCCGGCGCCGGCGGCGAGGACCAAACCGATCATGGGGGTGGTTCCTTCCAATGCGATGAGGGGTGCCCAGCGAGGATAACGGCATGTGTCCCATCCGTAGGACTCGCGAGGGGCACACGGAAAATGGTATAGACCCGGCTTCTAAGCTGTCGGGTATGACCGCTGAGCAGCTGATCTCCTTCGCCCGTGGCGCCCCGTCGCTGGACATCGTCGACGTGGAGGGCCTCAAGGCCGCCGCCGCCCGTGCCTTCGACGCCGACCCGGCCGGAGTCACCGCGTACGGCACCTCCGTCGGATACCTCCCGCTGCGGAAGTGGATCGCCGACAAGCACAACGTCTCCCCCGACCAGGTCATCGTGACGAACGGCTCGCTCCAGGCGGACGCGTTCCTCTTCGGGCACCTGGTCAAGCCCGGTGACGACGTGGTCGTGGAGAAGCCGACCTACGACCGGACCCTGCTCAACCTGCAGAACCTGGGCGCCAAGGTGCACCAGGTCACCGTGCAGCCGGACGGGATCGACACCGACGAGCTGCGTGCGCTGCTCGAGTCGGGGGTGCGGCCGAAGCTGGCGCACATCATCCCGAACTACCAGAACCCGGCCGGTGTGACGCTCTCCGACGAGAAGCGGCGCGCGCTGCTGGCCCTAGCCGAGCAGTACGAGTTCATCATCTTCGAGGACGACCCGTATGTGGACATCCGGTTCCGCGGCGACGCCCTGCCCTCGATGCTGTCGCTGGACACCAACAGCCTGGTCGTGCACGCCTCCAGCTTCACCAAGACGGTGTGCCCCGGCGTCCGCGTCGGTTACCTGGTCGGTCCGGCCGCGCTGATCGACGCGATCGCGAAGAAGGCCACCAACCTCTACATCTCCCCGGGCATGGTCTCCGAGGCGATCGTGCACCAGTTCTGTGTCTCGGGTGACATCGAGAAGTCGGTGCAGACGGTCAGTGCCGCCCTGGGCGAGCGGGCCCGGGTGCTGGCCGAGTCGATCCGTAAGCACATCCCCGGGGCCACCTTCACCGAGCCGGACGGTGGTTACTTCCTCTGGGTCGACCTGCCGTCGGACGTCGACGTGGACAAGCTGTTCCCGGCCGCGATGAAGAAGGGGGTCGCGGTCGTCAAGGGCAGCGACTTCCTGCTGGAGGGCGGCCACAGCTCGCTTCGCCTCGCCTACTCGGCGGTCACCGTCGACCAGATCGACGAGGGCGTGCGTCGTCTCGCCGAGGCGATCGAAGAGGTACGGGGCTGACGTGTTCCGCGCCGGGTGGACTGCCGTTCGCCCGGCGCGGGTACCCTCGGCTGGTTTGTCGTCCCCGGGGGAGGTTGGACATGACGGAGCGTTCTTGGACTCGCGGTCGGCCCCTCGGAAAGATGTGGGCCGATCGGATGCGCGGCCTGCTCAACAACGGTGACAGTGCGAGTCAGGTGAGCTTCGACGGGCAGAGCCCGTCCTCGGTGGTGGACTGCGGCGTCTACGTCGACGGTAAGCGCCTGCCGGGGGACTTCAGCCCGGATCAGGCCCTCGCCGAGGCGTGCGGTCGAGACGGCGCGTTCGTCTGGCTGGGCCTGCACCAGCCGGAGGAACCGGAGATGGCGGCCATCGCCCAGGTGTACGGCCTGCACGAGCTGGCCGTGGAGGACGCCGTCAAGGCCGAGCAGCGGCCGAAGCTGGAGCAGTTCAACGACGTGCACTTCCTGGTACTGCGGACCGCCCGGTACGTGCCGCACCAGGAGTTGACCGAGAGCTCCCAGGTGGTCGAGACGGGTCAGATGATGATCTTCGTCGGGGAGCGGTTCGTCATCACCGTCCGGCACGGTGACGCCTCCGAGATGGCTCCGGTCCGGGCCGACCTGGAGAAACAGCGGGTGGCGCTGCTGCAGCAGGGCCCGTGGGCGGTCGCCTACGCGGTGACCGACCGGGTGGTCGACCACTACCTGGAGGTGGCCGACGACTTCGAGGCCGACCTCGACATCATCGAGGAGGGCGTGTTCTCGCGGGATCGCATCGCCCCGATACAGCAGGTCTACCAGCTCAAGCGGGAGCTCGTGGAGTTCCGCCGGGCGGTCGTCCCGCTGCAGCGGCCGCTCGCGTCGATCACCTCCAGCCAGGGCGTGGTGCCCAAGGAGATCAGGCGTTACTTCCGGGACGTGCAGGACCACCTGACCCGTACGGTCGAGCAGGTCTCCTCCTACGACGACCTGCTCAACTCGATCCTGCAGGCCCGACTGGCACAGGTGACGGTCGACCAGAACAACGACATGCGCAAGATCGCTTCCTGGGCCGCCATCGCGACGGTCTGGACCGCGTTCGCCGGCGTCTACGGCATGAACTTCGACTACATGCCGGAGACCAATTGGCGGTACGGATACCCGGCGCTGATCGCCCTGTTGTCCCTGGTCACAGTCGTGCTCTATCGCGCGTTGCGCCGAAACGGCTGGTTGTGACCCCCCACGGAAGGGGACGTGGCCGCTAGAGTGCCGGGGTGCCGTCGCGTCAGGATGAGCTGCACTCGTATCAGTACTCGGTGCAGCGTGTGGTCGCGGCGCTGGTCTCGCACGACCCGGATCCACACCGGTCGCCGCTGCGCCGGGCCGGCGTCACGGCACTCGTCGGCCTCCTGGTCGCCGCCCTGACCGTCGGCGGGTTCGCCGTCTACGGCCTCTTCACCGGGCACAGCATGGCCGAGGCGAACGACACGAGCGCGGTGCTGGTCGAGAAGAACAGTGGCGCCCGGTACGTCTATCTGAAGTCCGACGGCAAGCTGCACCCGGTGCTGAACTACACGTCCGGGCTGCTGCTGACCGAGGGGGACACGCCGGCACTGAAGACGGTGCCGGCCGAGAAACTCGCGAAGATCCCGCTCGGCGCCCCGCTCGGCATCCCGGACGCGCCGGACGCCCTGCCCGCCTCCGGAAACCTGCTCAGTGGCGCCTGGTCGGTGTGCACCGACACCGCCTCGGGTCGGGCCCGCAGCACGCTCGTGGTCGGGACCGCGCCCACCGGTGGCAGCGCGCCGACCGGTGGCCTGCTGGTCCGGGACGCGAGTGGGCGTACCCATCTGATCAACGACGGGAAACGGCATCTGCTGCCGGCGGCCCGGGTGGACGCCATCGAGCGCGCCCTCGGCTGGTACGGCTCCCGCCCCTGGCTGGTCTCGACCGCCTGGGTCGACGCCGTCCCGGCCGGTCCCGATCTGGCCGCGCCGATCCTCCCGGCCGGGCGGAAGAACTCGGTGATCCCCGGCCGCCGGGTCGGTCAGGTGCTGACCGGCGATGGGAAGACGTATGCCGTGGTGCTCGCCGACGGAATCGCCGCGCTCACCGAGATGCAGGCGAAACTGATGGCCACCACACCGATCACGGTGGACCCCGAGGTATTCCTCAAGCTGCCCCCGTCGGACACCCAACTGGTCGGCGCCGAAGGACTGCCCACCACGGTGCCGGCCCTGGCCGAGACGCCGGCGAGCGCCTGCGTGACGATGCCCGGCGCCGCCGTGAAGGTGAATCCCACGATCCCCGCCGGTACGGCTCCGGCCGCCAAGGCGCGGGTCGATCTGGTGCACGTGGCCCGTGGAAAGGGCGCGCTGGTGGAGGCGATCGCCTCGCCCGACGCCCCGGAGGGCAGCGGTACGGTGAGCCTGATCACCGACTCCGGCCGGTACTACCCGCTGGCGAGCCGAGACCTGCTGGGCCGATTCGGGTACGGGAGTGTGCGTCCCACCCGGATTCCGGCTCAGCTGGTCGCCTACCTGCCCGCCGGTCCGGCCCTGGATCCGATCCGGGCCGGCCGGCAGTAGCGGGTTCTACCGGGGTTCCTGCTTGCTCTTGTTCTGCTCGGTGACGGCGCCGTTCGCGGTGGTGTAGGCGGTCGGCTCGATCGGCTCGAACGCGGCGTCGTCGGCGCCGGAACGGGACGTCGCGGGCTCATACTCGTCCCACTGCGCCTCACGGCGGCGACGGGCGACATACGCGGCGCCCACCCCGACAGCGGTGCCGACGAGGGCCCACCCGAACAGCCGGCCGGTGCGGCTCTTCTTGCGGCCGATCGCCTTCTCCGCCTTCTTCTGCAGCTTGCGGGCCTGCTTGCGGTCGGCCTTGAGCTCCTTGCGGGTCGCCTTGCGGGTGGTCTTCCCGGCCTGCCGGACGTTCTCCGACGCGGCGTTCAGCGCGGCCAGCGCGCTGTCCCAGCTCTGTGAAGCGGCGTCCCGGGCGGCGCTGGCGGCCGGCTGGACCCGCTCCCTGGCGGCGTTGATCTTGGGTGCGACGGTCGCGCTGGTCTCGGTTGCCGCGATCGAAGCCGCGCGCTTGAAGTGGTCGACGCTCTGCCCGAGCTCATTGCGCATCCGCGCTTTCCGGCTCCGACGGCGAATCGTTGCGAACACCAGTGCCCACCTCCTGTGGTTTCTTCCAGCCATGTTGCCCTCTCGGGTACCCCCGCGCGGCCGGATCTCCGACATGGGGGAGGATCCGAATTGCACGAGAACAGCCCATCACGATGACGGGAGTACCCGTGGCCGAGACCCTTTACGCCACCCTGCACACCAATCACGGCGTCATCCGCCTCCAGCTCTTCCCGGATCACGCCCCGGCGACCGTCCGGAACTTCGTGGAGCTGGCCGAGGGCACCAAGGAGTACAAGGACCCCCGGACCAACCAGCCGGGCAGCGGGCCGTACTACGACGGCACCATCTCCCACCGGGTCATCGCCGGCTTCATGATCCAGCTCGGTGACCCGACCGGCACCGGCCGCGGCGGCCCCGGCTACCAGTTCGGCGACGAATTCCACCCGGAGCTCGCCTTCGACCGGCCGTACCTGCTGGCGATGGCGAACGCCGGGCCGGGCACCAACGGCTCGCAGTTCTTCATCACGGTCGCGCCGACCCCGCACCTGAACCGTCGGCACACCATCTTCGGCCAGGTCGCGGACGAGCAGTCGGCCAAGGTCGTCGACTCGATCGCGAATACGGCGACCGGCCCGGGCGACCGCCCGCGCGAGGACGTCGTCATCGAGCGAGTGGTGATCGAGCGCTCCTGAGCCTCAAGGTACCTTTGGTGCCATGAGTGAGGCTCCGTCGACGGTTCCGGCGTGCTATCGGCATCCGTCACGCGAGACTCTGCTCCGGTGCAGCCGGTGTGATCGTCCGATCTGCACCAGCTGCATGAATGACGCGGTCGTGGGTCATCACTGTCCCGAGTGCGTCAAGGAGGGCCGTCGCAGCCAGCGACCGGCGCGCACCGCCTTCGGCGGCAGCCGCGCCGGTCAGCTCGGCTACGTCACCACCTCGATCATCGTGATCAACTCGTTGGTGATGGTCGCGTCGGCGATCATGGGCGGTCCGCGCGCCATCGTCGGCGGCGGCACCTGGAACCTGTTCGGCAGCAGCACCCCGGTGACCGAGTGGGGCGCCGTCCTCGGTTACGCCTGGTATGACGAGGCGATCCACGGCGTCGCGGCCGGCGAGTGGTATCGGTTGTTCACCGCGATGTTCGTGCACTACGGCGTGGTGCACCTGCTGCTCAACATGATGCTCGTCGCGCAGGTCGGCCGTTATCTCGAGGTCCAGTTGGGCCCGCTCCGTTTCGCCGCGCTCTACCTGCTCGCCGGTCTCGGCGGCAACGTGGCGGCCTACGTCTTCCAGCCCGGCAACCGGATGTCCGCCGGTGCCTCGACGGCCACGTTCGGCCTGATCATCGCCGTCATCGTGGTGAACCGGCGACTGGTGCGCGACTCCGGGCCGATGATGTCGACCCTGATCATGAATGTGATCTTCACCTTCACCGTGCCGGGCATCTCGATCGCCGGTCACCTCGGTGGTCTCGTCACCGGTGGTCTGGCGACCGTGGCCCTCGTCTACCCGAAACTGCCGCACCGGTCGGTCAAGCAACTCATCGGCTGTGCGGTGCTCCTCGTGCTGATCCTGGCGGCGGCCTGGATGCGGACGTCGACGCTGCTCAACTGACCGGCCGCAGATCGGCCAGCGTCACCGCGACCTCGTGCGGGTCGGCGCTCAATTGGGGCTCGCTCAGGACATATACGGCTTCGCCGGTGTCGATCTCCAAAACGTCGCTGCGGCGGGCGCGTTCCACCCGTACCGCCTCGATTTGCTCCCATGGGACATGCCGTTGCCGCGCGAACCCGGTGAGCACGGTGATGCCGGCGTCGTCCGCCGCGAGGCGGACCGGATGGAATACGTCGCGGGCCGCCCAGACCACGATGGTCGCCGCCACGACCGCTGCGACCAGCCAGCGGGTGAGGTCCTCGGGGCCGAAGACGGCGACCAGGAGCGGCAGCGCGGACGCCGCGATCAGCTTCGCGACCGGAAGCGCCGGTTTCACTCGCCACTGCATCCCATCACTATCGCAGAATGGCGCCGACCACTTTTCGAGCGCCGCTGTAATTCGATATTCAGCGGATTCGCCCGACTCTTCGGCGATTCATACTCCGTTAACACTGCATGGACGTGTTCTTGAGTACGTTCCACCCCGCGGCCGAGGCAGCCGCGGCCATGCCGGCGGCGAACCGGCACCTGCCGATCTTCCGCAGATGCGTCGACTCCGACGATCCGGCCGTCCTGGTGACCCGCTGTGTCCGCCCCGGCGCCCCGCTCTCCGGCGAATGGCTCCTGCTGCTGACCGGCCGCCGGCTGGTCGTCACCCAGGACACCCGGCCGCTGCACCGGCTTCGCCTGCACCTGAACGCCAACCTGCGCCACCTCAGGAACGTGACCTGGCGTCTCGACCTGTCCAAGCCGGGCATCGAGCTGGCCGTCACCGCGATCGACGGGGTGCGTGAGCGGTTCCGGATGCGGCTGGGCGACTCGGACACCGTGTGGCGGGCCGAGTCGCTCCTGCGCGAGAGCTTCGTCGCGAAGCCGGTCCTCGTCTAGTTCAGGAATGCCTCGATCGAGCGGTGCAGCCCGGCCGGGTCCAGGCCGTGAGCGCGGGCGTGGTCATGCCTGCTGCCGTACCGTCGCACCTCGGCGCGCCCGACGCCCAGATGCAGCGACCGGTGCGGCAGCCCGCTCAGCGCCGCGCTGACCAGGTGGGCCGAGGTGCCCTCGGCGTAGGGCTCGACCACCACGATCTCGTCGCCGTTCAGGGCGGCGCGCAGACCGGCGGTGTCCAGCGGCCGAGGCGTGTGGGTGTAGGCCACCGTCACGTCCAGGTCGCGGGTCGCCTCCAGGACCGGATCGAGCATCGGCCCGACCGCCACCACCAGCGGGCCACCGTGCCGCAGCACGCGCAGAGTGCCGCCGTCGAGGTGGGCGTGGCTGTTCTCCTGGGTGGAGAGGCGCACGTAGACCCGGTCGTCGTGCCGGGCAGCCGCGCGCAGGATCGGCGCCACCTCGTCGCGGTGGCCCGGCACATGCACGGTCCAGCCGTCGAGGGTGTCCAGCAGGGCCACGTCGCCCGGGGACTGGTGTGTGTAGCCTTCCGCGGCCGCGTCGTACGAGGCACCGATGCTGACCAGCACCGCGCCCACGTCCTGATGCGCGAAGTCGAGCTTGATCTGCTCGTAGGTCCGGTCGATCAGGAACGGGGCGTACGAGTGCAGGAACGGCCGCATCCCGGTGAGCGCAAGCCCGCCACCCACCCCGGCCATCAGCTGCTCCCGGATACCGACGTTGAGCACCCGGTCCGGATGGCGTCGTTGCGCCGCCGCGAACGAGTCGGCCGAGATGTCGGCGAGCACCAGGGCGGTCCGCGGATCCTCCTCGAGGATGGCGGTGGTGGTGGCGATGAACGTCTCCCTCACAGCGCCGCCACCACCAGACGCGGCCGGTTCTCGACGACGCGCAGGGACCGCTCGATCTCGTCGCGGTCGCGCCCGTTCACCACCGAGACACCCCAGTTCGGGAATCGCGCCGGGATGCCGCCGGGCCAGCCGTGTGTCGAACTCTGGTTGTCGATGACGATCGCGGTGATCGGCAGCCGGATCGCGGCGGCGTACGCGATCGCCTCGTGGTTGGAGCCCTCGTCCAGTTCCGCGTCGCCGAGCAGCACGAACGTCCGGGTGTCGAGGTAGCCCTGGGCGCGTAGGCCGAGCGCGGCCCCGACGGCGATGCCCAGTCCGTGGCCCAGTGATCCGGTGCCGACCTCGACACCGGGGACCAGCACCCGATCCGGGTGGTGGCCGAGCGGGCTGTCCCATCCGCCCATGTCGTCGAGCCACTCCTCGGGGAAGAAGCCCTTCGCGGCGAGCACCGCGTAGTACGCGGCCGGGCCGTGACCCTTCGACAGGAAGAATCGGTCGCGACCCGGATCATCGACGGTCTCCGGAGTGATTCTCAACACTCGGTCGTAGAGAACCCACAGCACATCCAGGGTGGAATGGGCGCTGGGGGAGTGTTTGACGTCCGCGGTGACTCGGCTCAGCAGCTTCATGTGTCTAGGCTGCAACTTGAAGTTCACTTCAACTCAAGGGAGTCGCATGGAGACGCTGACCATCGGCGAACTGTCCGCCCGTAGCGGAGTCGCGCCGTCGGCCCTGCGCTTCTACGAGCGGGAGGGGCTCATCCACGCCTCACGCACCAGCGGTAACCAGCGACGATACGACCGGGCCGAGCTGCGGCGGGTGTCGTTCATCAAAATCGCCCAGCAGGTCGGAGTGTCCCTCGACGAGGTCCGTGAGGCCCTGGACTCACTCCCGGAGAACCGGACCCCGACCAAGGCCGACTGGTCACGGCTGTCGGCCCGCTGGCGCTACCGGCTGCAGGAGCGGATCACCGTGCTCGAGCGGCTCCGGGACGAGCTCAGCGGCTGCATCGGCTGCGGTTGCCTGTCGTTGCAGAGGTGCAAACTGGCCAACCCCGGCGACCGGCTCGCCGCCCGCGGTACCGGCCCGCAGCGAATCCTCAACTCGGCCGCGTCCTGACTTTCGCTTCGCGGAGCCCTTCGCGCTTCCCGGACTGTCGCCGCTTTGCGGGAGGCCTTCGCTCTTCGCGGACCGTTGCCGCTTTGCGGGCCTTCACCCTGCTTCGCGGATCTTCACCCTGCTTCGCGGACCTTCACGCCGCGAAGCGGAAGAACCGGTCGGTCGCGGTCAGCTCTCGCGGGCGGCCGGTGAACCGGTGCACCCCGACGGCGAAGAGCACGTCGTCGGGTGCGGTGAACGCCTGCTCCCGGAAACCCTCGTCGGCCAGCCAATCCCGGATCGACGGCGTCAGATCCGGGACGCGACGGGTCCGGGTCCAGATCACCGTCGCGCCGGCGGCGCACAACTGGGGCAGCATCGCGACGGTGGCGCGTACGTCGGTGTCGCTGATGTTGCCGAGCACCCCGGCCATCAGCACCAGATCGGCCGGAACCGCGCCTCGATAGACGGCCGGGTCGCCGGCGTCGCCCCGGACCACGGTCACCCCCGGCAGGCCCGCGGCGTGCTCCCGGGCCGCGGCCACGTTGCGCTCGTCGAACTCGATCAGGGTCGCCCGCACCCGCGCGGCATCGGCCCGCTCGGCCAGCACTCCGAGCAGATCATGGCCCTGCCCGGCACACATGCTCACCACGGACAACGCGGGCTCGGGCCGCTCGTCCAGCCACCGGGCGAGGTGGCCCTGAACCACCCGCAGCCGCCGGGCCAGCGGCGACCCGGGCTCGGCGTAGGGCCGATGCCACGCGTGCCAGTCCTTCGTGATCAAGCGGAGGGCGTGGGATTCGAACCCACGATGAGTTTCCCCATACCGGTTTTCAAGACCGGCGCCATCGGCCACTAGGCGAGCCCTCCCGTAGTGCGGCTCCAGTCTGCCACCCGCGCTTGGATCGTGTCGTACCGGTGGGGCAGAGTCGGCCGTATGCGCGCGATCGTGATCGAGGACAAGCAGTTGGTCTGGGCCGAGGTTCCGGATCCGGAGGCGGCCGAAGGCGAGGTCGTCGTCGACGTCACCGCGTCGGCGGTCAACCGGGCGGACGTTCTGCAGCGGCAGGGCTTCTATCCGCCGCCGCCCGGTGCGCCCGCCTATCCGGGGCTGGAGTGCTCCGGGGTGATCAGCGCGGTCGGGCCGGGCGTCGCCGGGCACCACGTGGGTGAGCGGGTGTGCGCGTTGCTCGCCGGGGGCGGCTATGCGGAGCGGGTGGTGGTTCCGGCCGGGCAACTGCTGCCGGTTCCGGCCGGGTTGTCGCTGGTCGAGGCGGCGTCACTGCCTGAGGTCGCGTGCACGGTCTGGTCCAACGTGGTGGATCGGGACCGGCTGCGTCCGGGCGAGACGTTGCTGGTGCACGGCGGTGGCAGCGGGATCGGCACGTTCGCCGTGCAACTGGGGGCCGCGCTGGGCGCGAAAGTCCTGGTCACCGCACGAGAGAGCAAACACGAGAGGCTGCGCACGCTCGGCGCCGATCTGGCGATCGACTATCAAAAAGACGATTTTGTACGGTCGACCCTGCACCACACCGACGGAAGAGGCGCTGACGTCGTCCTGGACATCATGGGAGCGAAGTACCTGGCCCGTAACATCGAGGCGCTCGCGCCGGACGGCCGGATCACGGTGATCGGCATGCAGGGTGGCCGGACCGCCGAGCTGGACCTGGGTGCGCTGATGGCGAAACGGGGCCGGGTGTCGTCGACGTCGTTGCGGGCCCGGTCGGCCGCGGACAAGGCACGGATCGTGACGGGCGTCCGGGATCAGGTGTGGCCGCTGGTGGCCGCAGGACTGATCAAGCCGATCGTGCACAGCACGTTCCCGCTGGCGGAGGCGGCCGCGGCGCACGAGTTGCTGGAGTCGAACGACCACTTCGGCAAGATCCTGCTGCAGCGCTGACCGGACTTCACTCTTCCCGGGGGATCTCGACTCTTTCGGGGGTCCACAACGGGGTCATATGACCGATAAGGTCGTATATGCGGCGAGTCGCAGCCGCATCCGGCCGCACCATCCCCAGCATGGACGGACAGCGCGTCCGACATCCGGGCGCGCTCCGACCGGAGGGGACACCGTGACGTACGCGCCGCATCGTTCCGCGCCCGCCGCTCACCGGGCGCCCGCCCGCCGGGCATCGCCCCGCGAGGACGGGGTCGACGTGCACCCGTTGCGCACGAGGCTCTGGATCGCCGGCGGAGTCGCCGTCTCGGCCGCCCTGATCGCCTTCGGAGTGTGGGCGGTGGTGACCACCCCGGCCACCGTCGTCGTGACGGTCGCCGACCCGGGCGACATCCCGGCCGCCGATTTCGGTTTCGAAGTGACCGGGCTGCGCTGCGGCGTCGAGTCGATCGGCCCGGAAGGGATGGCCGAGAAGGCCGCCGGACAATTCTGTCTGGTCGACCTCGAGGTGACGAACAACGGCGGCGAGCCGAAACTGTTCGACAGTGGCGCGCAGCGCGTCCAGGACACCAACGGAGTAGCCTACGCCGTCGCCGATCAGGCCGCGGTGTTTCTCAACGAAGGCAGTCCGTCGCTGCTCGCCGAGGTCGAGCCGGGCGAGACGGTGACCGGTGTGCTGCCCTTCGATGTGCCCTCTGACGTGCGCCTACGTGAGGCCACGCTGACCGGGGCGATGTCCACTCCGGGCGTACGCGTGATGTTGCCCGATCCCCGCTGAAAGCGGCGTTTATCGGTTCGTGATCGGGGATCAATTATGTGAATCACACCCCGACGGATTCGATGTTGTGTTGGCATGGTCCACGGAATACGCACGGTTGTCCGGGTTCCCATTGCCCACCTTCGACGGCGGCTTAAACGTGGCGGCGGCATCGGCCACGTTCGGATGGGATTCGCGTGAGTGCCCCGGGCCTATTTCGGAGGCAACACTGCACGGTTCGTCCACCCGGCGGGTGCTCACCGCCGGCGCGCTAGCGCTGGCTGTCATCGCACCGGCCCCAGAACAGGCCGAGCACGGCACGGACGCGGTGAGCACACCGCTTCAGGCCCTGCCGGCCACACCAGAACTCGCGGACCACCCACTGGGCGCGGAGATCCAGAAGCGACAGCTCGGCAAGTCGGCGCCGGATGCGGCGCAGGCGCCGTGGACCCGGCTCCGCGAACTCCGGTTCGACGCCGGGTTCGAGGCGGCACCGGTACGTGACGGGCTGGAGGCCCGCGCGGCGGCCGCCGAACGCGTGTCACGCGCCCTGCCGCGGCGGGCCGTCACGGTGAGCAGGCCCTCGGTCCGGGTCCGGCCGTCGCCGGTCTCCCGCCGTCCCGCCGTCCTCGCCCGTCAGGCCGTCCGGGTCGCTGAGCGCCCGGCCGCCCGGGAGATCCGTACGACACGCGTGGCACGCCCCACACGGGCCCAGACGGCGCGTCCGGTGCGGAAGCGGGTAACCGTCCAGCAGAGGCGGGTGACCGTGGATCGTGGCGCCGTACGACGGAGCGCCCGCAGCACCACGGTGCGGAGTCTCGGGTCGTCCACCGCCTCACGGGACATGCGTGCGGTCATCGCGTACGCCAAGTCCCAGGTCGGCAAGCGCTACGTGCGTGGCGGCGAGGGCGCGAGCGGCTTCGACTGCTCCGGGCTCACCAAACGGGCGTACGCGAAAGCCGGTCTGAGCCTGCCGCACTCGTCCGGCGGACAGGCCCGGAGGGCCAGGTCGGTCTCGCGGTCACAGGCCCGTCCGGGTGATCTCGTGGTCGGCCGCGGGCATGTGGGCATCTACATGGGCAACGGGATGATGATCGACGCGGGGAACAGCCGTACCGGGGTGGTCTACCGCAAGGTGTACCGAGGGCTGTCGGTCTCCCGGCTGAACTGATCCGGGCCGGTACACACACGGCCGGAACAGCAGTCAGCACCCGCCAAGACCTGACGGGTGCCGACTCGCTGATCGCCGCGGCTTCTGCGCGACGACCGATCGCAACCAGGCGCGGGGATCTCGGCCGCACACACCCGGTCGGATGTCTGACAGAAGCATTCCCGAGGGCGGGTCGACCCATGCGCACCACCTGTGCGTTTACCCGTACGAGTGACCACGCTTGGTGATGGGGACGAAAGGCGCTCGACACGTCGAACGGTTAGTCTCTGCCCATCGTGGGAAAACCGGATCAGTTTCAGTGACCACGCCGCCGGAGGCCCATCATGAGTCTTGACCGCGCCACGGCGCCCGATCCCTACGATGTTCTGCCACCGGTCCCGTCTTTCACGGTGACCAGCACGGACATGACGGACGGGCAGCCCCTCGACGAGCTCTACGTGCACACCAGTGTCGGCGGGAAGAACCTGTCGCCGCAGCTCTCCTGGTCCGGCTTCCCGCCCGAGACCCGCGGCTTCGTGGTCACCTGCTTCGACCCCGACGCACCGACGGGCAGTGGCTTCTGGCACTGGGTGCTGGTGAACCTGCCGGTCTCGGTGACGTCGCTGGAGCGCGGGGTGGACCCGCTGCCGGAGGGCGCGTTCTGCGTGCGCAGCGACTACGGCGACCGTGCTTATGGTGGCTCGGCGCCGCCGCCCGGCGACCGCCCGCATCGGTATGTGTTCGCGGTGCACGCGATCGACGTCGACCGTCTCGAGGTGACACCCGACGCGTCACCCGCCTACGTCGGTTTCAACCTCGCGTTCCACACCCTCGCCCGGGCCACGATCCGGCCGACCTTCCAGGTGCGGGGCTGAGTCAGACGACCCGACCCTCCAGGTGTGGGGCTCTGAGGCAGACAAAAAGGCCGCCGGCACCGAGCCGGCGGCCTTGATGACCGTGGATCACTGAGGCGAGCGCGCCACACAGAAGACCGACTGGCCGAACGGCGGCCGGACGATACGCTCGGCGGCCTTGGTCACCGGCAGCACCAGCGAGTCGTACACCTTCACCATCGGCCCCTCCTTCGGGGCGAGCTTGAAGATGCTGGTCGCGGTGTAGTAGCCGAGCAGACCCAACGCGTTCGCGTAGTGGACCTTCTCGATCTCCAGGCCGGCCTCGACGAAGGCGGCGCTCAGCGTCTTCTTCGTGTAGCGGCGGATGTGCCCGGTGGCGATGTCCACCTGGCTCATCGCGAACATGAACGCCGGGACGATGATGATCACCTTGCCGCCCGGGCGGACCAGCTCCTTCATGCTGCGCAGCGCGCCGACATGGTCCTCGATGTGCTCGAGCACGTTGTAGGAGACGGCGGCGCTGTACTCCCCCGCGGGGTTCTCGACCGGAAGCAGCATCTGCTTCACGTCGATGTTCGAATACTCCGCCATCCGCTCCTTGAGCAGGACGAGACGGTCCGGGTCGGCCTCGGTCGCGGTGAACTTCGGCAGATGCTCGGCCCACTCGATCGCGTAGTCGCCGAGACCGCTACCGATCTCGATGGGGTTGTCCCCCAGGTGCGGGAGAGCGAGCTCGACGAACCACCTGCGGTGGTTGACCGCGGTGGCGAGGCCTTCGAGCACTTCGGACTGGATCCGCTGGTCTCCAGTGATGTCTGCCATAGGTGAGGTTCCCTCGTCTTGCCGTTCCGAGTGACAGCGGGACCGATGAAGTTAACCATCTAGAGCGCCTAACCGAAAGTTGACCGCTGGTCACCACCGATTTTTTGGCCTGATTGAGACATGGGTAGGGCAAGTACTCGGACGGGTTACCCCGCAGGGAGTTCACAGGTTCGACACCTGCTTGGACACGCGGAAAACACGCGTACATATCGGCTCTATCACGCCTGGGTCGCACACCGCTGGCTTCTCGTAAACCTCGGTTAGGGTGGCCGATGCTATGACGATTACGGGTTATGACTCGACAGGCCAGTCGACCGGCGAGAACGTTCTGCCGTCGAGCCGGGTGACCGCCGACGATGACCTGGATGCGGAGCTGATAGCACTCGGGTCGAGTGTCTCGGTGGCCGCGCCGGCTATTGCCGCGCCCACCGTCGACCCCGTCGAAGAGCAGGTCGGGAGCCCTTCATGGCGTCGCTGGCTCACGTGGCCGGATGTCGCCGCGCTGCTGAGTCTCCTCGCCGTGGCGCTCTACCTGACCGCACCTATGTGGCTCAATCTTGATCATGAACTGCGCGATGATCCGCAGGATCAGGCTTTCTTCGAGTGGATGCTGGCGCACGGTGCACGCGTGCTCACTGATGGCGTCTATCCGTTCTTCTCGGACCGGATGAATTACCCCGACGGGGTGAACATGATGGCCAACACGTCAGTGTTGGCCGTTTCCTTGCCACTGACGCCCGTCACTCTTCTGTTCGGTCCGCATGTGGCGTTCAACGTATTTCTCACCGGCGCATTGGCATTTACCGGCGCGGCGTGGTATTTGGTGCTCTCGCGCAGGTTCGTCCCATCTCGGGCGGCTGCCTGGGTCGGCGCCCTCTTCTGCACCTTCGCGCCGAGCATGGTCTCGCACGCCGGCGGGCACCCGAACATCGTCTCCCAGTTCCTCGTGCCGCTGATCATCTGGCGCACCCTGGAGCTCCGGGCCCGCGGCCGGGCACTGCGCAACGGGCTGATCCTCGCCGGCCTGCTGGTCTGGCAGGCGTTCATCAATCTCGAGATCCTCTTCATGACCGCCGTCGGCCTCGGCTTCTTCTGTGCCGTCATGGCGGTCGCGCGGCACCGGCGCCACCCCGGCGAGCTTTTCCAGTTCCTGCGCGCGCTCGGCGTGACCGCGGCCGCCACCCTGGCCGCGCTCGCCTACCCGCTCAGCGTCCAGTTCTTCGGACCGCAGAGCTACCAGGGCCTCTCCGAGTACGTGCGGGCCTTCGGTGCCGACCTCGCGTCGTTCGCCGCCTACTCCAGGCACTCGGTCGCCGGTGACGCCTCGATCGCCGGCCGCCTCACCCAGAACCCGGCCGAGGAGAACGCCTTCTTCGGCTGGGGCCTGATCGTTCTCTTCGCGGGCCTGCTGATCTGGTTGCGCCGCTCGGTCGCGGTGCTGACCCTCGGCGGCATCGCGCTGCTGTTCGCGGCCATGTCGCTCGGCCCCAACGTGGTGCTCAACGGCGTCGACACCGGCTTCCCCGGCATCTGGGCCGTGCTGCACAGCATCCCGGTGCTCGACTCGGCGGTCCCGACCCGCTGGGCCATGGCCATCGCTCCGATCGTCGGCATCGTGCTCGCCCTCGGCTGCCAGCGCGCCGCCGACATGATCCGCAGTCAGCCCGCCTCGCGTGGCCCGGTCCGGGTCGCGATGATCACCGCGGTCGCCATGGCGCTGGTTCCGCTGATCCCGAAGCCGCTGGCCACCGTCCCGATGGACCCGGTGCCCACGTTCGTCAGCTCGGGCGCCTGGCGGGCGTATGTCGACGACCGGCACACCCTGGTCGCTCTGCCGCTGCCGGACAGCGCGTACCCCGATCCACTGCGCTGGGCCGCCGAGACCGGCCAGGACCTGCGGATCGCCGGGGCGTACGCGTTGCTGCCCGCGCAGAACCCGCAGGACCCCCAGGACCGGACCGCGATGTTCGCGCCGCCGTGGCGGCCCACGAGCGGTCTGATCGCCTCGATCAAGCAGGGCAACCCGATCCCGGAGATCAACGACACCCGCCGCGAGATGGCCCTGGCCGACCTCCGCTTCTGGAAGGCGGCGGTGGTGGTGCTGACCCCGCAGCCCCGCGACATCGAGATGCTCCGCACGATGTCCGAGCTGCTCGGCTTCCGCCCCACGTGGACCGGCGGCGCCTGGGTCTGGGACGTCCGCCACCTGGTCGACGACCCGGAGGCGGTCCTCGCCGGCGGCGAGCCCTACTGACCCGACCCGCCGGCCTGTGGCGTACATCGAATCGCAGGTCGGCACGCGGGTCTGCGGGTGAGGGTCGCATTCGGCCCGGCGGTGCCGGGCCGATCGTGAGGTGACGCTCGCGTCGCGTGGCCGCCACGGGGCCTTGCGTAGGGCGTACGACTAAGCGGTTTTGATGCAGCAGCCCGGGCAGACCTTGGGGCGCGGCAGGGTGAAGGCCAGGCAGCAGGTCTTGCGTTGCACTTCGAGTTTGCCCTGTCGGCCGGGGTTGAGGTCGATCAGGTCGCGGACGCCGAGCGTGCCCAGCAGGCGGTCGATCGTCTCGGCGGAGGAGCCGGGGACGGCGTCGGCGGAGCGCAGGACGCCGTAGGCGACGCCGGAGGCGAGCGAGCCGAGCAGGGTGCGCTTGCCGAGGCGGACCCGGCCGTGGAGGGCGTCGAGCAGCGGTATGAGGTGTTGGTCGAGGAGGCTGCGGCGGAATTCGGTCAGCAGGGCGTCCTCGTCGGCGACGACCTTGACCTGCGAAAGGCCGGAGATCGCGAGCGGATCATGCGGCAGGACGGCGACCGGGATATCGGGTCGCAGGCCGAGAGTGATCAGCGCGCGCGGGTCGTCGAAGCGCATCAGGGTGTCGGTCGCGGTGAGCAGCGGCACGCGCCTGGCGGACGCCCAGCCGAGGACGGCGGGCAGAGCGAGCCAGTAGGTGTACGACTTCCAGGCGAGCGCGGCGGCGGCGTGCGGCTGAGCGCTCCAGCGGCGGCGTGCGGCGTCGAGGAGGGTGTCCAGGTGCACGTCGGCGAGACGGGCCGTCGGCGTCCAGCCGGCCAGGTCACGGACGACCAGGTCGGGGGCGAGCCCGGGAACCTCGGTGCTGGTGCCGAACATGGCGCGCAGAGTCGCGGTCACCGGGGCCAGGGGCCGGGGGCGGATCTGCGTGAGCTCCATGGTGATGCTCGTCATGGGCGCTCGCCTGCTCGCGGCACTCGTCGCTGAGTCACCGCACAACTCCTCGCGGATGAACTTGCTGAAGCAGATGGGGGCGAGCCGGCTCTTGTGGAGCGGTGGGGGCTCGCGACGACCCACGGTACCCGTTTAAGGGTAGCCTAACCACACTGACCCAAGGGGATCTTTCGGGCGAATGCCCAAGGTAATGATTACTTTACGTAGCGTTGCCGCGCTGCCGGATTCGTCAAGGTATCTGTCGGCAACGCGCTACTAGCTCCTTGGTGACACAAGATCCCAGCGACACTGAACTTGCCGTCGCGAAGGGGACATCCGTGATGACCACCTCGCCCATTGAAAGGGCCGCAGATCAGTTCGTCACGGCGCTTGCGCAATGGCGGGTCGAGCGCGGGATGACCAAGAAGCAACTCGCCGCGCGTATGGGGTTCGATCCCTCCTACGTCAGTCACGTCGAGGGACGCCGGCACAAACCCACCGAGGACTTCGCCCGCCGGGCCGAAGCGGTCCTCGGCGCAGGCGGGGCCATCTGGCAGAGATTTCAGGAGTACGACGAGCTGCGTCACGCCCGCACCACAGGCCTGCACCGGGACCCTCCGGTGCCGGTTCAGTGGCTGCCACCGGGCACCGGACTGATCGTCGAGCGTGAGGTCGCCGAACTCGCCTACACCGACGGCGCCTACCGCTGCCGCGTCCAGCGTTGGCTCTACAACGCCGGCGTCGAGCCGGTCACCAGGTACCTTGCCAAGATCTCGGTGGACCGCTATCCACACGACCCGGCCGGCTCCAACCGCCACCACCGGGAGAACCCGCTCACCTTCGAAGAGATGGACGTGCAGGCGTTCGCCGGGGAGAGCGACGCGGCCGAACCCATGATCTGGCGGGTCAAGCTCGATCGGGACGCGTCCAAGGAGATCTGGCTGATGTTCGCCAACGGGCGCGGCCAGTTCCCGCTCTATCCCGGCGAGCGAACCACCATCGAGTACGCGTACACGGTCGGTGAGGAGAAGTGGGGCCAGTGGTTCCAGCGCGCCGTCCGCCTGCCGACCCGGTCGCTGACCGTGCGGCTGAACTTCCCGGAGAGCTTCGAACCCCAGGTCTGGGGTGTGGAGGCGTCCCTCGCCGCTGAGGTGCCCGTCCGCACCCCGTTGGAACGCCGCACCGAGGGAGGTCGCGCCATTTTCGAGTGGTCAACCGACGCGCCCCTGCTCAACGCGCGGTACCGGCTGGAATGGCGGTACCGCGGCGCCGATGCCCCGGTCTACGAGGAGACCGGGCCGCCGGAGCCGGCCCTGCCCAGGGCCTCGCACCGGATGCGTGGCATCGGCATCATCCAACGGGGGTCCGACCTGCTCCGGCAGCGGGCCCGCCACTTCCAGCTGCCCCGCGAGGGCACGGCCGCCCGGAACGCGGTCACCCGGCTGCTCACCTCACTCGGCCGCCTGGAGGACCTGCACGAGTTCAGCAAAGGTGTGGGTCTCGCCGCGCCACAGATCGGAGTGCCGGTGGCGGCCGCCGTGGTCCGGCCGCCGGACCGCGATGTGGAACCCGTCGTCCTGCTCAACCCGCGGGTCGTCGGCGAGTCCCCGGAGAGCGACGAACAGTACGAGGGCTGTCTGTCGTTCTTCGACTACCGCGGACTCGTGCCACGGCCGCTGCGGATCGATGTGGAACACGCGCGGTTCGACGGGACCCGGGTGGTGACCAGCTTCGAACGGGCGCTGGCCCGGCTGATCAGCCACGAGATCGACCACCTGGAGGGCCGGCTCTACGTGGACCGGATGGAGGCCGACGCCAAGCTGATCCCGGTCGCCCAGTACCAGCAGACCGGACGGCCGTGGGATTACTAGATCTTCCTAGTCGCTGAAACTGTCGTACTTTATCCGGACAGAGGGGATCTGCAGCTCGGACAGCTTCTTCAGGGTGGAGCGCACCATCCGGCCCGAACCGGAGACGAAGAAGTCGTGCTCCTTCCACGGGCCGTACTTCGCCACCACGTCCGAGATGTCACCCTGCTCGCCGGGGAAGGTCGGATCGTCGCTGCACGCGGTCACCACCGACAGCCACGGGTAGCGGGCGGCCAGCCGGTTCAGGTCGGCCAGGTCGTACAGGTCCTCACGATTGCGCGCGCCGAAGAAGACGTGCACCCAGCGGGTCCGGTTGTACCGGGTCAGTTCCTCGAGCAGCGACTTGATCGGGGCCAGCCCGGTGCCACCGGCCACGAAAACGGCGTCCCGGGTCGATCTTCGATCCAGGGTCATCGTCCCCATCGGCGCGGCCAGCTTGATCATGTCGCCGACCTGCAGCCGGCGGACCAGCGCACTCGACACCCAGCCGGCACCCACCGCCCGGACATGGAACTCCAGCGTGTTGTCCCGCCGGGGCGCGTTCGCCGGGGAGTAGGTACGCCACAGCCGGGGCTGGTAGCGGGGGCACTCGATGCTCAGATACTGCCCGGCCCGGTAGTCCAGCGGCTGCAACGGCAGCACGGTGAACACCGCGATGTCCCGGGACCGGCGCTCGTGCGCGACCACCTCGCCGTACCAGTACGGCGGATTCGGATCGGCCTCGGCCCCGGCCAGCATCTTCGAGGCGATCACCGCGTACGCGTCAGCCCACGCCTGGTCGTACTCGACACCCCACTCCTCGCCCGCGAAGGCGCGCATCGACTCGATCAGCGCGCCACCCACCACCTCGTAGTGCTCCGGTTCCACGTGGAACTTGCGGTGGTCGCGGCCGAGCGCCCGCAGGTACTCGTCGAACCGCTCCGGATCCTCCAACGTCTGGACGGCGGTCACGATCGCGGTCAGCAGACGGGCCCGCTGCACGTCCATCTGGACGGGGAAGAGATCGCGCAGATCCGGGTACGACAGGAAGATCCGCGCGTAGAAATAGCCGGCAACCTTGTCCTGATGTTCCTCGACGAGGCTCCAGCTCTCCTTGAGCAAGCGTGCGAGGTCTCCCATGCCATTCAGGGTGGTCAGCACAGTCGGGAACACGACGCACCTGAAGTGCGACTGCGGTGTGTCGGACGGCGAAATAGGTGTATTTGTGCCTCGCCTAAAGTGGCGGGGTGACCGTGGAAGAACAGCAGCAGACCACCCGCCCGCGTTACCGGGCCGAGATCGCCATCGTGCTGTTGCTGTCGCTCGGACAGTCGGCCGTCTATTCCGTGGTGTCGCTGACCGCGAAACTCACCGCCGAGAAGCCCCTCGCGCAGCAGACCACCACGCTCAACCCGACCGTCTCACCGCGGATCTACCTCGACCTGACGTACCAGATGCTCGGGATCTTCTTCGCATTGATCCCGGTGGCCCTGGTCTTCTTCCTCCTCGCCAAGGACCGCATCGGACCCCGCGAACTCGGCATCGACTACCGGCGGCCCGGATATGACATCGGCTGGGGGTCCGCGCTGGCCGCCGGGATCGGGCTACCCGGGCTGCTGCTCGTCTACGCGGCGCTCCAGCTCGGCATCAACGCGCAGATCAGGCCGTCCGGGCTCGAACCGTACTGGTGGTCGGTGCCGGTGCTGGTCCTCTCCGCGATCCAGAACTCCGTCCTCGAAGAAGTGATCGTCGTCGGATACCTGATCACCCGGCTCCGGTCACTCGAGCTGCCGGTCGCCTGGATCATCGCGGCGTCCGCCGTCCTGCGCGGCTCTTACCACCTCTACCAGGGCTTCGGCGGCTTCATCGGCAACGCGATCATGGGCGTGGTCTTCGCGCTGTTCTTCCTGCGGACCAAGCGCCTCATGCCGTTGATCGTCGCCCATAGCCTGCTCGACATCGTCGCCTTCGTCGGCTATCAGCTGCTGCCCGACTCCTGGCTGAGCTGGCTCTCGGTGTAGTAGCGCCGCGCCCGGACCGCGATCGCCTCGGTCGTGGTGCGGGCGCTCAGGACCGCGGTCGGCAGCCGCACGACCGGGCCGGTCAGGGCCAGGGCGGCCCAACCGGCCACCGTTCCGGCGCCCGGGCTGACCAGCCGCAACAGGTCCCCGGCACGCTGCGGGTCGGTGGGATCGAGGCCGTAGACCGCGGCGAGGTGCAACACCAGCTCGGCGTGCGTGATCACGGTTGCGGTGCCGATGGCGACGGGGGCGTACGGGCCGGCCAGCGCACCGACGCCGCCACGCAGCCCCGCGGTCCGGGTGAACCGATGGACGGCCAGCCTGGCCAGCGCCTCCCGCGAGGCGGTGGGGTAGGTGGCGCGGATGTGGGCGGTCCAGCCTCGAGCGCGCGGGCCTAGGGCCTGGACCAGGGCATGGGCGAGGATCTCGGGGGTACGGGCCGGTTCCGCCAGAACCTGCTCGGCAATCGAGTCGAACCCGCGTCGATCCGATTCCGTGGCGACCACTCGCAGCCGGGGGCGGACCTCCATCGCATCCGTGGTGGCCGGAGTCGCATCCATGGCGGCCGGAGTCTCTTTCACGGTCGCGGCAACCGGCGTCTCTGGTACGTCTGCGGTGGGCGGCGTCTTTTCGGCGTCTGTGGTGGGCGGCTTCGCCAGGTGCAGGGGCGGGGCCTCGGGGGTGGCCGGTGGCTCTGCCGTCGGCTCGATCGGTGCCGTCGACGTCGAGTCGGCTTTCTTCGCCGGGGAGCGTTTGGTCGGGGCCTTCTTGGCGGGGGCGGCCTGCTTCACGGGAGCCGCCTGCTTCGCGGGGGCGGCCTTTTTTACGGTGGCGGGCAGCTTTTTAGGGGTGGCCTGTTCCACAGGGGTGGCCTGCTTCGAAGGAGCGGCCTGTTCCACAGGGGCGGCCTGTTTTGTAGGGGCGGGCTGCTTCGCGGGGGTGGCCTGCTTCGCGGGAGTGGGTTTCTTGGTGGGCGACACCCTTTTTGTCGCAGCGCGCTTTGCCGGAGCCGGTTCGGTAGCGGCGGGCTTTGGCGGAGCCGGTTCGGTAGTGGCGTCGGCGCCGGCTGACGGTGTGGCGCTCTCGGTTGGTGGCGCCTGCTCCGGGCCGCGGACCGGCTGGGACGGCACGGTCGGCGTCTCGGCGGGGCGGGCTGCCTTGCGTGGTCGCGCTCTATCCGGACCCGAAGGGGAGTGACCTTCGGCACCTGAATCGGGGGCCGGGGGCTGGAAGGTAACCGCCGGAGGCGCACCACGGCGCCCAGAACTCGCGGCCGGCCGCTCGGCGGAGGGCGGCTGCTCGGGCGTGCTGAACGGGCTTCGCGGATCCCGAGCCCGCGGAGCCTCCCGGCGCGTGTTGTCCTCCATCGCTGGCAGCCTAGCCGCATCCGCGACGTTTCGCCTGTTCGCGCCCGGTCGCGAAGATCTCCGGTGCGCCGGATGCCTACCTCTTTGTGCGGCCGTCACCGGGTCCGGTATTGTCAAGCCTCGGTGGCCCTCGGGCTACCAGGGAGACTTCGCCTAGTCTGGTCTATGGCGCCGCACTGCTAATGCGGTTGGGGTTTTAAAGCCCCTCCCGGGTTCGAATCCCGGAGTCTCCGCGCGAAAGTCGGTGTTGTAGGCTGACTGAGCAACAAGGCAAGCGCCCGTAGCTCAATGGATAGAGCATCTGACTACGGATCAGAAGGTTAGGGGTTCGAGTCCCTTCGGGCGCACTTCTTGGAAATGGCCGTGACCTGCGAAAACGTGGGTCGCGGCCATTTTTGTTTCCCACCTTTGGGCCCGATCTTCCCGGCATGTGGGACGTGGTGATCCGGTGGTGATCGGTTGTTTCGGAATGGCTCGTCTCTACCCGTGCTGACCAGTGCTGTTCCGTCCGCGGCTGCTGATCCTGCGGGTGATCGCACTCGTTAGCGTCGAGCCATTCGCGGCCGCAAGTCGTGGCCTATGCCGTTGCCTCTGGCAGGGTCGGCGTGCTGGCCGTGTCGGCGCGGATGGCGACGACGACGCGGTGGCCGGCATTCGGGTCGACGGTGCGATGCAGCCCGAGGGTGGTGATCCGACCGTCGCGGGCATTCCACTGTCCGGCTCCAGCGTCGCGGCCGAGGAGGGAGCCGAGGGAGTCGATCGTGGCCTTCCAGAGGTTCGGCCACGTGCGGCGGGGTCCGACGACGAAGGCGAGCTGGAGGGCGATCCCGCCGTCCGGCAGTGGGTGGGCGGCGGTGATCTGGTCGCGGATCTGTTCCTTGAAGGTGGTGCTGTCAGCCGCGGCTGTCGTGGTCACCTCGAACGAGTACGTTCCGCCCGGGTCGGTGGTCACTTGGGCCTGGCATACGGAGACCGAGGATGTGGATGCGTGCCGCTTCGTCGCCCATACCGACGCGAACTGCCGCCCGGTGCTCACGGTGAGCTTCGGGACCAGCGGGAACAGGTAGTTGTCCAGGTCGTGGTAGGTGAGCAGGGACAGACCGTCTGGCAGGCCGACGTCGAGTCGCAGCGCTAGCGGATCGGGCGTCGTGCTCACCTGCTCGCTGATGATGGTGTGTACCCCGGTGATGAAATCGGCTGAACGAACCTGGCCGGGTGAGCCGGCCTTGTCCCAGCTGGCGAGTGCCGGCTCGACGCCGAGCCTCTCACCCGCCGCCTGCACCGGCGCGTAGAAGACAGGCGTGGTCACCCGCCGAACCTACAGCTCGTCGACGCTCTGGCCCACAGGACGGCGTCGACCAAACCGGAGCCACGTGCTGCACTGACAAGCGCTATGCCTAGCCCTGCGTAGTCGTTTGGAGGGACAAAGTGGCCGGTCGTGGGGCTGGCGATGACAAGGAAGTCCCGCCAAGGATCCGATGTGGTCGGATGACCGAGTGGTCAGGCTCCATGTGCCGATTGAGACCTCCTGCTGCTCTTGTCACATCGGCCGGCGTCCGGGCTGAATGCAGGTATGGGACAGGACACCGAATCCGAGGAGCTGGCGGCGGCGTTGTTTGCTCGCCTTACTGCGGTTCCTCGGGCTGGTCTCGTGGTCCCGGAGATCACCGCGCTGCTCACCCAGCACGTCGTCGACTGGGCCAGCGAGCTCGGCTGGCAGCCAGAACGAGAGGTGCGAGGACGACTCTCGAGACATAACCGCAGTGGGGTGCGGCAAGGGCGCCTGGATGTGGTGTGTCAGCGGCTCGGTCCTCTCCCGCCTGTCGTCATCGAGATTGACCGGTCGGGGAAGGTGTGGTCGCTCCGCAAACTCCTCGCCGAGGTTGATGCCGGGGCAGTCGCCCTGTGGGTGCGATGGCGAGGACGCACACAGGTGGCAATACCAGCAGACATCGGACTGGTGGACATCAGCGGTACCGCCCCTGCCGTCCGGTCGCCACACGGTACTCGAATCTGAGAGCACGCCTGGCATCAGCTATCCGAGAGCGCACTGTTCTGCCGAACAGAGTGCATTCGACCAGCTGGTAGGTGCCCAAGCGTCCAAGCCACGGAGCTCGTGTACCTTGCCGCGACGGCTGTGGTCGGCCGAGGTCCCTCCAACGAGGGAGACGCACCGCTGTATCCGTCCGGTACGCTGCATTCATTGCAGCGCGAACTATGAACCACGTAGGCCAAGCGAGGCCAAGGTTCTAGCCGGCACGGATTGATTACAGCAACTAAGAGTACTGAGAAGACCGGGACCAGCCTCGATCAGAGGCAGTCGCCGACGATGAGTTCTCCCGCTTGCCGGTGGCGCGGACTCAGCGAACACCAGTCAGTAATCGGACTGGTCGAGCTGAGCCGTGCATACGCACCTCACTCGACCCACAGTGAGGAGAAGTATGCCGTGCTGACCGCCTACCTTGAGCCGATTGTTACGCAGGGAACCGCGACCGCTGCGGTGGTCGTAGGCATCCCGGTGGTGGCGAAGACTGTTCTAGCAATCTGGATAACGAAAGATGCGGACCCGAAGGAGAGGGCCGCAATCCTCAAAGCGGTGGCCGAGTTGTTCCGCTGGCGGCGGCCATGACCAGACGGCTTGCCCTGTGGCTGTGCAATCTATGCGCTTGCTGTCAGGCGCCGCTGGCCATCACATGGGCGGCGACATCAAAACGGTGATCGGACAGGGGCTGAAAGAGCACCACTGGAAGCAATCGCGTCCCGACTCGATCATCTGCCGAATTGAGTGCGTTCGTAAAGAGCGTACGACCCACCTCGGTGCCGATACTGTTGAAGTATGCCTTTGCCCGAAGACGATCCACTTGTGCCACCCTGGGAGCCCTCGGACGTCAGCAACCGCAAAATCCTTGCTTGGCTCGCCGGAATCATCGCAGCGATTATAGTGATCTGCGGATGCAGCTTCATGGGAATCAACATGTGGATTGGCCACGAGATAGAGCAGGGCCGCGAAACAAGCCGTTAGCGCTCCCCTTAGCTGACGACTGGAAGACGAACACTCATGCCGAATTGAGTGCGTTCGTAAAGAGCGTACGACCCACCTCGGTGCCGATACTGTTGAAGTATGCCTTTGCCCGAAGACGATCCACTTGTGCCACCCTGGGAGCCCTCGGACGTCAGCAACCGCAAAATCCTTGCTTGGCTCGCCGGAATCATCGCAGCGATTATAGTGATCTGCGGATGCAGCTTCATGGGAATCAACATGTGGATTGGCCACGAGATAGAGCAGGGCCGCGAAACAAGCCGTTAGCGCTCCCCTTAGCTGACGACTGGAAGACGAACACTCATGCCGATGAGAGCGCGTTTCCGCGTGGGCAATTTGGTGCTGGGGAGGCATCAACTCGAGGACAGCACGGGTGCATTTATCAGGTCGTTCTCAACGTCGGCACCAATTAGGGTGCCGATCGCTTCAGTCGTCTTGCGCCAGTGTGGCGACCCGGGATTTCCGGGCATCCAGACTCCCGGGCTGTCGTAAGTCGCCGCCGACGATCGCTGCGTAAGTAGGGCACGGTATGCCTGGTGCGGCTCCGTGAATCTGGCCATGAGCAGGAGCCCTTGGTTTTGGACTGCTTTGGCAGCATCGGCTATGCAGTCGTCCAAGTTCGATCCGTCCGGTAGCACGTACCACACATCCGGGCGGTCGGGCCGGCTTTGCCGTAGGGATGGAAGAAAGTCTGCCGCACAGACTTACCCAGGATGAAGCGGAAGGTGCAGTGGTACTCCTTCGGTCTCGTGGTTACGATCTCCTCCGCGCAGGCGTAGAAGACGGCGGCTTCGACACCAAAGGAGAACGTCGTACAGCCGACGCCATCCGCGATGTATCTGCTGAACGATCCCACCACAAGATGATCAATCGTGTCGTCGTGAATTCGCCACGCCCGACGCCCAGTAAAGCTGTGAAAGCCCGCAACGCGAAGCAGCGGCCGGATGTGCTCCCGGACTGCCTGATCGACTCGCTTACCGTCCATAGGCCTTGCATAGTGCGTGCCAGCTGAAGGTGGCAGCCGAATGGCGATACGGCCCGGGATTACTCACATGCCGTTGCGACACGAGGTCGCACTTTTGCGAGTGGACTCGCAGTTAGGAGGACCGGCGTGATGTCGGTGGTGTAGTCCCAGGGTCATTGCGTTCTCGGGTAGCTGCTGGTCACAGCGATAATTAGGTCGTGTGATCGGCGGTTTGCTTGGCGGGTGGCGCGGGCGATGTTGGTGGCGCCGGTGATCCGGTGCCAGCCGATCGCGGTGTTACGCAGGGTCGCGATGACAGCCGGTCCGGTGCCGGTCCGGGCCTGGTGCAGATCTTCACGGAACGTGACGTCGCGGACATGATGGATCTTGTTTTCGATGTGCCAGTGCCGGCGGATCCAGGTCTGCAGATCGCGGGCCGTGGCGTGGCCGGCGGGCAGCGATACCGTCAGGTAGGCGGTCTCGCGGCTGGTCCGGCCTGCGATGATGCGGGTTCGGGTGATCCGGACGGCCTGCTGCGCGTGTGGAAAGGCGATGCCGCCGGGTGTGGCGACGGTGACGGCTTTGACGGTGCGGGTCTCACGGCGGCCGTGACCACGGTCGCGGGTTCGGTCACCGACCGGTATCTGCGCCCAGGGAAGCCGTTTGAGCTGTTTGAACAGGGTCGGCTGGTTGCCCTTCACCTGGACGAGCAGGTGTGCGTTGCGGGCGGTGACCTCGTCAGCGTGTCCGGTCTGGGTGTGCAGGGCATCGGCGATGAACAGCACCCCGGCCAGGGTGCCGAGCACGGTCTCGACGGCGTCGAGCAGCGGCACGAAAGACGTGATCTCGTTCGACTTCGTGTCCACCGTGACCTGGGCAATCACCAGCCCGGTGGAGGTATCCAGAGCAGATAACAGATGCACCTGGCGGCCGTCGCCCAGACGGGCGCCGCGCAGCGTCTTGCCGTCCAGGGCGATCACCCGGCGATACCTGCGCGACGGCGATCCCGGCCGCTGGGCGCGGGTATGCAGCCAGCCGGCGAGAACGGTGGCCAGCAGGGTCGGATCGAGACGGATCAACAATCGCCACATCGTCGTGCCGACCGGCACGGCGTCACCGAAACCGAGACTGGTCCGGGCATGTCCTTCGAGGTCATGGAGCCAGTCGGTGATCGCCGCGAACGAGGACGCACCGGCCATGACCGCGCAGACCGCGACAGCCAGGACTGCGGACAGCGGGTAACGGATTCCGCGCGGGTCACGCGGGTCCGGAATCTTCGCCAACGCTTCCAGCAGGCCGTTGCGTTCACCGGCGGTGACCGGGACCGGTGCGGCGGTGGTGTGGGGTGTCGTGACGGTCAGTGCCGTGATGAGAGATGATGCCATCGGCGGGTGGGGTCTTCCTCGGAGTCGTGAAGCGTCGCAACTCCATGATCACCGATGCGGCCTCACCCGCTTCTTATGCCTCTACAGAGGCCACTCACACCGCGAATCCGCAGCTCAATGCCTTACCATCAGACTACGCAATCGCCCTGGGTGTAGTCCCGGGCGCGTGCTCGTTGCCTGGCCCCTTCCCTGGCGTGCGTCGCTGGTAACGGCGGGGTGCGAAGCCCGGGGGAAAGCCGAAGGATCTCTGTCCCATCGTGGAGGTCACGGGTGAGGGGCAGACCGGACGGGTGAATTGCGTGAACCTTCGTTGATGCTCCGTGAATAGTGGCTCCGCGCGATGGGATGTTGAGGCGGGGTGTTGGGACAGGCCGCCCTCGTGGTGGCAGGCGCTGGCCGGGCACGGCATTCGGTCAGGAGAGCACCGCTGGTCCCCGGAGTAGAGAGGGCACCCACCCCGGTCGTAACTCGTGAGTGTGGAACGTGGAAACCCCGACGGGGTCCACCCGCCTGTTGGTGGGTGGTAAGCCGACCGTGAGGAAGGCCCAACTCCTCGGCGGGAACAGGATGACCCGAGAAGCGAACGCCGGTGGCCGAAAGGCGACAGGAAACCGAGAGCCGCATCGCTGGTCCCTTCTATCAGGGGTTCTCGGATAACTGGCCGGATACCGGGCCTGGGTGCCCGGCCGCGAAAGCGGGCTGACGCGGGTCAGGTGAGCCTGCGCGGAAACGTTGACGATGAAGCCAGTACCGATGGACAAGTTAGACACCGTCCCTCGGGACGGTGAACGGACCTGAGGACGATGCCGCTCACCGAGCTGGCACCGTATGGCGTCGGCTCAATCGATCTTCGCGGGCTTGCTTGAGCCGGATGCATGGAAATCGTGCACGTCCGGTTCTGAGGGGGCGGCGGCGCAGCAATGCGCCGTCGCTACCCGGCCGTTGCGTGCTGATCAACATCTGATCGAGAGTTCTTGCGCCAGTCGCCGAGTGGATGCCGGATGCTGGCTACGTGAAGCGTTTGCGGAGCGTCGGCGCCTCCTGGGCGATGATACTGGCGTGGTTCACGCAGCACGCGCCGAACGAGCTCACTGGTTTTCGTTCCCCGTCTGCTCAGCAAGACCTTCGTGCTGTTGAGGAGACCATGGGCATGCCCTTGCCGGCCGATCAGGTGGAGTGGTGGCAGCTGACGGACGGAACCGACGAGGCCCGGTTCGTCCGTCTGATTCCACTGGCGTATCGACCGCTGTCCGCGCGGGACGCCGTGCTGTTCCATCGGAGCATGGTCAGCTTCGCGCCAGAGGAGCCGGAATCGTCCCTGCATGCAGCGGCACCAGCCGGATCACCCAGCGAAGGAGTGTGGCTACCGCAATGGCTGCCTATCGCCCGCGATATCGGGGGTGGCTTCCTATTCCTTGACCTGCGCCGAGGCCCGCTCTTCGGGTGCGTCGGCCGGCACCGGAAGGACGAGTGGCGATATGAGGAGCCAGTTTGGTCCAGCGTCGCGGAGATGCTGGCGGACGTCGCCGATGCTCTCACCGAGAACACCGAAATCGACTGGTGGCATGCTGGCGTAGACGATGATCGCCTAGTTTGGCTGATGGATTAGCGACTTGGTCCAGTGCCGGCCGCTTACCTCGACGACCGCTCTGGCGCTCCTAACGAGCTCGCGACGTCGGCGCACTCATCTGCGGCGAAGAACGAACTCGAAGCCTCGAGGATATCCAGTAGACCGCGCCCGGCGGACCCGACTAGGTCGTTCCACATCTCTGCGGTTTTAACTAGGCTGCCGTTGGCGAATGTTGGCGAATGTTGGCGAATGTTGGCGAAATCGATTTCCGAGGGAACACCATGGGCGTGCTGTACGACTACTTCAGGGCTCCCAGTGTGGCCGACGTGTGTCGGCACATGAGTGAGAGAGATGCATCCTCGCCCGTACCAGAAGTCTTCGATGGATTCGAACTTAAGGGCATCGATCCGTCGGTGACATTAGGCATGCTGATCGCATTCTCGGCGGACCAGGAGTGGAGCGTGGGCCTGGTTAACGAGCGTGTGATTTGGCCGGAAGGTCGCGATCAAGACACGGAGTACGGCGGGCCATGGGCGAGTGTTCTCAATGATCGGGTCCGAGACGTCCTTGCTGACATCCCGGCCGATCGCGTGTCAGCGCTGGCCGAGCGATGGGCCGCCATCGAGGAGTTCAGCGGGCGGGGTGATGTCGTGTTGTTGCGAGAGTTGATGGCTGATTTCACGACCTTGGCCGTGCATGCACGTGAGCACGGCGAGTCCCTCTATTGCTGGAGTTGCCTGTAGGTATCGGTTGACCTCGTAACAATCGGTCAGCCGCCTCTCCAGTCGCGCGAGGGTGAGGATCTTCCGGTTGAGCTTCTTGGATCAGGCTACGAATCGCCCTCTTCTGCCGCCGACAGTCCTTCGACTCGGTCCGGGGCTCAGGACAAGTGGGATGACGCCCGGTCGTGCGAGGGAGTCGGGTACTCGGCCTTGCGGAGGGCTCGCACTTCGCGTGCCCAGCGCGGGAAAAGTGGGTTCACCATGGCATACCCGTTCCTAGGGAGGAGGATGACGTGGTGCGGGTCCTGTTCGATGACGAGGTTGCCGTGGCGTTTCGCTCCTTCTCGTTCGAGAGTGATGCCGGCGATGACGATGACGGCGAACGTGAGGAGCTGGACAGCCGCGGGGGTCAGGTGAACGGGATCTGCGGTGCGGCGATCCCCGGTGTTCTCGAATTCACCACTGGTCTGCACACCGGCGATGTACCGGTGCGAATCGAGGTGCACGACAGCGAACCGGAGGCCGATCCGGTCTGGCAGGAGGTTGTCGAGGTCTCGTTCAGGCCACGGGTTCCCGGCGTGTGCATCGGCATCTGGGCGGACGCGCCGATACCGCTGCCGGACCTGGAGGTTCGCGACTACCGGACGCGTTTCTGCGGAGTCGGCTTCGATAACGACGACGACGGGATCACCGATCCTCCGGAGCGCTATCTGCTCCAGTTCTGGCCGGCGCTCCCGGCGCCCGACGTGATTGTGCGGCAGACCAGTAGTGTGGCCGCGTACTGGCATCGGGTTGCGCAGCAGACGCCGGCACCGCCATCCGCCGAGGAACGAGCTGCTGCCCGGCAACAGAAACGCGCCGAGCAGGAACGTCAGCGTCGCGAGGAACATGAGCGGTTCCGCCGTGCGGACGAGGCGCGTTATTGGGGCGGCCGGGCTCCCGACAGTGACAGCTTGCGAGACATTGCGCCCCGCGCCGTGGGACTGGCCCGCATCGACCGGGATCTGGTCGACGAGATCGCCGCGGCCGGCCCCGTCTCGCAGCGCGCCATGGCGGCCTGGGCGGCCCGGGAAACCTGCCGCCGAGCCGGCATGGCCGAACTGGCCTGGGTTTCTGAGGCACTCGACGCGCTGGACCGCGGCGAGCCTCCACCGGCATCGTTCGCCACTTTCGACGACGCGTTCGCCCGGTGGCACGGGGTCTCGCCGGAGGAGATCACCCACCACGCCACTGTGAGCGTAGGTGCCCGCAGTGAACGGCCGAGGATTGCGCCCGAGGTGTCGGCGATGCACGCTGTCGTCTTCGCGAGGGAGGACAATCCCCTGGAAGCAGCTGTCGACACGGTAAAGACAGCAGCAGAGGTCATCCCGGAGGAGAAGGCTGCGGTGATCGCCGCATTTCGCGCCAGGTTTGCACTGCCCCAGCCCAGCACGCCGTGATGACGCTGATCAACGGCTCTGCCAATCATCAGGAGGACATACTCTTCTAACCGCTGTCCGCGCTCACGTTGGCCGCCGCCATCACGACCGGTGGTCGGCCGTTACTGGCGGGCGGCTTGCGGTGACCAGAGGCGTGCGTCTCTCGGGTCAGTCCCCCACGAACCACAGGTAAAGATGGGAGCCGCTCTCGACTTCCCTACTCAGCCTTTCGGCTTCTACCGCGGCGTCTTCTCCGATGACGGTTCGAACATTTTGATCGGAGAGTTCCCGCCGCAGCCTCTCAGTCTGCCGTGAGTTGAAGATGGCGTCCGCATATGGCAGCAGGCTACTGAGGCACGGGAAGATCTCCGGATCCAGCCGCGCTAGTGCGTCGGACCATCGGATGCCATGGGAGCCATGAGTGACTACCTCACCGCTCTCACTACGCACCTGCATGTCGATCACTACAACGTCCTTCCGTCGCCCAATTCAGCCTTGCCGGCGACACACTGTCACGCCGCCGATCGAGCGCAGCTCGCAGGACAGTCGGAACGCTCGGCGCGTCGTGCTCGTAGCCGACCGCACCCTCACGACATAGACGGGCCGTACGGATACCTCTGACATCATGAACACGTGCCGAAGCCTAAAAAGCCTGCCTGGAAGGCAACCGCTCGCACGCTGGTGCTCTACAACCCAGAGGGGCAGTGGCGCTTCGCCATTTACAACGACGCGGGGATCATCGACGGCGGGATCCCTGACGCCTCAGCGAAAATCCCTCCAGATGAGGCTCAGGCATGGCTGCTGGCCAATGTTGAGGAGATCACCGAGCAGCGATACGTCGCCGCGTGGAAACAGAACCAGCCTCATTGGTGGTCGGCTGACCTGACCGTGGTCTCGTAGACAGGCGCTTACCGGACGTACATGCTCTCATGCCGCAGATAACGCGCGTCGCAGCGTCCTGTGGCTGGTCTTACCGGCGGAATTTGCGCTCGCCGCGCAGGCCAGTGCCGCTGGCTCTCGCCTGGTTCGTGGTTAGCTGTCCGCCCGGTGGCCGTCTCGTTGACGCTCGCTTCCGCCGACCAGGAGTTCCAAGGCGTGGCTGACGTCGGGGGCGGTCGAGGGTTTCTGGATGTAGAACTTCTTGGTGATGCTCTCGTCGGCATGTCCGAGCTGGGCGGCGGCTTCGGTGACCAGGCCCTGTCCGCTGAGTACGGTGGCGACGGTCTTGCGGAAGACGTGGGGGCTAACCCATTTCAGGTCGGCCTGCCGTTGCAGGGCGCTGCGCAGCGACCGGCGCATGTTGTCGGGCTGCACGAACGTGCCTTTGCGGCTGGCGAAGAGGGGGTCGTCGCGGCCGTGGGGTTCTTCGGTCTTTCGGCGACTGAGCATGGCCCGGGCGAACGGGGGCAGGTGGATGGTGCGTTGCCCGGCGAGGGTCTTGGCGAATTCCTAGCGTTCCCAGCCGGTGCCTCTGAGGAAGACCATGGTGCCAGCGACGGTGAGGGTGCCGGCATGTAGGTCGATGTCGCGCCAGCGTAGGGCGCATGCTTCGCCGATTCGGCAGCCGGTGGCCAGGAGCAGGTCGAACAGGTCGGTGCAGGCGCGGCTCTTCTTGGGCCCGACGGCCTTGGTGGTGCGCCATAGGTGCAGGGCATGGCGTACCCGTTCGATCTCGTCGAAGGTCATGGCCTGGACGATCTTGTGTGGTTTCGGCAGGCGGCCGACGTCGCGGACCGGGTTGGCGGGGAGTGCGCCGTGGCGGACGGCCATGCTGAACATCTGCAATAGGGTGCCCTTGCAGCGCTGGGCCGCAGAGGGTTGGGTTCTGGCAAGGGTTTTGAGGTAGCGGTCGATCGCGCCGACGGTGGCTTCGCGGATGGGCATGTCTCCGATGGCGGGCAGGATCGAGTAGTGCAGGTTGTCGGCGTAGTGGTTGACGGTCTGTCGTTTGATCCGGTTCTCGATGAGGATCTCGTCGATCCAGGCGTCGGCGAGTTGCTCGACGGTCGAGTTCGGAGTGACATCGCTGCTGACGTCACGGGGTGCGGCTCGTAAGTGCTCGAAGTGTTCATGTTCGCCTCGCAGCGCGTTGCATAACACTTTGTGGGCGCCTCGGAGGTGGCGTCGTTGCTCGTCCGTGAAACCGTGGGCACGCCTGGCGAGGGTGATGCTGACTTTGATCAGGTGCAGGTGAGCGGGAGTAAGATTCACGAGTGTCACTGGGGCAAGCTAGCCGCCCGTGAGTAGAGCAACAGCCGCCTGAAGGTATGACCGTCGTTCAGGTGTCACCTGGTCGGGCATCACGTAGCTCGTGGTTCTGTCGTCGGTACGTCGACCACTGAGACGTCCACGCCGCGAGGTTGTGGATCCAGTCCGCGGTTGCTCCGGTCGACTTGGCGGCCCACTTCTCCGCGTTGCTTGTCGCGAATTGGTTCAGGATCTTGGGGTTGGTCAGCCGCCATGCGGGAAACCGGGTCAGCCACCGTTCGGCCTGTTCCGCGGTGTGCCCGGCACTGATCAGCCACTGCATGAGCATGGCCAGCTCGACCCATGATGCGGCCTTGGTCGCCATCGCCCAGTCGACGATCCGCAGGCCGTGTGAGGTAACGATGAGGTTGGCCGGGCCGAGGTCGGTGTGTACGAGTGTGTCGCCGGCCATCGCCTGTTGCTCGAACCCCAGTCTCGCTTTCGGGCTGAACAACGGCATGTCGGGTACCGGCGTTCGGCTGAGCGTCGTCAGTGTTTCCTCGAGGAGATCCAGGTCCGGGCTGCCGGGTGATAGGTCGGCATGTGGGCCTGCGCAGTGTTCGAAGCCAACCACCAGCCAGCCGGCTGCTTCGAAGTGCCATTCGACTGCGGGTGAGAGAGACCTGCTGACGGCCTCACTCACCCGCAGCTCGTAGCGCAGAGACCGAACCCCGAAATCACTGTGGGCCGCCTTGACGAATACCGTCCCCCGTGCCCCGGCGACGGTTGCGGCTATCTCCGCATGGTCGCCGGTCGCAGCGGGGATGACATCAGATTCGCCGACGCGGCCGGCTATCTCGTCGGTGACGGCTTCGGGTAACGCGGTCCAGTCACTGCGCATCGGTCAGATGGTCCTTCAGATTCCCGGGTTGGGCGGGCAGCAGGAGTTCGCCTCGCCGTCCCCGAACTCGGGGTCGATGTAGTAACTGGTCGCTTTCAGCGTGCGGCGGGTGTACTCCAGCGGATCAGGGGTTCCACCTGGCTGAAGAGGGTTGTCAGTTGATCCGTGTAGTCGGGATTGAGGAAGCCTTGATCTAGGCCGCACGCGCGAACGACTCGGCGGAGCTGGTGAACCTGGTTGTCGGTCGCGGCTTCTCGGCATGCCTGGTGGGCCAGGGCATCGCGTGCTGCATACCCGTCGTCGGTGGCGTGGTGCAGTACACGGGTGACGAGAGCTTTTGCTTGGGGTTCGTGGTGGCCGAGCGCGTCGATCAGGCTGAGTCCCAGCCGGGTCCAGAAGACGGCGAGACCTTCTCCTGGTGGCTGTTGGTAGTAGGTGGTGTAGGCCGCATTGTGGTCGATGGCGGTGCAGAGCAGGTATAGGCAGTCGGTGACGGCGTTCTCCCACGGCTGGCCGGGAGTGGTGTCGTGCAGCAGGGTCGTGGCTTCGGTGGTACGGCCGGCGAGGGTGTGGGCGATGACGGCGATCTGCCGGCCGTCGAGCATCCGTTGACCGATGCCGCGGTGGTGAGTCAGGCGTTCGCCGGCCTCGTCCCATCGGTGGGCGGAGGCGAGGGCGTGGGCGCCGGTGCCGAGCAGGACTTTCCAGGCCCATTGCCGGAGCTCGCGGTGGCTTTCCCCGGTGTGGGTGAGGTCGGCGGTGGCGATGATGAGGCCGTCGATCGTGATGGTCGCGCGGTTTGTGATCGCTTGGTAGAGGGCTTCCAGCATCTCCCATGCGGTGGTTCCGTCGCCGACGCGGATGCGCAGGCGTGCCAGGTTCACTACCGGTTCGAGGGCGAAGCGGCCGGGGTGGCGGCCGGTCAGGGCGAGTCGGGCGAGTCGATGGCACCAGCGTCGGGCGAGGTCGTGGTCACCGCAGTCTGAGGCGAGTAGGGCGGCCTGGTTGAAGACGTAGGTGGCGTCGGCGAGGTTGCCCGTGGCGATGGAGGACGCAGCAAGGGCGTGCAAGCTGGTCATACGGTCGGCTAGCGGGATGCAGGCAGGTCGGGGGCGCGCGATCAGAGGGAACCGCTGCGCGGTGGTGGCGTCCATCAGCCGGCCGCCGTTGCGGTGAGCGCGGTGTGGGAGCCGAAAGTGATGTCGCGGGCGGTGGCGGCGAGGGCGGCTTGTTCGTGTTCGGGTATGCCGCGCCGGTTCCACATGAAGATCACGTGGTGGCTGAGGACTTCTCGGAGCCCGCGGCGCAGCTGTCCGCTGTCGTGGATGCGCCGCAGCGCGGCGCCGGTGGTGGTGAAGGCGTCGAGCCAGGTTCTTTGCTCGGCGAGCGGGGCTTCGTCAGTGTGGGTGAGGCTGGCCGGATCGACGGTGAGCAACTGTTGGACGGCGTCGCGGAGGGCGTCGATGTGGGAGGGGTTGGCGAGGTTCCGATGGTCGGCGACGCGGGCCCAGACGTCGCCTTGTTCGTACCAGTCGAGGCTGGCGGCACGCATTATCGCGGTGCAGAGCAGGATCGACAGCTCGCGGATGCATCGCGGATGAGTGGCCGTTCGAGTCAGTAGATGGCGGCTGTCAAGGTGCCAGAGCCGGTGCGCCAGGCGCATGGCGCGTTGCCCGCCGAAGGCGGTGGTCTCCGGTTCATAGATCACCGCGGTCACGTTGCTGAGATGACCCTGAAGGCACAGGTCGTCGAGGAGGTCGCGGACCCGGTTGGTGTGGATGTCTCGGGGCCGGGTGGGCAGGTAACGCAGCCGCCATTGATGGCCTTTGCGGATGATGAACCAAGCGCTGATCAGCTGGTCGGCTTCCGCGGTGGTGAGGATGGGGCACAGGTGGGTGACTGCGATCCGCTCGGCGAGGGCCGGGTCGCTGAATTGCAGGTTGGCTTGCTGCCACGGGGAAGTGTGCACGGGTGACCTCCGGCATGGGAGTGGGTTAGGCGAGCAGGAGGTACGCGTCCCAGTTGGTGAGGCAGCTACCGGTGTGGGCCGTGTGCAGGGCGAGTGCTGCTCCGGCGGTGCCGTCCATCAGTTCCGGTGCGTCCGGCGGTGCGACGGCCAGCTGTCGGGCCAGGTCGTCCGCGAGCCCGCGGATGGCGGTGATCAGTTGGGTGGCCAGGTGCGGGTTGGTGCTGGAGGCGGCGGTGCGCCAGGCGGCTTGCAGCAGACCGGCCTTACCGTGGCACAGGCCCGGTTCGAGCAGCTGGGCCTGTTGATGTGGATCGGTTAGGGCGGTCACCATCGCGGCCTCGGCGCGGCGGGATCGGACGGCATCCTGGAGGGCGAGGCCGGCTAGTTGCTGGGCGCGGGCGGTACCCGCCGTGCCGTAGCACCAGGACGGGCGGTGCGGTGCGGGCGCCGCCGGGGTGTCGGTGATGTAGGCGGGCCACCACGAGGTGCCGGTGACGTCATCAGCCTGGCGGTGCTGGTCGAACCAGGCGCAGAGCCGGGCGAGCGCGTCGAGGATGCCGGGTGGCCGCTGCCCGGCGAGTACGGCCAAGGCGAGCAGCGCGGTGACGGCGCTCATGCCGTGGGCGATGCCGAGGTTGCCGTGCCCGCGCGGGAAGCGATCGTCTGGGGTGCCGCCGAGGCCCGCGTTGAGCCACCACGGCGGCCGCCCGGCCTTGTGGCTCCAGCCTGCGGTGAGCCGGATCAGGTAGCTGAGGACTTCGAGGGTGATCGGCTGATCGGGATGGTGGCGCAGGTGGTAGACGCCGAGCCCTGTCAGTCCGTGGATGAGGTCGAACTCGCGCATGGTCAGCGGCGTGCCGGCGGCGATGCGGGCGTGAGCGGCGGCAAGCCGTTGGCGGGTCAGGATGGTGGTCTGCTCGTCGAGAGCCGCTACCGCCCGTGGGTAGCCGCCGAGGTTGGTGGCGGCGTTGTGCAGCAGCATGGCCAGGGCGGGCGCGCCGGCGAACAGGTTGGCGGCGGCGCCGGTGCTGACCGGTCCTGCCGCTGCTGTGCGGATCCAGCGGTGGGCGAGAGCTTCGTCGCCGTGCCCGGTCACGGCCCGTTCCAGGTGCAGCAGGGCGATGCCGGCCGCACCGCCGGCCAGCGACTGCGGATGGGTCCGGCCGTCCTCGGAGGTGCCGATGACGGCGGGATCACGCAGCTGGTCGGCGATGGCGGCGACGGTGGCACCGACGTTTTTCCCGGCGGTAACAGTGGTGGTCATGACCGACTCCCGGCGCGGGCGGCCCAACTCAGCGCGGCGGCGCGAGCCAGGTGCAGACAGACGGCTTCCGCGGCCCGGTCGGGGCCGGCGACGCGGGTGTGATGCAGGTGCAGCAGGTCGGGAAGCAGAGTGGCCGCTTCGATGCCGGCACCGTGCAGGGCCTTGCGGTACTCGGCCAGTGCGGCTGCCCGCGACTGCCAGCACTTCAGAACCGCCGCGCCGGACGGGGCCGCGGCCAGCGTGGCTCGTACCGGGCCGGCGAGCTGCATGGCCTGGTCGTAGACGGCGCGGGCTGGCGCCGGTCGCTGGGTACGGACATGCTCGGTCAGCCAGTGCCGGGCGTTGTCTGGGCCGTCGAGCAGCACGGTGGCGAGGTCGAGCATGCTGGCCGCGGTCATCGCCTGCCGTGCCGGCCCGTCCCGCCGGGCGGTGGCGGTCAGTTGTGCCTGCACTGCGGCGGAGTCTGCGGCGAAGACCTGCTCCGCCGCTGGGTAGGCGTCGAGGCCGCCGAAGCGGCTCACCTCGTGGAAGTCGGTGTCGACCTGCGCTCGGCCGCTCAGCCGCTGCTCGCGTAGCCGCCGCACCCACTGGTGCACACGCGCCGGGTCGACGTCGGTGAGACGTAACCGCAGGTGAGGATCGGGATCATGGTACCGCTGGAACCACCACGGCCCTGGGACATGGTCGACGAGACCGGGCAGATGCTCGGTGAGGATCCGGTCCTGCTGATCGAGGCTGGCGTACACCTTCAGGTAGGTGTGGGGGCCGCCGGGCAGCACGCCGTGGCGGCGAACGTCGACGACCGCTCCGAGGCGTGGCGTCGGTACGGGCGGTGTCGTCGTGACCAGTGGGATGACGATCTCGTGGGCCCGGTCACCGATCCAGGCGGCACCGTCGGGTGCTTGGCGTAGCACGGCGACGTGGTGGCGGGTGAGGTAGTCGCGCAGCAGCACCCGGTGAGCGGGCAGTTGCAGGTCGATGACCAGGCACTGGTCGCCGCTGCCGATCGACACTGCCGTTGGGCAGCCGGTGGTCTCACACCATTGTGAGAGTTCGTGGTCCCATGTGTCGTAGCTGGCAGTGGCGGTGGGCAGGTCGTCCTCGGTCAGCCGCCAGCGGGCAGCGCTGAGCACCGTACGGCCGTAGCGCACCGCAGGCAGGAACGGCAGGTCGTGGGCTGCAGGGCCCCACTCGAACGGATGGCACGGGGTGGCCAGGGCGGTCGATGCCTCCGCCAGGAACCGCACGACGGGCAGCATCTGCCGGTCCGGAGCGGCCGCTGTCATCGGCACAGGCTGCACCGGCCGCCGCTGCGACAGGCTGATCAGGTAGAGCCGGGCCGGATCGGCGGTGACGGCGATGTCGTCCAGCGGAATCCGCCGCGGATCGTCGCCGGTGTGGCACTCGGCCACGGGAATCAGGAACGGCAGGACCAGCGGTGCGCGGGCCACATCCATGCTGATCGCGTAGCGGGTCGGCGCCGCGAGTTGCGCGATCAGTGCCCTGTCGACGATCGGCGGCGTGCCAGCGGTGTACGCGGCTGCCATCCGGCCCTGATCGGCGGGATCCAGCAGGTCCATGACGCGTCCGGTGCTGGTGCCCGCGTTGCGGGATACCCGTACCACCGACAGCGTGAACCGGCCTTCCCGGATATCGGGTAGATCGTGCGCGTGGACACGCACCGTCAGTTCGGTGGTGTTCTGCACCGTCTCCGGCCGCTCGGGAGCCAAGGCGTCCAACTGCCGGTCGTCCAGGACGATCTCGTGCTGCCGGGTCAGGGCGGCGCGCTGCGCCAGTGCGATCAACGCACGGTCCCGGTCGGTGACTACCGGTGCAGGTGCCGGGTCGGCGCCCTCGAAGCCGGCCGGGTAGCCGAGTCCGAGAACCGGCTCGACGGCGTCGAGCACCGGAACGAGCGCGTACGGGCCGAAGCGTTCGAGGAACCGGCGGTGCCAGCCTGCCCAACCCGTCAGAGCCGGGACAGCCAGCCGGGTCAGCGCGGCCGCAGCCCGGCACGCTTCGGCAGGCACCTCCGGTGGCACGGTGACGTCGGCGTTCAGGCGCAGGTCGACGCCGACCGCCGGTTCGGCGTCGACCGTCGCGGCCGTCGCGATGATCTCGCGTCGGTGGGCTCCGGCCTCGACCTCGTTGGCGGCGGTATCGTGCCGGTGCTTCTGTTCGGCGAGCCGACCCAGCGTCTCCCGGAGACCGTCTGAGTCCGTGTGCTGTCCGGGGTTGGGCGTGGCGGCAGGAAGCTGTTGCAGGGCGGTGACCAGGACGGCGAGGGGGTCGGTGGTTGCCATCGACGGCCGGAGGCTGGTCACCAGCAGGTGCTGTTGCACCAGTTGGGTGATCAATCGGTCGGCGGCTGCCGGTTCGGCGGCGCACCCGGTGACGACAGCGGCGCACAGATCCGTCCACCGGATCGGCCGGGCCGCGGCGGTAACCGCAGCACGGACGGCGCCGGTGGCGCGAACCCGAACATGTTGCGGTGCTCCGGTCACGGACGTGCTGGCACGGTGCTCCAGCCACAGTTCACCGCCGCGTTCGACGAGCAGATCGTTGACCCGCAGCCACAGGTGTGGCCGGATCGTCGGGTCGGTCTCCAGCCGTGTCAGCACACCGGCGAGCCAGGGCATCCGGATCCGGGCCACCGGCCGATGGGCGGTGCCGACCCGAACGTCCCCGGAAGCGCCGACACGGGCCGCGGCGATGCCGGCGAACAATCCGTACGGGGTGGCGCGGGTCGTCGCCCGTAGCAGGTAGCGCATCACCGCAAGGACCACGCGGCGGGTATCACGGGCCGTCGCCTGCCCAGCCAGTACGGCAGTGACCCGCCGGGCCAGGTCCGGGCTTGCGTGTTGCAAGGCTGCTGCGAATCCGGGGATCTGCCGAGTGTGGCTCAGCCACTGCGGCCACGAATCGGCCGCGTCCGGGCTGGTCAGGTCAGGCCACGTATCGGCCTGCTCCGGCGTGCAGACGGCCGCACGGAGCAGCAGCGCGTCGTTCAGACTTCGATACACGGCGTCTCCCAGCCCGGTGGTCGGATGGAGCGGGGCAGGGGTGCCCGGTGGGGGCCTGTCAGCTGGCCGGGCACCCCTGAGTGGGGTGAAGCGGTGAGTTGGGTCAGCAGCTGGTGCAGGCGGACTGACAGGTACTGCCGCAGCCGTCGTTGGTCATCTTGATGATGTGGTCGACGGTGTCGCCGGCCTCGATGAACGTGATGTCCAGGTCCTCGATGCCGGTGTCTGCCAGCGGGGTCTCGGCCGCCGGGGCAACGGTGCTGCGCTCCACGGTGGGTGCCGTCATGACAACCTCCTTGAGTCAGGGGGTGGTTCTCCCGGCCGGCTGGCCGGAAGCTTCTCTTCTAGGGCCAGCTGATCGCGAGCATTCCGTGACGTTTCGTGGACCGCCAGCCGGTCAGGTCGCTGATGTCGCTGCTGGTCGGGTAGTAGACGATGTTGGCGGCGCCGCGGCGGAAGTGATCGGTGCCCCAGTCCTGGATCAGGGTGAGCAGCTGCCGGCCGACCGTCTCGGCGTCGGATCCGTGGGCGCGTACGCCGGCTTCGTATCCGCTGGTGAACGTGTCGTTGGCGCGTTTGATCCGGTACGCGAAGCTGCCGCCCCGCACGAGAGCGGGAATGCCGTGCCGCACCGCGGGGTCGACCACACCGTCGTCGACGGCCTTCTGCGCGGCGTGCATCATCACCATTCCGGACCCGCCGGTGGTCAGCTGGAACAGGGCGAGCTCGTCGGGCATGTCGAAAGCAGTACCGGCCCAGAGTTCAACGGCCGGGGTGTGCAACGCCTCGCGCAACATCGCCACGTCGAAGTCGTGCTTCTGCCCAGATTCGAGGCGCAGGCCGATGTCTTCGGTGACGCGTACCAGGTCCTCGCTGACCGCTCCGTCACCCTGCATCGGCACGAAAGCGCCGAGACGGTAGCTGCCGGCGGTCAGGTTCTGGCCGGTGCGGTCGAACGCGATCAGCCGGGTGATGCCCGCGAACCTGAGCGGAACGACGATCCGGCCGCTGTCGGTGAGTTGCTCCAGCCACGACTCGGGGATGTCCCAGGCGCCTACCGTCACCATGATCCGGTCGTACGGGGCATGCTCGTCGACGCCATGCTCGGCGTCGGCTTGCACGACGCTGACCCGCTCGTAGCCGGCCCGCGCGAGGCATTGCTTCGCCCGCTGCACCACGCCTGGGTCGATGTCGACGGTCGTCACGTGCCCGCCCGGTCCGACGATCTCCGCGATCAACGCCGCGTTGTAACCCCCGGAGCCGATCTCCAGAACGCTCATGCCCGGCTCGATGCCGGCCATCTCCAGCATGATCGCCTGGATGTGCGGTGCCGACACGACGCTGGACTCGGTGCCGTCGGCAAACAGCACCGCCTCAAGGGTCGCGTCGGTGTCGTACACCCGCGTCAGGTCCTTCTCGTGCGGCGCGAACACGTGCCGAGGCACCGTTGACAAAGCGGCCACCACCGGTGCGGAACTCAGGAGGCCCTGCTCCCGCAGCGAGTCGACCATGGCGGTGCGTAGCGCAGCGGGATCGTTCTCGTGGGTAACCGTCATGAGTAACTCCCATTCCTGTTGTGGAGCGATGTACGAAGGCCGTTCGCGGCCTGCCGGCCATGCGGCTAATCCCGGCGCGTTGGTCCAGCTGATGAAACGCTCGTACAGGTCCGGTGGTGGCCCGCTCGCCGCGGCTGCCCAGTCATCGATCGCCTCGATCAAGTACGAGGCGAGAAGGACCGACAAGCCGTGCGGGAAACTCCGGTACTGGTCGGCGAGTTCGACCTTGGCGAGGGCACACGGCCACGGCTCGCCACACACCGTGCAATCCCACGCAGGTCGTTCACCCTGATGCGCCGTACGAGGAATCAGCATGATCGAGATCGCCCCGCCCGGTACTCCTGCGCCGGGGTGAGCGCACCGGCGCGACCGACCTGGAGCAGCGGCATAGTTGGATCCGCCCATCGCGGCACACGCGGGGCGCGATCACCGGTAACGGGCAGAACCCGACACTCCTGCCGCTGTCGGTTGGCTTCGATCCGTACCTCCAAGCAAGGCCACGGCAGGCCGCAAACGCAGCGCGACCGACCCAGGATCCGCCACCACGGCCGCGTTCGTCGCGTATGCATAGTGCCTCCTGATCCACTGGTCGCCGGAGAACATCAGGGGTCCTTCGGGTGCGGTGCAGGCCGGCGTTGCTGCGCCAGACCGGAACCCCGTGAGCCCTTGAAGCTTCGCCGCCCACGGCCGAACCGTGCTATGCCGCACTGTGCATAGCGCTATGCGTCGCCGGGATAGCCGATATCACGAGTGCCTGGCGATGCCTGCCGTACCCAGCGGCGAGGGGAGGTCTTTGGCTACCGTGCGGGCATGGTGGTGGAGCCGAAACGAGCGAGCGAGTGGACGGTTCACGGAGAACAGGTCGTCGACGACACCCGTCGTGCGGTGCTGAGCATCGCCGAGGTGGAGCTACCTGATGGTGTGCGGTTCGAGCAGTACGTTCTGCGCGTGCCGAGCGCCGCCATGGTCGTAGTCCTCGACGGCGAGCAGCGTGTTCTGATGCTGTGGCGCCATCGCTTCATCCTGAACCGCTGGGTCTGGGAACTGCCCGGCGGTTACCTCGACCCGGCTGAGGAGCCGGTGACCTGCGCTGCCCGGGAGGTCGAGGAGGAGACCGGCTGGCGTCCCCGCAGTATGGAGAAGCTGATCAGCTTCCAGCCCATGGTCGGCAACATCGACCAGGAGCGCTATCTACCTTGCTCGAGGCGCGGACTTCACCGGCGCAGCCCCCGACATCAACGAGGCCGAGAGCATCGGCTGGATCCACCTCGACGAAGTCCAGCAGTACATCAACGACGGCATGATCGTCGGCGCTGGCTCCATATCCGGCCTACTGTCAGTGCTCTTGCTGAGAGCGACCGGCAACCTCTAAAAACATGCTCGCCTGCGATGAAAGCCCCGGCAGAAGCTCTGGCTGGCGGGGCCGTAACCAGAGGATGCGCTACACGCCAAGTGCCTGAAGATGATCGGCGAATGACTTGACCAGGCTGTCCAGGACAGCCTCACCCTTGGCCGCTGTGCCCTCCGAAGGGCGACCGATCACACCGTGCTCGGTGTACGCGGCCATGCCGTCGACCAGGAGGAACGGCCGGTCGTCAGCGGCATGATCCAGTGATGACGCACCGTTGCGCACGGCTGCGGGAAGGACCGCGGACAGTATCGACAACTCGAGCTCGCCAGCGTGCATGTCCTCATGGTCATCGGTGACCAGGCCGGCTGCCTTGCGCGCTGTCCTCCACTCGCCGTGCGACGGAAACAGCGTCATTGACTTAGCGTGAGCCGTGTTCGCCGTCTGGACGACGTTGCTGAGGAAGTAGTTGCCGCCGTGCCCGTTGACGATGGCCAGCTTCCGGATGCCCTGCCTGGACAGCGATTCCACGACATCCTCGATGATCGCCGTTACCGTCGTGTGGGTCAGGCTCACGGTCCCGGGCCACGCAGCATGTTCCTGAGAGCAGGACATCGTTATCGGCGGCAGGACCAGGACGTTGTACACCGCCGCGAGACGGTTCGCGATCGCCACGGGCACGATGGTGTCCGTCGCGAGCGGCAGGTACGGGCCGTGCTGCTCGAAACTACCGATAGGCAGTACCGCGATGGCCGGACGCCGCTCACGAACGTCCGCCGTGGTGGTCAATGGGATCAAGTCCATGGCGTCGATACTGGCATTGCGCCCATGACGCTCGCCCGGTAGCGGGTCAGGAAGGTATCCACAACAGCACTACCGCGGCTCGGCCGTAGCACGACCGCCACCGGCGCCAGGGCCTTCACAATGCGTGTCGATCCTGTGCGGTGGGCGATATCGAGCGCTCGAAGTCCGTCAGCGGCGCTCTGCTCCGGGTGGTCGACCATCCGGCATTCGGCGAGGTAGGCGGTCCACATGCCGACGTCGATGACTTCTGACGGCTGGCCCACGCTCAGGAGCTCCTCGAATCGAGCACGAGCTTCACGGTGTTCGCCGAGCAGATAAAGGCACCGTGCGCGAGCCGCGTCGATGTAGCGAGCGTCGCAGTGGCGCGCCATTTCATCATCGGGAGCCCGCAACGGCTCGTCCGCCAGGCTTTGAGCTGTTGCGAGGATGGTCAAGCTTTCGTCACTGCCGGCCAGCGCCAGCCCTTCTGACAGCCGGGTCAGGCACAGCGACTTGGTTTTCGGCGGAATGAGATCGTGGTTCTTCAGCGCCCGCCGTGACAGCGATACCGCGGTCATGGCATCGCCGCTGTCGACGGCGTGCTGGCTACGGCGCATGACAACGTACGCCTCGAGGACCGGGTCGCGGGCTTGCTCGGCTCGTCGGTGCGCCCGTTCCAGCCACCCCTCCGATCCGGGAAATCCGCCGTTGGCGCAGATCCAACTCATGAACTCCGACCAGCGGGCATCCGCCACGGCCACCCCTGCCTCCAGCTCCGGGCGGCGCCGCCAGAGTTCTTCCAGGCTGCGGATCTGTTGGGCGGCGAGCTGGTTGAGCACCGGCCAGCTGATCACATCGGCCATGCCGGTGAGGTTGTTGAGCTGGGTGAGCCATGCTCCGGCAAGAAGCTCCACCACCTCCGTCTCGGCGGTGGCCACATGTTCCTGCCGTAGTGCCAGCTCTTCCTCTGCTGATGTGCCGGGCGGTGCTGACGTCGCGTTACGTTCAAGACCTGCCGGTACTGCAACTGCCATGACGGCCCTCGCTGCGGAATCATGCCGGTCGCCGTTGGACCGCCCATGCGAATCAGGGTCGACGAACCACAGGAGGTGCGCCGGGACGCCAAGCAGCCGCGCCCAGAACCGCAGCAGACCGAGATTCAGCTCCGCAGGGCCCGTCTCGATTCTGCAGATCTGGCTCTGCGACTTCAGTGCCCACGACCCGACGATTTCCTGCGAGATGGGTATTCCATGCGCCGGATGAGTCCGGTAGGCCGCAATCAGTCTGCCCATGTGATGATCCGCAGCCGCGGCCCTGATCGGCGGATGATCCCAGAACTCGGCAGGTACGGACGGAGGCCGCTCGCGGAGCGTCACGAGCCGGCGTGCGCAAATCTGGCAGTAGCGCTCTTGATGGTCACGGGCCAACGGCATGTGGCACCGTCGGCACCGCCGGTGACTTTCGGGCATCGTTGGCCCTTTCGTCTGTCCCGCTGACCGTGCGAATCCCGAAAGCGACGGCCGAGCGTATCCATCAGCGTCAGGTCTGAGGCGGTCAAGGTTACGCGGGAGCACCAGTGAATTGCGCTACGTGACACAGCGGATCACGAACAACCTGGACACGGCGGCCGCCTGGCTCTCTTTTGGGAAATTCGCACCCGAACGGCCACGGCCGATCCAGAGGGTTGGGTCGGCCGTGGCCCTCGAATCTTCCCTATGCGGCTTCGCGGGGGATCAGGTTGGCGGCGGCGTCGGCGTTGGGGCGTCGGAGGTCGAGGATTACGGAGGTGTAGGTGTCGGAGGTGAGTCCGATGGTGGAGTGGCCGAGGACTTCCTGGATCTCTTTCATGTCGGCGCCGCCGTGGCGCAGGTAGGTGGCGGCGCAGTGCCGCAGATCGTGTAGGCGTACCGGTGGTAGGCCGCTGGCATTGACGAGGTAGTCGAAGCGTCCGCTGATGGCTTGGGGGTGCCAGGGCTGGCCGTTGGGACGTACGAAGAACAGCCCGGTGTTCGGCCAGGTGTCGCCGCTGACCTGTTGCCAGCGGTTGCGCATGTCGAGGTAGGCGGTGAGCCCGGCGACGGTGGTCGGGCCGAGGGGGATGATGCGGTCTCCGGCGTCGCTTTTCACTTTGCGGGTGACGGGTGTGTAGCCGACGGCGGTGATCTGCTGGACGACGCTGAGGTAGGCCTCGTCCAGGTCGACGTCGAAGTCGCGGAGGCCGATGGCTTCGCCGCGGCGTAGGCCGCGGTGCAGGATCAGCTCGAACAGTGGGTAGAGCACGGCGTCGTGTTTCTGGGCGTAGTCGAGGAACTGTCCGGCCTGCTCGGGTCGCCACACCATCACCGGGCTGGGCCGCTGTCCGGTGGCCTTCCACTGCTCGACCGCCTTGGGCGTCCAGACGCGTGCCTTCGGGCGTGCAACGGGTTCGAGTTCGATACCCAGGGCCGGGTTGTGGGGGATGAGCCGGGAGCGGCGGACGGCGTCGTTGAGGGCCGCCCGCAGCGTGGCGTAGAGCCGCATCATGCTGGTGGGGCCCATCGGTCGGACCCCTCGAACCGAGGCGCGTATGACGGGGTCGTCGCTGGCCCGCGCGGTGCGGATCTGGGCGTTGCGCTGGTCGAGGGCGGTGAACATGGCCTGGATGTGGCTGGTCCGCAAGTTCTGCAGCGGGATGTCCCCGAGGTGCGGGATGAGCCGGCGGCGGATGTGGTCGCCGTAGGACAGGAGGGTGTTGGGGGCCAGGCCGCGTCGTCCGGCGAGCCATTCGGTGAGGTACTGGCCGGTGGTGGTCGGCACGTTGGCGGGGACTCCGGCGTGGACGCGGGCGGCGACGGTGTCGAGGCTGGGTAGGGGGTTGCCGTTCTTGCAGGCTTGGAGCATGTCGCCGATCTGGACGGCGAGGCCGGTGTCGTCGCCGGCCAGGGCGAGCAGCGAGCGGGCGTGGTCGAGTTCGGTGCGGGTGGTGTCGCGGTCGTCGAAGCCGCTGCGGCGTAGCACCCGGCGTGTCTGCCGTGGTGCGGTCGGGAGTTCGAGTTGGTAGCCCCAGGTGCCGTGGGTGGTGCTCCACGAGCCGCCGGAGCGACGGAGTTTCGGGCAGCCGCTGTTGAGTCGTTTCCCGGTGACCGGGTCTTTGCAGCCGCATCGTTTGGTGATGGATCCTTCGCTGATCACGGTTCTCCCTGTGTCGCGTGGTCGTGGACGGCGGTCGTTCTGATTGCGCCGTGGTGATCCACGCTCGACTGCGCCGAGAAGGTCAAGTCGCCGGTGGCGGGGAGGCCGAGGGCGGCGAGGATGCCGGCGATCGGGACGCGGTAGCGGGTGCCGGCGCGGATGACCGGCGCCGGGAACCGGTCGGTGCGGGCGAGGTCGTAGGCCAGGGACCGGCCGAGCCCGAAGATCCGGGCGGCGGTGGGCAGGTCGGTGACGGCGCCCAGGGCGCGGATGCGGTTCTCGGTCCACACATCGTCACGGTGGCCGGGGGCGGTGTTCGGGGTGGCGTTCATGGTGAGAGTGCTCCTGTCGCAAGAGACGGGCCGACACCGGGCGCATTCTCTTGACGCCCGCGGGCGCGGAAGGAATGCGCCGGCACTCTCAAACCGGCTCTTGTCAGCCCCGGCGAACACTCATCGATCTAACAAGGTTCTGACAGCGCCTGACGAAAGTCTGACAGTGCAGGTCAGCGCCTTGATCGGCCCGAGAGTTCGCGGCTGACGGCGCAGGCTCATTGACTTGCGAGACGTGCTGTCAGGCGGTTGTGTGCAACCGACTGACAGTCCGGTCGACCTTGCTGGGGGCGTCGTGCCGAATCTGGCCGGGATGCCTGCTGACCTGCACTGTCAGAGATCCTCGGCGGCGCGTCAGAAACCTGTCAGATCGATGAGTGTTCGTCTGAGCTGACAAACCCCGTTTTGAGGGTTGGCGTCGCCGGTATGTGCCGCGCCGAGGGAACCCGGCCGGGACGTGGACACGCCGGTATCCGACGGTCATACGGTCGCCTGCGCCGCGGCCCGGCGACCGGATCGGGGTGGTCGGCCCCAACGGCGCCAGCAAGACCACCCTGCTGCGGGCTGGGTGACACCGGTCGAAGTCACCCTGCCCAGCGGGCCATCAGCGGAGACAACGGCGCGCGGCTTTACCCCTGCGCGCCCTGTGCCCGCCAGCTCTCGTCGGCACCAGGCCCGGCCTGACGGGGCGCGGAAGGCAGGGCCAGACGGCTGCCACCACTTCCCGTACCTCTCGAAGATCGAGGAGATCTCTGTTGCAGTTCTCGTACTCGTCACCGAAGACGGTTCGACCGTCAGAACGGCTGTCAGCCTTGACGTCAGTGTTGACGTCAGTCTTCAACCGGACCCCGAAACCGACCCCCGTCTCCGCCCCACAGCCCAGGTCAGGCAGCCTGTCACCGCCGAGGGTTTGTGCACCGACAGACCCTGCAATCGTCCGGGTCTCCCCGGGGGTACGGCATGGATGATCCTGTCCTGCGGGTGCAGTCCCAGCTCACCGCCCGCGACCGGATCCTGCTGGGCTGGCTCTACGACCACGGCGTATTCACTACACCGCAGTTGGCCGGGGCCCTGTTCCCGTCGCTGGACTTCTGCCAGCGCCGGTTGCGCACCCTCTACCAACTGCGTCTGATCGCCCGCTTCCGGCCGCAGCGTGCTGACGGCGGCTCGTATCCGTACCACTGGCTTATCGACCAGCTCGGCGCTGAGGTCGTCGCCGCGGCCCGCGACGAACGGCCGCCGCGCCGCGACCATGCCCGCCTCGAGCGCCGACGCTGGACCTCCACCCGCACTCTCGACCACCGGCTCGGCGTCAACCAGTTCTTCACCGACCTTGCCGGCCACGCGCGCACCCACCCTGGCGCTGAACTCCAGCAGTGGCTGCCCGAAGTCGTCTGCCAACGAGCCGGCACCTTCGTCACCGACGACGACCCGGCGCTGCTTCGCGCGTACGAGCCATCGGTACGCCCGGACGGGTACGGGCTCTGGGCCGAGGACGGCCGCGAGGTTCCGTTCTTCCTCGAGTACGACACCGGCACCGAACCACTGGGCGTCCTGACGGCCAAGGTCGTCGGCTACGCGAGGCTCTTCGCAACTCTCGGCCGGTCCTGGCCGGTCCTGTTCTGGCTGCACTCCGCCGCCAGGGAACGTAACCTCCGGCAGCGCTTCACTGACCTACCCGACCTGTTGCGCGTCGCCACTGGTACTCGCGAAGGCTCGGCCTGTCCCGCCTGCCAGATCTGGACCACCGTTGGATCGAGCGAGCGCTGCCGACTTTCAGGTCTCTGATCAGGAACGCTCGCCGGGTCAGAGCTCTGGCGCGTTGGATTGCAGCAGCCGACTCCATATGCGAGTAGGTGCATATACGCGAGGGCAACACGCCGTTAGGTCGTGCACCCCCGTCGGACAAATCGTAGAGGTCTCAGTCAGAGGAGGACGCGCGCCGGCCGCGTGCCTGCAACTGGGTCAGCCAGTGATCAGCGGGCTGCGGTCGGGTGCCGTAGTCAGCTGAACGTAACGCCTGAGCCCGCGCAGAGTCGGATAGCTCGGGACGGGGAAGCCGACAACTTTTGTGCAGCACGGCTGTCATGGTTGGGGTCGGTTCGATGTCGAAATGGTTGAGCGAGACGGGCCAGCCTTCGTCGGTCACCTGAGGATTCCAAGTTCGGCACACGACTTGGCCGAAGGCGTGGAACTCGAACCATCCGATCAGCGTTGCCGGCTTGTTGCATTCGCCGTCCAGCCAGAGGAGGCGTTGTCCAGGGCTCAGCCGTTCTTTACCGATGAGCCACCCATTGACCGCGTCCTCCTCACGGTTCAGATAGGGCACTGGGTCTTCGTCGCCGTAGTGGTCCATGACAGAGAAGCCTGATACCGAGCGTGGATCGTCCTCAGCCATCAACTCCAGTACATCCCCGTCATGGTGCGCTTGCCACAGGTCCAGCGGTGGTTGTATCTCGCTGGTCGCGCGGTAGGGCAGCACAGCGAACATCTGACCTTTGCGCAGGCTGAGTGCGATCCGATCGCCGTGGCTGAGTCGTACCGGCTCGCTAGTCTGCCAACTTTCGATACCATCCTGCTCGGCGGCAGCCTGCCGAACGGCATCCACCGCAACCGACACCTCGGTGGCGAAAAATTCTCGCTGTTCGCTGACCCGGACGCCCTTCAAGATCCGGTGAGCAGCGCGCTCCACCGCTTGGGGATGCGATGTCAGCATCCGATGTTCAACGACGAAGTGCACAGGTACACCGGTGGAGCGCAGCTTGCGGGCGCGATCCTCGGGCAACAGATCGGTGTAACCGACCTTCACCAACCCGGGCATTACTGGGTTCGACAGGATGTAGACGAATCCCACACGATAGGCCACGAGTCCAACTTAGTTCGCCGGTCAAAACGTGGCATTCGAGGGGATGGATCAGCTACCGAGGCAACCTGAAGTCCGCTGGTGGCGGCGGATCACTGGCCGGCAGCGGCCCCGCGTTTCTAGTGGGTGAGGCCAAGGTCGCGCAATGAGCCGCGATGGTCGGAGGTCCCGGGAACGCGGCGGGGTGGCGAGCCTGGGGTACAGCACACCACCCTGGCCGAACGTGCTGAAGATGCTTGAGGATTCGTATGACGAAGTCGGCGGCTGGCCCCTCCGGCTCGGCTTCGCCGATCGTCATCCCAATCGCCGTGGTTCGACGGCTGCCCGGAATGACGCTTATGTTGTTATAAGGCTTAATTGGTCGTATTGGGAGACTGCCCTAGTACTGCTCAGAGAGCTTCGGAGCCCCTGGGACACGACTCGGCTACTCGGTTCGTCGACGGGTTATCGCGACGGTTGCGGCTCGGAGCAACGACGCCGAGCCACTGCCGTCGGCCTCTCGGACGATTGTCTCCGGTCGGCAGTTGGCCCGTATGAAACCGGTTGCCGCGTGGGTGGCACACCGGGTGGCCATGACCACGACGTCGGCGCGCCGGGCCCACTGTTTAAGCTGGCGGCTGCCGACATGGTCGTGACTCATAGTGACCGTGACCTGTGGAGCTTGTATTGCGAGTTCGGCAACGACCCTATCGAGCACCCTTTCGTCCAGGGAGTACAGCAGCAACTCCTGCGCCGGGACATCGAGTGGTCCGAGGCCTGCTGCAGTCTCGTGAGTATCCGGCGGCCAGGGCAGCGTCACTTCGAGTTCGGCGCCGAGCCGGGCGGCGAAGGCTAGCTGGTCGGTGTCGAGTCGGGTGGGGTGGTCCGCGAGGGGTCGAAGGAGAAGGAAAGCGAGACGCAGCCGGGCTTCGCCATCAGGGCATGGAGTCCTGGCGATGAGGTCCGCTAGGTCGAGCACGGTGGTGGCACGGTCTGGACCTGCCCACCGGCTGACTTCGGACCCAAGATCATCAAGAAGTTGTCTATAGGTGGACGCATCGGGGCTTGCGCGCAGGATTATTTCGGTCAGGGCGACGATGCCGGCGAGGTCACCTGGACTGAAGTGGTCGTGTGTCAACGCGTTGGTGAGGAACTCGCGAGCGGTGCGCGCTGCAGGATGCAGATATCGGTCGGACTCCACGAACGCTCCGAGGAAGGCCCACGCACGGTTGACCATGTCGTCGTCGAGGTGTGCAAGGGCTGCCGCGATCTCTCCGTCGGCCTCGGCGGCAGGGGCCCAGGCACGCCATGCTTCCTCTTCGAGCACGGTTCGTACGTCCTGCTCGGCGGCTATTGCCGCGATCAACTGTAACCACGAGCCTGGGATTGGTGGGGATGGCGGCAGGTCGGTGGCGGGTGACGGATCTGCGACCAGGCCCGCTCGGGGCGAGGTGCGATATTCGGCGGCCAGGTCGGGGGCCAGGTCTTCGACCGCTGCCAGGAACCGTGGATCTCGGCGCAGAAGTTCGGTGAGCGGGGCGGTGTCGGCGACCCACGCCGCCAGGGCGAGTGCCGTGAGAGCCTGCGGGCTGAGGTCAGCCAGTGGTCCGTCGATCAGCGCGGGGACCAAGGCGCCGACCTCAATGAGGCGGGCGCGGGCCAACTGGAGGTCTCCTGCGGCGAGCGGATCTGCCAACGCCATCGTAAAAACGGCAGAAAGGATGGCGTCGCGGACGGGCGTCGGCGGATGAGTGAGGGCGACGTCGGCAAGGTCAGGCAACCGCAGCAGTTCACCGGTGCGGCCGAGGCGGGCAAGTCTTTTAATGCGCAGGTGGCATAGATTGGAAGCGTTGATTCCGCCGCTGGCCGCTAATTGCTCAAGGATGGCCGCAGAGGTGGCGTTGGCGCCTGCGGCGAGAGCCACGTCAAACTGGGCCAACAGGCGCCCGATGGGGACGGGCGCGTGCCAGGACCTGCGCGGCCGAGCTGTGACAGCCTGCTGCATGAGACGCAGTGCGTCCCACATTCGTCGCTCTGTCACCCGCGGACTCGCCACGACGAAGATGAGCGAGTGGCCGGCGAAATCGAGGACGGCTTTCTCGATTGGATCATCGGCGGACAGTGCCGCTGGCAAGCCGTTGAACCGCGCGTGGCTTGGCCCTACGAACGCTTGAATTAGATCTGAGACGGCGGCGGCATGCCGTTGGTCCCGAGGGACAACGTACGCCACCCACTGCCGAGTCTGCGGGTTCTGCCGTGGCAGAACGATCGGCACCTCGTTGCCTTCGCGCAATACCTGTAGATATGGCGTGAGCCGTCGCCCTCTCTCTGAATTCGGGTCGCGATCCCGCCATACCGGATTCCCGGCTCCGAAGAACTCATCAATGAGCAGCTCAACTTTGGACCTGTAGTCGTCAGTGGTGGGACCCGCGTTCACGCGTGACCTCCGAAACGGCGGCGCAAATCAAGTCGCGCCTGCGCGGCGGCTTGGGCACTGTTCTTATAGGTCACGGCTTCGTCGTTGACTTGCATGCCACGCACGGTCAAGTTCATCGAACCGGTGAGGAGCCAGAGTTCACCGCAGAATGTCTTCTCGTGCACGTCCTCGTCTTGAACGGTGAGAAGCTGTCCACTCTGAACTTGGCGGTTTAGCCGATCCAGGAAGCTCCTATTGTGCGGATCGGGTCGAGTAACGACAGTTAGCCTAGCTTCACTGTATGTGAGCATTGCCAGTACCTCCGAAAGGGGGTACATCTTGTTGGCAGGCTCGGCGAAGACGCTGTCATAGCTGCCACTCGTATTGTCGATGACATTGACATCGCTGATCCATGGCGAAACGAGCCACAGTTCCCGACTCGGTGTTATGAGTTCACCGAGGAGGGCTGCCGCAAGTACCGTGTCGATGCGGAGTCCGGTCGTGCGGCCGGTGCGCACGACTCGTTCGAGGATCATTGGGCCGCCTCACGAATCTCAATCATCGCCCGCAGGGAACCGTCCTGTCGCACCACCGTGGCCACCTCGCCGTAGACGCGTAGGACGTCGCGGTCTATCGCAACGGCTGGGATCATTTGCAGTGCCCTGCCGAATTCTCGGGCGGAAGCCACTGGCGCGACAAGAACGACCGTGCCGCGCATGCGCATCTCGGCGGTGTATCGGTCGAGCCAGGTCGGGTCGGTGACGTCGATGGCGAGTAGGCGCTCGTCATGCGCTGCCTGGACCAGCAGTCGATCAAGCAGCGGAGGTCCCGCGTAGGGCTGATAGTGCTGTAGGTGTTGCACTCTGGCTCGACTTCCGCGCGGCCACAACAGGCTAAATACCTGGTCGGCGCTCAGGGGTGTTCCATCGGTCCCTGGTACGGCAAGCCGACCGATTCCGACGAGATATGCCAGCGTCGTCGCGTCGACTTCGATTCCGAGCCGCTGCTGTAGGTCATCCCAGACTCTGACCAGTCCTAGTGCGGTGGCGTCGGTATTGCTCGTGCTCCCGGGGCGCAGGAGGCGAACAGACAGGGCTGCTATGGCTGGGTGCCGCGGGTATCCGTCGAGCGTCGTCCATGCCGACCGCAACTGTTGCAGGGCCTGGTCGGCGTCATGTGCGGAACGGGCTTGCCGGAGGGCTTGTATTGCTACGCCCGCCGCGGCGGCGGGATCCGAGACGACGTGGTCGAGTAGCCGCACGAGCGAGTCGTGGACGTATTCGTGGTCGCTCGGCCCGAGTGCGCTGTCAACGAGTCCCCAGAATCGGCGAGGATCGCGAGCGTAGTAGCTCACGAGTTGTTCAATGATGCCGAGCCCGCCCAGTGCGGTTTCGCTGAGCCAGATGTCTGCCGGCCCGTTGGCGTCGCTTGGTTCTTGCGCGTCGACGATGAGGTCACGGTCTTGCGCGTCTGGACACGCACGTTGGGCGGCGGCGAGAATGGCCGCCGCCACGGTTTCCCGGTAGACCTTCTGCGCCAGTTGGCCTGTGTTGGTGACTACGTCCTCGGACCACAGCAGTCGGCCATGCCGGTCGAGGCAGGCGATGACGCTGGCGTCGTTACTCAGCCCCGTGAGGGTGGTGACGAGGCGTTCCGGTGCGGGCGCTCCCGCCGGCGTTGCATCTCGATAGAGGATGCGCAGGACTTCCTCGATGTCGTCCCGCCAGGCACCACCGCGGAGAGCGGAGTACAAGGTCTCGCTGTTCGAAGCCGAGTTGCCTGGCTCCGTGGCGGCCAGAGCATGTGCGGCGGTGTAGACCAACGTGAGCCACCCGCGCTGGAAAGTGTTGGCCACGCCGTCGAGCGCTGGGTCCTGGGCGACGGCGGCCGTGAACGCGAGGAGCCGCCATTGAGGTGACCGCAGGTAGGTAGTCACGGCTTCGCGGGTCAGGTCCAGGGGCAGGATGCGGAAGCGGGCCGCGTCGGCGGTCAGGCGGAATCCCAACGCTGCGGGTTGCCCGTCAAAGGTGTAGCGCACGGTGCTGGCGATGGTTCGCGTCGGGCGGGTGTACACCGTTTCGCAGTCGGCGCCGAGCGTCATTCGCCGGATCTCGGCGGGATTGCCGGCGGCGCTGGTGGCGAACCCGACTGCAGTGACTCGGTCACCCCAGGTGGAGGGTTTCGGCACGTTAGCCTCGTAAAGCCCGCTCGCAGGCGCGACGACTTGAGATGCCCAGAGCGGGATTCCCTGGGACCGATCATCAACAGTGGCGTCAGGCCTTTGGAGTTTGATGACGTGGGGCCGCAATACCTGGATGGGCTGCTGACCCGGCGGAGTCCAGATTCCTTGCGGGGTGTGGGTCTCGACGAAGGTGGTGATGTCGAGCATCCCCTGCGCGTTGGCTTGGGGCAGATCTATCCAGGTGCGGTCATCGCTGCGGCGATGTCCGTATCTGCGGCTGACTCGTCCTGGGACAGCTTCACGTAGCGCTCGTTCGATTGGCAGGGATTCGGGGTCGCTCGCGAACGGCAACTCGAAGGTGACCTCAGGAACGTTGAGGGGTTCGTACAGCGTTCGGGTGAGGAAGTCGGGCAGCATGCTTCTCGGGTGGGCGCCGGGATCGGTGTCGACTGGTTGCCAGGAGCATCTCAGCCGGCGCAGTGCTGTTGGCGCGACGCTGAGCAGCAAGGAACGCGGTTGTTCCCAGAGCAGTGCCTGTGCTTCGTCGGTGGTGATGTCCAGTGCCCGACGGAGGTGGTTGATGAGGTCATCCTGCAGCGCTGCATCGACGATGACCTTCTCAAGCAGTTCGGTGAGGGCATCGACGTATTGCGCCGGAATCGGCTGCGCCGCTGGGGTCGGGGCGGTGAGCAGGCGCCGTGGGTCGATGCGCATGGCGCGCAGCATGCCGGCGAGCCAATCGAGCATCGCTTGCGTACCGTGGATCTTCAGGACGAAGCGGTTGCCGATGGGCAGCCGGGTGGCGGCCAGCTCCGGGGAGAAGAGGGAGTCGTAGGCCTGGTAGGCGAGTCGATCGCGGCCGTAGTCCGACAGGGTGACGACGGTCCACGGTCGGGTGCCGCGGCGACGGCCGGCGCGTCCGCGGCGTTGGAGGAAAGCGGCCGCGTCGTGTGGCGCTTTGTGCTGCAGCACGAGGCCAACGCGTTCGTCGTCGTAGCCGACCTCAAGGGACGCGGTGGCGACGACGAGGTCCGCGTCCTTGTCCACGCCGACGTCCTGGGACGAGGTCCGGCCGATGCGTAGCTCGCCGACGTTGGCCATGGGGTCGAGGTCATGGCCGATCTGTTGCACGAGGTCCCAGGACTGCCCGTCGATATATCGCTCGCTTCGGAAGGGCCCGTCGGGTGACCGCAGGCCGGCCAGCACCCGGCCGGGCATCCGGTTACCTCGCCGGTCTTGGCTCCCTTCGGCATCGCGCAGATCGTCGTAGAACCGGTTGGTGACATCGAGGTCATCGGTGAACAAGAAGCCGCGGGAGCCGTATAGAAACTCCCGGTTGAGCGGGTCCAGCACCCGGCCGAAGAGCATCGCCGCCTGAATGGAGGTCGACAGTTGGCTAACGCCGGAGACGGGGTCGGATCGCAGCGCGATGGCGTACTCGCGGCCTTCCTCCTCCAGTTCTTCGTCGCGCGGTGTGACGTAGTCCACCGCGGCGTCCGGCAAACCGGTCAGTTGACCGAAGAACGCGGCCGCGTCGCGCAGGGTCGCGCTGAGGCCGACGAAGGTTACCGGTCGGCGAAGGGCGTTGCGCCATCGACGCAGGAGCAGGGCGACTTGAGCGCCGTGCATTCCGCTGTAGGTGTGGGCTTCATCGAGCAGCACAAGGCTGGGCCGGTTGGTGCCGAGCCAGCCCAGCAGCGGGCCGAGTGTTGCGTGGGTGGAGTTGCGGTTGAGCATCTCCGTGGTGGTGAACAGCAGGTCGGGCGGTGAGGCGTGGAGCGATTCACGGGTGAGCGCCAGGTCTGTGATCACCATGTCGCATGATCGCTGGACACACCGAAGCCGCTCCCGTGATTCTCCGCTGCGATCTTGCGCCGGCCATACCAACTCTGCTCCGCAGGCAGGACAGGTAAGGTATGGGCAGACCAGCCCTTCGTCTCGCTCCGGCCAGGCACGGACGAGGTGCGGCGCTTTGCCGGAGTTCAGCTGATCGACGCTCTGGGGCGTGTCACCGTAGAGAACGCCGAGGCGCAGTCGGCGGGCCTGGGCTTGCTCCTGTGCGGTGTTGACACGCATGGTGGTACTGATCGCCCCGCGCAGTTGGTCGCGGAGCAGTTCGATGCGTGGGTAGAGCGCGACGCTGTGAACGCCACCGCCTCCCTGCCGGGCACGGGTGGCCATCGCGCACAAAGCCGGCAGATAGAAGCCGAGGGTCTTGCCGCTGCCGGTCCCGGCTCCGATGATCACGCCGGCGCTACGGCCGGTTCGTGTCGCATTCAGGATCGTCCTGGTGGCATCGACCTGGAACTGCGCGAGCGTCGGGTGGCTCAGTTGCGCACGAGCGACGACGCTGTCATGCGAGGTCCACAGCGGCTCCTGGGCCAGCGCGGCCAGCGCGGCGTCGATGGTGACGTCGCGCTTGGGGTATCGCCGCCGGGCGGTGTGGAGCCGGTAGTCCGCGACCAAGGTGCGGCCGCGTTCCCACCAACGCGATGGCGGCGATGCGGGCTGGCGCAGTGCAAACAGTTGGCGTAGGCGGGCGGTGAGCCGGACGGTCTCGCCCATGCGGGTGCGATAGCGCACTGGCGTCGTATTAGGAACTTGGAAGAGTAGGGCGGCGTCGAGCAAGGCGTCGTGGACCTCGTCGGCCGTCGTGTCGGCGGGCGCCGTGGCGGTGGCGAGGTGGTCTCTGATCGTGGACATGACCTCGTCGACCGAAAGGCTGCCGGTGGTCACGCCCCAGGCCAGGAGCGGTAGTTCGAGGCCTTCTAGGTCGTCGAGGATCTCGGACAGGAAGCGACCACCAAGCCGCTGAGTCACACGGCCCTCCTCTGTACCTCGATTTGGTCTGCCACGTCGTGCTGCCGAAGGAGCGCGACGTCAGCGTCGGACAACCGGTCCAGCGTGGTGCGCTCCGCGAGCCGCTTCAGCAACGCCTGCAACTCAGGTAGCGGCTCAGGCAGAGCATCGAGTGTCTCCTTCAGGCTGGCGTATACGACCGCGAATTCCAGGACGTTACCCGCCGAGGGGATATCGACCTTGCCCAGTTTGGACAGTGTATTCAGCGAGCTTTGGTTGCTTCGTCGATCGCTAGGCGGAAGCATGACCAGCCGCTGCACCTGCAGGTCGGCCGCCAGCCGCGCGGTCCACGCCGCCCAGGCCTGTTTCAGGTTGGACTCGATCTGTTGCCAGGTGCCCTCGATCTTGGTCTTGGCCGTCGCGAAGGCCCGTTGCGGGGGCAGGCCGGTCCCGACGAGTTGCCCGAAGGCTTCTCGGCCCCCGTCGAGCGGCGGAAGGGCCACCTCGGCGCCCCGCTCGCGAAGTTTTTGGACGGCGTCGAGAGCCCTCTGCAAGCCGTCGAGGGCCGTGTTGAGCTCGTCGACACGGGTGAGAACCCGTTTGGCGTTGTCCTCTGCCTCGGCGCCTTCGCGGAGTTTGTTTGCTTCGGCATTGAGGGCTCTGGCCTTGACCAGGACCGACTCGCTTGTCACTGCGGGCCTCCGTCCAGCGCGCTCCAGCGGTTCAGCAGATCTTGAACACGGACCGCGGCAGCGGCGCCCGCGCCACCAACCCTTCGTTGCGCCGCCACGAGTTGGTCGCTGAGCCAGGCATCACTGTCCATAAGAAATCGACGGATGATCATGAGGTCCTTGCCCTCGTTGCGGGCTGCGGCAGTAACAATCGCACGACTACGCTCGTCGGCGGCAGCGGCGGCTTCGATCTTAGCCAGGTCACGTTCGAGCCGATCGAGACAGCGCCAGTCGCATTCCTTCACCTCGGCGAGATTAGTCCGGAAGCCGGTCAAGTCGTCGGGCGCGAGGCCAACCCCGAGCGCGGCGTTGAGCGCTTGTTCCACAGCGGCGACAGTTTCTGCGCCACTGACCCCGGCGGGGAGGTGGATACGGGTCTGCGCGAGATCCCCCTGGAGACGGGTGACCTGCGACTCCATCGTGTCGGCGAACTTGGCGAATCCGTTCACCGCTCGGCTGGCCCACTCGGGCAGCGTCTCCGGTCGCTGCCAGGTCCATTCTCGAGCCGCTTGCTTCAGCAAAGGTACCGCGCGCGTCGCGTCAACGAGCCGGATGGCGCCCGTGGTGCCTCGTCGGTAACCGATGCTCTCACGTAGTTTCGCGACAAGTTCTGGGCGGGCCGCGCGGTGCGTATCCCACAGCGCCAGCCAGGCGGCGGTTCGGCTGTCGGCATCGGGGCGATGCCATGATTGCCCGTCGTCAAGGGCTGCGTCTAGCAATGCCTGGTCTGCCATGTCCGGCCGGGCGTGGCCGGCGAGGACGGCGCCCAGCAGGGACGCCCGCATGCTCGTAATCAGTTCTTTGTCGGAGAAGGCCCGCGTGCGCAGGACGGCCTGCTGCATGGTCGTCTGGTGCTGCTCGGCGATGCGGTGCAGGCGCCGCAGCGCGATCGAGTTGCCGGCCATGATGCCGGCACCGGCCAGCAGGAGTTGCTGGAAGAAGGCCGCGTTGGCGGGAAGGCGCTTGAAGTAGATCGGGGCTCCGCCGCTTGCCGTGCGGCCGCCCTCGCCCTCCGCGCCCTCGATGGAGACCACGGTGGGTCGGACGGGCCACGCCTTGTCAAGATCACCCGTTAGCGGCTCGGCCATGATCGGGTCATTCCAGAGGCTGCGGCTGGTCACCGCTTGCCGGATGATGCTGCGGATGGCGAAGGCTGTGGGTTGCGGAAGCTGGGCATCGCGGCCCTGCCAGTTTTCGATGTCGTCGATCATTTTCCGGATGCGCGGAGGTATCCCGTTGGCCGGCGCCGGTGCAGCGGTCGCTGGGGTGTTCGGGCGTGGGCCGGCTACAGTTGGAGCGGTTGGGGTGAACCTGGTCCGCAGTGACGATGCATCGTCGATGCGCAGCGGTTTGATACCGAACGCGGCGTGAAGTTCCGGCTCGAGATTCTTCACCTGGTCAGGCGCATCCCCCCAAAACTCGAGGAAGGTCTCTCGCCGCTGCGCGCCGTTCGGATCCCGCTCTTCAATTTCCTGCTTCACCACGCCGAGCAGAAACGTCTCTTCGCTGGGTGTGGGGAAATCTTCGCGGAATCGTTCGTCTGGGAAGGTTCCCTCACGCAGTGCCTCAGCGTGTTCGACGAGGACCGGTCGGACAACTTCACCGATGACGGCTCGCGGGTTGAATGAGTCCGGCTTGTTGCGTGCTGGTCGGGCGCGAATGGCGCGCCGTAGCGCCGGCCAGTTGAACGGGTACAGCCCGTGCCCATCGGTGGATACGCCGAAGGCGGCGTGACAGGTGTCTTTGAAGGGGCAGTCCTCGCACTTGTTGGGAATTGCGGCACCGGCGGCCACTCCCGCCTCTTCAAGCACGTTGTGCCCGAGCCGGGCGGCGTTGAGGTATCGGCCAACAAAGGCGCCGACTTCGGCGCGCCCTCGCTCCGAGGTGTCGAATGCGACGTCAAGGTCGTAGACGTATGGTGTCGCTGCCTTGGCCCGGGTCAGCACCGTTTCGGTCAGCCGCTCGAAGTATCCGCTGGTCACCGCCATCAAGGTGCGTACAGGAGCCAGCACGGTGCGCCCCTCTCGCTCGCCCGCCTCGATGAGCGCGTCGAGCAAGTCGCGCTGGACGCCTTGCAAAACAACGAAATCCTCGATGAGCAGGAGGATTTCCTTGCCCTGGCGGGCGTACTGGCGCCGGACTTCCAGCATCGCGTCCTGTAGGCGTCCCCCACCGATGTTCCACGCGGCGGTTACCGCGGTCGGCAACTGGTCGGTGAGGATGTCGACGGCGGCGGTCTGCAAATCGGGCTTGGTGGTGATCTGCATCAGCAGCCGGTATGCCTTGTCGGATGCTTTCTTCACGTCGGCCACGTCGAGCGGGAGGTCGTCGACGGTGAAGCTGGTGGGTCGCTCGTTGTCTCGCTCGTGGCCGTCCGACAGCAGGCTCGCGGCCAGACGCGGGATCAGCTTGCCTTCTTGTAGCAGGTGGTCGCGGATATGAGGGTCGAGCAGGAGCGACGCTAGACGGTCAGGCCCAGCAAGGATCCGCGCCGCGCCTGGCTTCGAATCGGCGACGGCCACGGCCTCTGACAGTTCGTTGATCAGTCGTCGTTCGAGGCTGCGCTGGTCGAGTTCCGAGCTCATTCGGTCAACGTCGGCGCGCAGCTGGGCGAGTTCGGGACTGTCGACGTCAGGCTGATCGAGAAGGGCTCGGACGACCGCACGCAGGCTCGTGCTGGTCTTGGGCAGATAGATGATCGCCCGCGACGCGGTGGGCGGGGTCTTCTCGTAGATCCACCGTACGAGGTGTGACTTGCCGGCGCCGGATTCACCGATGACGGGCATCAGGAGGACACCGGTTGGCGTGGACCGCTGCAGGAAGTCACGCCGCACCTGTTCCTCGGTGACCTCGGCGCTGTGGGTGTCCGCTCGTCCTTCCGGGTGTCGCCGTCGAATCCGCAGAGGAGCGTGGGTCGCGAAGAACACCGACGGAGAGGGTGAGACTGCCTCGGTGGTGATCGTCGTTGCCGCGGTCGTGGGTGACCAGCACAGGAACTGCCGGAACTCAGCCATTGACCGACTCCTGGATCTCGACGTGGGTAATGCGCAGCACCTGGCTGGATCGATCTGGGTCCACGAGGAGGACCTCGTCGTCGGCGTCGGAACGCCGGTCGAGTTTGAGCCAGCCATATTCGTCGCCGCACAGCAGGGCGAAGGACAACACTGCTGAGACGTCCGGCGCCTCGTTGGGCAGGCCGAGGGCGACGCTGTATCGGCCACCGGGCAGGACAGGCAGTTCGTCGGTGATCGCTGTGACCATGTCGCGGGCGGGGAGCCGGGTACCCGGCTCCCATTTCGCGCGCACTGTCCGAAGCACCGCGGTCACGCAGTCAGGGGCGAGGGTCTGCGTTCTGCTGCCGGACGGTGGGATTAGAGGTGGTGCGGCAAAGCCCAGCGCGGGAGCCCAATAGGTAAAGCGGTTCCATCGAAAGTCGTTGACGAGGGGGTTGCCGACGTGCTCGGCGAGGGCTCCGCGCTGCCGCTGCACGACGTCAGTGTGGCTCATGGCCACGAACGGATCGAGAGTAAGGAACCAGGACAGCGCACGAACGAGATCCTTGGGGCCGGTCTGGTCGCCGTCGGCGATGGTCGCGTTGCGGCTGGGGTCAAGCACCTGATGGCGTAACAGGTCGTTGAAAGCGGCGACATCGTCCGGGCGAAGATCGGGCCCGACGTCCGACAATGAGATTTTGTCGCTGTCGATTCGGACTATGCCAAGGTCGTCCAGAGTGCGCACGGCCCAGTCGAAGGTAGTGTCGTTTTCCCGCTTGTCTAGCGGTAACAGGCTGCCGGGGCTCAGCAGCGCCCGCAGGGCGTCTCGCAGGTGATGCTGACGGGGGTTTGACGCCAGGTAGCGAGCGACGATCCACATCGGGGTGGGAAGAGAAGCCGGATCGTTCAGCAGCGCCATCTACAGGGCTCCCAGTACAGTCGAAAGCGGCAGGGACACGTCGCAAGTTTGGTGCAATCGCAGGTGGCGCCGCTCTGGATCGGGAAGATCACGGGCGTGAATGAGGTAGGTCGGTGCGTCGGCCGCAAGACGTGCCCGTACTGCACCAGTCAGGGAATTAGTCTCGTCCGCAACCCAGATGATCGGCCCTGGGAAGCTGTCGGTCAGACTGCCGTCGCTGTCCACGATGACCGGCTTCGGCCAGGCTTGTCGTTGGACTCTCGCGGCGAGAACTGTGGTCACTCCGGGGCCGGCGAGAATTGATAATCCTCGCCTGGCGAGTTGGACAAGCAGTTGAGGCAGGAGGTCGTCGCGGATCACGCGGTCACGCCACCAGAGGCTTATCCATGCCGCATCGCCACGCAGCGCTCCCAACGGATCCGGGCGACCAGACCAGTGGGCCACGCCCGGGAAGGGCTCGCCGCCATCGCGGTACAGCGTGCCCCGGGGCCGTTCCGGTTCCGTGCTCCGGCAATGTGGACAGCCCCGACAGTTGACGGCGGTGCGAAGAATGCCGCCCCGCCACGGAGATCGGTAGTAGTCGGCGATGGTCACGCCGGTGCAGCGGTCGCCTTTGATCAACTGGCGAAGTCGGTCCAGTGACTTGGTCTGTTCGGTTGCCACGCTCGCCCGCTGCCCTTCGAAACGGCGTTCCCAGAACGTGTGGTCGTTGGTCCGGCCGTTGCCGATGTGGGCGACGATGCGGGCGTCAGCATGGGCGGAGTAGTCCGCCAGTCGGCGCTGCCATTGGTCCTCGGGCTCATCGGCGTTCCGGCTGGGTGGTTGCGGGGAGTGGAGATCGATCAGTCCGGCTTGAGCCATGAGGTTCAGGGTGCGCACGTTCCATTGGCGGTTGTGGCCCGACTCCTCGGGGATGTAGGTCGGCAGCGTGTCCAAGTCGATGTCAAGGCGGCCGTGGCCGAGGTCAGCCGCTGAGCGAGCCATGCTGCCCCACCGATCCCAGCCTTTGTCGCTGCTGATGACGATCTCACGGTTAATCAGGGCGGCGACGCCGTAGTCGGACGGCGCGCTGGCAAGATATGCCAGCGCGGGGCGGCGATCGCGACCGGCGCGTCCCACCTCTTGGTAATAGCGGTCGAGAGTCTCGGGCACGCAGGCGTGCACTACGCTGCGGACGTCGGCCATGTCCAGTCCCAGCCCGAACGCGGAGGTGCCGACGACGATGTCGAAGCGGGTCGGCGAAGGTTTCCCGTCATGGTCTTCACCCCGCCAGCCCATGACGGCCTCGCGCCGGCCGGTGTCGCCGATGTCTCCGGTCACAACGGCGAGGCGGTAGAACCCGGCCCCACGTAGGCGTTGTGCCCATTCAACGGCATCGCGCCTGCGGGTGGTGTAGATGATCATCGGCTTGGGTAGTGCGCTGACGGCCTGCAGGATCGCGGAGGTGCGGGCGCTGTCGGTGTCGCATCGTTCGATGAAGTAGGAGGGTTCTCGGCGGGTCTGCGATGCCCAGATGAGTTCGGTGGCCCCGGGGCTGCCGAACAAGTCCTCGATGGTGCGGATCTGTTGGCGGGTCAAGGTGGCGCTCATCGCCAGGGTGACCGGTCGGCGTTCTGGTGGGGCCATCGCGAGCCACGATCGGCGCAATCCGCTCATCGCCTGGAACTCGGGTCGGAACTCGGTACCCCACTGCTCGACGAGATGTGCTTCGTCAATGATCAGGTGAGTGAGAAGTCCCTGGCGGACGGCCGACTCCAGGCTTAGGCGCAGGCCGCTCACTAGGGCTTCGGGTGCGGCGATCACGATGCGCTGGCGTCCGTCGCGGATATCGCGACGGATCGCTTGTTTGATGTCGTCGGCAAGACCCCCGGTGTAGGCGTAGTGCCCGCTGGGACTGGGCGGTTCACCCAGGGTGGCCAGCAGTCGGTGGATCCGACGTTCCAAGTCCATGGCCAGCACGACAGTCGGCACCACCACAACGGCGACTCCGCGGCGCCGCGTGGCGGGGATCGCCGCCGCCCACGCCAATTCGGTCTTGCCCTGGCCGGTGGGTAGGCACGCGATCACGGTGCTGCCGGGCGGGGCGGTGACGATTGTCCGCGCGGCTTCCCGCTGCCCCAGTGAGGTGTACGACCGGTAGTCCGAGCCGAGGGCCATGGTCCAGAACGGGTCGGCCGTGTGTGCCGGCGTCGCGGCGGCCCTTCCGGCGAAGACCTCCGCCATCTCGATCTCTACGGCGCGGTCCGCGTGGGCGGTGCCCGTGGGCGGATGCCAGGGGCGCGGTGTGAGAGACAGCCCATCGGGGGTGCTGAGAACATCGCAGCCGATATCGTGCCACTGTTCCCGGCTCGGCAGGCGGGGGCCGACCGGCACCTGTAACGGCCAGATCCCTTGTCGCCGCGCACTCTGTTCCAGGAGGACCTGCAGGGTCAACGCGGCGACGTCGTGCCAGCCGGCTCGGTCTTCGGCTACTCCTCGCAGAGCGTCGAGCAGCCGCCCGACGGTGCTGTCTGCTGGACGGGTGACCTCAAGGTGAGGCCATGCCGACCACAGCGCTTGTGCGTCGGCCCACGCATCAGACACCCCGCGCCCCCACGCGCAGATCGCCGCCGACAACGCAACTGATCGCCATGAGGCGCAGCCCCGGCTGGCCCAGCCCACCGATCAGGGCCGCGGACACTCGAACGTCCTCCAGATAGCTTTCCGTATCCGACAGCAGCCGCCCAGCGCGCCGACGGGCGAGAGCCTGTGTCTGGCGTACCGCCAGGGCACGTGCCGCCTCCTGCTCGGCTCGCCGTCCCCGCTCGACGAGATCAGCCGAACGGGCCAACTCGATTCGACCGTCTCGTTCCGCCTGCCGCGCGGCGGCGGCAAGGCCGTCCGGTCCGCCGAGCACGTCCCACAGCGCACCGATGCGGGTCTCACTCAGGTTGAGATCACCACGTTCCGGGTCGTAGCGTTGCTCCAGCCACGCCTGCAGAGCCGCATCATCGACGGGCGCATCACTACCAGCGGACAACCAGATGCGTTGCATGAATGGCGGAAAGATCATGTCTGCCTGCCGCCGTAGCGCGTTCTGCGCGTCTGGCGATGAGGGCACCAAATCGAGCGCGTGATCGATCGCGGCCTCCACCAGAAAGTCCAGACCGAAGTATATCCGCGGCTCGATGCTCTGAAGACCGCGTCGCCAGAATGCACTCGCCTGTCCTCTGTCGTCGATCGTGACCACACGGGCAAGGACATCCACGAAAGGACTTCCCAGGCGGAGCATTCGCAGTCCGGGATTGCGTAATGCAGTGTTACGGTTGAATGTTCCTTCCATCGCTTCAGGGGGAACGGAGCGGCCGGCTAGCGCGAGCAGGCGCGGTGAGACCAGAAGGGCGCCCCGTTCGAATCGCACAGCGTGTTTCGGCTTCGTCAGCGCGTGATAGGCGAAGCGGAGACCGCCGGGGCCGGATGCGGCGTAGCCGCGCGTCGCCTGCTCGTGCGCTAACCAACGGGTTTCGGTGGCGATCGCCACCTCGGCCAGGGTTTGACCGACGCCACCTTCGTGCACGGCCTCGAGCATGTCCATGCCGTCGATCTCGCGGCGCTCATTGGCCAAGATGCCGGTGATGCTATCGCTGCTCCGAAGCATCGCGACTGGCCCGTCACGCAGGCCCGTCTCCCACGCGGAGTTGCTCACCCCGTCCAGCGCATCCTGCAGGGCGGAGACCGAGTCATCGAAGATTCTGATGCTGTCGGTCAGCAGCGCGAGCCACGCGGCGGTGAAGTCTTCCTCCGTGACGCCGATGCTGACGATGAACTGTTGCGCGGGCTGGCGTGTTCTTCCATCCGCTCCGGCGAAACGATCCACACGTCCGAGCCGTTGTTCACACCGATTCGGCGACCAGGGCAGCCGCATGTGGACTACCGCGTCCGCCTCCTGCAGGTTGACCCCGTCTTCAGCGGTGTCGTCGACGACGAGGGTTCCGCCGTGCTCGCGCCACCGTTCGACCGCTGCGGCGTTCTCGACCTCGCTATGCCGGCGTGAGTGCTCGACCACGGTGAGTCCTGGCGGTACGACCAGGCGGTCAGTGACGTGAGCCGTGAGGCTGCCGGCGCCGCAGAAGACGACCGTTCGGCGGTACTCAGTGGATATCCGTGCCATCGGCCTAAGGTCGCTCTGGGACTCGGCGGGTTCGGCGGCGAGGTCGTCCAGTGCGAATTGGTCGGCGGGCAGGACAGCGGCCGCCGTCAGCATCTGTCGCTCTTCGACGCTGAGTCCGGCGCGCGCCGCGGCGTGCTCGTCGCGGTGGACCCGCCAGCGCAGCGCGTCTTCCAGGTCTCGCGACAGTTCATCAACGCGGGACGAGAGCACGGCGAGGACCTGGCCGTAGGCGCCGGTCTGGTGTTCGGTCTCATGATCGAGCAGCCAGTGGCTGGTCTGTTGCTGCCAGTTCAGCAGGATGTCGCAGGCGCGAGCGGCTCGGGAAATCTGCAGGGTCACCGAGGCTGGCCGTTGGCGTCCGGTGACCTCAAACGGCAGCGCTTCCGTCTCACCGCTGTCGGCGAGCACGTTGTGCCGGCGATGCCGGATGACCCGCCGGTGTAGCCGGTACGTCTCGCTGATGTGGGCGCGCAGGGCGTCGACCCGCGCGTGCAGGATGGGTTGCGCGGTTTCCTCCCGGAGGTCGCCGTCGGCGGTCAGAAGGCTAGTGACGGCATCGGCCAGCTCTTGGAATGCGGTGTCGTGGGGCACGAGTGCCGTGATCTCGTCGATCGCGATGGGCAGCATGGGCGCGAATTCCGCGTCCAGACCGTAGACCGCCCTCGCCAATTCTCGGCGGCTTTCGAACCTCTCGGCGAATTGAGCGGCGTCATCCCAGCGGTACAGGTTCGGGTCGAGCAGGTGCAGCAATGCTAGATGGGTCTCGGCCCGCGCCGTGGCCGGCGTTGCCGATAGCAGCAGCAATCGTCGTGTGGAATGCGCGAGGGCCACGAGTTCCCGGTAGGGAGTCTGGCCGGGAGCCTGCGCGCGGCACAGGCGGTGGGCCTCGTCGACAATGACCAAGTCGACACCGTGGTATTCGTGCCACCGCTGGGGCGTCTCGTGGCTGGTAATCCGCAGGATGGCATCCGGGAAGTCATCGACGAAGAACTTTGTCCGCAGTTCGGTTTGCCACTGTCTACGCAGGACGGCGGGAGCGACCACCAGGATGCGCGACCGCGGGCGGTCGAGGAGTAGTTGTCGAATCACGAGGCCGGCCTCGATGGTCTTGCCGAGGCCGACCTCATCGGCGAGCAGGTATCGCTGCACCGGGTCGCCGAGCACAGTCATGGCGGTCTGGACCTGGTGGGGATAGATCTCGATGCCCGCCGACAGTAGGGCGGGCAGGCTCGCGCACGCGGCGCGCTGCGCCACCAGGCTTCGCAGCATCGGTAGCCGGGCGTCGCGGAAGAACGGCGATTCGTGCGCTCCGGCGGCGAGGACCTCTGCTGGGGAGTTGATCGGGCGATCCCAGCGGACGCGGAGTTCGGCTTGCGGCACCTCGAAGTCCTGGTCCCGGTTGGGGATGCGCACGAAGTAGGTTTCGGGTCCGCCGCCGATGATCCGCCCGGCCTGCCAGCGTCCGGTGTCGGGGTCTTCCCAATAGACGCGTGTCTGCTGCATGAGCCGTACCGGGCGGCATTCGTCGGCCGGTACCCGCCAGGTGCGCGCCACGGGTACGGCCACTGACTCGAACGCGTCGACGCGTACGGCGGCGTCTTCGAATGCCGCAATACGGGCGATACCTGGCACGCGCGGATGCTCGATGAACTGCCCGATGGTCAGTGCGTTTGGGGTCACCGTTGACGGCACGCACGCAGAGTATCTGTACCCACCGACATTTTCGGCCCACGGGTGGCTCGATCGGGGTGAGCTTTATGGCCGAACCTAGCAGACCAGACAGGCCAAGACACGCATATGGTACATACAGTTCAATGGCGAACTGAGATTTCAATTCAGATCATTCAGTCACCCTGGGGATTCCGGCCCAGGACTTGGTCCGATCCGGTGCCGGCCGGATCCCGCGCGGGCTCGGTGGCGAAGCTACGGAGTCATCGCCCTCTCCTCGCCTGGCTGTAGCGGTAGCGGTTCTGTAGGAAGTCTGCGACCCGTTGGATGTCGCGCGGGGTGTTCTGGATCTCGTTCCACTTGCGCACGGCGCCGTCGCTGAAGGTCCACTCGCCTTCGGTCCACCGGCAGTCGTCGGCAATCACCTTCAGGTCGGCCGCGAACTCGTCCGGTTCGATGACCCCGTCGCCGTCGCCGCGGGTGTGGCTGATCGCGTCCATGAGGTAGCCCATGCTGATGATCCCCGCGCCGTGCATGAGCCGTGATCTGCGGGGGGGCTTGTTCCAGGCGTCAGGGAACACCTGCTTCACAGCCGCCCAGAAATTGGCCAGCAGGGTGAACATCTCGCCGGTGTACGGCAGTGCCGCATCGTTGCGGAACCGATACAAGGCGCCATCGGACAGGCTGTTCTCCAGCATCCGCAGGACGGAGTTGTCCTTGATGTAGCCGCCCGGGTTCGTGGGCGTCTGGATCATCCGGTGCAGCGGCGACCGCGTCTCGTCGAAGTTGAGCATCTCGAGGAGGGTGGCTGGCAGTTGGCGTACCCGAAGCGGGGCGGGCAGGGCACCGGAGGCACCGGGTAGCAGTTCGTGGATGAGCCCCTTGGGCAGCGCCTTGGTGTTGTTGACCAGGATGAACTGGGAGCGTTGGTCTGCGGTGTCGTTGGCGATAAAGGCGCTGATGCTGATCGGGAACGCGTCGATGTTGGCGTCGCGGATGGCGGCGCAGCGCTGTTGACCGTCGACAATGAATCCGGGCCGGCGGTGGTCCGGTCCGTCGATCAGCGGGATCACCAGGGTGCCGGTTTCGACGTAGCCAGGGCTGTCGACGGCGGCCGGGGCCGGCTCGAACCGTACCCGCTTGTCGAAGGCGATCACGACGGCGTTGGGCAGTAGCGGGCTGTCGTCGGTTTCGATGTAGCGGCGGATTGCCGCGACATGGGCGAGGACTTCCGGTCGCTGGTAGCCGTGCAACTCGGTGTTGTCGTCACGACGGATCCGCGAGACGGTGGCGATCTGCGGCACGAGTTTGCCGTCCATCGCGAATGTATAGAGGCTGCGTCCACGACCCTGCTGGATCTTCAGCGCGGGGAGCCGGAGCTCAGGGGCGGTGCCGGCGGCGTTGTCACGTCGGGTCTTGGTCACACGGAGTCCTTCCTTGTTGTGCGCGCAGCCGCTGTTCGAACACGTACAGGTTGTGAAAGCCGCGCCGTTTGTTGCGTTCGGAACCTCGGAAGATCACTATTTCGATCCCGATGGTCTTGCATAGGTCGCAGGCACAAGCCCGCCAGGGCCGATCCGCCAGGGTCGCACGATACTGGCTGCTGCGGTCGGACTTGCCGTCCCACACGGCGCTGTACTCGTCGAGCGCGTGGACGACCGGATCAATGTCGATCTCATCAGCGTCGTACTGCCGCAGCCGGGTCAGCGCGGTGCGTTCCAGTTCCAGCGCTCGGTTCTGGCTGATCTCGCCGGAGCGGATGCGGGCCTTGAGCTTGGCGTTACCGTCTACCTGCGGCACGCGCAGCGCCACATAGGTGCCGGTCGGTGTGTAGTAGTTGTCGCGGTCGTCCTTGAACGCCTGGCGAAACGGCGAGGTGCTGTCGAAGCTGGTGACGCCGTAGTCGGCGAACGTGCGCACCTCGTCGCAACGGCTGACGCCGAGCAGGTGAAACCGCGTGGTGTCATGGTCGCGGACCTGGTCGATCGCGGCGAGGCAGGCCAGGATTTCGGGGGTCTTGAGAGGCACCATGCCGCCCAGCGCGATGCGTTGGTAGCCGATGTCTTGCAGGGTCTTGACGGCGTCGGCGTACGACTGCGGGCTCCAGCCCTGAGCTACACCGAGGGGGGCGAAGCTGACGCGGCGGGCTTTGCAGCGCTGCCAGAACTTCTCAGCCAGATCCAGGGTGATGTCCTGGCGACGTACCCACTCCTCAGCCCGCTTGTCATCGCGAGTTGTCTTGGGCTCGTACTGAAAGATCACGTGATCGACGGCGATCCCGTAGTGAAATCCGCAGCCGTCATAGAAGTCGATGACCTCATCGACGCTGTACGGCGGATACTCCTCGGTTACGTAGGAGAACGCGCCGCAGTCACCCATGATCTCCAGCGGGGTGTGGCCGTGGTCGAGACGGAAGAAGCGTCGTGCGCCTTCCCGGTAGAGGCGGTGGCGTTGCGCGACGGTGTACTTTCCAGTGCCAGCCGCCGTGCCGTCCACGATGGCCTTAGAGACCAGCAGCCCGTCGAAGGGAGCTTGGGTGAGGACCTCGTGGGCGTACTGGTCGTCTCGTTGCCGGACGCGGAACGGGTCGCGTTCCTCGGTGACGAAATGGAAGCCGGGGTCGACCTGGTCCTGGCTGTCGGGAAAGAAGAACTTCACGACAGCTCCGACCGGGTGTTGTGGTAAACGCGGATGATGTAGTTGGACAGCTCTTGGGTGTGCTTGGTCAGGTTCTGGATCTCGTTCCACCGCAGGCCCAGGTCGTCCCAGATGCCGGCGGTCCAGTGGCAGTACGGCGCGATGAGGCCGAGGTGCTGGCGGATGATCTGCGGCGCGTTGGCGCCGCGAGGATCGACGGCGCCCAGGATCCGGTCCATTAGCCGGCCCATCGCGCGAATACCGGCTCCGTGCATGAGGCGGCTCTTGGCAGGCGGTAGCCCCCAGGCGTCGGGAAAGGTGTCGCGGACAGCGGCCCAGTAGACGTACAGGGCCTGCAGGATGGCGTCGAAGTCGGTCTCATTGCGGCTGACGTCGCGGTACGGGAACAGGGATCCCGCCGGGGAATTCAGGCTCTCGTGGAGCATGCGCACCAGGATGGTGTCGGTGATCACCGCGTGGGGTGTCTGCTCCCGGGTGGTGGAGGTGCGTTTGATCAGCCCATACAGCGGCGAATTCGGGTCGGTATTGAGGATGTCGCACAGCGCGGAAGGTGCCTTGTGCATCGCGAGCCGCGGGGGAAGAGGGCTGTCGACCTCGGGTAGCAGTTCGGTGACGAGTCCGCGTGGCAGGGGGCGGGTGTTGTTGACTCGCAGGAACTGGTCGCGTTGCTGGGTGACGCTGTCGGCGACGAAGGCGGTAACGGGTACGGGGAAGTCGCTGCGCCGTGTGCGTGCCAGGGCGAGCGCGCGTTGCTGTCCGTCGACGATCCAGGCGGGCTTGGGCTTGCCCTTTGCCGGTAGCGGGATGGTCAGTTTGCCGGCAGTTGCCAAGCCGTCGCTGGCCCCGGGTCCGCGGCTGGACTCGAATTTTGCACGTGATGACAGCGCGAGGATGATCGGGTTCGGGAACAGCGCGCCGTCGGTGTTGAGGTAGTCGATGATCTCCTCGACGTGCCGGCGTACCTCGGGACGCTGGTAACCGATGAGATTGCCGCCGTCGTCGCGGCTCAGCCGGGAGATATCCGCGATGTCCAGGACTTCGTTAGCCCGTAGCGCGAACACATACAGTGGGTAGGTCCTGCTCTGGTCGATGCGTAGGGCCCGGCGGGTGAGGTTCTTGGCAGAGGACGGCACGGCGGGCATCAGGGCCTCACCTGGGCGGCAACCTCGGTGAACAGGGCGCGGAAGCGGGACTGTTCGCAGGACTGGCCGGCTTGACGCAGTTGGCGCAGTAGCCTGGTCGCGGTGGCGGGCCCATTAGCGAGATGACCGGTGATGTAGTCACGGACGGCGTTGTCGGTGAGTCTCTGTCCGCCCGACCGCCGGCTGAGATCTGGTGGCGCCGCAGCGGTGGCCTGCTCGGCGAGTTTGCGCAGGGTGGCGGAGGACAGGTCGTCGGCTGAAGCGGCGAACAGGTGGGCGGCGGCGCGGACGTTGAGTGCCTGTAGGCTGCCGCCGACTACCGGGCGCAACGCGGCGGTGACCGGCACGAGAAGGTCGTCGATTTCGGGACACCGTCCGGACGGGCCGATGACGGCCAACTGTTGACGGTCGGCCAGGCAGGCCGCGGCGTGACGCAGGTCGTCGGCGCACGCGCGTAGGTAGGCCTCGGACAGCACGGCGACGATGGTGGCCTGGGGATTCTGGCGAGCCAGCGCTGTGAAGGAGCGGGGAGTGCGGCGGCCAGCATCGGTCCAGCCGCCCAGCCGGCTCCACCAGTCGCGCATGGCAGCCGGTGTGGAGCCGGCCGCGTCGGCCTCCCCGGTCGTGAACGTCGCCGCATAGGGGGAGATCGGGGTGTCCGCCGCGATCAGCCCGTACCCGGCGGAGCACACCCACAAGTTCGTCGGTTGCTGCAGGCTGACCGGAAGGTTGCGGGCGATCTGCCAGTGTTCGCCGGCGTACAGGTCGACGGCGGCGATCCGGTCGACGACAGAGGTGGACAGCCGGTGGGTCCAGGCGGCGAAGCGTTGCCCAGGCCGTTGTTCCCGCAGTTCGCCGAGGCGCAGGCGGTCGGGCACTACCCGGGTCTTGCGGTTGGTGCAGGTCACCACGAGATGCACCGGCCAGTCGGCCGCGCCGGGTTCCGCTTTCACGGGGCGCCGCCGATAGCACCGTCGTTCCAGCCGAGCTGCGCGTACGCTGCGTGGTTGTGGATGCTTTCGTCGTTGACCACCCGCACCCGGAACTGCGCCACGCGGGGGTCGTCGCGCAGCGCGAGGGCGACCTGGCGGGTCATGTCTTCGACGAAGACGGGGTTATCGTAGCCGGCCATCGTGACGTGACGCTCGTCCGGTCGTTTGAGTAATGCGTAGACCGGTGAGGATGCCGATGCCTCGGCGATGGCGATGAGGTCGTCGAACCAGATCTCGCCGATGGCCGCCGGGTGGGCTTCGATGGTGACGTAGCCGCGTTGGTTGTGCGCGCCCCGGTCACTGATGGCTTTGCTGCAGGGACACACGCTGGTCACGGGCACCCGTACCCCTAGCGTCAGGACGGGGTCGCCGGTGCTCACGCTGGCGGTCAACGCGCATTGGTACTCGCTGAACGACCGGGCGCCGGTGACGGGGGCTTGGCGCTCCAGGAAGTAGGCGAAGGCGAGGTGAACTCGGGCGCTGCCGCTGCCCATGCGCGTACGAAGATCTTCCACCAGGCGCAGTGCGCTGTCGGGCGCGAGTTGGTCGCGCCATGCGTGCAGCACTTCCACGAAACGGCTCAGGTGCGCGCCTTTGACGTTGGCGTCGAGGCTGACCGCCATGTCGACGGTGGCGACCGTCTCGCGTTTGGCGCCCTGAGCGTCAGCTACAAGCAGCGGATAGCGCAGCCCTTCGATGCCGACATCGTCGAGAGCGACTCCGCGCTGGTCGGGCATTCCCTGCACGTCAGGAAGCATCACTGCTCTCCCCGGTAGACGCAGCCGGAGGTGCACGTCTCCCGCACCATCACCGCCGACAACGGCAACTGACCGATCAGCCGGTCCCAGATCCAGCGGGCCAGCACTTCGCTGGTGGGGTTCTCCAGGCCAGGCACCTCGTTGAGGTAGTAGTGGTCGAGCTGATCGCGAAGCGGCTGGAACGCCTTCTTGATCTCGCTGAAGTCCATCACCCAGCCCGCCGCCGGATCGACTTCACCCTGGACGTGGACCTGCACACGGTAGGAGTGACCGTGTAGGCGGGCGCATTTGTGCCCGTCCGGCACGTTCGGCAGCCGGTGCGCGGCTTCGAAGGTGAACTCCCGGAAGACTTCCATCAGGCGATTCCTATGTATTTGTGGGTCTGCAGGCTCAGTCGCCACTGCGGGTGTTCAAGGCAGTACCGCACGGCGGCCTCTGTGCTGGCGGCCCGGTCTGGGCCGTCCATAGGCTGCAACAGAAAGTGGTCGAATTCGAGGTCCTCGAACAGTCCCGGCTCTGCGCCGACCTGTGGGTAAACCAACTTCAGGTCATGGCCGCGAGTGAGCACCAGATCGGCGCCCGCCTTCGGGCTGACACAGATCCAGTCGAGGCCTGCTGGTGCTGGCCGAGTACCGTTCGTCTCGACGGCGACCTCGAAGCCCTCGGCGTGCAGTGCCTGTATAGCGGGCTCGTCCAACTGCAGCAGCGGCTCGCCGCCGGTACAGACGACGTAGGGCCGGCTGCGCGGATGAGGCTGCCCCTGCCAGGTTTTGGCCACGGCAGCGGCTAGATCGGCCGCAGAACGGAAACGGCCCCCACCGGGGCCGTCCGTGCCGACGAAATCGGTGTCGCAGAACTGGCAGATGGCACGATGCCGGTCCGGCTCTCGCCCGGTCCACAAGTTGCAACTCGTGAACCGGCAGAACACAGCCGGGCGGCCAACATGAGTGCCTTCGCCCTGAAGCGTGTAGAAGATCTCCTTAACGCGATACACCGGAACTCATCCTGCGGCCGGCGTCAACGCCGGGTCGGTCAGGCCGAGTTCGGCGAAGCCTCGCCCACGCAGCAGGCAGGAGTCGCAGGTTCCGCACGCGCGGCCGTCGACCGGGTCGTAGCAACTGTGGGTCCAGGCGTAGTCCACGCCCAACTCGATCCCGCGACGGATGGTCTCGGCCTTGGTCAACTCGATCAGCGGGGTGTGGATCCGCAACCGTTGACGGCCCTCGACGCCCGCCTTCGTGGCGAGGTTGGCCATCTGCTCGAAGGCGGCGATGAACTCTGGGCGGCAGTCCGGGTAGCCACTGTAGTCAAGCGCATTGACCCCGATGAACACATCGGAGGCGCCCAGGGTCTCCGCCCATGCAAGTGCGAAGGACAGGAAGATCGCGTTCCGGGCGGGCACGTACGTGATCGGGATGTCTTCACCGAGATCGTCCGCGCTGCCGTGGTGCGGCACCGCGATAGCGCTGTCAGTCAGCGCCGACCCACCGAACACGCGTAGATCGATGTCGGCAACTATATGCTTAGCTGCTCCGAGTTCCGCCGCCACGCGGGCGGCGGCATCGAGCTCGACCGTGTGGCGCTGGCCGTAGCGGAAGCTGAGCGCATGAGCTTCGTGGCCCTCGTGCACCGCCATCGCGAGCACCGTGGCGGAGTCGAGGCCCCCACTGAGCAGCACAACTGCCTTGCTCTTCGCCGTGGACATACCGGCCCCCGCTTTCCTCCACTAGTGGCCAGAAACTACACCAACACACTTAGAGGCGTGTCCGCAGTTTCAGCCAGGCTGATGTTGGCCACCCTACCCAACTACCGGCAGCGACGGAACTCACCACGGGGTGTGCAACCAAGATCAGTCGTCGCCACATGCCCGTTTGCTACCCACGGCAACGAGGCCCGTCCGAATCAGTGACGATGACTTCGGTCCGCCGTATCTGCGCCGCTAACTGACGGCACTGCCTAGCACTCCTCGTGTAGTTTCGTCGGCCACCAGTTGTGCATGAAGATGCAGTTTCGTGGCGCCGATGGCTAGGTCGGCAGGTCGGTTTTGATGGTTCCCTCGCGAAGGGCCGCAGTAGAATGACTGGTGCCTACAGGTGCCAAAGTCGAGGCTGTGGTGATCCACAGGTGATCGCACGTCGCCACGGCGGTTGCCGCACCGCGATTACCTCGGCGGCAGGAGCCTTGCACTTTGCCCTGAGCAGCACTGATTGAAGCGGGTTCTACGCTGTGTGATGGCGTCGCGTGGTGATCCGGTGGTGATCGGATGTCGGCGACCGTTTCAGCATGGGCGCGACCGTTTCAGCACGTTCGAGTGGCCGCTATCGATCAGCGGGGCGCCTAGCTCGTGCACTCTGCCCAGACCTGCGGAAACGTGGAGCTGCCCTGAGCTGCTAATATGTCTTCGGAAACGGCTTTGTGTCCGGAGGTTACCGAGTGTTCCCGTGACCACTAGTCATCTGACTACGGATCAGAAGGTTAGGGGTTCGAGTCCCTTCGGGCGCACTTCTTCGTTTAAGGCCTGAGCTGCGGAGACGCAGTTCAGGCCTTTCTCGTTGTCCGGCCTTAAAGGGCTGGGTGGCGCGTGGGTGTCGTCACTTTCCGTGACGGATTGGATTGCGGCGGCTTCCTGGCCTACGGCTTTGCTTCTTGTTGATGGGCCGTTCTCCGAAGGTGCTTCTTTCTCGGCGCGCCCTACAGACCGGTTCTTCGCGGCCCTTTCCTTGATGCGTTTGCGGGTGTGCCGGGCCGAGGCCGGCACTGACGCCGCGGTCGGGGCCGACCCACCGGAAAGAACCGCGAACCCGTGGTCACGGCCCTTTCCGGCGAGGTGGATCAGCCCTCGGTGACGGTCAGGCTCAGCGGGCCGCCCGGGATGTCGTGCGACTCGGCGTCGCCGACCATGCCCCACTTACTGCTCAGGCCGCCCTCGTCGGCCAGCTTGAACCCGATCGTGTAGGTGCCCGGCAGGATCTCCTGCCAGTACGGCAGGCTCACCCACTGCTGGAGGCTCCCGTCGGCAGCCTGGCTGGTGCCGCCGAATGACAGCTGCGTCTCGGTGCCCGCGCTGTCGTACATGTACAGGGTGATCTCGTCGATCGGCGCGGTGAGCACCTGGGCCTGGATGGTCAGGCCGATCGACGTCCACGCGGCCTCGCTGGCCGGTACAGACGTGACGTCCAGAGCCGCCCCGGTGACGACCGGCGGCGTGGTGCTCGCCTTGCGTCGCACGGTCAGGCCGGGCTCCGGAGCGCCGTACCGGCTGCCGTAGAGGGAGACGTCACCCGCGCCGTCGATCACCGCGATGCCGGTCACGGTGCACTTCTCGGTCCGGTCGTACATGACGAACGGGATCGACACGGTGTCCCCGGACACCGCCAGGTTGCCACGCTGGCCGCAGCTGAAGGTGTCGAAGTCGAGCAAGACCGACGAAATGCCCTTGCGGGCGCCGGCCACCTGGAAACTGACCGTCCCGTCGACCGACTTGCGCCAGTTGTCCGCCTCGACCGGGTCGATGGCGAAGCCGGACGCGGTCATCACGGCGTTCGAGGTCACGGTGACCGCTGTCGACTGCGGATTCTTGTACGTCGACCGCGCACCCGCGTTGTTGAACAGGACCATCTGCGCGACCCGCCAACTGCCCGCCGCTGCACCGACCGGCAACGTCACGTCGACGTTGCAGGCCATCTGGTACAGGTCACCGCCGGAGACCGAACCGCAGTTCGTGCCGGTGCTGTATGGCGAATAGTCCCAGGTGAACGGGGTGGTGATGCTCTGTCCGCCGGGGCCGGCCAGCTTGATGGTGCCCTTCCAGAAGCCGGACTGCTGGTCCTGCGCCCAGAAGCTGTAGCGCGCGTACTTGGCGCCGTCGGCGACGTAGAGGTACGGCCGCCCGGGGTATCCGCCCTGCTCGAGCTCCAGCTGGTCGAGGCTCGGGCCGCTGGCGTCGATGCTGGTCGCCGCGGTCACCTTCGACGCGAAGCCGGCCAGCTTGCCGGCGCCGGCCGAGAGGGTCACGCCCTCCGAGACGGCGGAGACGTTTGTCACCTCCCAGGTGGCGGAGGTCGCGTCGGCCCAGCGCGGGACGACGAAGGAGTAGCGGTACGTCGACTCCTGTGGGGTGCCGGAGACGTACTCGGCGCCGTTGCAGCAGGTGCGGTCGTACTCGAACTTGACTGTCGTTTCGTGACCGACGTACGCGCCGGTGATCGAACTGCGCATGCGCAACGTGACCGACCCGGACAGTCCGTCCGCGTCCGGGTCGGTGTTCTTGATGGTCCAGGTCAGGTCGTCGACCACTGAGCCGGAAGTGGCATCCACAGTGGAATTCTCGAAGGCCAGGGCGGTGAGGGAGAGGCGTGGGGTGGCGGCCTGAGCCGCCGTAGCGCCGGCCGCGGTGACAGTGGCCGCGACGGCCAGCGCGAGAGCGCCGCGGACCACTCCGCGGGCGATGGACGAAATCATGAACTTCTTTTAACACCGCTACCGATTTGGCGCTGCCCCGATTCCGGCGCGGCACTCCGGCCGAACCATCGGCACCGGGGACGTCCTCAGTGCTGCCGTGACAAGTCGGAGGAGAACCCGCTCACCTGAAGCCGAAGCCAGCTGAAGTGGATACGCCGGGATCGCGTGGACGATCCCGGCGTATTCGGTGTTGTGGGTAGCCTGCGGTCAGCGGCGGTAGGTGCGCTTGCCGAGGGTGGTCACGTTGCCCGCCTTGTCGTATGCGCGGAGCTGGACCGTGAACTTCTTGCCGTACTTCTTCGGGTTCAGGGTGAAGGTGTAACCGGCCCTCGTGTCGGTGGCCACCACCTTGCCGTTGACCAGCAGCTGCACCTTCGCGATGCCGTTCCGGTCGCCGGCGGATGCCGCCAGCGTCGTGTTCCTCGTCAGCTTCGTGTTGTTCTTCGGAGCCCTGGTCAGCTTCAGCGTGGGCGCGACCGTGTCGTTGACGACGACACGACGGACGACCGTGGTGTTGCCCAGCTTGTCGGTCACCACCCACTCGATGGTGTGGTTGCCCTGTGCCTTCGGGGTCACCGTCCATGCCCACGGCGAGCTCGTCGCCCGGCCGCCGGTGACCCGGACCGAGCTGATGCCGCTCGGGTCGGAGGCCTTCGCGGTGGTGCGCACACTGCCACGTACCAGCGCCCGGTCACCCGGAGTGATGGAGCCGACCGCCGGACCGGCGTTGTCGACCTCGAAGGTGCCCATGTCGATGTCGCCGTTCTCGGCATGGTCGAAGATGCGGAACGCGAGCGACTGCGCGCCGTTGAGACCCTGGGTGTCCCAGGTCATCGTCCACGGCGCCGCGGTGCTCTGGGCGACGATCGTTCCGCGTGCGTCGAGCAGCTCGATGCGGGCGGTGTCGCTGGAGACGCCGGTCGGCTGGAACGTGACCACGCCGTGGACGCGTGATCCGAACGCCGGAGTGAGCGTCGCCTCCGGATGGACCACGTCCGCCCGTACCGTCGTCGTCTTCTCTCCGATGTTTCCGGCCGCGTCGAAGGCGCGGATGGTGATCCGCGGCTGCGTGCGGTCGACCGAGGTCGGCAGCTCGACGAGGACCTGGCGGGGCAGCGGGCTCTCGTAGGTCTCGGTGACCACACCGTTCACCAGGACCTGGACCTTGGTCACCGCGACGTCGTCGGACCAGACCGGGGTGACGTCGCGGTACCAGCCGAGCAGCTGGCCCTCGGTGAGGCCGGTGTCGGAGACGACCGGCGGGTTCGTGTCCGTGCCGCCCGGAGCGGTCGGCGCCGGGTTGAGGATCAGCGGAGCGGTGTCGTTCAAGCGGTCCAGGTCGTCGGCGAAGCGCTCGCACGTGCACGCCGGGTTGACCTCGACCAGACCGGCCGCGTCCGGGATCACCCGGTCGACACGCAGGCTGAACGGCAGGCTCAGGGCGTGGTCCTTGCCGATTTTCAGGAACCCGTCGAGGACGCACGCGTACTGCACCGCATCGGTGCGGGTCCGCTGCGCGTCGGTGGCGGGCGCACACTTCGACGGTGCGCTCTGCACGGTGGTGCCGGGCGGGATCGTGACGACCACCAGGCCGTACGGCACGCCGGTGCCGATCCACTTGAGCGCGGCCGGACCGTCGTTGCGTACCGTCGCCTTGACCTGGACGACGTTGCCGGTCGCGCCGTACACCTTGGTGCCGATGGCCACCAGATCCGCGCTCTGGTGACCGGTGATCGCCAGATCCACATACTGCCAGGGGTAGACGCCGACCTTCGCCGGTGTCACGTCGTCGACGAGCGCGACGGGCGCCGCGTCACCGGGTGTGCCGTACGCGCGGTGAACCGTCTTCTTCTCCCAGACGAACTGGGTCCGCACGGCGCTCGGCGCGTAGGCGTCGGCCGGTGCGCGCAGCGGCAGATCCACCCGGTACGACCGGCCCGGCTCCAGGGCCCGGTCGAAGACGCAGGCCTCCAGGTCACCGAGGATGTCGTAGGTGCAGTTGCTGTACCGGCTCTCGGTTTCGAAGCCGTCGATACCGAAGAACGAGACGGCGACGCCGTCGATCGGCTTCGTGCCGGTGTAGGTGACCGACAGCGGCGCCGTGAAGATGCCGCCCGGCGTGGCCGAGACCGATACCGCCGCGCCCGCGCCGAGGGGCAGCGAGTCATCGGCCCGCGCGGGGGCGGCCAGAGCGAGGGGCATGGTGAGAGCGGCCAGGGCGGTGAGCACACGCCGGGCCGTGGTGTTCCGCATTCGGTTTTCCTCCCGTGTCACCCGCATCCTAGAGATCGACAGAGGTGCCCGCTGTCCGATATGGCCCGACCAGATCACGAATCGAACGCGACCAACCTCTTCGCGGGCGACAGCTTCGGCCTGGGCATCTGCCTCTGCTGAGACGACGGCGGTGGGTGACGTCGTAACGGTGACGTTCTATCATCGCATCGCCGTGCGGCGATGTGGCCGCCGGAATCCTGGGGGAGGATCCGCATGACACGTTCCGCATGGTTGCCTCGGGCCGGCCTCGTCCTGCTCGTCACTGTCTCAGGGGGTCTCGTCTCCACGCCGGCGTCGGCGGCCGCCACCGGTGTCGTCTCGGTGGTGGAGAAGACCAAGGTTCGATACAAGGCGGCCGCCGGGAAGCAGAACCGGGTGGTCGTCACCCGGTCCGGCCGGACGATCGTCGTCGACGACCAGGTCGCCATCCGGGCCGGCGTCGGCTGCAAGCAGGTCGAAGGCGACCGGACGAAGGTGTCCTGCGCCTTGTCGAAGGCGCCCACCCGGGTGCAGGTCTATACCTATGACCGCTATGACGCGGTGACCAACCGGACCGACCTGCCGATGAGCGCCGACGGTGGCACCGGCAACGACATCCTGGTCGGGGGCCGGCGGGGCGACCGGCTGCTGGGTGGCGCCGGCGCCGACCGCCTCTACGGGGGCGCCGGGCAGGACTATCTGGATGGCCGACACGGCAACGACCTGATCTTCGGCGGCGACGGCGCGGACATGATCCATGGTTGGCTCGGCAACGACACGCTGCACGGCGGCAACGGTGACGACCACGTCTGGGGTGAAGAAGGCGACGACCGGATCCATGGCGAGGCCGGTCAGGATGATCTGGCCGGATACCAGGGATCCGACTACCTCCACGGCGGCGACGGCGACGACTCGCTGGCCGGTGACGTCTATACCGATGGGATCGCCGCCGATGTGATGCTCGGTGGAGCCGGATTCGACCAGGTCGACTACGGCGACTATCAGAAGGCCATCAGCGTGGATCTGGACGGTGCACGTCGTGATGACGGCCGGCCCGGCGAACACGACACCGTCGGATCCGATGTGGAGGGCATCTACGGCGGGTGGGCCGGGGACCGGCTCGTCGGAAACGCCGCCGACAACGGGATCATGGGTTACACCGGCGATGACGTCATCCACGGTGGCGGCGGCAACGACTGGCTCGACGGTCTCGACGGCAGCGACCGTGTCTACGGTGGCGCCGGTGATGACTGGTTGAGCGGCGATGATCGGCCGAACGCTGACGCGGATCGTCTCGACGGTGGCACCAATGGTCCCCTCGGCGACGAGTGCCTGCTCTTCAAACGCGACACCGCGGTCGGCTGCGAACGCTGAGAGACGGCCGGAATCGCGAAGAAGCCGGTGGCATCGGCGGCCGCCGGGCCGCCGATGCCACCGAGTGTCAGCTGGGGATGTTCTCGCAGTTGTAGGCGTGGTCCAGGTCGCCCACGAGACATTCGTCGTCGTCGTCTCCGCCGTTGAGGCTGTCGTACGCCCCGTCGTCGTCGGTCGCGTTCAAGTGGTCGTTTCCGGCGTCGCCGTCGAGGTGGTCCGCCCCGCCGCGCCCGTACAGGCGGTCGTTGCCCGGGCCGCCGCTCAGGTGGTCGTCGCCGGGCCGGCCGCCGATCACGTCGTCGCCGTTGCTGCCGGTGATCGACTCGATGTCGGTGGCCAGGGTGTCCCGTTCGCCCCGGGCGCCGTCGTCGCCGGTGACGCCGTCCGCGTCCACGGTGACCGCCTTCGTGAAGTACGAACCGTAGGTGACCCAGTCGTAGCCACTGCCGCCGGAGTAGTAGTCGGCGCCGACACCCTCGCCGTTCGTCGCGTGGGTGTAGATGAAGTCGCCGCCCGGTCCGCCGTACACCCGGTCGTTTCCGTCGTCGCCGTGCATCTCGTCCTGGCCGTTGCCGCCGGAGATCACGTCGTTGCCGGCCCGACCGTCGACGTAGTCGTCGCCGTCGTCACCCCAGATGTAGTCGTTGCCGTCCTCGCCGAGGAGCCAGTCCCGCTCGGCGCCGCCGTGGATGCGGTCGTCGCCAGCGTCGCCGAAGATCTCGTCCTTGCCGCCTTCACCCCAGATGTGGTCCACCGACGGGCCGCCCCAGATGGTGTCCTTCGCGGCACCGCCGTAGATCGTGTTGGCGCCGGTCCAGCCCCAGATGTGGTCCTCGCCACCGCGGCCGTAGATCCGGTCGGCGCCGGTCCAGCCGTGCAGCGTGTCGTTGGCGGAACCGCCGGCCACCACATCGTTGCCGGTGCCGCCGTCGGCATAGGTCGGGACGTTCGTGTCGTTACGGATCGAATCGGCGCCGTCGTACGTGTAGATCTGCACCTGGGTGGGCGCTTTTGTGGTCGTACATCTAACTCGGGTCTTATCGTTTTTGACGGGTTTGCAGCCCTTGCCCGCCTTGATTGCGACTCGGTCGTCGATGGTGAAAGTGTTCCCCGTCCGGGTCACGACGACCCGGTTCTGTTTGCCTGCCGCCGCCTTGAAACGCACCTTCGTCGAGCTCACGACCGATGCCACCCCGGTGGTGGCGGCCTGCGCGGGCGCGGCGAGCGTCCCAGCGGCGACGACGGTGAGAAGAGGTACTGCGACACGAGGTAGCCAGATCAAACCAGCCAATGTGGATCCTCCAGTGGATCCGGCGGCGAAATGCCGCACGGATTCAGGAGCGTAATCGTCGATGGCAAATCGTCATCCGAAACATTCGGAATGGGCCGGCCGTGCCTCATCGGCGTGATCACGGCGTACTGCAAGGGCAAGACGAAGTGCCCGGAATGGGTTAATAAACTCCGCAAGTGACCGTACGACATGACGCCGAGGACGTGCCCGCCATGGATCGTGAGAATCACCTTCATGACCAGTTTCTGCGGATTCTGGCACCTCTGGTGATGGCGCCGGTCGGGCCGCAACCCGCTGATGTGGTGCGCCTCGGCGGTGTCGTTCGGGCCGGTGCCGATCGGACCCGGGTCGTGCTGGATGCGGTCGCCGTCGAGTTCGGGCTGGTCGGCGCGGACGGCGCCGAGATCGACGTGCACGCCGCGGTCGACTGGCTGCGCACTCTGACCCGGGCCGACCTGTGGCGTCGTCCGGTGGGCGGGACAGCCACGGCGACGTGATCGTCGGGGCCGGGCCGCTCGGGTACCGGGCTGACCGCCGGGCCACCGGTTTCGACGTCAACTACTTCGCCATGCTTCGGCAGATGCTGTACGGCGGTGGCGCGCTGTGGTTCGAGGACATCTACACCCTCACCGGCTTCCTGCTCACCGGGCCCGGCCGGCACCGGCTCTACATCACCGACGGCGGGACCGGTGCCCGTCCTCGGCCTGGACCTTCCGTTGACCCAGACCGACGGGACCGTCCGGCCCGGACAGGGCGGGTCGTTTCCGGTGGAGCTCCCGGCCCTGGTTCGTGATGGTGAGATGGGTCACCAGCAGCGTATCGACACTGTGGACGATTACTGCGACGTGGTCTACGACATGGGCTTCTGGGTGAACCCCGACCCCGATTGACGTTGCGACGGGCCGGGATCGACTCGTCCTTTCGCACGATCCCGGTGGCGGTGATCTTCGATATAGCGTCTCGTCGGCACTTCGACGCATATCGGCGTCACCACCCTCGGGGGAAACATGGGCAACAAGAGGATCGGCGCGGCGGCTCTCGCCCTGCTGACGGTCGGCATCGCCGCCCCGGCATCGGCCGACGAACTGCGGCAGCGCCTCTCCATCTCATCGGCCGGCGACCTGGTCGTCGACGGCGTGCACGACCGGGTCTTCATCAGCGACCCGGCCGGCGGCAAGGTCATCGCGACCGACTACAGCGGCAATCAGTTGGGCGTCGCGTCGGTGACCGGCGCGACCAGCCTGGCCCTGGCGCCGGACGCATCCCGGCTCTACGTGTCCACGCGGAACGGTTCGGCCGTCCTCGCCCTGGACACCACGACGCTGGCCACGAACGCGACGTTCGCCACCGGTGACGCCAAGCCGTATGACGTGGTGGTGGCCGGCGGCCGGATCTGGTTCTCCTACGCCGACACCGGCGTGAGCAAGCTCGGCACCATCGACCCGTCCACCGAGACGGTGCTGCTGGACCGGTACGACACCGGCAGCGGCGCGGCGGAGCTGGCCACCACCGCCGCCAAGCCGGACCGGATCGCTGTCGCGGCCAAGGGCCGGATCGCCGTCCTGGACGCCTCCGGGGACACGTTCACCGAGGTGGCGGCCACGAACGGGGCGGGTGAGATCGCCGACGTGGCGCTCTCGCCGGACGGCCGGAAAGTGGGTGTGGCCGACCGCTCCGACCGCGGCATCCGGGTGCGGGACGTCAGCGATCTCGCGACCTCGACGTTGTGGGAGTACCAGACCACCCCGAACTCGGTGGACTTCGCAAGTGACGGCAGCCTCGTCGGCGGCGACGGGGGCTACTCGTCGAACCTGTTCACCTTCGCCCCGTCCGGCCAGAAGATCAAGGTGATCAGCGCTCCGGACGTGGGGGACGGGCAGCAGCGTGCCGCGGCCTGGGAGCCGGACGGCGACCGGCTGTTCGCCGTGTCCGCGAGCAACGGCGCTCTGACGTTCACCGTCTACACGGACGCGAAGCGGTCGATCACGATGACCGGCCTCGGCGGCGCGACGACCGTGGTGCCGGGCGCATCGATCACCCTCACCGGTCATGTGAACTCGCTGCTGCCGTTGCCCACCGGCAGCACGGTCACGATCACCCGGGACGGCACGTCACTGGGCGCCGCCGAGGTCCGCGCGGACAGGTCGTTCTCGATCACCGACACCCCGTCGACCGAGGGCACCGCGATCTACCGGGCCGCGTACGCCGGTGACGACTTCCACCTGCCGTCGGTGCAGGCCCACTCGGTCTACGTCGCCAAGGCCGTCACGGATCTGACGCTGCCGTTCACCACACCCACGGTGCTGCCGGGCGGCGAGGCCTCGTTCGGTGGATGGCTGACCTCCTGGTCACCGCTGCCCACCGGTGTCACGGTCGCGGTCTCCCGCAACGGCACGTCACTGGGCTCCGTCACCGTCGACACGAACGGCGAGTTCCGGTTCGCCGACACCCCGCCCGCGGTCGAGGGCACGGTCACCTACGCGTTCTCGTACGCCGGGGACGCCACCCACCGGCCGGCCACCGCCACGACGTCGGTTCAGGTGTCCCGGAGCGCCTCCACCGTGACGCTCGCCGGGCCGTCGTCGGCGACCCGGGCCAAGGCGCTCACCCTCACCGGCACGCTGGCCTCGCCGCTCGGACTGCCGGCCGGAGCGACGGTGTCGATCAGCCGCACCGACCTGGACAGCCCGACCGGCAAGGCCCTGGGCACGACCACCGTCGACGCGAACGGCGCGTTCAGCTACATCGACACCCCGTCGGCCGGCGGCACGGTGACCTATCGGGCCTCGTACGCCGGTGACGCCACGCGCGGTCCGGCCGCGGCGATCACGACGGTCGCGGTCTCCCGGGTCACGCCGTCGATGGCGATCAACAACCACGGCAAGCAGTACGCCTACAACCAGACGGTCACCTTCACCGCGTACCTCGGCACCACGTACAAGAACCGCACCGTGGAGATCTGGGCCGACCCGTACGGCAGCGACCAGGCTCGGCGCCTGGTCAAGCGGGCCACGGTGAACAGCGCCGGCAAGGTCACGGCCAGTTTCAAGCTGACCCGCAACACCACGTTCTCCGCGGTCTTCACCGGTGACGCCCGATACGCGTCGCGGACCGTCACCGCGACCGTCGGCACCAAGGCCAACCTCTCGCTGCGGCTGGCCAACAACTTCAAGACCAAGAGGATCAGCGGTACGACCTATCGCGTCTTCCGGGTCTCCAAGTACGCCTACTTCACCCACTCGGTGTCGAACGCCGCCAACCGGCAGGTCCTCGTTCAACTCCAGCGCTACTCCGGTGGCAAGTGGAAGAACTACGACCAGCGCTACTTCGACGCCACCGATCTGCTCCTGATGTCCGGGTCGGGCCTGAACGGCGCCAAGTTCCGGATCCGCTCCGCCTACGTCTACTCGACCTCCGGCGACATCCTGAACGCGACGACCTGGACGTCGTACCAGTACTTCACGTTCAGCAAGTAACACCGGACAGCAGAACGGCCGGGCACCCTCGGGTACCCGGCCGTTCTGCTGTCTTCTAACGCTTGTAGGTCCGGACGGTGGTGTACCTGACGTTCCCGGCCCGGTCGTACGCGCGGAACCGCATCGTGAACTTCTTGCCGTACTTCTTCGGGTTGATCGAGAAGGTGTAGCCGGCCGTGGTGTCGGCCTTCACCACCTTGCCGTTGATCAGCAGCTCCACCTTGGTGATGCCGTACGTGTCACTGGCGGTGGCGGTGACCGAGAACGGCTTCTTGACCTTCGCCTGGTTCCGGGGCGCCTTGGCGATCCACACCGACGGCGCTCGGTTGTCCACGAGAAGGGAACGCTTCAGGGTCGTCTCGTTGCCTGCCGCGTCGACGGCGTGCCAGCCCAGCGTGTACCAGCCGTCCGGCACCTCACGGCTGTCGATGGTGACCGTGCGGGAGTTCTCCTGGGCGTACGAGCGCAGATGCCTCGGTGTGTCCAGGGAGGCCTCGAAGTAGGCGAACGGGCTGGCGTCCCGGTAGCCGCCGAGCGAGACGGTGAAGGTGCCCCGGACCGCACGGCCCGCGCTGGTGCTGCCGGTGATCACCGGACGGTCGTTGTCGACGGTCACCGTCCTGGTCACCGCGGTCACGTTGCCGGCCTGGTCGCGTACCCGGACCGTCATGTCCTTCTTGCCGTTGGGGACCTTGACGGTCCAGCCCAGGTCGAGGTTGCCGCCCTGGTGGAGGTCCTTCGACGAGACCACCTGGCCGTCGACGATCAGCTCGGAGCCGATGACGTAGACGTTGTCGTCGGCGTCCACCGAGAGCGTGCCGCCCTGGCCGATGTAGCCGTCGCGCCGCGGGAAGCGGACGGCCAGCCCGGTCGGTGCCCTGTTGTCGACCACGACCTGGTAGCCGCGGGTCGTCAGCGAGCCGTTCGTGGTGGTGGCGCGGGTGCTCAACTGCACCAGCCCGTCGAAGCCGGTGGTGTCCCAGTCGACGTTCCAGGGCGCGGCCGTGTCGGTGCCGACCTCCTTACCGTCGGCGAAGACGGTGAGACCGGTGACGGCGGACAGGTCCTCGGTCGGCTGGGTGAAGAAGGTCACCGGCACGACGCCGCCGACCCAGTGATCGGCGGTGCGTGCGTAGACCTTCGGTGCCGACACGGCGGCGTGGGCGGGTGTGGCGATCAGTGCGGCGGCCATGGCGGTCACCATCACGATTCCGGTGTTCTTCACGACGTCCCCCATGAACTTCAGCGCCGGTAGGTGCGCTTCGTGCTGTACACGGCGTTGCCGGCGCGGTCGTATGCCCGTACCTGCATGGTGAATTTCTTGCCGTATTTCGCCGGGTCGAGTGTGAGCCGGTAGGCGGCCTTCTTGTCGGTGGCCACGATCTTGCCGTTGACCAGCAGTTCGACCCTGGTGATGACGTTCTTGTCGGTGGCGGTCACCGCGATGGTGGTCTTCTTGCGCAGCCTGCTGTTGTTCGCCGGTGCGCTGGTGATCCGTAGCGTCGGTTTGCGGTTGTCGACGATCACCTTGCGGGAGATCTGGGTGAGGTTGTTCAGCGAGTCGTAGACCCGGACGGTCATCGTGGCCGTGCCGTCCTTGGCGGCCAGGTCCCAGCGCAGCGAGGACTGACGCCTACCGTTGATCCACAGTTCGGTGCCGGTGACCCGGTTGGGGTCGGTGGCGTCTACACGCAGGCTCGCGCCGGCCCGGATGTAGCCGTCGGTGACCGGGAACCGCACCTTGGCGGCCGGGCCGGAGAAGTCGGCCGCGGTGCGGTCCTTCTCGTAGACGGTCACGGTGCCCGCACCGGAGCGCTTGATCGTGATCATCTGCGCCGGGGTCGGCACGCCGTTGGTGTCCACGCCGGACAGCAGGTACGAGCCGGGCGGCAGCAGATTCGCGTTGGCCGGCATGGTGGCGGTCACGGTCGCGCCGCTCTGCCGGAACGCCAGGGGCACCCGGCGCTGGTCGGTGTTGTAGGAGTGGGTGACGCTGGTGGCCCGGGTCAGCGACAGCGACGCCAGCGTGCGGGTGTCGGAGAGCCCGAGCGACACCGAGCCGCCGTAGGTCAGCGAGCCGCTGATGCCGGTGATCTGCGGCCGGTTCGCCCAGCGCACCCGGCCGTCCGAGCCCTTGGTGAAGAGGTACGGCGGGTAGTACATCTCGGCGTTGAAGTTGTCCTCCGGACCGGGCACCCCGCCGGCCGCGGTCAGCACCGAGCCGCTCGGCATCAGCACCGCGGTGGAGTGGTAACTGCGGATCCGCTGCGCCTTGGCGGCGTCCCGCCACTTACCGGTGGTCGGGTTCCAGATCTCCGAGTCGTACGCCGAGTTGGCCGCGCCCGCCTGGGTGCCGACCCGGGTGCCGCCGTTGGCCAGCACCTCGCCGTTGGGCAGGACGGTCAGGTTGAGCCAGTTCCGGGCCAGCCGCATCGCGCTGGTCTCGGCGGTCTTCGGGGTGGTGCCGTTGATGTCGACGGCGGTGGCCCGGTTGGTGGCCACCTGGCTGCTGCCGTTGTTGTACTGGCCGCCGCCGGCGAACAGCAGCTTGCCCGGTGCGTACATCACCGACGAGCCGGAGACCCCGATCGGTACGGGCAGCGTACCCAGCGAGGTGACCTTGCCGGTGCCGGTCGGGTCGAGTCGCCACATCTGGTCGTACGAGACACCGAAGACCTTGCCGTCGGGTGCGACGTACGCCCGCGGGTACCACCAGCGGTTGTCCTTCGCCCCGAACGCCACCGTGCTGTCCGCGCCGGTCAGCCTGGTCCACGCGCCGGTGCCGGTGCTGATCTCCGGTGTGGTGGCGACCGTCGTGTTGTCGTTCGGCTTCTGCCACGCGTCGACGTTGTACGAGTTGCCGCCGCCGAGGGCCAGCATCCGGTCGTCGGGGAGGCGGAGCACGGAGGCGTACCAGCGCTGGCGGTTGAGCTGTGCGCCCATCGTCTGCTGCCCGGTGGCCGGGTCGTAGATCATGGTGGCCGTGGTGGAGTTGCCGCCGACCATCAGCAGCCGGCCGTCGGGCAGCCGTTCGAGCGTGTTGCAGAACGCGTCGTACGAGTGCATCGACGCGGTCTGCCGGTGCGCACCGGTGCCGACGCCGGCGGCCGGGTCCCAGTCGTCGTAGGAGAAGCCGCCCTGTTTCGCCTCGCCGGGCGGGGTGCCGTAGCTGACCACGTGCCCGTTGGGCAGCAGCGCCATGTGGATGCCGACCAGCGGCCAGGCGACCTGTGCCGAATACATGCCGGTGAGGTGCGCGTTCGACGCCGGGACGACCTTGCCGAGGAACGGATCGGCGGGCTGGTTGAGGGCGACCCGGCTGCTGCCGACGGTCACCTGGGTGGCGCCGGCGGCAGCGGCCGCGAGTGCCTGGTGTGCCGCGTGATCCTGTTCCGCGGACTGGGCGGTGCCCGAGGACATCGCCATTCCGCCCGCGACGGCGGCCGTGACCGTGGCTCCCGCCATCAGTCGGCGCCCGACACGCGACATTCGACCCATTCCTGCTCCCATCCCCCACAGCATCGGCGAGCGCCGATCCTACGGCAGGCCGGTGCCGATTCGTCGTTACGGTCCAGTCACGTCGGCGGGGAAGATCGACGTCAGGGCGTAAACCAGGACAGAAGACATGCATCCCTTTCGGATACCGGTCCTCTGCATGATTGCGACATTCATGAATTTTCCCACTTGCATGCACCGATCCGGCCACTCAGACGTCTCGCTACCGGACGTGTGTCGATGCCTTGTCAGGTCATGGAAGGGAGAAACGCATGGCGCGGATCGGGGCGGCACTGCGACAGGTGTGGCAGCGGGTGAAGGCTCTGCCCCGCTGGTTGCGCCGGACGCTGGCGGCGATCCTCGCGGTGCAGACCGTGCTGGTGCTGGCGGCCACCGGCTATGTGCTGAGCGTCGACCTACCACCGGACGCGGTGCCGCCGCAGGCCTCGGTGCTCTACTACCGCGACGGCCGGACGGTGCTGGCCCGGATCGGGCTGACCGATCGCACCGACGTCACCCTGGACCGGGTGCCGCTCGGCGTCCGGCAGGCGTTCCTGGCCGCCGAGGACCGCGGGTTCTACGACCACTACGGCGTCTCGGTGCGGGGCCTGGCCCGGGCGCTCTGGTCGAACGTGGTGGACGACAGCGGCGAGGGCGCTTCGACGATCACCCAGCAGTACGTCCGCAACGCGTACCTGACCCAGGAGCGGACGGTCGGCCGCAAGGCCCGGGAGGCGGCACTGGCGCTGAAGGTCGAGGACCGGTACGGCAAGGACGAGATCCTCCAGCGCTACCTCAACACGATCTACTTCGGGCGCGGTGCGTACGGCATCGAGGCGGCGGCACACGCCTTCTTCGGGGTGTCCGTCGACAGATTGAGCACGGCACAGGGCGCGGTGCTGGCCGCGATGGTCAAGGACCCGACCCGCGGCGATCCGGTGCGCGACCCGGAGTGGACCCTGGACCGCTGGAAGTGGATCCTCCAGGCGATGAGTGACGCCGGGTGGCTGCCCGAGGGCGCGGCCGGCCGGACGCCGTATCCGGAGGTCGCCGAGGAATCGGTCACCGCCGCCGCCATCGGCGGGCCGATCGGGCTGATCACCGACCGGGTCGAGGACGAGCTGGTCGCCGCCGGCATCACCCGTCAGCAGATCCGGACCGGTGGCCTGAGCATCGTCACCACGTTGGACGCCACCGCGCAGCGGGCCGCCACCGCGAGCATCACCAGGGCGCTCGACGGCCAGCCGGAGGTGCTGCGGACCGCCCTGGTGGCGATCGATCCGCGGGACGGCGGGGTGCGCGCCTACTACGGCGGTGACCGGGGCCGTGGCTTCTACGACGACGCGCTCGCCGCCCGGCCGCCCGCCTCGACCTTCAAGCCGCTGGTCCTGGCGGTGGCCGAGGAGCGTGGCATCGGCTTCCGGTCGTACTACAACGGCACCTCGCCGCGGATCTTCGCCGACCGTGGGGGCGCGCCGCTCTACAACCAGGACAACCTGCAGTGCCCGGTCTGCCCGCTCGATCTGGCGATGGTGCACTCGCTGAACACGCCGTTCTACGCCCTGGCCGAGCAGGTCGGCCCGAACCGGATCCGGGACCTGGCCCGTCGGCTCGGTGTGCCGGAGAAGTACGGCGACCAGGTCACCATGGTCGACCTCAAGGGCGAACCGGCGCCCGGAAAGACCCGGGCCGACATCGCCATCGGCCGGTACCCGGTCGCCCCGGCCGACATGGCGAGCGTCTACGCCACGCTGGCCGGTGGCGGCGCCCGCGCGGACCGGCACTTCGTCGAGTCGGTCACCGTGGCCGGTGGTGCGGTCCTGCACGAGCACGAGACGAAGCTGGAGCGGGTGCTCGACGAGAGTGTGGCGGCGGACATCGGTGCCGTGTTGTCGCAGGTGGTCGAGGAGGACGGCCGGGTGCCGGGGGTCGACGCGGCCGCCAAGACCGGCTCCCAGCAGTACGGCGACACGGCCGATTCGTCCGACGCCTGGACGGCCGGGTGGGCCTCCGGCCTGGCCGCGGCGGTCTGGGTGGGCCGGGACAAGCCGGGCCCGATCCGTACCAGCGGTGGTGCGGCCATCAACGGCGACGGGATGCCGTACCAGATCTTCCGGGATTTCCTGTCCGGGTCCTTCGCCGGCCGTCGGGTGGCCGATCTGCCTCGGGCCGCGCACGTGGGCCGGGAGGAGGCCGGCGATCTGGAGACGATCGAGGGCGACGTCAAGATGGTGCCCGGCCTGATCTACCAGGGCCCGCGCAAGGGTGACCAGGTCGATCTGTCGCTGGCCGTCGGCACCTGGCGGGAGCGGACGGCTCGGCTCGACGAGGCCCTGGACAGGCACGCGGCGGCCGGCCTGGACTTCTCGGTCTCCCTGGTCGACCACCGGACCGGGCAGCGGTACGACTACCGCGGCAACCGTGCGTTCGAGACGGCCAGCGTGGTGAAGGTGCCGTTGCTGGCCGCCCTGCTGCTGCGGGCCCAGGATGCGAACCGGGACCTGACGGCCGCCGAGCAGCGCCGGGCCCGCAAGATGATCGTGGCCAGCGACAACGACGCGGCCGTCCGGATCTACTCCGCGATCGGTGGCGCGAGCGGCCTGCGGACGGCGCTGGAGCGACTCGGCCTGGACGACACCGACCCGGATTCGAAGTTCGGCCTGACCACCACCACGGCGAAGGATCAGACCCGGATGGTGGCCGCGCTGACCGGTGCCGCTGGTCCGCTGACCGATGCCTCCAAGGAGTTGATCCTGCAGCTGATGGGCTCGGTCAATGCCGACCAGACGTGGGGGGTCAGCGCCGCGTCGTTCGAGGGCGAGTCGACGGCCCAGAAGAACGGCTGGATGTCCCGGTCCACCGAGGACGGCCGATGGATCGTCAACAGCACCGGCCGGCTCCACGGGGAGAAGACCGACGTCGCGCTGTCGGTGCTGTCGCACGGGCACCGCACCCGCGAGGAGGGCATCGCGTCGGTCGAGCGGATCGCCGCGACGACCAGGAGCCATCTGGGCTGGTAACCGGGCGGATAGATGGACTTAACAGTTAAGTTGACCAACAGTGTGTGAACGCTCACACTGCTGCCATCCACGTCGGCGTCCGGGGTCGTCCTCCCCGGCTGACGTGCCCTTCCCTTCTGCCCGCTCGAAGGAACTCCCCAGATGCGCATATCTCTCGGGGGTCTGGCGTCCGCCGCCGTGACTCTCCTGTTGTTCCCCTTGGTCGCACCCTCGCCGGCCCGGGCCGAAGAGGCCGCGGCGAGCACCGACGGCCTGGTGCTCTGGTACAAACTGGACGAGAAGTCGGGCGCTTCGGCAGTCGACTCGTCCGGCCACGGCCGCAACGGCACGGTCGCCGGCACGGCGTCCTGGACCGGTGGCGACGGCCTGACCTTCGACGGGTCCAGCACCTACGTGAAGGCGCCGGACAACGTCCTGGCCGGTCTCGACTCGATCTCGATCTCGTTCGACGTGCTGATGGACCCGCAGCAGGTCACGCCGTACTTCCTCTATGGATTCGGCAACACCAGCAGCTCCACCGGCTACGGCGACGGCTACCTCTTCACCACCGGCAACAACCTCCGGACCGCGATCGCCACCGGCAACTGGTCGACCGAGCAGAGCACCGCGCCGTCGCCGGCGAAGGCGCTGGACCGCGGCACCTGGAAACACATCGCGTACACGCAGACCGGCAGCACCGGGACTCTCTACGAGGACGGGACGCCGATCGCCACGAACACCGCGATCACCATCAAACCGAGCGCGATCGGTGCCGGGAAGACGACCGCCAACTACATCGGCAAGTCCAACTACAACGGCGACCGGCTCTTCAAAGGCAAGATCAAAGACTTCCGGTTGTACGACCGGGCGCTCGGCGGATCCGAGCTGACGACTCTGGCCGAGCCGGTGGTGGCCGGCGAACTCGCCGCCGACCGGGCCGCGCTCGACCTCGGTGACACCTCGGCCGTCACCTCCGACCTCGCCTTGCCGGCCGCCGCCCCGTACGGCTCGAAGATCACCTGGACCACCGGCGACCCTGCCGTGATCACCTCGACCGGTGTGGTGACCAGGCCGGAGTCCGGTCAGCCGGCCGCGACCGCGACGCTGACCGCCACCCTGACCCGCGGCGCCCTGACCGCGACCAGGACCTTCGCGATCACGGTGCGCCCCCGGCCCACCGCCCAGGAGGAGGCTCGGGAGGCGGCCGCCGGACTGGTCGTGCACGACGTCGACGACGTCCGCGGCAACCTGACGCTGCCCGCGACGGGCGCCCAGGGTGCGACGGTGACCTGGTCCTCCGACCGCCCGGAGATCATCGACGGCACCGGTGTCGTGCACCGGCCCGCGGTCGGTCAGGGCGCCGCCGCGGTCGCCCTGACCGCGACCGTGCGGGTCGGCGCGGCCTCGGCCACCCGGACGATCACCGCCACCGTGCCGGAGCTGCCCCCGGTCCGGGCCAAGGCGGGCTACCTGTTCAGTTACTTCACCGGTGAGGGCACCGCTGACGGCGAGCAGATCTACCTCGCCGTCAGCAAGGCGAACGACCCGCTCTCCTACCGCGAGGTCAACAACGCCAAGCCGGTGCTGACGTCGTCACTCGGCACGAAGGGCCTGCGGGACCCGTTCATCATCCGCTCGCCGGAGGGTGACAAGTTCTACCAGATCGCCACCGACCTGAAGATCTACGGCAACGGCGACTGGGACGCCTCGCAGCGCACCGGCAGTAAGTCGATCATGGTCTGGGAGTCCACCGACCTGGTCAACTGGACCGACCAGCGCCTGGTCAAGGTCTCCCCGGACACCGCCGGCAACACCTGGGCGCCGGAGGCCTACTACGACGCCGGCCTCGGTGCCTACGTGGTCTTCTGGGCGTCGAAGCTGTACGCCGAGAACGACCCGAACCACACCGGCGGCACCTACAACAAGATGATGTACGCGACGACCCGCGACTTCCACACGTTCAGTGCGGCGAAGGTGTGGGTCGACCCGGGGTACTCGGTGATCGACTCCACGATGATCGACCACAACGGGACCTACTACCGGTTCACCAAGGACGAGCGGAACAACTCGTCCACCTCGCCGTGCAGCAAGTTCATCATCGAGGAGAAGTCGACCGAGCTGCGCAGCACCGACTACCGGTTCGTCAAGGACTGCATCGGCTCCGGCGGGGTCAGCGCCGGCGAGGGTCCGCTGGTGTTCAAATCCAACACCGAGGATCGTTGGTACCTGTTCGTCGACGAGTACGGCGGTCAGGGCTACGTGCCGTTCACCTCGACCGACCTCGACTCCGGCGTGTGGACCAAGGCCATCTCGTACTCGCTGCCCAAGCGCCCCCGGCACGGCACCGTCCTGCCGGTGACGCAGGAGGAGTACGACCGGCTGCTCACCACCTACCAGCCGAACCTGCTGGTCAAGGGCGTCGACGAGATCCCGCTGACGACCCGGGCCGGTGTCGCGCCGGCCCTGCCCACACAGGTCACCGCCCGGTACGCGGACGGTTCGTCGTCGAGTGTCGCGGTCACCTGGGACTCGGTCCCGTCGTCCGCGTATGCCAAGCCGGGCCGGTTCTCGGTCTCCGGCACCATCACCGAGAGCCAGAACGTCAAGGCCACCGCGGCGGTGACCGTGCCCGACGAGGGCGCGCCCACGGTGACCGCCACCGTCGCGCCCGGCTGGTTCACCGGCCCGGCCACGGTCACGGTGACCGCGGCCGACGAGGTGGACGGTCCGCTCGTGCCGAAGGTCCGGGTCACGCGCTCGGGTGAGCCGGCCGGTGCCTGGACCGATCAGAACGGGCCGCTCACCATCGATCGGGACGGCATCCACCTGGTCGAATACGTGGCGGTCGACGCCGCCGGCAACAGCTCCGGAATCGGCTCGGTCACCGTGCGGATCGACCGGACCGCCCCGGTCTCGCAGGCGACGGTCGACGTCAAGGGCCGGACCGTGACCCTGCGGGCCGCCGACGACACCTCGGGTGTCGCCCGGGTGGAGTACTCGACGAACGGCGGCGGGACGTGGCAGCCGTACACCGTGCCGCTGACCTCGACGGTCCTCTACCGGGCCGTCGACGTGGCCGGCAACGTCGAGACGACCAACCAGGCGATCCTCCCGCCGGCCGGTGTGGTCCTCGCCCCGAGCACCACGAAGGCGGCGCCGACCTCGGCGAAGGTCGCCTACGGCACGGCTCCGGTGGTCAAGGTGACAGTCAGCGGCGGGCTGCCGGCCAAACCCTCGGGCACGGTACGGGTGCTGCTCGGCTCCACCGCGGTCGGCACCGGCACACTGTCCGCCGGCACGGCCACGATCAGACTGGCCCGCAACATCGGCGTCGGCACCCGGAAGCTGCGAGTGGTCTACCTGGGTGACAGCCGGTACGCCGGTTCCGCCACCGACGTGACGCTCAAGGTCGTCGCGGCGGCGTCCAAGACGACGCTGACCGCAAAGAAGGCGCAGCTCACGGTCAAGGTCACCACCGCGACCGGCGTCACCGCATCGGGCACGGTCCGGATCGTCGCGGTTCGCGGCGGCACCAAGGTGGTTCGTACCGTCCGCCTGAACAGCAGGGGTGTCGCGGTCCTCGACCTCGGTCGCCTGCCGAAGGGCACCTACCGGGTCACTGCTGCCTACAGCGGCTCGACCACGGCCACGAAGTCGACCGGCTCGACGATCACGGTCAAGGTGACACGATGACCGGTTAGGCCCAGCGGAGATCCTTCCGGAAAAGAATCCGGATCGACTGCATCCAACGGATTCGGGCGGAGCGAAGTACGGGGTGGCGGCAACAAAGCCGCCATCCCGTACCGGAAGGACGTCTGAAGATGAGGATCACCCGAGTGGGCGCCCGGGCCATCGCCGTCGCGACCGCCGCCGTCGTCGCCACCGCCCTGTCCGCCGCTCCGGCCGCCGCGCACAGTAAGAAGCCGCTCGGCACCAAGTCGCTCGCCGCCGTGCTGACCGCCGACAAGAGCGGGTTCGACCACAACGGCCACGACTACGACATCCTGGCCGCCGCGGTGACGGCGGTGCTCAAGGCCAAGCCGTCCAGCCCGGTCAAGGTCCTCACCGACGGGAAGACCCGGCTCACCGCGTTCCTGCCCAACGACCGCGCGTTCCAGCTGCTGGTCCAGGACATCACCAAGTCGAAGAAGCTGCCCGGTGAGAAGAAGGCGTTCACCGCGGTGGCCGGCCTCGGCATCGACACCGTCGAGTCGGTGCTGCTCTACCACGTCGTGCCGGGCGCCCGGATCAACGCCAAGACGGCGCTCAAGTCCGACAACGTCAAGCTGAAGACGGCCGCCGGCTCGCCGATCAAGGTGAACGTCTACGGCCACGGCAAGAAGATCTCGATCATCGACCTCGACTTCAGCGACCGTAACGCGCGCGTGGTCCGGACCGACATCAACAAGGCCAGCCGGCAGATCGCCCACGGCGTCGACCGGGTGCTGCGCCCGATCAACCTGCCCTGACCTGACCCCATGCACACGCGGACGCGCGGCCGCCCCCCACGGGCGACCGCGCGTCGGTGTGGTGCTCAGAAACCGGCGCTCACCCGGGTGAACGCCCAGTCGGCCTGGGCGATGCCGGAGCAGTCGCTGACCACGCCGCCGCCGGCGCAGCCACGGTCGCGGTTGACCGCCCAGAAGGCGAAGCGGGCCAGGTTCTTGCTCTTGGCGTAGTCACGGATCCGGGTCCAGGTGTCGACCGAGGTGACCTCCTGCTGGTCGGAGAGACCGTTCATGCCGGAGATGCCGATCCGGGAGTACGCCTGCGCGTCGGTGTACCCGAACGTCGACTTGAGCACGTTCTTCAGGCCCTCGGTGGCGCCTACGGTGGAGGCGTACATGTCGGCGCCACCGCTGAAGTCGAACGGCATCTGGGTGAAGATGTCGATGTTCGCGCCCTTGGCCTTGGCCTGCTGGATCAGCCGGACACCGTGCGCGTTCGGGCCGGTCGTGGTGGTGCCGAAGGTGAGGATGGTCTTCACGTTCGGGTTGCGCTGCTTGATGATCTTCAGCGCGTCGACGATCCGGTCGGCGACGACGTAGTTCTCGAACTCGTCGGTGTTCTCGATGTCGATGTCGATCGCCTTGAGCTGGAAGGTGTCGATCACCTTCTGGTACGCACCGGCCAGCGCCTCAGCGGTCGAGCAGTTCGGGCCGAGCTTGTTGCCGCTCCAGCCGCCGATCGACGGGACCACGTCGGCCCCGGCCGCTCGGATCGCCGCGATGGTGCCGGCGTGCGCGCCGCCGGTCAGCCCGGACGAACCGTCCCAGGCCGGGTTGCAGCCGTTGCTGGCCAGCACGAACGCGATGGTGAAGGCCTTGATGCCGGTGGCCTGCACGACCGTCGCCGGGGCGGGCGGGTTGCCCCAGCCCGGGTAGAGGTACGGTGCGGCCGCCATCTTGGTGCCGGTGGCCGGCGGCGGCCCGGTCGGCCCGGTCGGCGGGGTGGTCGGCGGGGTCGTCGGCGTGGTGCCGCCGCAGGCGCCGTTGTTGATCCAGACGTCCCACTGGCCGCTCTTCAGGGCCGGGTCCTCGCCTTGGGTCCACCACTTGGCGGTGTAGTTGTTGCCGCCCTTGGAGGCGACGTTGTCCTTGACGTAGACGGCGGAGGAGCTCCAGGCCGGGGCGCACGCGACCGCGGCGTTCGAGGTGGCCATCGGCAGGACCGCGGCGGCCGTGGCGACCGCGCCGACCGACGCCACGAGGGCGATTTTTCTGCTCAGCTTCATGAGGATTCCAGTCAGGGAAGAGTCGCGAGGTGCGGGTCGATGGTGTTGGCCCAGGCGTTGCCGTTCGTCACATCCCAGTTGATGGACCAGGTCATCGCGCCCCGAATGCCGGGATAGGTGGCCGGCGGCTTGAACGTGCCGCAGTTGGTGCCCTTGGCCAGGCAGTCGAGGGCGGCGTTGACCACGGACGGGGCGACGTAACCGCCACCGGCGGCGCGGGTGCTGGCCGGCAGGCCGAGGGCGATCTGGTCGGGGCGAAGCCCGTTCTGCAGCGGGATGCAGGAGAGCGCTGTCAGGAAGTTGATGCTGCCCTGGCCGTACGCCGCGTTGTTGTCGCAGCCCAGCATCGCACCGGAGTTGTAGTACTGGGTGAAGACGACGGTGAGGATGTCCTTGATGTCGAGCGCGAGCTTGAAGTACGAGGACTGCGGGTTCTGCATGTCGATGGTCTGCGGGGCCATCGTGATGATCAGGCTGCTGCCCACCTTGGCCCGCAGGCTGCGCAGCGCGCTCGCCATGTAGGTCGGGTTGAGTCCGTTCTCCAGGTCGATGTCGACGCCGTCGAAGCCGTACGTCTGGATCAGCCGGTGTACCGAGTCGGCGAAGGCGGTGGCGGCGGCCGTGCTGTTGACCGCGACCGTGCCCTTCTCGCCGCCGACCGAGATGACGACCTTCTTGCCGCGCTGGTGCAGCGTGGCGATGTCGGCCTTGAACTGGGCGTCGGTGTAGCCGCCGACCGCGGTGGCCAGGCCCGGGTCGAGGTTGAAGGTGACCGCGCCGGCGGTGCCGGTGGCGTCGGCGAAGGCGACCGCGATCAGGTCGTAGGTGGCCGGGACGGCGGCCAGCTTGAGGGCGGCGGCGCCGTTGTCGAAGTTCTGCCAGTAACCGGTGAGGAAGTGCTTCGGCAGCGACCCGTCCGACGGTGGTGTCGTGGTCGGCGGTGTCGTCGTGGGCGGGGTGGTGGTCGGGGGTGTCGTCGTGGGCGGGGTGGTGGTCGGGGGTGTCGTCGTGGGCGGGGTGGTCGTCGGGGGAGTCGTGGTCGGGGGCGTGGTGCCGCCGCCGCAGACGCCGTTGTCGGCCCACACGTCCCACTGACCACTGCGGACGGCCGGTGACTCGTTCTGTGTCCACCACTTGGCGGTGTAGTTGTGGCCGTTCTGCGAGGCCGTGTTGCCACCGACGTAGACCGCGGACGCGCTCCAGGCGGGTGCGCAGGCCGCCGCGGCCGAGGCGTTGCCCGCGAAGTAGGTCGCTCCGCCGCCCGCGGCCAGCGCCGTGACCGTGGCGAGTATTACCGATCTGGAACGCCTCATCGGAGTCCTTCCATGGATGACCTGGGGATGCATCAATGTTTAGGACTGTTAACAGTGAATGTAAAGAGGCCGAACCTTAAACTTCCTAAAATCGACGATGGGGCCGGTCGGCGACCGGCCCCATCGTGATCAGAAGGTCACTTGGTGAAGGTGTAGTACCTCCACGCGCCGGCCGAGGTCGCGTTGATCTTGTCGCCCGAGGTGCCGTAGAGGTACTCGGCGCGGGCCCGCCACTTCACGCCCGCCTTGTAGGTGCCGTCGACGGTGAGGGTGGCCCGGCCGGTCGAGGTGAGCTTGGTGGTCACCGTGCGCCAGGTCTTCCACGCGCCGCCGGAGTAGTACTGGACGACGGTTCGGACCGTGCGGTTCGGGTACGGCGACGCGGTGTGGACGAACTTCGGGTCCTTGCTGGTACGCAGGTACTCGTACGTCTGGGAGCCGATCTTCCCGGTCTTGTAGTCGTTGTAGACGCCGGTGCCGAGCTTGAGCTTGGTGTAGAGCACCGAAGCCACCGAGCGCGGCGCATACCGTCCGTCACCGGCGAACTTGATCGTCACCGTGGTGTTGCGCTTCAGCGCCACCTTGAACGTCGCCTTGCCCGCGCTGTTCACCTTGACCGTCGAGATCGGGTGGTCGTACGGCCCCTCACCGGCCCGCTGGATCCAGAACTCGACGTTCCGGTTGCTGTACGTGCTGCCCAGCGTCGCGGTGACGGTCGCCGTGTCGCCCTCGGTGTAGCCGGTCTTGTCGGTGGCAAGCGCCAGCGTGGGCGTGGCCCGCGGAATCTGAACGGTGTCGTTGCTGCTCGCCGCGTCGGCCAGCTCGCCTCCGGCGTACGACACCGTGTATCTGACCGAACCGCCGGCCGGCGGGGTGTCAGTGAACCGGAACGTTCCGCTCTCCACCTTCGCCTTGGCGAGGGTCTTGCCGTTGGGTGACTCCACGTCCGTGCGGGTGACGTTCAGTTCGGTGCCGTCCGGCAGGCCGATCGCGCCGCCGACCGTGCCGGTCACGGTGAGGGCCTGAGCGCGGACGCCGGTGGCCGGGGCGTCGACGGTGATCGTCGGCGCCGGGAACTCGGGCCCGCTGAGCTGCCAGAAGTGGTAGTCGTCGCCGCGCGTGATGTAGAGGAGCCGGCCCTCGGGGTCCCAGAGGACCCGCGACGGCAGCGGCATCGCGTACTGCTCCACCTTGGACACCTGGTAGGCCGCCACCGGAGTCTTCGAGCCGGCCTGGTAGACGGCGACGTTCGGCTCGGTCGCGGTGCTGTTCGGGAGGCCGACGGCGAGGCGGCCGTCGGCGGCGACGTCGACAGTGGTCGCGGGCGAAGTGTCCTGGCTCACCAGATCACGGGTGCCGAACTTGTCCAGAGCGCTCTGCCAGACCCCGAAGCCGCCGCTGATCAGGGACTTTCCGTCGGTGCTCAGGACCGCCGCGTTGGTGTAGTCGTAGTTGCCCACGATCGCCCCACTGCTGATCTTCGACTCGACGGCGCCGGAGATGTCGTAGGCCACGGCCTTGCCGGAGGTGTCGCCGTTGTGCGAGATGTCGGCCGCGACCAGCGTGTTCGGGGCGGTCGGCGAGGTGATGAGGATGGGGGCCATGTAGAAGGCGCTGCCGTCGGTGGCCGGGTCGTGCAGGCGCACCGCCGGTTCGGCGCCGGAGAGATCGAGCGCGCCGAGGTTGCCGTCGAACCCGCCCGGGGCCCACGCGCCCATGTAGCCGAACCACACCCGGCCGCCGGCCTCCGCCACGTCGTACGGGTACACCGCGTCGCCGAGCGGGTAGCTCGCCTTCTGCGTGACGGTCGCGGCGTCGAAGGCGACGATCGTGCGCGTGTCGGTCCGGGCCGCGTAGATCGTCGACGAGTCGGCGGACAGGGCGAGCCCGCGGATGCCGGACAGGCCTTCGCGGCGTGCGAGGACCGTGCCGCCGTAGTTGGTGACCACCAGGCGGCCGGACTCGTGATCGCTGATCAGGATGTGCCGGTGCGCCGGGTCGACGAGGACGTCGTCGATCGTCTCGACCGGCAGGAGTCGGGCCGCGCCGGCGGGCAGCTTCTCGATCTCGGCGGCGGACGCCGAACCCGTCGAGACGGCGAAGGCCACCGCCGACGAACCGGCGAGGACGGTCGCCGCAAGGACGGCTCGGGACACACGCATGGATACCTCACATCGATCCGGGCGGGCTACGCGCCCGGGCAGCCTATGCGCTTGATCAGCAAAGTTGATCAGCTGAACGGACGAGTCGGTACCGAATCGTCGTGTCGTCGCGGATCATCCCTGGCGGAGGGTTCCGTCTCGATCGCAGCAGGTCATCGTGAGGGCATGGACGAAACCTATGCGTACCGCCCGGCCGCGGTCGCCGCCCGCGACCACGGCCACATCCTGTTCGCCCGGACCATGGGCTACGTCGCCGGCACCACGGGCATGTTCGCCCTCGGCGCCTACCTCGGCCGGAACCTGCCGGCCGGTTTCGCGTTCCTCGCGTACCTCGCCTCGTTCGCCGCCCTGATCGCGATGTACTTCACGGTTCGCAGGTCGCAGTCCACGACGGTCCTGCTGCTCGGCCTGTTCGGGCTGCTCACCGGGGTGGCGCTGGCCCCGACGCTGGTCTATTACGCGAGCACCGACCCGCAGGCGCTGTGGCAGGCGGGCGCGGCGACGGCACTGTTCGTGGCCGGTTTCGGCGCCGCCGGATACGCCACCCGCCGGGACCTGTCGGCGTTGGCCCGGATCTGCTTCTGGGCACTGGTGGCGCTGCTGCTCTTCGGCATCGTGTTGATCTTCGTGAACATCCCGAACGGCGCGCTGATCTACTCCGTGCTCGGCCTGGTGATCTTCGCGGGCTTCATCATGTTCGACTTCCAGCGGTTGCGCCGCTCCCGGGACATCGACTCGGCGCCGCTGCTGGCCGCCTCGATCTTCCTCGACATCCTCAACGTGTTCCTGTTCTTCCTGCGGATCTTCCGGAGCCGCTGATCGTGTACGCGCTCAGCGATCCCTCGTTCGACTGGTAGAGCACCCCACCGGTCACCACGAGATCACCACCCAGCGGCGGCACTCCGGGCAGCACCGTGCCGCGGGCGGCGTCCAGCGCGATCCCCCCGGCGTACACGACACCTCCGGCCACCACGGGTTGCCCGGCGTACCGGGACAGGGCCCGCCGCCACACCTGCTTGCCGGTGCGGGCGTCCAGAGCCGCGACCGCCTCACCGTCGGACCGGTAGACCCGGGTCCCGTCGGCGGCGATCAACGAGGTCGGGCCGGGCGCCGTCCACCGTGCCGAGCCGTCCTTGACGTTGACCGCGACCAGGTGTTCCTTGTCGTCGGCGGCGTAGAAGACGTCACTGACCGGGGTAGCCGCCTCGGTGGCGAGACGCCGTTTCACGCTCCATCGCACCGCCCCGGTGACGATGTCGAACGCCTTCGTGCCGTCCGCCGCGTACCCCGCCACGACACCGTTCGCGGACGACCCGCCGACCCGTCGTCCCGGCGCCTTCCACAGTTGCCGGCCGTCGCGTACCCGGTAGGCGACGGTGTCCGAGTCGCCGTTGACGTCGGTGCCGGAGACCAACACCGCGCCCTTGTCCACGACCATGCTTCCGACCGGCGGCGGGTTCGCGCTGGACCAGCGTTTCCGGCCGTCGCGCACGTCCAGCGCGATCAGTGCCGGGTTCGGGTCGCTGACCGACATGCAGTCGTTGTAGCCGACGACGAGCAGCCCGTCGGCGACCGCCATCCGCGGGAGGCCGCCGTCGTTCGAGTGGACCCAGTCGTAGCTCCACTGTTTCGCACCGTTCGTCGCGTTGTACGCGCTGATCCCGGCCAGGTCCCCGACGAAGACCCGACCGCCGGCCACGACCGGGCCGCTGAACGACGAGCACGTGTCCGCCGACCGCAGCGGGACCGACCACTTACCGGTGAGCCGGCCCGCCGTGGCCGCGGTGATCAAGTTTTCCCGTGGGTTGAACCAACTGTCCTCGGCGTCGTAACCGACGTGGTCCCAGAGGGGCGGCGCCGGCGCGGCGGCGGTCGGTGTGGCTGCCGCGCCGGCTGCGAGGACGACAGCCACCACCACAGCAGGGGTACGGGCCAAAGCGTGCACGAACGTAAGTAAAGCGGCACGACCCGCCCCCAGTGGACTATTAGCTGAATACTGGGCCTGTCAGGCGTAGGTGTAGGTGCCCCGATGATCGAGCACCGTCGCCGGGGTGACGCCCGCCCACGGCTGCATGGTCTCGTTCAGGTCGATGACGCCCGACGTGTTCGCCGCCGGTACGTAGTGCCCGTTGTCGAAACCCCACCGGTTCTGCCAGCGCGACCACAGCCTGTCGATGTTGCAGTGGTGCAGCCAGAACACCGGATCGTTGGGGGAGTCCTGCTGACCCATGTGCCCGCCGACCCAGACGTGGACCGTGTTGTGCAGATTGGGCGTCTGCCAGCCCTCCATCCGGTTGCGCATGCCGCCGGTGGCCGAGCTGTTCCACGGTGCGGCGTCGTAGGCCGCGACGTTGAGCACCGAGTCGACCTGGGCCGACGTGGGCAGGGTGGTGTTGCCCATGGCCCGGCGCAGCGATGTCGACGACGACGGGCTGACCGTGATGCGCCAGTTGGCGGCGCCGGCGAACGGGCCGGTGGTGACCGGGCCGTTGCCGCCGGAGCCGTTGCCACCCATGAAGTCCGCGGTGAACGGGGCACCGCTGGTGGTCCGGTCGGTGGTCCAGTCCCAGTACGGCACGTTCACCGCCGGGTCGATCGCCTGCAGCGCCCGCTCGAACTCGATCAGGTACTGCCGGTGCCAGGGCAGGAACGACGGGGACTGGTGGGCGTACCGGATCCCGCCGACCGTGGCGAAGTAGTTGATGTGCGTGGTGACGAACCAGTCGTAGTTGCGGCCGGTGGTCTGCGCCTTCAGCCGCTTCACGGCGGCGACGAACGCGGCTCTCTCGGCGGTGGTCAGGTCACGCGCGTTCTTGCGTACACCCATGGTCAGCTCCCGTGCTCATGGCCGACGCCGGCCAGGGCGGTCAGTTCGGTGTCGCCGAGCACGTCGACCGCGCGTTTGGTGAGTTCGAGCAGCCCACCCCGGTTGCGGCCGGTGTCGATCAGGACCGGCTGGTAGTGGTTGATCGCGCTGATGAACCCGACCTGCGCGCCCGGTAGATCGATCTCCATGACGGCCAGCCGCCGGTCGTCGATCCACACCTCGTGGGACCGGGACCGGCCCCGGGCGAGCGACCGGACCTCTCCGGCCCCGACGTGCACGCCCCGGATCCGCTTGCCGCGGTACTCGAGTTCGAAGTCGCGCGGATCCTTGCCGGCCGCCGGGGTCGCGAGCATTTGTGCGCCCGCGACTCCACTGACGACAGCCGCGGTGGCGGCGCCATAACGAAGCATGTCACGTCTATTGACGGACATTGATGGCGTCATTGTGTGACTCCCCGAAGAATTGTTTCTGAACGCCTTTTGGGCAGCTCGGAGCGGGTCCCCCGCCGCTCCGGCGCCACCGAACATACATGAGCGCCGCAACCTGAAGAGGAATGGTGGCGCAGCCCACATATTGGCGTTCTTAATGCCTTAACGATTGTTTAATCGGCGGCATATTTCGGCGCTGAAATGGTGCGAATCCGGAGAGTGAGCACGGCGGGTGCCGGGATCGCGCAGGAAGAAGGTGTTATCGGCGGTTCCGGAACCCGTCCCCATTGACCGAAGAGTGTCGAACTCTTAACAATGTTTTCAATATCGGCACCTCTCCCCCAGGAGGATCCCCATGCGCGGGATACGCACTCTGCTGGGCGCCGCCGTCGTCGCGATAACGCTGGCCGGCAGCCTGACCCTCGCCTCCCAGGGCGACACGGCGGACGCCGCGGTCGGCCCGGTGACCTGGTCCGACGAGTTCAACGGCGCGGCCGGCGCGGCGGTCGACGGTTCGAAGTGGAACTTCGACGTCGGCGGTGGCGGCTTCGGCAACAGCGAGCTGCAGTACTACACCAACTCCACGAACAACGTCCGCCAGGACGGCCAGGGCCACCTCGCGATCACCGCCCGCAAGGAGAACCCGGCCAACTACCAGTGCTGGTACGGCACGTGCCAGTACACCTCGGGCCGGCTGCTCACCTCGGGCAAGTTCACCCAGCGCTACGGTCGGTTCGAGGCCAGCATCAAGGTGCCGAAGGGCCAGGGCATCTGGCCGGCGTTCTGGATGCTCGGCGACAACCTGGGCAGCGTCGGCTGGCCGCAGTCCGGCGAGATCGACATCATGGAGAACGTCGGCAAGGAGCCGAACAAGCTGTACGGCACGGTCCACGGCCCCGGCTACTCGGGCGGCAGCTCGATCGGTGGCAGCCGGACCCTCTCCGCGCCGCTCGGGGACGCCTTCCACTCGTACGCCGTCGAATGGTCTCCGAATCTGATCGTCTGGTACCTCGACGGCAGTGAGTACTTCCGGGTCACCCCGGCCTCGCTCGGCGGCCGTCAGTGGGTCTTCGACCACCCGTTCTTCCTGATCCTGAACGTCGCCGTCGGCGGCAACTGGCCGGGCAGCCCGGACGCCTCCACCTCGTTCCCGCAGACCATGCTGGTCGACTGGGTCCGCGTCTCGGCCTGGAACGACTCGACCACACCGCCCCCGGCCGGCGGCAACGCCCTGAAGAGCAACTTCAACGGCAAATGCATCGACATCCCCGGTGGTACGCCCAACGACGGCGCCCGCCTGCAGATGTACGACTGCAACGGCACCGGTGCGCAGCAGTGGACGTTCAACGGTGACGGCACGCTGCGCGCGCTCGGCAAGTGCATGGACCCGGCCGGTGGTGCGCTGTCCAACGGCACCCCGATCCAGCTGGTCACCTGCAATGGCAACCCGGTCCAGCGGTTCACCCTCTCCGGCGCCGGCGACCTGGTGAACATCTCCGCCAACAAGTGCGTCGACATCTCCGGCTGGAACGCCGGCAACGGCGCCCAGCTCGTGCTCTGGGACTGCACCGGCGGCGCCAACCAGAAGTGGGCCCGCGCCTGACCCTCGGTATGGAACGACGATGGGGCGCCGCGGCAATCGCGGCGCCCCATCGCTGTGTCCCAGATCTGTTCGATCAGGTCTAGCTGTCCATGTTCACGATGCCCGGGTTGTCGATGAGGAACTGGGCGACCCGGTCCTCCTTGACCGCCTTGAAGAAGTCGTCGGCGGTGGACGCCGGACGGAACTCCTCGCCCAGGTAGCCCGTGTTGTTCGACGGGTTCTGGAACTTGCCGCCACCGGGCAGCTTGATCGTGACCATGTCGTCGACGTTGACGTCCTTGAGCGCCAGCGCCCACTCGATCGGGCTGTTGCCGCCGCCGGCGAAGGTCAGCGACTTGCCGGCCGCGTCCAGGATCTTCGTCATCTTGCCGACGTCGGTGACGACGCCGCTGCTCATCGCCTCCTTGGCCATCGCCTTGATGAACTGCTGCTGGTGCCGCTGGCGGTCGTAGTCGCTCATCGGGACGCCGGCGTTCGGGTACCGCTGGCGGACGTAGTCGAGCGCCTGCCACGGCTGGAGCCGGACCGGCTTGGTGCTCTTCTTGTAGTACGCCTGCGGCCCGGTGTACGGGTGGTCGCAGCTGGAGGTGACCGGGCAGCTCGCCTTACGCGGCCGCTGCTTGCCCTCCGGCGTCAGGTGCTCCGACTTCACGTCCATGTCGATGACCATCGACACGCCGCCGAGCGCCTCGACCATGTCCTTGAAGCCGCCGAAGTTGATGATCGCCGCGGCGTCGAACTGCTCGATCCCGGTGTAGTTGCGGACCGTCTTGGAGAGCAGCTTGAAGCCGTTCGTGACGTCGATCTTGCCGTTCACCTGGCTGCCCAGCGCCATGGCCGAGTTGATCTTCCCGCTGTGTGCCCGGACGCCCGACTTCGAGTCGGCCGGAATGTCCACATAAAGGTCACGGGGCATCGAGAAGAGGTACGCCGTGCTCATGTCGGCCGGGATATGGGCGATGAGGATCGAGTCGGACAGCGGCGGCGTCTCCGGCTTGCGCGGGTCGATGCCGACGAGCAGGAGCGTCAGCGGCCCCTTGATCTCGGTCTTCTTCTCCGCGGCCTGGGCGGCGCCGTCATCGAGCAGACTCTCGTCGGTGATGCCGCTGGTGTACTTGGCGATCAGGGTCTGGCCGGTGACCAGGGTCCCGCCGCTGACGATGAGGAGCACGGCGCCGAAGGCGGCACAGAGCCGGGCCCACAGCGGTGTGCGGCGGCGTTTCGTCGACTTGCGCAACCGGTCTCCTAGCCCCACTCCGACATCGAACACGCATGATCCCACGGTCAGGCAACACCGAGGCAACCGTCTCTGGGGCCGACGTGACCGGTGCCACCTTAGTTGCAGTACGGCTCGAAGCCCCACCGGGTTCGATCGACGCTATTTACTTATACAGTTAACAGTCCTAATAATTAGCCATGCGTCGATCAGTGCTTCTCGCGACGGCGGCGTCCCTGGCCGCCGCATGCTCTCTCGTTCATGTCGCCTCCACCGCCAACGCCGCCGTGGCCTGCGCCCCGGCCTGGAGCTCCTCCACCGTCTACGTCAAGGACAACGTCGCCTCCAAGGGCGGCAACAACTACACCGCCAAGTGGTGGACCCAGGGCGAGGACCCGGCCCTGAAGAGCGGCCAGTGGGACGTCTGGATCAACAACGGCGCCTGCGGTGGTACCACCAACCCGTCGCCGTCGACCTCCCCCTCCTCTTCCGCGAGCCCGTCGCCGTCGACTTCGCCGTCGACCAGCCCGAGCCCGTCGACCTCGCCCAGCACCCCGATCCCGGTCGGTGGCCTGCCGAAGCACGCGCTCATCGGCTACCTGCACGCCAGCTTCGCCAACGGGGCCGGTTACCTGAAGATGGCCGACGTGCCCGCCGAGTGGGACATCATCAACCTCTCCTTCGGCGAGCCGACCAGCGTCACCTCGGGTGACATCCGGTTCACGCTCTGCCCGGCCACCGAGTGCCCCGGCGTCGAGACCGAGGCCCAGTTCATCGCCGCGATCAAGGCGAAGCGCCAGGCCGGCAAGAAGGTGCTGCTCTCCATCGGCGGCCAGAACGGCCAGGTGCAGCTCACCACCACCGCGGCCCGGGACAAGTTCGTCAGCTCGGTCAGCGCGATCATCGACAAGTACGGGCTGGACGGCGTCGACGTCGACTTCGAGGGCCACTCGCTGTCGCTGAACACCGGTGACACCGACTTCAAGAACCCGACCACCCCGGTCATCGTGAACCTGATCAGCGCGCTGAAGTCGCTGAAGACCCGGTACGGCGCCGGATTCGTGCTGACGATGGCCCCGGAGACGTTCTTCGTCCAGCTCGGCTACCAGTACTACGGTTCCGGCCCGTGGGGCGGACAGGACCCGCGCGCCGGGTCGTACCTGCCGGTCATCTACGCGCTGCGCAACGACATCACCGTGCTGCACGTCCAGGACTACAACTCCGGCTCGATCATGGGTCTGGACAACCAGTACCACTCGATGGGTGGCGCCGACTTCCACATCGCGATGACCGACATGCTGCTGGCCGGCTTCCCGGTCGCGGGCAACACCGCCAACGTGTTCCCGGGGCTGCGTGAGGACCAGATCGCGTTCGGTGCGCCCAGCTCGGTCAGCGCGGGCAACGGCTACGTCGCTCCGGCCGCCGTCCAGCAGGCGGTGAACTGCCTGGTCAAGGGCCAGACCTGTGGTGGCTACACGCCGCGCAGCGGTCTCAACCCGGACTTCCGTGGCCTGATGACCTGGTCGATCAACTGGGACCGGTTCTACAACTGGGAGTTCAAGAGCAGCCACGAGCCGTTCCTCAACGCCCTGCCCTGATTCGCTCCGCCCTGATTTTTCGCGGGACCGATGAGTTCGTGTCGGTGGCCCGGTCTACTTGACCGAGACCACCGACACGAAGGGGCCGCCACCATGGCAAAGGTCATCTCCACCCTGTTCATCTCCGCCGACGGCGTCGCCGAGATCGACCCGGCCTGGCACTTCCCTTACTTCGACGAGAACATGGGTCGCGCGGTCACCGAGGACTACGAGACCTCCGACGTGCTGCTGATCGGCCGGAACACGTACGACAGCTTCGCCGGCGCCTGGCCGGAGCGGGAGGCCGCCGGTGGTGACGACGCGCCGTTCGCCAAGCAGCTCGGCGACACCCGCAAGGTGGTCGCGTCCCGGCAGGACCTGAAGTTCACCTGGCGCAACTCGGAACTCATCGACGGCGAGCTGACCGACGCCGTCCGGGCGTTGAAGGCCGACGACGGCATCAAGGGCATCCTGATCCCCGGTTCGCTCGACGTCGTGCACCAGCTGCTCGCCGCCGGGCTGATCGACGAGCTGCGGCTGCTCATCCATCCGGTCGCGGCCGGTAAGGGCGACAAACTGTTCGTCGACGGCGCTCCGGTCCAGCATCTGAAGGTGCTCGCCACCGAGGCCTTCCCGACCGGGGTGATCCGGGTGATCTACGCGCCCGTCGAGCCGCCCGCCCCGGCCGGATACGAAGACGTCAAGGACTTCCCCGAGGGGAGATAGGGTCGTGCGGCGGCCCGGGGGGTTCGGGCCGCCGCACGGTTCCGGGGGTCAGCTGAGGGCGAGCTGCTGGACCCCGGTGTACTCGTTGATCCAGCTGGCGCTCAGCCCGCCGTCCTTGACCAGGGCCACGCCGGTCCCGGTCAGCACGCCGATCCGGTCCCCGGCCAGTGCGATCTGCCGGACATTGCCGTATTCGGTGACCCAGCCGGCGCTCAGTCCACCCTGCTTGACCAGGGCGGTCCCGGCCGTGGTGAGCACGCCGATCCGGTCGCCGGCCAGCGCGATCTGCTGCACGCTGCTGTATTCGGTGACCCAGCCGGCGCTCAGGCCGCCGTCCTTGACCAGGGCGACCCCGGCCGTGGTGAGGACACCGATCCGGTCACCGCTGAGCGCCAACTCCTGCACGCTGCTGTACTCGGTGACCCAGCCGGCACTGAGCCCGCCCTGCTTGACCAGGGCGACCCCGGCCGTGGTGAGCACGCCGATCCGGTTACCGGCGAGAGCGATCTGCCGCACGCCGCTGTACTCGTTCACCCAGGCCGCGCTGAGACCGCCCTGCTTGACCAGGGCGGTCCCGGCCGTGGTGAGCACGCCGATCCGGTCGCCGGCCAGCGCGAGCTGCTTGACCCCGGTGTACTGGGTGGTCCAGCCGGCACTCAGGCCGCCCTCCTTGACCAGGGCCCGGCCGTCGGTGGTGAGTACGCCGACCCGGTCGCCGTCGACCACCACCTGCTGCACGCCGCTGTACTCGTTGACCCAGCCGGCGCTGAGGCTGCCCTCCTTCACCAGAGCGGTGCCGTTGGTGATCAGGACACCGATCCGCGGCAGCGGCTCCGACGACGGCGGCTGCGACGGCGGCCACAACTTGTCGACGATCAGCCGGGCGTCGTGGACCTCCCTGGCGTACGCGTCCGGAACCGCCGACACCTGCACCTTCTGGCAGATGGCCCCGATGTCACCGCTCTTCCACGCGTCGTTCGGGTACTTGCGGATCATCGCGTTCAGGAACTGCTTGGTGGCGTAGGCCGGCTTGATCAGGTCGTCCGCGTCGCCCCAGCCCTGCGACGGCCGCTGCTGGAAGAGGCCGACGCTGTCCCGGTCGCCGCCGTTCCAGTTGTTCAAAGTGGTCTCGGTGATGGCCGTCGTCACCGCGATCACGGCGGCCCGCTCGGTCAGCCCGGCCGAATAGACCGCCTTGGTGATGGCCCGGGCGCAGGAGATCCGGTACGCGTTGACCGCGCTGCCCATCCGCGGCCCGTTCATGTCGGGACGAACGGCCGAGGCGACGTCCGCGTCGGCGTCGGTCGCCCCACCGGAGGCGCAGGGCTTGGCGGTCAGGGCGAGCGCCTCGACCTGTGCGGCCGACACCTGCCCGCCGGTCGCGCCCGGTTCGTCCCAGGTGTCCGCCTGAGCCGGAGATCCGAGTAGGACGGTCGCCGCGGCGCACAGCCCGGCCGCCCATCGAAGGGTGCGCTGATGCATGGAGGGGTCCCTTTCCGGGAGTGAGGGCGGCGGCCCGGAGCTCGGGAGGCTCCGGGCCGCCGCCGGATCAGGAGAGGTGGTCAGCTGAGGGCGAGCTGCTTGACGCCGCTGTACTCGTTGACCCAGCCCGCGCTCAGTCCGCCCTCCTTGACCAGGGCCACCCCGGCCGTGGTGAGGACACCGATCCGGTCGCCGGCCAGCGCGATCTGCTGCACGCCGCTGTACTCGTTGACCCAGCCGGCGCTCAGGCCGCCGTCCTTGACCAGGGCGGTCCCGGTGGCGACGAGCACGCCGATCCGGTTCTCGGAGAGGGCGAGCTCACTGACGTTGCTGTACTCGTTGACCCAGCCGGCGTGCAGGCTGCCCTCCTTGACCAGCGCGGTGCCGCCGGTGGTGAGGACACCCACCCGGTCGTACTCCAGGGCGATCTGCTGGACGCCGGTGTACTGGGTGGTCCAGCCGGCGCTCAGGCCGCCCTCCTTGACCAGGGCGACACCCGCGTTGGTGAGCACGCCGATCCGGTCGTCGGCCAAGACGATCTGCTTGACACCGGTGTATTCGGTGACCCAGCCCGCGCTGAGGCCGCCGTCCTTGACCAGGGCCCGGCCGTCGGTGGTCAGCACGCCGATCCGGTTACCGGCCAGCGCGATCTGCTTGACGCCGGTGTATTCGGTGACCCAGCCGGCGCTCAGGCCGCCGTCCTTGACCAGGGCGGTGCCGCCGGTGGTGAGCACGCCGATCCGGTCACCCTCGACCTCGACCTGCTGCACGCCGCTGTACTCGTTGACCCAGCCGGCGCTCAGACCACCCTCCTTGACCAGGGCGGTGCCGCCGGTGGTGACCACCCCGATCCGGGACTTCGGCGTGGTGGGCGCGGGTGCCGGCTCCTGGATGTTGTCGTAGCGGACCGGGGTGTAGTTGGCCGCGTTGCTCTGCGACCACGTGCGCTGGATGGTGTCCCGGCTGCCGGTCTGCTCGATCACGACCGGCTGGGTCTTGTCGTCGTCGGCCCAGCGCAGGAAGAGGGCCACGTGGTTCTGCGAGGGGTTTCCGGTGTAGCGCAGCAGGGCGTCACCGGGCTTCAGGGCGCTGCGGGCGATCACGAACGAGTCGTCGAGCAGGTTGCCGGTCCAGTGGCTGCTGCCCGAACCGCCCAGACCCCAGGCCATCGAGACGAAACCGGAGCAGTCGGTGCGGTAGTCGCCGTACTGGTTCTCGTAGCAGCGGTTCTGGCTGTACTGCACATCCACCGAGAGCCACGACTTGGCCCGCTTGATCACCTCGGCCCGGGTGGGCGACTTGTCGCTGCCGTTGCCGGCGCAGGGGACCGCGGTGGTGGTGACCCGGAGCGCCGAGTACGACGGGTCCGGCTCCTCGGCCAGCCCCGGGTACGTCGACAGGGCCGGATCGCCGTAGACCGGGTCGTCGGCCAGCGCCGGCGCGCCGCCCGCCAGCACCGACATGAACGTGAACAGCACGGCCGCCAAGCCGAGCCCACTTCTGCGCTTCATCTCGCTTCTCCCTCTTTTCGAGCCCCGTGCGGAGATCGATCGAGAGAAATTCTTGGCGGAGGCGCTCTTGGTCAACTGTAGGACTGAAACCCGTACCGGTCCCGTACTACGCTGCGACGACGCCGACCGCCGGAATGACGGGGATTCACTGTGGACGGAGCTGTCAAGCTGGGCCGACTCATCCGCGACTCGCGGGTGGAGAGCGGTCTGAGTCAGAAGGAACTAGCCGAGGGCGCCGGGCTGAGTCTCGGCGCGGTACGGGACCTGGAACAGGGCCGGAGCAGTCATCCGCGGGCCCGGTCGCTGGACGCGATCGCCGAGGTGCTGCAACTGGGTCCGGCCGATCGGGCGAAACTACGACAACATGCGGCCCGGCCGGTCAAGGAGCAGGTCGAGCCGGCCGGTCCGGTCCGGATCGGGGTGCTCGGACCGCTCGGGGTGCTCCGCGCCGGCCCGGCCGGCACCGAACAGAACGGGCCGGCGGTCGGCTTCGGCCGACACCGGGTGGTCCTGGCGCGGCTGGCGCTGACCCCCAATCACCCGGTCAGCCGGGACGAGCTGATCGACGCGGTGTGGGGCGGCGACGCGCCGGCATCGGCGGCGAACGTGCTGCAGACCCATGTGAGCCGGCTGCGCCGCATCCTCGATCCGGAGATGCTGGGCCGCACACCCGGTGGATATCGCCTGCACGCCACCGAGGAGCAGCTCGACCTGGTGGCGTACCGGGCCCGGCTCGCCGACTGGCGGCGGGCCTCCGGCACCGACCCGCAACGTGCGTTCGACCTGCTCAGCCAGGCACTCGACATGTGGCGGGGCGCGCAGGCGGCCGAGGACGTGACCGAGTTGCAGGGACATCCGCTGGTGGCCGGGCTCGCCGACGAGCTGATCGACGCGACCATCGAGCTGGCCCGGCTCGGCCAGTCGCTGCGCCGCCTGCCGGAGGTCCTGCCCCGGCTGCGCCGTCTGACCGCACGACACCACTGGCACGAGGCACTACACGCCCGGCTCGTGGTCGCGCTCGCGGCGGCCGGGCAGCAGGCCGCGGCGCTGGAAGCCTACGAGCAGGTCAAGAGCCGCCTCGCGGACGAGCTGGGCATCGATCCGGGTGCCGAGTTGATCGCGGCACGCCAAGCCGTACTGGAAGGGAAGTGGGAAACCGCGACGGCGCCGCCGCACCGCGCCCCGACGCCCTGGCAGGCGCCGGCGCCGCCGCCGGATTTCACCGGCCGTACCGAACAGCTGGCCCGGCTGGAACGTCTGCTGCGCGGGGCGCGCCGCCGTCCGACGGACGCGCCGCAGGTGACGTGTGTGGTCTCCGGAATGCCCGGGGTCGGCAAGACCAGCCTCGCGCTGCGGGCCGCCCAGACGGTCCGTGACGACTTCCCGGACGGGCAGCTCTACATCGATCTGCGGGGCGCCGACCGGCGGCCGGTCGGTGACGCCGAGGCGCTGGCCCGCCTGCTGCGCGGGCTCGGTGTGCCGGGCCGGGGCATCCCGGCCGACGCCGGTGAGGCGTCCGCGCTGTACCGCAGCCTCCTCGCCGAACGCCGGATCCTGGTGATCCTCGACAACGCGCGCAACGCGGCCCAGGTACGACCGCTGCTGCCCGGGCCGGGCGCCGGCGCGGTGCTGGTGACGAGCCGCCACCACTGCGCCGACCTGGCCGGGGCGGCCCTCGTCGACCTGCCGGTACTCAGCAGCGGCGAGGCGGTCGCGATGCTGACCGTCCGGTCGACTGACGACGACCCGGTCGCCGTCGAAGCGCTCGCCGAGGCCTGCGGTCGTCTGCCGGTGGCGTTACGGGTGATCGCGAGCCGGCTCGCCGGTCGGCCCCGGCGCAGCGCACAGGAGGTGCTGTCCCGGCTGGCCGAGACCCGGGCCGGGGCCGACGGCGACGACGCGGCGGTGACCGCCACGTTCGACCTGAGCTACCGGGAGCTACCACCCGGTCCGGCCTGGGCGTTCCGGTGGGCGGCGCTGATACCCGGACCGACCTTCTCGGCGGACGCGGTGGCGGCGCTGCTCGCCGACGAGACCGGCACCACCGAACGTTCCCTCGACGCGCTCGTCGACGAGAACATGCTGGAAGCGGTCGAGCCGGGCCGCTACCGGTTCCACGACCTGCTGCGCCGGTACGCGGGCGAGCGGATGGCCACCCACACCACCGACGACCGGAGTGTGGCGCTGGGCCGCCTCGCCGACTGGTACACCGCCCGCACCGCGGCGGCGATCCGGCTCGTCTATCCGAAGTTCGTGCGCCTACCCACCGAGCTGGACACCGCGCCGATGTGTTTCGACGACCTGTCCGCCGCCTGGTCGTGGCTCGACGACGAGATCGGCACGCTGGTCGCGCTGGTCGAGCAGTTGTCCGCCGGTGCTCACCGGACCAGATCCTGGCAGCTCGCCGACCAGCTGCGCGGCTACTTCTTCGTCCGTCGCGAGGCGGTGGCCTGGCTCACCACGGGGCACGCCGGCATGCGGGCGGCCGAGGATGCCGGAGACCGGAACGCGCAGGCGGCGATGCACCAGACCATCGGGCAGGCGTACTGGTCGATCGGCCGGCACCAGGCCGCCCTGGAGGCATATCGCAAGGGTGTCGACGCGGCCCGGGACGGCGGCTGGCCGATCGGCGCCGCCTACCTGCTGCACAACCTCGGTCTGGTGCACGCCGAGCTGGGGCTGGTCGACGAGGCGCGGCGGCTCTACCTGACGGCCCTCGACGCCGGGTCCGGGCCGGAGTTCACCCACGTCCGGGCGGTGACCCTGAACGATCTCGGTGTGCTGTGCACCGAACAGGGCCGACTCAGTGAGGCGGTACAACACCTGCGGGCCGCGATGGAGGCCAATCAGGGCGCGGCCCGGCTGCCGTCGGCCATCGCCAACTGCTCGAACCTCGGCATGGCGCTGCGTCAGCTCGGCGACTACGACGGCGCCTACGAGTGTTACGACCGGGCGCTCACTCACTACCGGGAGGTGGGTGAGGTGGGTGGGCAGATGGCCGTGCTGGACGAGTTGAGCCAGCTCTACCAGCAGCGGGGGGAGTGGCACGTCGCGGTCGGGGCGGCCACCGAGGCGATGCGGATCGCCGAGGAACTGGCCAACCAGCGGGCGCGGGCCGGTGTGCTGAACACCCTCGGGGCGGCGCTGCTCGGGTCACGGGCGGTGACGGCCGCACTGGAACGGTTCCGCGCGGCGCTGGAGATCAGTCGGGCCAGTGGCTATCGGTACTTCGAGGCGCAGGCCGGGATCGGGGTGGCCGAGGCACTGCTGGCGGGCGGGGCGGCCGACGAGGCGCAGACGGTGGCCGAGGCGGCGCTGACGATCGCCGAGCAGGCCGACTACCGCATCCTGGTCGGGAACGCCCAGGCCCTGATTCAGCGCACGCAGTGGGCGTACCCGGTGTCGATCTCGCGGTAGTTCGTGTAACCGTCGTCGTAATTGAGCGCCCACCGCCGGTCCGGTTCCGGGTCCGACCGGTCGGACGTCCAGTACCAGCCCAGTACGCGGTGGCCTGCGCCGCGGTCATCTCCTTCGAGGTGGTGCGCTGCCAGGTCAGGCCGGTCTCCGGGTCGGCGACCTGGCACGCCGCCACCCGGTAGTCGGGCCGTCCGCTGCCGCCCGCGGATCGTACGCACCGGGCGTTGAACTCACCGGTCTGGAAGGCGCCGTTGCCGGCACTCTCTGAGGTGTCGATCGATCCGCTTGCGCCACAATGGACTCGGCTGGCCGCCTCCTGCCACCAGAGGGCGAGCACCACCCGGTTGGGCGTGGATCTGCCGCGCCCGCCCACCACGTTGAAGACCAGCGGCAGGTAGTCGCGGGCGAGTTGCTCCCGAGCCTGCCGGTCACCGCGCTGGGCGGCCGCCACGACGCGGTAACTGATGCTCATGAAGGGGCAGCGTTCCCGCAGCTCCGAGAGCTGCGGGAACTTTCCGGCCGTACGCATGTCAGTTTTGCTTGGTCTCCCAGAAGATCTTGGTGATCTCCTCGATCTTGCCGAGCAGCCGGTCGGCGACCGCCGGGTCGATCGAGCCCTTCGCGCCGCCGGCGCCGGCCAGCTTGGTCGCCTCGTTGAAGAGCTGGTGCAACTGCGGGTACTTCTCGAAGTGCGGCGCCTTGAAGTAGTCGGTCCACAGCACCCACAGGTGGTGCTTGACCAGCTCGGCCCGCTGCTCCTTGATGATCAGAGCCCGGGTGCGGAACTCCGGGTCCTCGTTCGCCCGGTACTTCTCGGCGATCGCCTTGATCGACTCGGCCTCGATCCGGGCCTGGGCCGGGTCGTAGACGCCGCACGGCAGGTCGCAGTGGGCGCTCACGACGGTACGCGGGGTGAGCAGGCGGGGCAGTCGCATCAGATCTCGTCTCCGTGAAGGGTGTGGAACTCGCGGTCGTGGTGCACGAGCCGTCCGCGGGCCGGGCCGAGCAGCACTTCGAGAACCGTGGCGATGACCACGGTCGAGTCGCCGACCGGCACCAGTCGCAGCGGCGTGGCCCGCAGGCCGGCCTGGGCGCCGGGCAGGAACGGTTCGCCGGTCGGCAGCAGATCCCAGCCCTGTTCCGGGGTGAATCGCGGCCCGCCCGGGCGGGCGAAGTCGCGGGCCAGACCGGCATGCTCCGGCCCGAGCAGGTTGACGGTGAAGCTCGGCGCGGCCAGGATCGCCCGCGCCGAACGGCTCCCCATCACCGAGAACGAGAGTGCCGGCGGATCCACCGAAACCGAGGCCACGCTGGACGCGGTGAGCCCGACCGGCCCCCGTGGCCCGCCCGCGGCGATCACCGCGACCCCCGTCGGGTACCGGCGGAAGGCATCCTTCAGCCGGTCCCCCACCGTGGTATCGATGCTGCTCAACACTGGTTCCCTCGCCCTCGCGGCCAACGAGGACGACGGTAGGACCTCAACTTGAATTGAGGTCAACCCCGGAGTCAGCGGCGGTAGGTCACCCGGCTCGTCGTGGTGACGTTTCCGGCCCGGTCGTACGCCCGGATCTGCACCGTGAACTTCTTGCCGTACCGCTTCGGATTGAGCGTGAAGGTGTACCCGGCCTTCGTGTCGGTGGCCACCACCTTGCCGTTGACCAGCAGCTGGACCCGGGCGACCCGGTATCGGTCGGCCGCCGCGGCGGTGATCTTGACGGCCTTCGTCAGTTTCGCGCCCTTCTTCGGCGCCTTGGTGACCCGGACCGTCGGCCGGACGGTGTCGTTGATCACCGTGCGCTTGAGGACCGTCCGGGTACCCCCGCCGTCGATGAGCGTCCACTGGAAGGTGAACGGGCCCTGCGCCTTCGGCTTGAGCGTGAAGGTGTACGACGGCCTGGTGCCGACGAGACCGCCATCGCTCGTCCCGGGTCCTTCCACGTACGCGTGGGGGATGCCGCTGGGGTCGGTGGCCTTCACCGTGGTGCGCACCGTGCCGCGGACCAGAGTGCCCGCGGCGGGGGTGAACGACGAGACGGCGGGGCCGGCCGGGTTGATCAGGTAGTCGCCCCACGCCGACCCGTGGTTGCCCGCCCGGTCCCGGATGCCGACCGACACCCAGGAGCGCTCCGGCAGCCCGCGGGTGTCCCAGGTGGTGGTCCATGGGGCCTGGTGTGCCGTGGCGAGTTCCCGGCCGAGGATGTCCTTGAAGGTGACTTCGGCGATGTCGGTGTCGGGACTGTCGATCCGCAGCGTCACGATGCCGCTGAGGGCCGAGCCGCCGGCCGGGCTGAGGGTCCCGGTCGGGATGACGGTGTCGGTGGCGGCGAGCGCCGGAGTGGTCGGGAGGACGACGACGGCCGCTGCGGCCAGCACGGTGGCGGCCGAGAGCGCGAGTCGACTGGCAGTCTTCTGAATCATGGCGAACTCCAAGATCCCCGTAGGAGTTTCCGCAGCCTATCGCCCACCTATGTGGAAGCGCGACCCGGTTCGAGCGCGACGGTCGCCGCAGGTGTCGGCCGTCCGATGAAGCGGACGGGCGGTTACGGATCATGTTGGTAACGGCCCGGAGAGCCACCTGAGCGAACCGGGCCGGACCTCGGTATCTTCCTGCGGGTGTTCATCGGACGCCAGGACGAACTGCGCGAACTGCGCACCGCGCTCGCCGAGAGCGGGGTGTGCGTGCTCACCGGGCCACCGGGAATCGGCAAGTCCGCGCTCGCGACCGCCAGTGCGCCACCCGGCACGTGGACGGTCAGCCTGGCCGGGAGCAGCGCCGATCCGGACGAACTGGCCGCCACCCTGGCCGCCGGGTTGCGCGCCCGGATGGGGAACCCACCTGTCGACGACGTCGTGCAGGCCTTCGCCGAGCGGGTGGCCCGGGAGTCCGAGCCGACGCTGCTGATCATCGACGACATCCCGGCGATCACCGAGGAGATCGTCGACCGGCTCGTCGTGCGTGCGGCCGGGCGGCGGCTGCGTACCGTCCTGATCACCAGCCGCGTGCCGGGCGTACCGGCGCCGGTCCTGGAACTCGGGCCGATGACCGACGCCGACGCCGCCGAACTGCTCGGCAGTGACGACCCGGACCTCCTCGCGGTTCTCGGCGGACACCCGATGGCCCTCCGGCTGGCCGGCCTGGCGCTGCGCAAACTCGGCCCGGCCGACCTCACCGACCGGCTCGCCGACGTCCCGGCACCGCTCACCGTGCTGCTCCGCGACAGGTTCGACGGTCTCGGCGAGGCGGCGTCCCGGGTGCTGCGGTACTCCTCGCTCAGCTCGCCGGCGGCGTTGCCGTCCGGGGTATTGCGGCTGCTGCTCGGCCGGCCCGGCGCCGAGGAGGCGGTCGACGAACTACAGCGGGAACTGCTGGCCACCCCGGTCGACAGCGCCCTCCAGGTGCACGCCGTGGTCCGTGACACGGCCCGGCAGTACCTGCCGCCTGTCGACTGGACCGCCCTGGCCCGGCGGCTCGCCGACGCCGTCATCGACCATCCGTGGTCCGATCCGGCCGAGTCGTTCCTGGTCAACCGCCATGCGGACCGCCTCGCCGGGCGGCCCGACCTGCCGCTGGCCATTGTGGATCGCCTGCATCGCCGGGTGATCACCCTGCGTGAGCCGGTCCTGACCGCGCCACACCATCGTGAACTGGCCGAACGGCACTTCGACGATCCGGCGGTGCTGGTCGAGGCGGCCGAGCTGATGCGGGTCGTGGGGGCGCTGGACGAGGCCCGCGACTACGCCGACCGGGCCGTGCCGCTCGCCACCGATCCGGCTCTGCGGCACCGGGCCCGGCTCCTGCTCGCCGAGCTTCTCGACGAACTCGGTGACACCGGCCGGGCCGAGCATCTGTGGACGCTGTTGCGGGCCGAAGACGGCACCGAGTTGCCGTTCCTCCGGTCGCGGCGGCTGCGCGGGCAGCACGACGAGGCCCGTCGTGGCCTGGCCGAGTTCATCGACCGGTACGAGATCCGGCACTCGATGTTCGACCGGGTACAGACCGCCCGGCTGGAGTTGGCCCGTACCGAGATCGAGGACGGCGCCCAGATGGCGGCCCGCCGCCGGGCCGCCCGGGTGATCGCCGCCGCCGAATCGCCGGACCACGCGAGCGTGACCGAGGCGGTCCGGATCCTGATCGACGCCCGGCTCACCCCGCCGCTCGCGGACCCGCGCGACGACCGGCCGGTCTGGGCCGAGATCGAAGCCGACCTGGCCGACCTTCGCGAACGCTGGACCGGCACGCACGGCCCGCGGCACAGCACGACCCTCGCCCTGACGGTCGCCCACGGCGAGTCGCTCACCGCGCTCGGTCGCCTGGGCAACACCCTTCAGCGGGTACGCGAGGACGTGCTCGACCGGTTCGGGCCGGAGCATCCCGCCCGTTTCCGGGCCGAGATGGTGCTCGGTTTCGCCGCCGCCCGCGCGCACCGCACCAGCGACGCGGCCGAGCACTTCGCCGGGGCGTTCCACGGTTTCCGGGCCGTCCTCGGCGACACCCACGCCAACACACTCCGCGCCGAACTGGCCCTCGGTGTCGCCCTCAAACTGACCGGCCGCCGCGGCGGTGCCCGGCACATGCTGCACGTGGTCCGGCACGCCCCCGGCAGCGTCGGAATCGGCACCGATCTGTTCCTGCAGAGCGCCTTCGGCTCCGGGCTGAGCGTGTTCCCGTCCTGGTTGTGGCGCCGGTTGACCCCGCAGCCCCGGGAATAGGCATCAGGCGTCGGCGGAATGATCACGTGACGTCGATACGACGGCGTTCTATCATGTGCCGTCCGCGGTGAGTCGTCACCGCCGAATCCACACGGGGTTGATCCACTTGCGACGTGCGCTGGCCCGTACCGGCCTCACCGTCCTCGTCATCTCGGCCGGCGCCGCCTTCGCCGCGCCCGCTCAGGCCGCCGCCACCGGTGTCGCGTCGGTGGTCGGCACCGACGTGGTCCGGTACAGCGACACCACGAGTCATGCCAATCGCGTGGTCGTCACCAGGTCGGGCAACACGGTCACGATCGACGACCGGTTCGCGGTCAAGGTCGGCAAGGGCTGCAAGGCGGTCAAGGGTGACAAGACCAAGGTCCGCTGCACCACCGGCAAGACGCCGGTCCGGGTGCGGGTCCTGGTCGGCTACGGCAACGACACGGTCGTCAACCGCAGCGACCTGCCGATGACCGCCGACGGCAGCCTGGGCCGGGACCGGCTCTACGGCGGCCCCCGCGGTGACCGGCTCGACGGCGGCGACGGCGGCGACTGGATCTGGGGCCTCGGCGGCGATGACGTGATCAACGGCTACACCGGCGACGACGTGCTGAACGGCGGCGACGGCGACGACGGGCTGTACGGGATGTGGGGCGACGACCGGCTCTACGGCGGTAACGGCGACGACACCCTGTTCGGCTTCGACGGCGCCGACCGGCTGTACGGCGGTCCGGGCCGGGACGACCTCTCCGGCGAGAAGGGCACCGACCGGCTGGAGGGCGGCTCCGGCGACGACGGCCTCTCCGGCGAGTGGACCGGTGACGGCGTCGCGTCGGACGTGCTGCTCGGCGGCCCCGGGGTGGACACCGTCGGATACGAGTCACACACCCGCGGCGTCTCGGTCGACCTCGACGGGGTGACCGGCGACGACGGCCAGTACGGCGAGCGGGACACCGTCGGCGCCGACGTCGAGAACATCATCGGCGGTGCCGGTAGCGACCGGCTGACCGGCAACGGCGCGAAGAACTACATCAGCGGTCTCGGCGGGAACGACATCGTGCGCGGCGGTGCCGGTGACGACTTCCTCAACGGCGGCAGCGGCACCGACCAGATCTACGGTGACGGCGGCGACGACCTGATCTTCTCGGACGAGGACGGTCGCCGGTACGCCGACCAGGTGAACGGCGGCGACCAGTCGGTGCGCGGCGACGAGTGCCAGGGAGACGCCCTCGACACGGTGGTCGACTGCGAGCGATGACGTCCCGGCGTCGACGCCGGAACAATCGGGCCCGGGCATCGCCCGGGCCCTTTCCGTCCGCTCACTCTCCGCCAGTATTTTCTTGGGGTCGACAGTGTCCGGAACGAGTCGGCACATCCGCGGGGGCCTGCGGTGCGTAACCATTCGTGATAATCGCTGGACTGCCCGCGGGGCGGTCATGACGGGGGCTGTGGAAGGAGAACCACTGGTGACGGCATTGGCGGATGCTCGGCGGCGGGCCGGGCTCACGGCGCTGTACCTCGGGATCTTCGCGACCATCTGGCTGAGCGTGCCGGAGTCCGAGCCACCATGGGGTGCCCTCCTGGTGGCCGGCAGTGTCGCCGCCCTGATCACAGCCGGTGCGGGCGGTGCACTGGCTGTTCAGGCCCGGGCGTGGGGACCGCTGTCCCGGGACGCCGTCACCGACCGGAAGTACCTGGTGATCTTCGCGGCGGAGTTGGCGGCTGCCGGGTTCGGCGCGGTGCTGCTCGCGGTGACCGAGCGGTCCGAGTACATTCCGGTGCTCGTCGGCGGGGTCGTCGGCATCCATTTCTGGCCGCTCGCCCCGGTGCTGCGTGACCCGGCCCTGCGAATCCTCGCCGGTCTGGTCTGTGTCACCGCGCTGGCCGGGCTGATCACCGGGATGGTGTCGACGGTGTCCCCGGGCGAGGTGGTCGGTACCGGCGTCGGCGTGCTGCTGCTCGGCTACGCGATCGGCGCCCTGATCCGCGGCGGCATGACGCTGCGCGCGTCGCACCCGTGAAGTGGTGGCCCGGCCTGAGCCGGGCCACCACTCGACGATCAGCCGATGGCGTAGGCCCGCTGGATGCCGGCCTCGGTGTAACCGCCGTTGGTGTAGGTGGCCCGGGTCCGGATCGAGACCGCACCCGAAGCCGGGTTGGTGACGACCGCGGCCCACACGCCGTTGATCTTCTTGACCGGGACGGACTTCCAGGTCTTGCCGCCGTCGAAGGACACCTTGGTGGTCAGGGACTTCAGTGTCGGGTTCGGACCCCGCTTCAGGTCGCCCACGAGCATGTAGCGGTTGAGCTTGAGCGCCACGTTCGTGACGCTGCCCGGCTTGGCCCGGTTGTAGCCGTTCAGACCGGTCGGCATGTGCTGGATCGTGGCGGCCTGGGAGAGCACGCTGGTGTTCGGCTTGGCGTAGAACCGGAAGGTGACGGCGGCCCCGGTCGAGAGCATCCCGCTCTGGAAGGTGGCCCCCGGGTAGTGCCGGCTCGCGGTGTTGGTCAGCGTGTACCAGCCGGCCTTCTTGACCCGGTACTCCAGCGACGGCTGGTACTGACCGAAGCCGGTGTCGTACGCCGTCTTCACGACCTTGCCACCGAAGGTGAGGGTCGCCTTCGCCCGGTCACCGGCGATGTAGTTGTAGTTGCGGTACAGCTCGTTGAACCCCGGGTCCTGGAACATGTCGTCCAGGGGGTAGATGATCCGGCCCTGGTAGGTCACCGGCAGCTGGTAGCCCGGTCCCCACGAGGCGCCGCCGAAGCGGACGAAGGAGGAGCGCCCGGCCACGATGGCACGGTGCGCGGACTGCTCGCCCAGGGAGTGGTAGTCGCCGTTCGTCCCGTAACTCGGGAAGAAGCCGCGGATCTCCCAGCTGCCGGGTGAGAAGTGGATCTTCGCGGTGTTCGGCCTGTCAAGGCTCCACAGTCCGGCGTACATGCGGTTGCCGCAGCCGTCGGACGTCGGCTGGATGGCGACCTCGCTGTACGGGGTGCCGGTCGGTCCGCGCCGGCTCTCCACCGTCGTGGTGCCGAGCTTGGACTGGTAGAAGGTACGACTCGGGTTGCTCGGCACGCCGGTCGTCCGGTGCAGCACCGCGAAGTCGTCGGCGACACCGTCCGGGTCGTACCAGGTGGCCATCGCCGCGAAGGAGATCTTCTTGGACGCGGTCGGGATGGCGTAGAGCGTCGAGCCGGGACTGAGCGAGATGCCGACCTCGGCGTTGTCGCTGCAGATCTCGGCTGTGACGTCATGGCCGATCCGGTTCACCGCCGGGCTCAGAGCGATGTCGACCCGCTTGCCGTACCGGGCGTCGAGGGTCAGCTTCGCCGCCCCGGACACCTTCACCGTGCGGCCACCGAGGGTGGTGGTGTTGCCGGTGGTGATGGCCGCCAGGACCGAGTAGTTCCCCTTGGGCAGGGTGCGCTTCGTGCCGGTGCGGATCGAATACTCCCGGCTGCTCTCCAGGTTGATGACCGTGGTCCAGAGCGAGAGCTTGGCGCCGGAGCGACTGATCGCGGTGATGGTGAGCGAGTTGGTGGCGGCGACCGCAGGTCCGGTCGTGCCGACGAGAAGGGCCGGGATGAGCGCGGCCATGGAAAGGGTGCGTTTCAGGAAGGGAGACATCCACCAAACCCCGTCGAGTGGAATCGATGCCTGATCATGACACAGCCGTGCCAGGGGCCACCGCATCCAGCCCGGCGGTCGCGTTTCGGTCGGGCGCCGGGGGAACGTCGCGGGGTAGCCACAGTGCCCTTCTGGTCGTACCGAAAAAAGGGTTTTGGTGGTGGGAATGGGTTTTTGTCGTCGAAGGGCGGTAGGGTGCTGGTTTCCAGCACCTAGGACCCGTAGGACCACCTGGGACGGCTCCGTGGAGAAACTGACGAGTCCCGATCCGGCGACGCCTGACGTCGACCGGCTCGCCGAGTTGTTCCCGGCCGCGGTGACCGAGGTGGCGGACGCGTCCGGCAGACCGGCCCGGGTCATCGACTTCGACCTGCTCAGGCGGCATCTCGGGGATCAGGTCGCGGAGGGCGCGCCGGAGCGTTATCAGCTGGATTGGCCGGGAAAGCGCCGGGCGCAGCGGGCAGCGCGGGAACCGGCGACCGGGACCCTGCGGCCGCGGCGGGAGCAGTCCGAGGACTTCGACGCCACCCGCAATCTGCTGATCGAGGGCGACAACCTGGATGTGCTCAAACTGTTGCAGGAGTCGTTCCTCGGGCGGATCAAGGTGGTCTACATCGATCCGCCCTACAACACCGGAAACGATTTCCTCTACGACGACGACTTCTCGCAGACCAGGGCCGGATATCTGGCCGGGTCCGGGCAGGTCGACGCGGCCGGGATACCGCTGGTGGCCAATCCGGAGTCGGGCGGCCGGTTCCATTCGAACTGGCTGAGCATGATGTATCCGCGGCTGGCGCTGGCCCGGAACCTGATGTCCGACGACGGGGTCATCTTCATCTCGATCGACGACCACGAGGTCGACAACCTGCGGAAGATCTGTGCCGAGATCTTCGGCGAGCGCAATTTCGTCGCCCAGATCGTCTGGCAGAAGGTGTACGCGCCGAAGAACTCGGCCCGGTGGTTCTCCGAGGACCACGACTACATTCTGGTGTTCGCCCGGAATCGGGAACGCTGGCAGCCGCGCCCGCTGGCCCGGACCGCCGAGATGGAGGCGCGGTACCGCAATCCGGACAGCGACCCGCGCGGGCCGTGGAAACCGGAGAACATGTCGGCCCGCAACCGGTACGACGCCGGTGTCTACCCGATCACCACCCCGTCCGGCCGGCTCATCGAGGGGCCACCGCGCGGCAGCTACTGGCGGATCTCCCGGCAGCGGTTCGACGAGCTGAACGCGGACAACCGGATCTGGTGGGGCAGCGGTGGCGACAACTCTCCGGCGGTGAAACGGTTCCTGTCCGAGGTGTCGGCCGGGCGCACCCCGCAGACGCTGTGGTTCTACGGCGAGGTCGGGCACACCCAGGACGCCAAGCGGAGCCTGCTGCGGTACGTCCCGTTCGAGCACACCGCCAACGTGCTGAACTCGGTGAAGCCGGTCGAGCTGCTGCAACGGATCCTGCAGCTGGCCGGCCGGCCCGATGACGGCGACATCGTGCTGGACTTCTTCGGCGGCAGTGCGACCACCGCCCACGCCGTGCTCGCGCAGAACCGGGCGGACGGTGGCGACCGCCGTTTCATCAGCGTGCAGATTCCGGAGCCGCTGCCGGTCGCCGAGAACGGGCTCGGGTCGATCTTCGAGATCGGGCTGACCCGGGTGCGGAACGTGGCGGCCGAACTGCGGGCGGCCGGGGCCGCGGGTGATCTGGGTTTCCGGGTGCTGCGGCTGGACTCGCCGAACCTCGCCGACGTGCCCGACGATCTCCCGCAGAGTGAACTGGCGTCCCTGGTGGACCGGGTCAAACCGGACCGGACCGGCGAGGATCTGCTGTTCCAGGTGTTGCTGGACGCCGGTCTCGATCCGGGACTGCCGATCTCCTCCGCGGACGGGGTGTTCGTGGCCGGGGCCGCCGAGCTGATCGGCTGCTTCCGGGAGGCGATCACCGAGGACGTGGTCCGGGCGATCGCCGCCCGCCGGCCGCGCCGGGTGGTCTTCCGGGACTCGGGGTTCGCCGACGACGCGGCCCGGATCAACGCCGAGCAGATCTTCGCCGTGCTGTCGCCGTCGACCGACGTCAAGGTCTTGTGACAGGTGCGGCTCCAGTTTCAGGTCCAGCAGTTCCAGACCGAGGCGGTGGCCGCGGTCGTCGACTGTTTCGCCGATCAGCCGTATGCCGCGCCCGGTCCGGCCAACGCGCCGCTGGTCACCGGGCGGTTGCTGTCGAACGTGCGGGCCGTGCAGCGGCGGGCCGGGCTGCCGCTCTCCGGCACGCTCGCGGGCAGCGAGGCGGCGCCGGACGCGCCGAACCTCGACGTGGAGATGGAGACCGGCACCGGTAAGACCTACGTCTACATCAAGACGATCATGGAGCTGAACCGGCGTTACGGCTGGTCACGGTTCATTGTCGTGGTGCCCGGGGTGGCGATTCGGGAGGGTGTGCGCAAAACATTCGAGATGACCGCGGAGCATTTCCAGCAGTGGTACGGAACCCGCCCGCGCCCCTTCACGTACGACTCCTCCGCCCTGCACGAGCTGGAACGGTTCCGCTCCGGCGCCGGGGTGCAAGTCATGATCATCAACTTGCAGGCGTTCAACTCGGCCTCCCGGGAGAACCGGCGCATCTACGAGGAGCAGGACGGATTCGGGTCACGCCGGCCGATCGACGTGATCCGGTCCGCCCGGCCGATCGTCGTCATCGACGAGCCCCAGCGGATCGGGTCGACCCGCTCGCTCGAGTCGCTGAGCCGGTTCGACCCGCTCATGGTCCTGCGGTACTCGGCCACCCACCGGGTTCGTCACGATCTCGTGCATCGACTGGACGCGCTTACGGCGTACCGGCAGAAATTGGTCAAGCGAATCACCGTGGTGGGGATCGAGGGGGAGCCCGGCGCGGGTAAGCGGCGGGTCCAGATCCGTGAGGTGATCCGGGCCCACCTGGAGAAGGAGCGGCAGCTCCATCCACGGGGCGTCAAGGTGCTCTCGCTGCTCTTCATCGACCAGGTGGTCAAATACCGCGACTATTCGCGGTGCGACCAGCTCGGTGACTACGCACGGATCTTCGTCGAGGAGTACCGGGCGCTCACCGCCGGCGAACCGGACGGTGACTATCGGCGTTATCTCGACGGCATCCCGGTCGAACGCACCCACCAGGGCTATTTCGCGATCGACCGGCGGACCGGGCACATGATCGACGGGAGCGCCTCCGATGTGGACGCCTACGACCTGATCCTGCGTGACCGGGAACGCCTGCTCTCCCTCGACGAGCCGGTCCGGTTCGTGTTCTCGCACTCGGCGCTGCGCGAGGGCTGGGACAACCCGAACGTCTTCGTCATGGGCATGCTCAAGCGCAGTGACAACACCGTGTCGCGGCGGCAGGAGGTGGGGCGTGGGCTGCGGCTCGCGGTCGACCAGCGCGGTGAGCGGACGGCCGGGATCAACGAGCTGACCGTGGTGGCCGACGAGTCGTATGCGTCGTTCGTCGCCGGGTTGCAGGCCGAGGGCGATTTCCGGAAGGTCACCGACGGCCGGCGGGCGCGGCGCTCCCCGGCTCCCGCCGCGATGATCACCTGCGAGGATGTCGAGCGGGTCGCCTTCGATTCGGCGGACCTGGTGGCGCGGTGTGTGGCCGCTCTCGATGACGGGCTCGCACCACTGCGACTCGTGGTGCAGACCGCGGACCGAACCCTCCGGTATTCGATGAATCCGGATAAGGTGCTCGACCCGGTCGGGCACCTCGCTGAGCGCACCCGGCTCACCCGGCGGACGATCGCCGCGATCCTCACCGCGATCCGCCCGGCCACCTTCGCCCTCTGCGGCGGCGAAACCGCGGCGGAGATCATCAACCGGGAGAAGGCCGCCCTGATCAGCGCCGGGGTACCACCAGCGGCGTCCCGGTCCGCGGATGATCGAACACCTCGACCTCGTGCTGGTAGACCTCGCTCAGCAACGCGCCGGTGAACACCTCGCGCGGCGCTCCGACAGCACGGACCCGGCCGTCGGCCAGCACATATGCGCGATCCGCGTAGGCCGCCGCCAGCCCCAGATCGTGCAGCACCACGACGACGCGGGCGTTGTCGCCGGCCCGCCTCCGCACGGCCCGCAACACCAGCTCCTGATGCCGCAGGTCGAGCGCGGCCGTCGGCTCGTCGAGCAACAGCACCGGGGTACGCTGCGCCAGCACCCGGGCCAGCGCCACCCGGGCCTGCTCACCGCCGGACAGGGCCGGGAACGGCCGTTCGGCGAACCCGGTCGTCTCGGTCAGCCGCATCGCCTCGGCCACCGCTTCCTCGTCGTCGGCGCTCTCCGGTCGGCCGGTCCACGGCGCCCGCCCCATCGCGACCACCTCACCGACCGTGAACGGGAACGACAGCGTCGCCTTCTGCGGCAGCACGGCCCGCTGCCGAGCCAGCTCGACCGGTTTCCAGTCGCGCACCTCCCGCCCGTCGATCTCCACCTTTCCGCTCGTGGCGGTGTCGCCGGCGAGGGCGGCGAGCAGCGTGGACTTGCCGGCGCCGTTCGGCCCGACCAGTGCGACGACCTCCCCGGCGCCCACGTGCAGGTCGACTCCGTCGACGACCCGGCGACCACCGAGATCGACAGCGACCGCGACAGCCCTCATCCCCAACCTCCGGCTCGCGCCCGGGTTCGGCGTAGCAGCCAGAAGAACGCCGGTCCGCCGACCACCGCGGTCAGCACCCCGAGCGGCAACTCCTGGTAGTCGATCGCGGTCCGGGCGATCAGATCCCCGGTGACCACGACCAGGGCGCCGCCGAGCGCGGCGGCCGGGATCAGCACCCGATGGCCGGGCCCGGCGACCATCCGGATCAGGTGCGGCACGACCAGGCCGACGAAGCTGATGATCCCGGTGAACGCCACCGCCGATGCAGTGAGCAGCGCGGTCGTCAGGATCGCGACGATCCGCAATCGCTCGGTGTCGACGCCTAGGTGCCGGGCCGGGCGTTCGCCGAGGGCCAGCAGGTCGAGGCGACGGGCCAGGACCACGGCGACGGTCAGGCCGGCCGCCGCGCACGGGCCGGCTACCGCGACGGCGTTCCAGGTGGCCTGGGCGAGGCTGCCGAGCTGCCAGAACGCGATCGCCCGGACACCGTCATCATCGGTCACGAACATCAGCAGGCCGAGCAGGGCACCGGCCGTCGCGTTCACCGCGACGCCGGTCAGGACCAGCGTGACCACCTCGGTCCGGCCCTGCGCGCGGGACATCGCATAAACCACCAGAGTGGTCAGAACGCCGCCGAGGAACGCGGCCGCCGCGGTGGTCCAGACTCCGGCCACGGTGATCCCGCTCACGATCGCCGCGGCCGCGCCGACCGCCGCGCCGGACGAGACGCCGACCACGCCCGGCTCGGCGAGCGGGTTGCCGAACACGCCCTGCATCAGCGCGCCGGCACTACCGAGTGCTGCGCCGACGATCATCGCGAGCACCACTCGCGGGAACCTGACCAGCCACAACGCGTTCTCGCCCTGCACCGCGGACGGTAGCGGGCCGAGATCGATCCCGAGCCGGTGCAACACCGAACCGGCCACCTCGGCGGGCGAGATCGGCACCTGCCCGCGTCCGGCGGCAAGCAGGCTCACGACCGCGAGCCCCACCGCCAAACCCAGGATCAAACCCGTTCTCCGGTACGGCGTACTCCGACCTCGCCGATCATTCGCGGACAGTCGTGGCCCGCCTCCGGCCGGGTCGGGCTTCGGTCGGCTCTGGTCTTTCTCGGTCAGCACGGTCCGTATACCGCTTTCGCCAGCGCCTCGACCGCCTTGCCGGTGCGCGCCCCGAAGTTGAGTAGCACCCCGTCGTCCATGTCGACGATCCGCCGATTGATCCCGGCCGGTGTCTGCGCCACCCCGGGCAGTTTGAGTAGCCCGTCCACCCCGCCGACCGAGTTGAGCCCTTCGGTCATCACCAGGATCACGTCGGGTGCCGCGTTGATCAGCCCTTCACTGGTCAACGGCCGGAACTTCTGGAGCCCCGCCGCGGTTCCGGCGTCGACCGCCCCGATCGCCTCGATCATCGCGTCCGATCCGGCGCCGTCCCCGCCGATCAGGTACACACCCGCCGTACCCCGCACGTAGAGGAACGCGATCCGCGGTGGCGTCCCGTCCGTGGGCGCCGACCGACGGGCCGTGTCGATCTCCGACTGCACCCGGGTGACCAGTCGCTCCCCGGCCTCGACCACGCCGAGCGCCCCGGCGACGGCCCGGATGTGCGCCGGAATCGCCTCGAGCGTCTGCTCGTCGTCGACGACCACGACCGGGATCCCGGAATCGCGGATCTGCTGAAGCACCGTGGCCGGGCCGATGCTGTCGTCCGCGATCAGCACGGTCGGGTCCAGTTTCAGGACCGCCTCCGCCGAGAGGTCGTGGCCCTGTGGCGTGACCAGTGGCAACGCGGCCGCTGCCGGGAACGCGGTGGACGTGTCCCGCCCGATCACCCGATCACCGAGCCCGAGACTGAAGACGATCTCGGCCAGTGATCCGTACAGGTTGACGGCCAGGATCCGGTCCGCCGACTTCACCGTCACGTCCCGCCCGTCCGCCGATCTCACGGTGACCGGCAGTTGCGGTGCCGGCTTGGGATCGAGCGGTGTGACGTCCTCCTCGGCCGACTTCGCGGTGGCGACCGAGCAGTCGGCGGCGGCCCGTTCCGGCCCGACCTCACTGACCGTCGTGCACCCCGCGAGCGCGAGGCAGGCGACCAGGACGGCGTTGGCGATACGCATACGTTCTCCCGTCAGGCGGAGGTATCACGGCGGCGGTTGCGGAGGCGGCCGGTCAGGCCGGTCACCAGGACACCGACCAGGAACGCGCCGCCGATCGCCCACCAGTGGCCGAGCGGGGTCGCGCTGCTGGTCCGGCTCAGGGCGGGCTCCGCCGCTTCGAGGGCGAGTACCGCGGCGGTGGTCGGCGGCCCGGCGGTGGCGAGCTTGCCGGTGGGCGGCCCGACCGGTGCGCTCTGCCTGCCGGTGGGTTTCACCGCACCGGCCACCGGTGCCGCCGTGGGGGTGGGTTCGGTCGCGCCGGTGGTCGGGGCCGCGAACCGCACCGGAATGCGGACGTCCTGGGACCGGTCGCTGGTCCGGGTGTGATCGTTGCGGGTGACCACGGCACATCCGCGGACCGCGCAGTCGATGTCCCCGATCATCTGGCTGACCCGGATGGAGACCCGGAAACCGCCACCTCTGCCGTACGGCGTGGCCAGTCCCTCCGCATAGGACGGTGGATTCGACGAGATCCACACGGACGCTCCGGAGGCGCCCGACATGTCGGCACCGCCCCCGCATGGCGACGGCATCACACCAGGCCCGTTGTCCAGGCAGAACGCGACGTAGATGCCTTTGGTCACGTCATACCCGCGGCCGGTCACGGTGATCGTCTCCCCGGATCGGGAGATGCCCTTGGTCTTGGAGGCGCTGAGACGCCCGGCGGCGACGGCCGGTGTGCCCGTGACGGCGACGATCAGCAGTGCCGTGGCAGCGACCGTCACCTGCGACCCGATCCACATCGCGGTCTCCTCCAGCGAATTCGATCTCACAGGACCTTGATTGATCCTGAAAGTTAGGTGAGGCTACCCTAACCGAGCCGCAATCGCGGGTCACGTTTCGAAGCTCCTGGAAGGAAAGAGCGTGGGCACACTCAAGGGCTCGCATCGGGCCGCCCTGTTCGCGAGCGCCATCACCCTCGGCGCCGCCACCGCACTCACCGGCGTCACCCCGGCGTTCGCCGCGCCGGTCAAGGTGGCCGGTGGCAGCCTGGACTGGGGCTTCAAGGCCTCGTTCCGGGCCTACGTCGGGGCCGGCAACGGCAACCCGCCGATCGCCGTCAGCAACGGGGCCGGCCGCAACACGGACGGCACCTTCGACTTCCCGGCCACCGGGGGCACCTACGACGCCGCAGCCGGCACCGCAACTGTCAGCTACGGCGGGACGGTCGTCTTCTCGTACCCCCTGCACATGTTTGAAATCACCGTCTCCAACCCGACCGTCGTCGTCGACGGGGACGGCACCGGATCGCTGCTCGCCGACGTGGACCTGGTCGCTGATAACGGCACCACCGAGAGCCACCTCGACCAGGCGGAGGTCGCCACCCTGGTGACCACCGCGCCCTCGGTGACGGACGGCAACGTCTCGTTCAACGCGCTCGCCGCGACGCTCACCGCGTCCGGGGCATCCGCGTTCGCCGGTTTCTACCAGGCGGGCACCGCACTCGATCCGGTGACCGCGACGGCGTCGGCCTCCAGCGGTCCGACCGAGCCCACCGAGCCCACTGACCCGACCGAGCCCACCGACCCGGGCACCGGCAACGGCTCGGCGGCACAGACGATCAAGGCGGCCGTCAGCGGCGGCGCCCTGACCCTGACATCGGCCGGTTCGGCCGTCACCCTGTCGGCGGCGTCGCCCGGCCAGACCGCCGCCGGCGCCCTCAACGCCGTCACCGTCAGCGACCTGCGTGGCACCAACGCCGGCTGGGACCTGGTCGGTCAGGTCACCGAGTTCAAGTCGACGGGTGGCGGGGTCATCCCGGCCGCCAACCTCGGCTGGACCCCGACCGCCCAGGTCGCGGCCACCAGCCTGGTCGCCGCGAACGGCGTGGCCAACAAGGTCGCCGCGGGTGGCCCGATCGCCCCCGGCACCGGCCTCGGCACCAGCCGCACCCTGTGCAGCGCCGAGACCGGGAGCAGCCTGGGCAGCGCCACCTGCGGCGCGGCCCTGAACCTCGGTGTCCCGGAATCGAGCGCCGCCGGTGAGTACAGCGCCGTACTCACCCTGACGCTCGCCTGAGCCCGTCGCCCTGACCCGGGCTTCCGGCCCCTCGGAGCTCGGGTCCCGGTCCGGACCGGCTCGGTCTCTGGTCCGGACCGGCTTGGTCTCTGGTCCGGCCCGGCTTGGCGACCTCGGAACCGGTCCGGGTCGGCTTGGTCTCTGACCCGGCCCGGTTTCCGAGGCTTCGGCTCGGGTCTCGAATCCGGGCGAGGGAACCGGCCGGGAATTCCGCAACAATTCCCGGCCGGCCCGCCCCATCGTAAGGAGCAACATGACCGTCCGAGGCGCGCTGGCCGCGGTTCTTCTTCTGATCATGGTCCCCGCCCCGGCCCGAGCCGCCCCCGGCCCGTCGGATGTGCGCTGGTCAGTGCAGCCGTCGAGCGCCAAGGGACCGGACGGTCGAGACTTCGTCATCAGACGTGCGGCTCCGGGCGAGACGCTCACCGACTACGTCGGCATCACCAACCTGACCACCCGGCCGTTGACCTTCACCGTGTACGGCACTGACGCGTACAACACCGACGACGGTTCGTTCGCGCTGCTTCCGGCCGCGCAGAAGGCGACCGACATCGGCTCGTGGATCGGGCTCGGCGCCGAGGAGTACACGGTCCCGGCCAACACGCGCCTGGACGTGCCGTTCTCGATCACCGTTCCGGTCGACGCCACTCCCGGTGACCACGCGGGCGGCGTGATCACCTCGATCGCCGAGGAGACGATCGACGCTCAAGGGCAGAAAGTCCTGGTGGATCGGCGGGTCGCGGCTCGCGTTTATCTCACCGTCGCCGGTGCGGTCGCGCCGACCCTCAAGATCGATACGGTACGGCTGGAGTACACGCAGTCACCGAATCCCGCCGACGGTGGTGAGATGACCGTCAGTTACCTGGTTCGCAACACCGGCAACCTGCGTCTCAGTGGTGCCGGTGCCGTCCGGGTGACCGGCCCGTTCGGCTGGGAACTGGCCCGCACCGAACCCATGGCGATCCCCGAGCTGCTCCCCGGCGGCGCGGTGACCGTCACCGAGAGGATCGTCGGAGTCCAGCCGACGGTCCGTCTCAACGCCGAGGTCACCGTCGAACCGGCGAACTTCGACCGGAAACTCCCGGCCGTGACCCGTGGGACCACGGTCTGGGCCTGGCCGTGGGCCCTGGTGATCCTGCTCTCCCTGGCGGTTCTGTACCTCGGTTCCGATTCGCTCGCCGGAGTGCGTCCCGCCGCCGGTCGAAGAACCTTTCGGCAACACTGGACCAGGTCCCCGCGTAATGAGGATGATCAGTACGACATCGACGTCGTGTCGCCACCCGGTGACAAGCAGTGCCCGCCGATCCGCCGACACCACCTCGATGATCAGGAAGGACGAGCCGACATGACCGACTTCTCCACCCGCCTCCGCCGCGCAACCATGGTCGAGCACCGCGAAGCCGAGACCCGCAGCTTCATCTCCCGGCTGATGGCCGGCGCCGTCCCGATGGCCGGGTTCGCCGCCCTGACCGCGCAGTACCTGGCCGTGTACCGGGAGCTCGAGGCCGCCGCCGACCGGATGCGCGCCGAGGCCGGTCCGGCCGCCGGGTTCGCCGACCCGGCCCTGACCCGGGTCCCGTCTCTGGAGGCCGACCTGGCCCACCTCTACGGCCCGGACTGGGAGTCGGCAGTCACCGTCCTGGACAGCACGGTCGCCTACGCGGCACGGCTCCGCGAACTCGCGGCGGTCTCGCCCCACCACTTCATCGCCCACCACTACGTCCGCTATCTGGGCGACCTCAGCGGGGGTCAGATGATCGGGCGAACCCTCGCCAACCTCTACGGCCTGGGCGACGCCGGCACGTCGTTCTACCGCTTCGAGCAGATCAGCGACGCCCGCGCGTACAAGATCGCCTACCGGGAGCGTCTCGACGCCCTGCACCTGCCCGACGACGAGGCCACCACCCTGATCGACGAGGCCCAGCTGGCCTTCCGCTACAACGCCGCGGTCTTCGTCGAGCTGGGCGCCCACTACCCGGAGAACCCCGAAGATCTGGCCTCCGCCGCCTGACCCCGGCCGGCTCGTGCGTCACCGGCCGGTCAGGCCGGTCAGCTCGCGGAGCAACTCGGAAACGGTGACGCGGTCGAGGTTGTCCAGGGTAACGTGACCCCGGTCGTTCCGCCGCCACCCGTGATCGTTGCTGCCGTCGTGCAGGAACACGCCGGTCAACTCCTGCTCGGCCGCCATGTCGATGTAGCCGATGGAGAACCCGGGCTCGAACTCGACTACCAGTTCACGACCGGGCTCGATCGCGAACCCGATACTGGCCTGATAGCCGGCGTCCTTCGGGGTCTCCCGCCGCCAGCCCCGTCGCTCCAGCCCGAGCAGACGGCCGGTCGGCACCTTGCGCCCCTCGAAGCGGACCAGCCGGCTGATCGTGGCCTCCTCCTCGGTGAGCGTGAGAACCGGCCGCCCCAACTGCTCGAACGGCTGAAGGATCTCGTAGTCGGCGAAGACCGCCGCCCAGGCCGCGAGATCGTCACCCAGGTGAATCGGATGGGCCACCCCGACCACGGCGTCGTCCGGGAGCGTCGTCTCCTCATCGTCCACGGTGGAGAGCGTCCGATCCTCGGCGATCCGGAACGAGCGGACGGCCACCGGCCCGGTCTTCGTGTCGGCCGGCGGCGCGGTCTTCGTGTCGGCCGACGTGCTGTCGAAGCGGGCCCAGACCAGGCGGCGGACCAGGTGCCACAGCAGGGGATGCTCGACGAACAGCCGCCGGAACTCGGCGCCCGACCAGCGACGATTGGTGATCATCGCGTGCTCCAGGCGACGCACCTGGTCGGCGGCCACCGTGCGGACGTCCTTCTTCAGCGTGCTGAACCGCTGGTAGGCGGCCTGAGCCAGATCGGTGTCGTCCCGCACACCCGGTTTCGGCAGCGCCTTCAACCGCTTGCCCCCGGACTCGGTCACCACCGGCTGGAGCTGCTCGTCGAAGCCGACCACGAACCGCCGGGGACCGTAGTCGAGGTGCAGGCCGCCGTCCGCCTCCAGCCCGAAGTCGGGCACCAGCCGGTCGGCCAGTTGCTCGGCGGTCAGACCGAGAGACGCGCCGACCTCGTCCATCTTCTGCACGGCGGCACTCTTGAGCCCGGTGAACTTCGACCGCTGCGCGATGGTGTGCAGGTGCATCAGGGCCACATCGGTGCCGATCGCGGTCAGGACCTGCAAGCCGATCACCGACTTGTTGTGGCCGCCCTCGCCCGGCCACGCCAGGATCAGCGGCGCCAACCGGCGGACCGTGTCGTCGTCGCCCAGATGCCCGAGCGCCTCGAACGCCCACCGCTCCTTCCAGACCGATCCGGACGTCCCCCACAACTCGAAGAGACTCCAGCCGAACGCCGCGAGACTCGACGGCTCGCACGCCTCCCGGACGGCCGCCCGATACGGCTCGGGCGCACCCAGCGCGAGCAGCACGAACAGGTTTTCCACCGCCTCACCGGGCAGCGAACCGGACCCGTCCCGCAGCAGGATCGGCTGTAGCACACCCGGTGTCGCCCACACCGGCACCGCCGGGATCCTGGACGGATCCAGGGCGTCCGGGTCGGCGCTGATCAGCGTCTCGACGGCGGCCGCGACCGGATCGCCGTAACCACGGGCGGCGGCCCGGACCTCCTCGGAACGGCCGTTGGTGTGAAGTGCGAGCAGAGCGGCCTCGGCCTGCCGCCGGGCCGGGCCGGGTTTGCCGACCGCTGGTGGCACCAGAGCACGGGCCGCCTCGGCCGGATGCCGCAGGAGCCAGGCCAGCGCGTCGTCGCGTACCCCTTTGAGGCGGGCCATCCAATCGGCCATCAGCACCGCGATCGCCGGTGACGAGAACGGCTGCAGAGCCGGGGCGACGTCGACAGGTGAGTGCGGCGCCAGACTCATCAACGCCGGCAACGTGTCACTTCCGAACCGGGAGGTGATCAGGCGCATGTAGGTGCCGGCCATCCACGGGTCGTGGGGCCGCCACTCCAACAGCGTCGGAAGGGCGATCTCCGTGGTCGAGTCGATGAAGAACAGGAACGCGTCCCGCAGCGGCAACTGATTGGCGAGCACCGCCTGGCGCCGCACCTCCGGATCCCACCTACCGTCGTGCTCATACCGCTGGAAGGGCAGTGCCGCCCACTGTTTCCGCTCGCCCGGCAGCCACTCGAAGGTCATCGGATCGTCGCAGGTCAGGCCGGTGATGATGGTCGGTTCGGCCGGTTCCGGAAGGTGCCGCCACGGCGGGTCGGCGAGAACCGGCGGCACCACGGAGAGCGGGGCGGTCGCCACCGCCGCGGCCTCGGCGAGGACCTGCTCGACCCGCTCGGTCGCCGCCGCGCTGAGCTCTGGGCCGAGTCGGGCCGCGAGCTCGCGGTGTTTCAGCAGGTGCCCGCGGAACAGGTCGGCCGTGGCCGGAGCATCGGCGCCCTCCGCCAGCAGCCGCAGCGCCCGAGCCGGGAAACGCTCGGTGTGCTCGAGCAGGGCGGGCTTCACGTATTTGACGCCGATCCGCTCGATCAGCCCCCGCGTCACGTGGTCACCGGGCAGTTCGACGAGGATCGCGAGCAGCCGTTTCCGGTCATCGGTGCTGTACGCGTCGTCGAACCAGCCGAACAGCACCGCAGCGGCCGCCGCACCGACCCCGTCGATCATGGTGACGAGCAGGTTCATCGAGTAGAGGAACGCGTCCCGGTCAGCCACCGTGGCCAGGGCCGTCACGTCCGCAGCGGTGCTCGCCGCCAGGAGCAGCAGAGTCCCGAGGTTGTCGTCACCGGCGGCGACCGCATCATCGCGGTCCTGCTCGAACCAGGCCCGTTCCTCCGGAACGAGGACGGCCACGGCCGTCCGGGCATGAAGACCTTTGTCACGGTACGGTCGAAGCGCGTCCACCACCTGCGCATACGTTTGTTCCGGCGCGCTCGCGAGCGCCTGGCGAACCCGCAGGAGGACCCGGGCGGTCGCGCTGGGGTGCACGGCCGGGCGCCGCTCATCGTCCCGGCGGTGCCGGACCCCCGGCCGCTGGCGCGACGAACTCAGCGAATCGTCATCCGTCACGATCAACGAGGCCATCGTGACCGCGGCCTCGGCGGCGAAGATCAGCCCACGCTCCCGAATCCACAGGTCGGCGAAGTGGTTGGCCCAGGCACTCGAATCCCAGTGCCCGTGGTCAGCGGTGGCCATGACCGCCGCCGCCCCCAACGGAGCCGCGTCGGACGCCCCGTCCAGCCAGGCCAGACCTTCTCGCCGAGTCACCTCTTCGGTGGTGGGCGCCTCGAGCAGAGCCCGTGCCCGCTTCGGCTTACGCCCGAGCTCCCCGTCGACAGCGACCCGAGCCTTGGCATTGGGCGTGAACTTCCCCACCCCGGAACTCCCACGCCGAGGCGTCCGAGACCGACCCCAGGCCACCGGAAGGACGAAGACATCCTCATCCTTCGCAAATCGCTCATTCCCGCCCTCAAGGCTGGCGGCACCTGTCGCAGCGGGGCTGGTTGCGGTCGCGGTGCCGGTTGCAGCGGCGCTGGGGGTGGCGCCGGTTGCGGTAGGGGTGGCGGTTGCGGTGAGGGCGGCCGCGGCATGAGCGGTGGGCGGCGTGGAGAGGACGGCGGTCTCGACGTAGCCCTTGCGGAGCTTTTCGCTGATCAGCTTGGTCTCGTGAGCCGCTGCGGCGGGATCGTCGGCCAGCGTCTTGACACTCGTCTGGCCCTGCGTGCCGAGCCGGCCGAATCGGACCGTCACCCGGCTGCCCGTCCGGGCGATCTCCCAGAACTTGGCCGAGGTGCCCTCGACGAACTCGAAACCCCGCATGCCGCGCACAGTAACGACCGGGACCGACAAAAATCGAAGATCATTGCGCACGCCCGGGTCGCCGGCGCTCAGGTGGTCAGGTCGGTCAGATCGCGGAGGACTTCCGAGACGGTCACCCGGTCCAGGTGGCTGAGGGCGACGTGGCTCTTCTCGCTTCGGCTCCAGCGGTGCGTCGTGCCGTTGTACAGCCAGATGTCCCTGAGTTCCTGTTCGGGTGAGTAGCCGATGCCACCGATCGCGATGCCCGGCTCGAAGTCGATGACGATCTGCATGCCGTCCTCCACCGGGAACTCCAGGCGGCTCTGGATCCCGGCGTCCTGCGGTGCCTCCCGGCGCCAGCCGCGTCGCTCCATGCCCAGCAGCTTCGTCGTCGGCACCTTGGCGCCCTGGAAGCGGACCAGGCGGCTGCCCTTCAGATCCGTCTCGGTCAGGGCGAAGACCGGGCGGCCCAATTGCGGGAACGGCTGCAGGATCTCGTAGTCGGCGAAAAGCTCGGCCCACGCGCCCACCTCGTCGCCCAGGTGCAGTGGGTGGGCCACCCCGACCGCGGCGTCGTCGGCCGGCACGGTCGTCTCGTCCTCCACCGTGGACAGCGTGCGGTCCTCGGCGATCCGGAACGAGCCCACCGTCGTACCGTCCGGGCCGAAGGTGACCCAGACCAGACGGCGGACGATGTGCCACAGCAGGGGATGACCGGCGAACAGCTTGTGGAACTCGGCTCCGGTCCACCTGCGGTTGGTGACCATGGCCCGTTCCAGGCGGCGGACCTGGTCGGTCGCGATGGTCCGGACGTCCTTCTTCAGGCCGGCGAAACGCCGATGGGCGGCGGGCGCCAGGAGAGCGTCGTCGCGGGTGCCCGGTTTGGGCAGCGCCTTCAGCGGTTTGCCGGTGCCGTCGGTCACGAACGGGCGCAGTTGCTCGTCGAAACCGACCACGAACTGCCGGGGACCGTAGTCGAGGCGCAGGCTGCCGTCCGAGTCCAGCCCGAAGTCGGGGACCAGGCGGTCGGCCAGCTGATCGGCGGTCAGCCCCAGCCCGTCCGCCACCGCCTGCATCATCCGCTGCGCCGCATGTTTCAGGGCGCTGAACCTGGCCCGCTGCGCGATGGTGTGCAGGTGCATCAGGGCCACGTCGGTGCCGATCCGGGCCAGCACGTGCAGGCCGGTGATCGCCCTCTGATGACCGCCCTCGCCGGGCCAGGCCAGGATCAGCGGGGCCAACCGGCGGACCGTGTCGTCGTCGCCCAGCAGGCCCAGTGCGTCCAGAGCCCAGTTGTCCTTGGCCGCCGAGCCGGCCGCCTGCCACTGCTCGAAGACGCTCCACGCGAACGCGGCCAGACTGCCCGGCTCACACACGGCCCGCACCTCGGCCAGCCCGGCCGCCGGGGTCTCCAGACGGGACATCGCCAGCATGGTGATCAGGTTCGCCGTCGGGGCGGCCGGGAGTGACCCGGCGCCGTCGCGCAGCAGGACCGGGCGGAGCGCCTCAGGGGTGGCCCAGACCGGCATCGCCGGGATCTTCACCGGGACCAGTGTCGCCGGGTCGGTGGTGAGCAGGACCTCGACGGCGGCCGCAGCGTCCGGACCGTAGGCCCGGGCGGCCTCGCGGATCGTGTCCGCATGACCGTGGTCGCGGAGCGCGAGCAGCGCGGTCTCGGCCTGGCGCCGGGCCACCCCGGCCTTGCCGAGCGCCGCCGGGAGCAGGGCTCGGGCGGCTGCCGCGGGATGCCGGCGCAGCCAGTCGAGAGCCTCCTCCCGAACCGTCTTCAGCCGGGTCAGCCAATCCGCCATCAGGGCGGCCACCTGCGGTGAGGTGAACGGGAGGAACAGTCGAGAGCTCTCGGCCGGCGCACTCCGGCCGAGTGCGAGGAAGACCGGCAGGGCGTCGGTCTCGAAGCGGGCGGCCACCGGACGCAGGTAGCTGTCGGCCGCCCACACATTGTCGGGCCGCCACTCGACCAGGGCCTTGCGGGCCAGGTCGTCCGGCAGATCGAGAAGGAAGGCCGTCGCCTCACGCAGGGACAGATGGTTCGGGATCACCACGTGGTGCGGAATCGCCGAGTCTCGGGTCCGGTCGGAGGAGTAGCGGCGGGCGGTCAGCGTGCCCCATCGCTCCCGTTCGCCCGCGGCCCAGACTGCGGCAGGTGGATCGTCACAGGTCAGACCGGTGATGACGATCGGCTTTGCGCGTTGGGGTCGCCGTTTCCACGGTGGGTCGGCGAGCACCGGCGGCACCGCCGACATCGCGGCCGGCGCGACCTCCGCCACGTCGGTGAGGATCTCGCGAACCCGGCGGGCGGCCTCCGGGGCGAGTTGCGGGGCGATCCGCTCGGCGATCTCGCGGTGTTTCAGGACGTGGGCGCGGAGCAGGCCGCCGGTACTGCGTCGGCCGGTGGTCGCGGCGAGTAGCCGCAGCGTCCGGGCCGGGAAACGGTCGCCGTGCGTCACCAGAGCCGGTGTGACATATCTGGTGTCGGCGCGCTCGATCAGGCCGGCCGTCACCTCGTCGCCGGGCAGGACGGTCAGCACCGACAGCAGACGTTTCCGGGTGTCGGCCTCAAAGACCTCGTCGAGCCAGTGGAACAGGGCCGGGGCGATGGCCGCGCCGGCCCCGTCGACCATCGTCGAGAGCACGGCGATCGAGTTGACCACCAGGTTGGCGTCGGCCAGTGGGAAGAGCCGCCGCACGTCCGCCTCGGTCGCCGCGGCGGTGAGCAGCAGCACCGCCAGGTAGTCGTCGGCCACCCGGAGCGTGTCCGCCAGATCCGCCTCGAACCAGTCGCGCCGCTCCGGCATCAGCACGGACGCCGCGGAGCGTGCGGACAGGTTCGCCTCGCGGTAACCCTCCAGAACGGTCACCACGCGGGAGTAGTCGTCCTCGGGGGCGGCCGCGAGAGCCTGCCGCACCCGGAGCACCGCCTGCATGGCCGGATCCGCATGCCACCCCTGGTGGGACTCGCCGGGACGCAGGTGGCGGACACCCGGGAAGTCGGCGCCACGACCGCCGAAGGAGAGCGGGGAACCGTCGTCGACGACGGTCAGCGCCATCATCGTGACCGCGGCCTCGACGGCGAAGAGCAGGCCGCGCTCGGCGATCCACACGTCGGCGAACGGGTTGGCCCACTCGTCGCCGGCCCATCGGAACGAATACACCGAGGTGGCCGCGGCGGCCGCGCCCAGTGGGGTGGCGTCCGCCGCGCCGGCCAGCCACTCTTTCGCCGCGTGGCAGGTGGCCGCGGCGGTCGTCGGGGCGTCGAGGACGCCGTGCACATGCTCGTGGGCGTCGGCCAGTTTCGCGTCGACGACCCCGCGCGCCCTCGGCCCGGGAGCGAACACGCTGATCCGGTCGCTGCCCCGGCGGGGCGAACGATGCCGCAGCCAGGCCGGTGGGAAGACGAGGACGTCCTCCGAGACGGGTGTGAACGATGCGTCTGGGCCGGGATCGGAACTCCGCATGGCGCGCACAGTAGCGGCGGGGTCCGACAAGAATCGAAGATCATGCGATCATCCGCAGATGTCCGACGAGAGGCTGCGCCGACTCAACGCGATGCGCGACTGCGACCGGATCCTGTCCGGGGTCCGCCCGAAGACGATGCGGGATCGGATCGCCGACCTCGAAGCCGGCGGTGACCTGGACGGATGGCCGGACTTCTACGGCAACGGACCGGTCGAGACGCTTGAGGAGCGGGTCGCCGACCTACTCGGCGTCCAGGCCGCGGTGTTCTTCCCGACCGGCACGATGGCCCAGCAGGTGGCATTGCGGTACGGCGCCGACCGAACCGGCGTACCGGCCGCCGCGCTGCACCCACTGGGCCATCAGGAGGTCCACGAGCGGCACGCGTATTCCGAGCTCACCGGCCTGCGCGGGATCCGTTCCACGGTCGAGCGCCGCAATCCGACGGCGGCCGAGATCGCCCGGCTCGGCGAACCGGTCAGCACCGTGGTCATCGAGCTGCCGCTGCGCGACGCCGGTTTCGTGCTGCCGTCCTGGGACGAGCTGGTCGCGGTGGCGAAGGCGGCCCGCGCGATCGGTGCCCGGGTACATTTCGACGGCGCCCGGATCTGGGAGTCGACGCCGTATCTGGGCCACTCGCTGCGAGCGGTGGCGGCCCTTGCGGACAGCGTCTACGTGTCGTTCTACAAGTCGCTCGACGGGATCAGCGGGGCGGTGCTGGCCGGGACAGCCGACCTCGGCGACTACGCCCGGGCTTGGCGGCACCGGTACGGCGGGACGATCTTCCAGCAGTGGCCGGCCGTGCTCACCGCGTTGGCCGGGCTCGACCGGGAGTTGCCTCGGCTTCCGGAATATGTGCGCCATGCCCGTACCATCGCTGAGGCTTTGTCGGTTTTGCCGGGAGCCAAGGTCTTCCCGCAGCCGCCGCACACCCATCAGTTCCGGCTCTGGCTGCCGTTTCCGGCGGCCGCGCTGGACGCCGCAGTGCTCGCGATGGCCGAGCGGGATCGGGTCTGGTTCGCCGGCGGCTGGTTGGACGCGGACGTGCCCGGCCATGCGATGACCGAGGTCACGATAGCCGGGCACGCTCTGGAGTGGACCGCCGCCGACGTCGCCGAGATCGGCGCGCGACTGCTGGCCGAATTTTAGATCCGGCCGGTGCCGGCACCCGCCTTGACCTTGGCCGACACCGCCGCGGTGGCGTCCAGGGTCACCGCGTACGGCGCCTTGGCGAACGTGCCGGTCTGGGTGATCACCGGCTCCTCACCGCCGAAGTCGTTGCCGGAGATGTTCGCGAAGCCGTCGAGGTCGGAGTCCTCGGTGGTCCAGACCGGCAGCTTCACGTTGACGAACACGTTGTTCTCGACCAGGCACTGCGACTCCATGAGGCAGTGGATGCCGCTGGTCTTGGCGTTGCTGAACAGGTTGTTGAACAGGTGCACGGTGCCGAACCGGAGACGCGGCAGCCGGGAGGCCACGTTGTCGAACCAGTTGTGGGCGTACGTGACGTGCAGCTTGCCGGTGTCCTCGGCGGCGTTGTCGTCGCTGTGACCGAGCAGTGAGCCCTTCGAGTGGTCGTGCAGGTGGTTCCAGGAGACCGTGACCAGGTCGGTGGCGTGGGTCAGGTCGACCATGCCGTCGTAGAAGTCCTTGTCGTGGCTGGTGTCGTTGAACAGCTCGTTGTGGTCGATCCAGATGTGGTCCGACTTCTGCGCGGCGATCAGGTCGACCGGCGCCTGTGCGAACGAGATCTTCAGGTTCCGGACGATGACGTTCGTGGCCTTCTTGATGTAGATGCCCGCGCCGGTCAGGCCGGCGTTCGCGCCGACACCCACGATCGTCTTGTTCGAGGAGACGACGACCTGGTCGGTGCCACTGCCGGTGAGGATCGTGGACAGCTGGAGGATCTTGGCGCCGTCCGAGGCGGCCTCGGTGATCAGCTGGTCCAGCGAGGTGATCTTGACAGTGGTGCCACCGGCGCCACCGGCGGTGCCCGCGCCGAAGCCGATCGGGCTGGACTCGAAACCGCCGCTGGTCGCGGTGGGCGAGGCGGTCGCCGTCGCGGAGGCGGTTGCGGTGGGTGATGCGGTCGCGGTGGGTGATGTGGGCGCGGTCGTCGCGGTCGGGGCCGCGGTCGCAGTCACGCCGGTCGTCACCGTCACGTCGTCGAACCGGGCGGTCGCGTCGTAGGTCTGCAGACCGATCCGGCCGCTACCGAACGCCGACGCGGTGCCGGACAGGACCGACGCCCCGTTCACCGCGCCGGTCAGCGTGTTTCCGCTGGTGGTCAGGCTCAGCGTGTAAACGCTTCCGGGGGTGACGGTGAGCGCCGCCTCACTGAGGACCGTCACGTTGCCGGACTTCACCGACTCCAGCCGCACCTTGTTCGCGCCGGTCAGCGCCAGCCGGTAGAAGCTCGTCGAACTGGTCGACCGGGCCACGATCGCGGCGTATCCACCGGAGGCGACCGAGAGCGGTGCGACCTTCGCGGTGACCGTGTAGTCGGTCCAGTCGGTGGAACCGGCGAACTGCCGGGCCGGCGTCGCACCGGTCTTGCCCTGCTGGAGCACCTTGCTGCCGTCGCTGACGATCGACCATGTGCCGCCGGACTTGCTCCAGCCGGCGGTGTCGCCGTCCTCGAAGGTGTCGGTGAATCCGGCCGCGGTGGCGGTGTCGGCGTCCGCGAAGGAGACCGAGGCCAGGCCGCCCATGCCGGCCACGACGGCGGCCATGCCGGCCGCGATGACCACCTTCCGTTTGCGGCTGCTCTTCTTCGGTGCGCTTTCCATGGTGTTCCTTTCCATGGGGGATGAGAGGCGTTGGGGGACGCCCATCAGGTGCGCAACCTTGTGGTCCGGGGCGGTGCCTTGGTTGCACCGCCGCTTATGTGACGCTGATCACTTGCGGGTGCAGGGGATGATCCGGCCTGGAGGGTGATGCCCATGGGCACCTGGCTGGCGACTGTCCGATTTCCCGACGGCCTGGAGCGGTACGCGGAGTACAGCACCGTGGTCGAGTCCACCTACAACCCGCTGTACCCGGAGGTGTGCCGGGTCGGCGGGACCCTACCGAGCGGCGACGAATGTCACCGCGACAAGGCGGTGGGCGAGCCGCTGCCGTACGACCGAAATGTGCCGTTGTCCTCGGCCGAGGCGATGGTGCTGGTCACGGTCACGCGGCAGCCCGACGACGACCGATGGCATGCGCTGTACTGCCCGAGCCGTGCGGTGCTGGTCGGCCCGCTCTCGGATTTCTACCGGCACGCGCTGCAGGAGGATTACGACCTGATCCGCGACGACGACGGTGTCCGGCACCTGTGCGGGCGGGCCGTCCCGCCGGCGATCTGCGGCGCGGAGCCGACCGGCGAACGGCTGGGCCTGTACTTCCCCTCCCCGGGCATGCACTGGAGTGAGGAGGTCGACGGCCCGTACCCGGAATCGCCGCCGGCGCCCGACCTGTTCGCCGAGTGGGACGCCCCGGACATCTGCCGTCCCTGCCTGCTGGCCTGGTTGCTGATGCCGGAGCCGATCACGACTCCCGACCCGCCGCCGGCGCCACCGTCCACATGGTGGACACGGGTGAAGCGGGCCTGGCTGGGCTGACCGCCACCCGAGATCAACTGGGCCTTGTCCCGAGCCCGGAAGACGCCTACGCTGCCAGCAGCAGGAAAGCGCTTTCCTATAAAATTCCGGAGGGATACCGAATGGCAGCGCGTAGATCGATCGGCATCGTCGTCAATGGTGTCACCGGCCGGATGGGCTACCGCCAGCACCTGGTCCGTTCCCTTCTCGCCATCCGTGAGCAGGGTGGCGTGCCGCTCGCCGGAGGCGGCCACATCTGGCCCGAGCCGATCCTGGTCGGCCGCGACCCCGACAAACTGGCCGCCATCGCGGCTCAGCACGGACTCACCGAGTGGACCACGGATCTCGATGCGGCACTGGCCCGTCCGGATGTGGAGATCTACTTCGACGCCCAGGTGACCGCGCAGCGGGAGAAGGCGATCCGCCAGGCGATCACCGCCGGCAAGCACGTCTACACCGAGAAGCCGCTGGCCGAGAGCTCGGCGGCGTCGATCGAGCTGGCCGAGCTGGCCGAATCCGCGGGCATCCGCAACGGTGTCGTCCAGGACAAGCTGTTCCTCCCCGGCCTGCGCAAGCTCAAGCGCCTGATCGACGGCGGCTTCTTCGGGCAGATCCTGTCGGTCCGCGGTGAGTTCGGCTACTGGGTGTTCGAGGGCGACTGGCAGGTCGCCCAGCGTCCGTCGTGGAACTACCGGCTCGCCGACGGCGGCGGCATCGTGATGGACATGTTCCCGCACTGGAACTACGTGCTCGAGGAGCTGTTCGGCAACGTCCGTACGGTCCAGGCGACCACCGCCACGCACATCACCAAGCGGGTCGACGAGCGCGGCGACGAGTACACCGCCGACGCCGACGACGCCGCGTACGCGATCTTCGAGCTGGAGGGCGGCATCGTCGCTCAGCTCAACTCCTCCTGGACGGTCCGGGTCAACCGGGACGAGCTGGTCGAGTTCCAGGTCGACGGCACCGAGGGCAGTGCCGTGGCCGGCCTGCGCGGCTGCAAGATCCAGCACCGGGCCACCACCCCGAAGCCGGTCTGGAACCCGGACCTGCCGCTCACCGGTAAGTCGTTCCGCGACGAGTGGACCGAGGTGCCGGACAACGAGGAGTTCGACAACGGCTTCAAGGTCCAGTGGGAGGCGTTCCTGCGGCACGTCGTAGCGGGCGAGACGTTCCACTGGGACTTCCGGTCCGGCGCCCGCGGGGTCCGACTGGCCGAGGCCGGCCTGCAGTCGGCTCGCGAGGGCAAGCGGATCGAGCTATGAGCACCGTCAACCTGCCCGACGGGCGGCGGCTGACCCTCTCGGCGACCGACTGGACCAAACCGGCCGAGGCCCCCACCAGCCGGATCGCCTACGCCGCCGCGCACGTCGTCGCCGACCCGCGCGCCGACAACTCGCCGGGAGCGCCGGCCGCTCTCGACTGGGAGCGGACCCTCGCCTTCCGGCACCACCTGTGGTCGCACGGCCTGGGCGTGGCCGAGGCGATGGACACCGCACAGCGCGGCATGGGCCTGGACTACGCCGCCACCCGGGAGTTGATCCGCCGGAGTGCGGCCGAGGGCGGCGGGCGAATCGTCGCCGGTGTGGCCACCGACCAACTCGCCCCCGGTCAGGTCACCCTCGACCAGGTCCGGCGGGCGTACTCCGAGCAGCTCGCCGACGTGCTCACCGCGGGCGCGGCGCCGGTGCTGATGTGCAGCCGGCACCTCGCGGCCACGGCCCGGGACGCCGACGACTACCTCGGCATCTACCGCGAGCTGCTGGACGAGTCGGACAAGCCGGTGGTCCTGCACTGGCTGGGCACCGCGTTCGACCCGGCGCTGGAGGGCTACTGGGGTTCGTCCGACGTGGACAAGGCCACCGAGACCGTGCTGGAGCTGATCAACAGCAACCCGGCGAAGGTGGACGGCATCAAGATCTCGCTGCTCGACGCCGACCACGAGATCGGTCTGCGCCGCCGGCTGCCGGCCGGTGTCCGCCTCTACACCGGTGACGACTTCAACTATCCGCAGCTGATCCGGGGCGACGAGCAGGGCTACTCGGATGCGCTGCTCGGCATCTTCGCGGCGATCGCTCCGGCCGCCGCGGCCGCCTTCGCCGCCCTGGACCGCGGTGACCTGGACGAGTACGAGCGGATCTTCGCTCCCACGGTGCCGCTGTCCCGGCACATCTTCCGGAAGCCGACGTTCTATTACAAGACCGGCATCGTCTTCCTCGCCTGGCTCAACGGCCATCAGGACCACTTCACCATGGTCGGCGGCCTGCAGTCGGGTCGCTCCGTCCCGCACTTCGCCGAGCTGATCGAGCTGGCCGCCGCAGCCGGCCTGCTCACCGACCCGGACCTGGCCGCCCACCGGGCGAACCGATTCTTCGAGGTGATGGTGGGATGAGCCGCTTCTCGTTCAACCAGATCACCGCCAAGCACTGGGAACTGACCGAGATGGTCAAGGGCCTGGTCGATGCCGGTGTGGACAAGGTCGCGCTGTGGCGTGAGCCGGTCGCCGAGTACGGCCTGGAGCGCTCGGCCGCCCTGGTCCGCGACGCCGGCCTGTCCGTCACGACGCTCTGCCGCAGCGGGTTCTTCCAGCTCGACGGCTGGTTCGACGAAAACCGCCGGGCCATCGACGAGACGGCCGCATTGGGCGCGCCGGTCCTGGTACTGGTGTCCGGCGGCCTGCCCGAGGGCTCGAAGGACATCGCCGGCGCCCGCGCCCACGTCGCCGACGCGATCGCCCAGCTCGTCCCGCACGCCGCGGCCGCCGGGGTCACCCTGGCCATCGAGCCGCTGCACCCGATGTACGCCGCCGACCGCTGCGTCATCAACACTTGGGACCAGGCCATGGCGATCGCCGAGCAGCACCCGGTCGGCCAGGTCGGTGTCACCGTCGACACCTACCACCTGTGGTGGGACGACACCGTGCTGCCGAAGATCGAGGCGGCCGGCGAGCGGATCGCGATCTACCAGCTCGCCGACTGGATCACCCCGCTGCCGGCCGGCGTGCTCACCGGCCGCGGCCTGCCCGGTGACGGCTGCGTCGACATGCGGGCCTTCCACGCCGCGGTGGAGAAGGCGGGCTACACCGGCCCGATCGAGGTCGAGGTGATGAACGACCAGCTCTGGCAGCGCCCGGGCCCGGAGATCCTGGCCGACACCCTGGCCGGATACCAGAGCATCTGAGGGCTGCCGGTTCGCGGTCAACGACGCCCGCGAGCCGGTCCACAGGGCCATCCTGCCGGGTTTGCAGGGCCACTCTGGCGGTGTCGCAGGGCCACCCTTTCGCGTCGTCGAGCGGCTAGGTTGAGTGCATGGCCTTCGATCAGGCGCTAGCGGAGCGTATTCGGGACGGGCTCGGTGACGTCGACGGGATCACCGACCGGAAGATGTTCGGTGGCCTCACGTTTCTCTTGCACGGCAACCTGGCCGTCGGCGTGATGGGTGACGACCTGATCGTGCGCCTCGGCGCCGAGGCTGCCGAGGCCGCCCTGGCCGAGCCGGGCACGCGGGTCTTCGATTTCACCGGCCGGCCCATGCGTAACTGGATCGTGGTCGACGGCGAGCGCCTCGACGACGACGGCCTGATCCGCTGGTTGCGCGCGGGGGTCGACTTCGCGGGCTCCCTCCCACCCAAGTAGGCGATCCGACCAGGCGAGCGGAAACCGTCCGGCAGGCCGTTGCCGGCGCCGGGTCGTAGGTCACACTACGAGGGGGGCGACGCGAGGGAGGGATACGTGGCGGGGATCGACACCCCGGCCGGTTATACCCGCCTCGAGCGGGTGCGTACCGGCACTGACGCCGACGTCTACCAGGCATGGGACGAGCGGGCCGGTCGATGGGCCATGCTCCGGCTGTTTCACCGGTTCGTCTCCGGTCGGGCCGAGGAGGCCGCCTTCGCAACCCACGTCGCCGCCTGGGTCGGGCTGCGCCGCAACACGTCGATCGTGCCGGTCCGCTCCGGTGGGATCACCGCGACCGGCCGTCCCTGGCTGGCCCTCGACCGGGTCGAGGGTCGACTGCTGGCCGAGATGCTGCGTGACGATCCGCCGTCGCCGGCCGACGCCGTCGACCTGGTGATCCGGCTGGCCGACGCGCTGGCCTGGGCACATGCGCTGCGCCCGCCGATGGTGCACGGCCCGATCCGGACCGAGCACGTCATCGTCGACCCGTCCGGCGTTCCGCTGCTCACCGATTTCGCCACGCCACGGCCGGCAGGCGCGCCCACCCCGACGCCGAGCGGAGACGTGACCGAGCTGGCCGCGTTGCTGTTCCGCGCGCTCACCGGCAACTCCTGGCCGGGCCGCGGCGAGCCGGACGACCTGGTCGTCGCGTCCTGGCCGGGTCTGACCGGGTTGTTCGACGAGGTGCTGACGCCGGTGCCGGCGATCGAGTCGATGGCGATCTTCGCGACGCGGTTGCGGCAGGTGCGACACGCGGCCGACGCGGCGGTCCCGATCCCGGCCGCGCCACCGGGCGAGACCACACCGGCTTCGCCGACGGAGACCCACAAGCCCACGGGGTACGGCGGGAGGCGCCCCCTGTCGATGCTGTCCTTCATGGCGTTGCTGCGCCGGCATCGCTGACTCGTAGCTCAGCGTGGATTCGTGCTCACCGGGACTTTCCCTGGGCACGGAGTTCCACCAGCAGCCCGTCCCGGTCGGTGAGGACCGCGCCCAGGATGCGGCGGCCCGCGGCCAGCAGGTCGGCGACGTCGGTGGTGCTGAGCGCGTACATGACCAACGCGCCGTCCCGGAACGTCGTCACGATTCCGGCTCGGCGTAGGACGGCGAGCTGCTGGGACAGGTTCGAGGCCTCCACGTCGATCTCGGCGAGCAGGTCACGGACCGGCTTCGGGCCGTCCTGGAGCAGCTCCAGCACCCGGATCCGGACCGGGTGGCCGAGCGTCCGGAACATCTCGGCCTTCGCCTGGTACAGCGGCACTGACACGTTCCGTCCCTCCGCCGAGAATCCAGCTCTACCGGCGTCCAACCGCGAAGGTTCGGGTTCGGTTACGGCGTACCGCTGAATGAAGTGATGTGCAGTTTCGTAGTTGAAGAAATCTTCAACTGATCGGTTGCCCGGAACATCAACCCATGTCCCCGTGGAGCGCAGGCGGACATCGTGTGCGACCGGTTCGGGCCGGTGTCGTACACGCTCGGCGCAGACCTGGACCGAGTGGAGGATCGATATGCCGGACATGGACGTAGCCCTCAAGGACGCGATGCAGATCGACGGCGCCATCGGCGTTGCGCTCGTCGACCGCTCCAGCGGTATGGCGCTGGGCATCGCCGGTGGAGGCCGGGAGTTCGACCTGCAGGTGGCGTCGGCCGCCAACACCGAGGTGGTCCGGGCGAAGCTGCGCACGATGGAGATGCTCAGCCTGCACGAGAAGATCGAGGACATCCTGATCACGCTGGATTCGCAGTACCACCTGATCCGGCCGTTGACCGGGCGGTCCGGGCAGGGTCTGTTCCTCTACCTGGCACTCAACAAGGACCGGGCGAATCTGGCTCTGGCCCGTCACCAACTGAAGCGGATCGAGGGCAGCCTGGACATCTAGAGTGGGGGCATGCTCGCGCCCCCGATGGCGGAGGTTCCTACCGCCATGATGAGCCAGCAGTGGCGGCGGATGACGTTCCTGCACTGGCGCTATCCGGTCGAGGCGGTGCGTCCGCTGCTGCCGGCCGGGCTGACGCCGGACACCGACGACGATCGAGTCTGGGTGGGCATGCTCCCGTTCCTCATGGACGAGGTGCGCCCACCCTGGCTCCCGTCACTGCCGTGGCTGTCCACATTTCCCGAGACCAATCTGCGGACGTACGTTCGTGGCCCGGACGGTGGCTCCGGGATCTACTTCTTCTCGCTCGACGCGGCCCGGCTGCCCGCGGTGGCGGTGGCCCGGGCCGGGCTCAACCTGCCGTACCGCTGGTCCCGGATGTCGCTGCGGATGAACGGCGACCTGACCGAGTATCGGGGCAGCCGATTCGCCGAGCCGCGCGGCGCCGGTTACCGACTGCGAGTCCGTTCCGGCGAGCCCTTCCCGGAGCACGAGCTGGGACAGATCGACCACTTCCTGACCACTCAATACCGGCTCTACACCGTCGTGGCCGGCCGTCTGATCAGCGTCGACGTCTGGCATCCGCCCTGGTCACTGCACCGGGCCGAGGTGCTGGACCTGGAACAGGATCTGACCGCCGCGGCCGGCCTGCCGCAGCCGCACGGCGGTCCACTGGTGCACTCGTCCCCGGGCGTCGGCACCCGCATCGGTCTACCCAGAGTCATTCGCTGACCGGATTCGAACATCAGTTCGAGTTATCCACAGGCTGTGTGCACAGCCTGTGGGTTCAGAGTCGCGCGGTTCCGGGGCCGGACAGTTCGGGGCACCGGGCTCGGCGGCCGGTCAGTAGGAGGAGCAGTGCCGAGATCGGCCCGCACACCTCGGCGCCGTCACCGACCGACCAGTCCGTGTCGGTGGCGACCAGGCGTACCGCCGGTAGTCGGCGCCGAGCCCAGAACGGCCACCCCATCGTCCATACCCGGGTCGCGCCGGCCGCCGCGGCGCGGAGCGGCATGACCAGCGGACGCTCCAGCGGGACCGCGATGTCCTGGGCGTGCACCAGCACGTCGAAGAGGATGTTGCGGTAGTTCGTCACCGCCGGCAGCCGTCGGGAGTCGGCATGCCGCCGCAGTTCGGCGACCAGATCGGCGGACGGTCGATTCGCGTGCCGGACGGCGAGGTCGTGATTGAGCCGGTGGAAGCGGCCGCCGGCCCGGATCGCCTCGGTGGTCATCGTGAGCAGACCCGGTGGCTGCGGCGCCAGCGCGAGATGTGCGGCCACGTCGCGTACCCGCCAGTCCGCGCAGAGCGACGGGGTGTCCCATTCCGGATCGGTCAACTCGGCCAGCAGGTCGGCCACCGCCCGACGCTGATCGGCGATCACCGCCCAGGATTCGTCTCGGTTCATAGTCAGATTCTCTGACTTATTTCGTCAGTGTGTCTGACTATCACGCTAAGGTGTGCAGATGGCGCTCAATGTCGGGCTGTTGATGTTCGTCGCCCACCGCGCGATGGAGAGACGCGTGCTCGACGCCGTCGTCGCGGCCGGCTTCGAGATCACCGCCGCCCAGGCGCGGATCTTCCAGAGGATCGGACCGTCCGGCACCCGGCTCGGCGAGCTGGCCGAGCAGGCGCAGGTCACCAAACAGACGGCGGGCTTCCTGGTGGACCAGCTGGAGCGGGCCGGTCATGTGGAGCGGGTCCCCGATCCGACCGACGCCCGGGCGCGGCTGGTGTGTGTCGCGGAGCGCGGTCGGGCCGCCGGTGAGGTCGCGGCCGCGGTCGTCGCCGAGGTGGAGGCGGAGTGGGCGGCCCACCTGGGCGCGCGGCGGATGGCTCAGCTGCGGGACACGCTCGAACGGCTCAGGGAGATCACCGACCCGTGGGCCGGTGACTGATCGAAATCGGACGGGCGCGTCTCGATGCCGAATGCGGGTGTCTCGACCCGGCGCGCGGGTTTCGATCCGGGAGGCGGCTCTCAACCGGGAGGCCGGGTGGCGGCCTTCGGCCCGGGTGGCGGCTTTCGGCCCGGGTGGCGGCTTTCGGCCCGGGAGGTGAGTCTCGCCCGGGAGGTGCGTCCTCGGGCCCGAGACGCGGATCTCGACCCGGGAGGCGGGTCTCAACCGGGAGGCGGGTCTCAACCGGGAGCCCGGAAGGCGGGCGTCCTCGACCCCCGGTCGCGGTTTCCTCAGTACCGGTCGTGGGTGTCGGTGCGCTTGTGGACCAGCAGCCAGGTGGCCGGGAGCAGCGCGGCCGCGAAGAGCGTCTTCAGGACATCGCCGATCAGGTACGGCACCAGGCCCGCACCGACCGCGGCGGGCACGTCGATGCCCGTCGAGAACGCCAGCCACGGCACGCCGACCAGGTAGATCAGGGCGTGGCCGGCGGCCATCAGACCGATCGTGTGTGACGGGCGGCGGTCCCCACCGAGCGCCGCGAGCTGGCCGGTCAGGGCCGCCGCGAGCACGAAACCGACCAGGTAGCCGGCGGTCGCCGAAGGCCAACCGGACGTGCCGGCGGCGAACCACGGCACCCCGAGGACGCCGGCCAGGACGTAGACGATCATGCCGGCGGCGCCGCGGGCCGCGCCCAGGGTGGCACCGGCGAGGAGCACGGCGAAGGTCTGCCCGGTGATCGGCACCGGCGAACCGGGGACCGGGATGGCGATCTGCGCGGCGAGGCCGACGGCGCCGGCGGCGCCCAGGGTCAGGAGCACATCGCGTACGGCGGACCGGCCCCACACATCGGCCAGGACACCCGTCGATCTCCCGGGGTGCACGCCGAAAGCGCTGTAAGTCACCGGAGGACCTCCTGTCCGTACATGTAGGAGGAACCTTAGGTCCCGCCGTGTATCGACGTCAGCCGTGCAGAAAGAACTGTGATACGGAAGTGATCGTTTTCGGGCCGTCCCGGTGTGGGACGGCCCGAAAACGATCAGGTGGATCAGATGGTGAGCGTCCAGGTGTTGATGTAGCCGGTGTCCGACGAGTAGACGTCCTGGGCCTTCAGGCGCCAGGTGCCGTTCGCCGCCTCGCTGGAGAGGTTGACGGTGTAGGTGGTGACGATGTTGTCCGTGCTGTCGGAGCTGGACGTCGCCTTCAGGGCGTAGGTGCTGCCGTCCGGTGCCACCAGGTCGAGCTTCACGTCACCCCGGTAGGTGTGCACGACGTTCACCGCGACCGTCGAGGTGGACGACGCGCTGCGGGCGCAGCCGCTGATCACGATGTCGCTGTAGATCGCGCTGCCGGCGTCCGGAATCGACACGTCGGTGGCGTTGGTGCCGGTGCAACCGGTCGGGGCGGTGGTCGGCGAGGTGGTGGGCGACGCGGTCGGCGACGTGGTCGGCGTGCTGGTGGTGCACGTCGGGTCGGCGGTCTGGGCCGGCACACTCACCGCGTCCCAGGCGGCCTTGGTCTTGTTGAACAGGCCACAGGTGCTGTCCAGGGCCTTGGCCGAGGTCAGCGTCCAGGTGCGGTACTTCAGGTAGGACGAGCTGCTGGTCTTCATCAGCATCGCGTTGTACATGATCTTGGTGGCGGTCTGGATGCCGACGCCGGTCAGAGCGCCGGTGCCGGTGCACCGGGTGCTGGCCGGCTGCCCGTTGGTCGGGTTGGTGCCCTCGGCGAGCAGGTAGAACCAGTGGTTGCCGGGACCGGCCGCGGCGTGCACCTCCTGGCTCGGGGTGCTGCTGGAGTAGCAGTTGTCGTCGCCGGCGAGCGACGGGTTGTACATGTACCGGATCGGGCCGCTGCCGACCAGGTTGACCTCCTCGCCGACCTGGTAGTCGGCCGGGTCGTTGGCGTTGGCGGCGTAGGCCTCGGTGGCCGCGCCGAACACGTCGCCGACGAACTCCTGGGTGCCGTTGCCGGAGATGCCGCCGGGGGTGTTGTCGTCGATGCCGTGGCCGATCTCGTGGCCGACGACGTCGAGCGAGGAGATCCACTGGCCGGCGCTGTTCTTGCCGATCTGGACCTGGCTGCCGTCGTAGTAGGCGTTGGTCTCGTTCAGGCCGACGCGGATCGGCCAGGCGCCACCGCTGCTGGTGAAGCCGGTGCGGCCGAGCCAGCTGGACAGCATGGCCTTCTGCTTCTGCGCGGCGTAGAACGCGTCGACGCAGCCGGTCTCCTTGTTGGTGCCGGTGCCGTTGCCCCACACGTTGTCGGTGCCGCTGAAGGTCGTGTTGGTCGACGAGTCCTGGCAGGTCAGGGTCGCGATCGACGGGTCCTTCAGGCTGTATGTGCTACCCGAGAGCGTGGTGTCCAGGGTGACCGAGCCGGTGATCCAGCCGGTGCCGGTGCCGCTCACGTGGCTGATCTTGTCCTGGGTCCGCAGCACCTTGCCGGTGAGCGCGTCGACGTCGACGGTGAGCCGGCTCGCGCCCTCGTTGCCGTGTTCGTCGATCTTGGTGCCGTTGATGACGGACTCCCAGGCGAGGGCCGGGGTACCGGTCGTGTTGAGCACGATCAGCTTGGTGCTCTCGACGTTCTTCACGGTCTTGAGCTCGGCCTTGGCGGCCGGGATCGAATCGGCCGCGGAGAGCTTCGGGGTCACCGAGAGCTGCCCGATCGGCCGGTCCTGCGCCACCGACGTGTACTGGGTCTGGCCGGAGCGGTCGGTGACGACGACGAAGTCACCACCGACGACCTGCAGACCCTTGTAGGTGCGCTCGTAGGGGACGTACTGGAGGTTGTCTGTCGAGATCACCGGGCGCTGCACGAACACCTCGTCGGCGCTGGCCAGCAGCACCGCGGGGCGATCGGCGATGAGGGCCGCCGCCGAGTCCTTCGCGAGCGCCGCGACCGCGGCGGGGTCGGTGGGGATCGGTGTCTGGGCGGTCGCCGGTCCGACGACCGCCACCATCGCCGACGCCGCCGCGGTCGCGGCGGACAGGGCGATGACGACTGGGGTACGGGATTTCACGCCTTCTCCTCTCCCGCCCGGGGGATTGGCGGGCGGGCCTCAGCCGTCTCCAGGACGGCGGGTCACACCGGGGTGACTTGAGGTGAGACGTTATGTATAGACAGGCTTCACCGAATCGGGGAAAACCCTTGCGCTTCACAGCAAGCGTTCAGGACTCCCAGGAAGTACTCAGGAATCGAGGCCTCACGATCCGACTTCACTGACCTCGACGAAGGGCTCGTTGTTCCACCATTGAGCGTGGACGATGAAGCCCTTCTCGGTCCGGATGAAGTAGACGGCCAGGTTGACGTCGGACCCCTGCTTCTCCACCCGGTAGCCATCGGCGGGCGTGGCAGTGACGAGCGACACTATGCCCTTACTCGTCATCCGGATCACCGCGACGCCGCCCTCGGTGGTGAACGACTTCACATAGGTCTTCACGCCGTCACTGGTAGTGACGGTCCAGCCGTTCTCCGTGGAGGTCGCCGGAGCCGTCGTGGTGGTCGCCGGGGACGATCCGGGAGCCGACGGCGACTTGGACGTGGGCTTCGGATCGGCCGACGACGGCCGGCTGCGCGACGGTGTGGGCCGGGTCGTGCGGGTCGGGTCGGCGGTCTCCGGGGGCGGCGCGGCGCCGGTCTCCGACACCGCGGCCGGAGCCGGAAGCTGGTCGATGTCCGGCAGCTCACCCGAGTCGGCGCGAGCCGCGTTGAGAACCGGGGAGAGCGCCACCGAGGAGAGCACGATGCTCGTCGCTGTGGCCACACACCACCCGGCTATCGGCACCCACCTGGAAGATCGCACGCGGCCATTCTCGCACCTGGTCCTATGGTTATCGCCATGGCGATGATCCTGTTGGTCGAGGACGACCGCATCATCACGGCCGCCCTGACCAGGGCGCTGACCGATGCCGGGCACGTGGTGCGCCCGGTCGGTCAGGCTGCCCAGGCGTTGAAGATCGTCACCCAGGAGCGGCCCGACCTGGTGATTCTCGACCTCGGACTGCCCGATATCGACGGCACCGACGCGCTGCGGATGATGCGCACCGTCTCCGATGTGCCGGTGATCGTGGCCACCGCACGCCGCTCCGAGGCGGACATCATCGCGCTTCTCAGTGCCGGCGCCGACGACTACGTGACCAAGCCGTTCTCCGGCGGCCACATCCTCGCCCGCATCTCGGCGGTGCTGCGCCGGGCCCGGACCATCACCGAGCAGCAGCCCAACACGATCACGGTGGGTGAGCTGGTGATCAAGCCGCGGCAGCGCCGGGTCGAACTCCGTGGCGAGCCGTTGCAGCTCACCCGGCGTGAGTTCGACGTGCTCGCGTATCTTGCCGAACGGGTCGGCCAGGTGATCAGCCGCCGCGAGCTGATGAACCAGGTGTGGCAGCAGGCGCGGATCGGCGAGGAACAGACCATCGACGTCCACATCTCCTGGCTGCGCCGCAAACTCGGCGAGACCGCCGCGAAACCGCGTTACCTGCACACCGTACGGGGAGTGGGCGTCATGATGGTCGATCCGCAATGAGGTGGGCGCTCAACCGTCTGGCACTGGCGATCACCTCGATGGTGGCGCTCGCCTTCCTCGTGCCGCTCGCCGTCGCGACCCGGCAGATCGCCTACGACCGGGCCATCTCCGACGCCCGCCAGCAGGCCACCTCGATGGTCACCGTGCTCGGTGTCGACAGTGATCTGGTCACCCTGACCAACGCGGTGGCCAGTACCGCGGCCGGCAGCGACGGGCGGCTCGCCCTGCACCTGCCCGACATCGCCCCGATCGGGACCTCGCACCTCAGCAACGCGACCGTGCGGCGGGCGGCCGAGGAACGCCGGGCCGCCACCGCCGAGGCCGAGGGCGGGGTCGCGTACCTCCAGCCGACCGTGCTCACCGATGGTCGTACCGTCGTGGTCGAGGTTTTCGTGCCGGGTGAGGAGACCCGGCGCGGCGTCGGATTCGCCTGGCTCGCCCTCGGCGGCCTCGCGATCGTGCTGGTCGGCGGCTCGACGCTGCTCGCCGACCGGCTCGGCAGCCAGCTGGTCCGGTCCACCCGCCAGCTCGCCGCGGCGAGTCGCCGCCTCGGCGGCGGCGAACTCAACGAACGCATCACCCCGACCGGGCCGCGCGAACTGCGCGACGCGGCCAGCGCGTTCAACACCATGGCCGACGACCTGCGACGGTTGCTGGATCGCGAGCGTGAGCTCGCCGCCGATCTCTCCCACCGATTGCGTACGCCGTTGACCGGCCTCCGTCTCGATGTCGAGGCGATGCCACCCGGCCCGATCGCCGAACGTATGCGCCAGGCCTGTGACCTGCTCGACGAGGAACTCGAAGCGATCATCACCGGCGCCCGCCTGGGCAGCATCGAGAAGCGCGGCTCTCAGCAGTGCGACCTGGTCGAGGTGCTGGCCGACCGGCTGGCCTTCTGGTCGGTGCTCGCCGAGGACCAGGAACGGCCCTGGGAGGTGGTCGGCGGCAACGAGCAGGTTCTGCTCCCGATGCCGGCCGGCGAGGTGATCCTGGTGGTGGACGCGCTGCTCGGCAACGTCTTCTCGCACACTCCGGACGGCACCGCGTTCCGGGTCAGCGTCTCGACCAGTGGCCTGCTCGTCGACGACGCGGGACCCGGCATCCCCGATCCGGAACGGGCCGTGACCCGCGGTTTCAGCGGCGCGGGATCGACCGGACTGGGCCTGGACATCGTGCGCCGAGCCGCCGAGACGGTGCGCGGTCAAATGGTCATCGACCGCAGCCCGTTGGGGGGAGCGCGCATCGGGATCCTCCTGCACGCACCCGTTCTGGAGCCCGCTGAACAGCGCAAACGTCGCTGATAACGGCTTTAAAAGCGGTTTCCGGTTCCTTTAAGGCTCCGTTATGGCAGCCGCTCCTAATGTTCGCCCGGTAACTGCCAGGTCGAATCATTGGAGAGCTGACATGCGCAGGAAGATCGCCTACCCGCTGGCCACCCTCGGGATGGTCGCCTCGTCGTTGGCGGTTGCGTCGTCGCCCGCCCTGGCACACGGCTACGTCTCCTCGCCCCCGAGCCGCCAAGCGCAGTGCGCCGCCGGCTCGGTCGCGAACTGTGGCGCCATCCAGTTCGAGCCGCAGAGCGCGGAGGCGCCCAAGGGGTCGAAGGAGTGCAACGGCGGTGTCGCCGCCTTCTCCGAGCTGAACGACGACTCGCTGCCGTGGCGGGCCACCAACGTCGGGAAGTCGGTGACCTTCAACTGGGTCCTGACCGCGCGGCACCGGACGGCCACCTGGGTGTACTACGTGGACGGCAACCCGGTCGCCACCTTCGACGACAAGAACGCCATCCCGGCGGCCTCCGTCTCGCACACCGTCGACCTGAGCCGCTTCTCGGGCCGTAAGACGGTTCTCGCGGTGTGGAACATCGGCGACACCCCGATGGCCTTCTACAACTGTGTGGACGTCAACATCGGTGGCACCGGCGGTGGTTCGACGACCCCGACCACGCCGCCGGCGACCACGGCGCCGACGACCCCGCCGGCCACCACGCCCACCACCGCGCCGACGACCGCGCCGACCACCGCGGCCCCGACCGCCACCAGCACCTCCTCGTCCGGCTCGGCGACCGGCAAGGCCTGGGCACCGGGGGTCGCCTACAAGATCAACGACGTGGTGTCGTACGAGGGGGTCTCCTACAAGTGCCGCCAGTCGCACCAGTCGATCCGCAGCTGGGAGCCCTCCATCTGGACGCTCGCCCTCTGGCTGCCGCTGTGAAGCGCCGGTTGGCCGCCGCGCTGGTGATCGCGGCCGTCCCGCTGCTGCTGGGCGCTTGCGGTACCGATGTCGACAAGCCGGCCACGCCGGCCGGCACCACCGCCAAGGCCGACGTCAAGAACGTCGCCGAGATCACCGCGGGCTCGACGTTCAACGACACCGACGTGATGTTCCTGCAGATGCTGATCGACAACCTGGGCCAGGGTCAGGAGATGGCGCAGACCGCGGCCAAGCGGGCCACCCGCCCCGAGGTCGCCGAGCTGGCCAAGGCCGTGCAGGTCACCCAGGCCGACGAGATCAAGCTGATGAAGAGCTGGCTCGCCGAATGGGGTAAGCCGGCCACCCTCGACGAGCGGGTCAGCCTGCACGCCGACCACGGTGGCATGCCGAGCACCGGGGACAAGGAGATCGCCTCGCTGACGACGGTGAAGAAGGCGCAGTTCGAGACGGCGTTCCTCAACCTCTTCCTGGCGCACCAGCACAACGCCGTCGAGTTCGCTCAGATGGAACTCGACAAGGGTGGCAACGAGCTGGCCAAGTCCTTCGCGGAGCGGGTCAAGCAGTCTCGTACCGACCAGGTCCAGCAGATGCTCAAGTTGCTCGCCGGCTGACGGATGGTCGGAAAACGGGGCAGTCCATCACGGACTGCCCCGTTTTCCGGTTTTCTGGGCTGATGATGGTTCTACCTAGTATTTCCGCCGCGGTCGTGTCCCTGGTCCTGGTTGTGCCGCCGCTCTGGGACCACCCCGGATACGACGCCGAGGACAGCCACCACAACCCGGCCGAGACCGTGATCAACGCCGACCGGATCCGGCACGTGGTCAAGAAGTGGCAGGCCGGCCTACGAACCAGTGCGGAGAGCTGTTCCGGATTCGGTGAGCCGGTGCTGTCCGGTGGGCGGGTCTACGTCAGTGACCAGCTCGGGATCTCCGCCTACGCGGCGGCGGACGGAGCCGTGAGCTGGCGGTACGACTGGGCCTATCCCGGTGACAGTGAGACGCCCCGGCTCGCCGTCGCCGACGGGCTGCTGATCGTCGCCGGCGGAGACTGCAACTCGCAGAGCGACCCGGACGGGGAGATCATCGCGCTCGACGCCCGGACCGGGCTGCCCCGGTGGAGGCTACCGGTGGACGTCCCGGTCGACTCGGTGGTCGTCGACAAGAGTCTCGTCGTCATCTCCGGCGGATCGCCCTCGGATGAGGATGCGGTCATCGCCTACCACGTCCGGGACGGGCGGCAGGCCTGGCAGAAGAGCCGGTATCTGGCGGCCGGGGTGTCCGCGGACGGGACGATCCTGGCCCGGGCCACCGACGGATCCGACGTGGAGACCGGGACCAGTGCCGGGATCGCGATCGCCACCGGCAGCGTGCGGTGGACCCGGAAAGGGAAGTGGACCGCGCAGGCCGCATCGCCGGGGGCGGAACGGTTCCTGGTCACGGACGAGACGGGGACGCTGCGATCGGTCCGGGTCTCCGACGGGCGGCTCGAGTGGACCGCGGCGTCCTTCCCGTCCTCGGAATCGATCATGGTCGACCGGAACCGGGTCTATCGCGTGTCCGGACGCGACGTCGAAGCCCTGAACGCGGCCGACGGGAAACGGGTCTGGACGGTACGGCAGAAGGCCGACGGGACACAGCCGGCCGGCGCCGCTGGGCTGATCTATACCGGGGCGGCCGTGCTGAACGCCGCCGACGGGAAGGTGGCCGGGCCGGACCTCCCCGGGCGGCTGATCGTGGCCGGCGGACGGATCCACCAGGTGGTGAGCGGACAGCTCCGAACCCTCGGCTGAGTGCCGGTGCGGCCGGTCCTCCGGATGTGGCGGGCGGGCGTGGTGCGGTCGGGGAGTGATGGCCGTACCACCGCGGGGGTTGCTGTTGGGTTGTTCTCGACTCTTCGAACTTTGCGGCATTTCGGCTGGTCCGAAGGGGGAGGTGGCGCCGAGGGACGGCGCCACTTTCCTGTGGAGGTGCCGCCGTTTTGGCTCCGATGTTCGCGCCGCTCCGAGAGCGCAACTACCGGCTGTGGGCGACCGCCGACCTGGTTTCGGTCAGCGGCACGTGGATGCAGGTGCTGGCGTTGAACTGGCTGATCCTGTCGGCCACCGGCTCGGCCACCGCGATGGGCGCGGTCGTCATGCTGCAGTCGCTGCCGGTGCTCCTGCTCGGCAGTTGGGGCGGCGCCCTCGCCGACCGGCTGCCGGCCCGGCCCATGCTGATCGCCTTCCAGGCGGTGCGCGCCCTGCTCGCCCTGGCCCTGCTCCTGCCCGGCGGAAACTGGACGATCTACGCGGTCGCCCTGGCCTCCGGCGTGATCGGCTCCTTCGAAGGTCCGGTTCTCGGCCGTTTCGGCTCCGCCCTCGTCAATCGGGAGACGCTGGCCTCCGCGCTGGCCCTCGGCTCGGTCCTCAGCTCCGCCGGCCGGATCGGCGGCATGGCCCTCGGCGGCGTGCTGATCGGCGTCACCGGCCCGTCGGCGCTGTTCGTGATCAACGCGGTGTCATATCTCGCGGTGATCGTCGCCCTGCTCGCCATGCGCCTCGGCGACATGCGTCCCCTCGCCGTGGCCGCCCCGTCCGAGGGCGGCGTCATCGCCGGTCTCCGCTACCTCCGGGGCCGACCGGTGATCATGGTGGTGCTGGCGCTGTCGTTCGTGCTCGGCTCGCTCGGCCGCAACTACCAGGTCTCGATGGCCGCGATGGTGTCCGGCCCGCTGGGTGGAACGTCCGGTTCGTACGGTCTGTTGTCGACCGCCTTCGCTGTCGGTGCGGTCGCCGGTGGCCTGCTGCTGGCCGGAACCGGACGCTCGACGCTGCGGGTCCTGGTCGGCACCGGCCTCCTGATCAGCGCCCTGCAGTTCTGCTCCGGCCTGGCCCCGAACGTGCTCGGCTTCGCCGCCCTGATCCTGCCGATCGCCGCCGGCGCCGTCATCTTCGACACGGTCGTCTCCACCCGGATCCAGCTGGACACCCGGGAGGAGATGCGCGGCCGGGTGCTGGCCACGGTCGGCATCGTGTCGTCGCTGTCCGGAATCGTCGGCGCACCGGCGATCGGCTGGCTGTGCGACACCCTCGGCGCGCGCGGGGCACTGGTCACGGCCGGCGCGCTCACCACCGTCGCGGCGGTGGTGGGAGGGGTCGTACTGGTGCGCTTGAAGGGCCGCTCGCTGAACTGGTCCGTCCTGCTGAACCGCCCCACCGAACAGCCCGCCTGACCCCGGTGCCGCCCAGCCGATTCGGTAGCGTGAGCAGGCATGCCACTCCGCCAGCACTGAGGGGAACACGTGGAGCTCCTGCACTCCGGCAAGGTTCGGGACGTCTATGCCGACGGGCGGGACCTCGTCCTCGTCGCGTCGGATCGGATCTCGATCTATGACGTCATCCTGCCTACTCCGATCCCGGACAAGGGGAAGATCCTCACCCAGCTGTCGCTCTGGTGGTTCGACCAGCTCAGCGACGTCATCCCCAACCACGTCATCTCGGCCACCGACGTTCCGGCCGAGTTCGCGGGGCGGGCGATCAGGTGTGAGCGGCTCGACATGGTCATGGTCGAGTGCATCGCCCGCGGATACCTGGCCGGGTCGGGGCTCAAGGACTACGAGCGGGAACGGATGATCTCCGGCAACCGACTTCCGGACGGGCTGGTCGAGTCGTCGAAGCTGCCGGAGCCGATCTTCACGCCCAGCACCAAGGAGCCGGTCGGAGGCGGGCACGACGCGCCGTTGACGTTCGAGGAGACCGTCGAGCGGGTCGGTCGGGAGCTCGCCGAGGAGTTGCGTCGCGTGACGCTGGAGGTCTACCGGCGCGGGTCGGAGATCGCGGCGGCCAACGGCATCATCATCGCCGACACCAAGATCGAGGTGGGGTACGCGAACGGCGTTCTCAAGATGGGCGACGAGGTGCTCACGCCCGACTCGTCGCGATTCTGGGAGGCCGGTGAGTGGCAGCCCGGGCGGGTGCCCCGCTACCTGGACAAGCAGTTCCTCCGTGACTGGGCCACGAACAACACCGACTGGGACCGCACCGAGCCCGGCCCGGAGATCCCGGACGAGGTCGCCGAGGCCACCCGCAATCGGTACATCGAGGTCTACGAGCGGCTCACCGGCGACCGCTGGCGCTGAGCAGACCGGCCCACCGCTGCCGCTTGCGCATCAGGTGGGCGCCGTAGCCACCGGCCAGGAACGCCTCGATCAGGCCGGTCCAGCCGCCGTACACGATGCAGATCGGGGCGATCGTCCACAGCAGAACGGCGACGCCCGCCCACCATCGTGGCGGGCGGGCGGCACGGCGTACGAAAGTCGGGTCCTCGGTTTCGATCTGGGCTACCAGACCGGCGAAGACCTGCTGTTCCTCGGGTTTGAGCACGGTGGTCACCTCGATTCGAAGGGGTGGGCGGCGACCGCGTACCCACAACGGCCCGGCTGGAAACAGTCGGGCCGTCGTCACACCCACTGAACCGTGGTCTCCGGCGACAACCGCGGCAGACGATCCCGCCAGGGGGTCTCGCCGGGGTGACCCAGGTTCACCACCACCAGCGACTTGAACCGCCCGTCCGGGAAGAACTCGGCGTCGACGGCGGGCTTGTCGAAACCGGTCATCGGTCCGGCGACGAGGCCGATCGAGCGGGCCGCGAGGATGAAGTATCCGGCCTGGAGCGCGGCGCTGAACGTGCCGTTGGTCAGACGCAGCGGCTCGTTCGCCTCGTAGACGTCCCGCAGGCCCGGGTTGTGCGGGAAGACCTCGGGCACATACTCGTGAAACGCCGTGTCCAGGGCGAGGACCGCGACGACGGGCGCGCTCTGCGACTTGGCCCGGTTGCCTTCGGCCAGGTGCGGGATGAGGCGGCTCTTTCCCTCTTCGGTACGGACGTAGAGCACCCGCAGCGGCTGAGTGTTCGAAGCGGTCGGCGGCCACTTCGCGAGGTCCCAGATCTCGGCGAGTTCGCTGTCGGACACCGGGGTGGCCGCGAACGACGATGCGGTCCGCGCCTCGGTGAACAGCAGCGCCCGGCCGTCCTCGTCGAGCCGGGCGGCCCGCGTGGTCGAGTCCGGGATCAGATCCGCTTCAGAAAGAGTATCCACTTCTAAAAAGCTAGCGACTTACCGACGGAAAGCCACCCGTGCCTCGGTGAAGTCGATCACCACGCAAACGCCGGGTGGCCCCGGGGGCCGGCTCAGGGGATGTGCTCGTCGGCCCAGTCGGCGATCTGGTCGAGGGCCGGCATCAGAGCGTGCCCGGCCGGAGTGAGGCCGTAGGAGACCGAGACCGGCGGGCCCTCGTCGACGACTCGGACGATCAGGTCGGCCGTCACCAGGCTGGACAGCCGGTTGGAGAGAACCGAGTCGCTGATGCCGGTGATGCTCCGGGAGAGGTCTCGGAAGCCGACCGGCCCATCGCGGAGTTTGCCGAGGACCGCCGCGTTCCACCGGCGGCCCAGGAACTCGAACGCGCGAGACAATGCGGCATCGCGGCGAACGCACGCGGTGTGCTGCTCGTCGACCGCTGTCATGGACGTAAAGCTACACGCCGGGTCGCTGCAAGGAGTTGGGCAACTGCTCGGGCTGCGCGCACTCGGCGCACCAGTCGTTGCTGCTTCGCAGATACCACCCGAGGGCCACGCCGGCGAAGAGACTGAGCAGGCCGACGACGGCGGAGACGGTGACCGCGCCGGTCATACCAGCGGGCTCCGGCGGACCAGCCTCAGGCCCCGCTGATCGAGGTCGGGGGCGCTGTCGGCGCGAAACGTCACATACGGCGCGGTGAAGGTGTCGACACCGGTGCCGCGGTGGTGGTTGCTCGGCTGATAGGTGACCGTGACCGCCCGCGGAGACGCCGCCTCGATGATGCCGGCCCGCCAGCCGTCCCGATACACCCACACCGGGTCAGCCGGGCGGTAGCTCTCGGCTGGAGCGACCTCGGCCGGATCTCGATGCACCGGGGTCACGGTAGGCGTGGACGCCGTCAGGTTCGGCATGGAAATGCCTCCAATGGCTTGAGGCGGACTCTTGCCGGGACGCGATGCAACATCTGAGCAGGCGAAGATTTCGGCACGCTGTGTCAGCGGTCGGATCGTGTCTGTCAGCTATCATGCTCGTCATCAAGTGCGTTCGCAAGGCCGTCTGCACGTGCATCCGCAACGGCGAGCCGCGCGGGGGCGCCGAATGAGCGGTGTGGAGAAGACGACGGAACGGCTCGGGAACGACGCTCCGTACCGGTTTCGTGGTTGACGATCTCCGCTCTAGGATGCGTAAAGACTGCGCCGGGCAGTCACAGAGCAGCGACAAGGAGTCAGGTGAGCGCGGGTTCGCAGGAGGAGGCGCCGGGTGGCGGCCCCACCGTGCTGCGCATCCTGCTCGGCTCTCAGCTTCGAAAGCTGCGGGAGTCGAGAGGGATCACCCGGGAGGCGGCCGGCTATGAGATCCGCGCCTCCGGTTCCAAGATCAGCCGCATGGAGCTCGGCCGCGTCAGCTTCAAGGAACGCGACGTCGCCGACCTGTTGACCATGTATGGCGTGTCCGACTCCGCCGAGCGGGAAGCGCTGATCGGTCTCGCCCGTCAGGCCAACAATCCGGGTTGGTGGCAGCACTTCGGTGACGTCCTGCCGAACTGGTTCCAGGCCTATCTGGGTCTGGAGGCGGCCGCTTCGCTGATCCGGACCTACGAGATCCAGTTCGTTCCCGGTCTGCTCCAGACGCCCGACTACGCGCGTGCCGTGATCATGCTGGGTCACGCCGGCGCCAGCTCGGAGGAGATCAACCGCCGGGTCGACGTGCGGTTGCAGCGGCAGCAGATTCTCACCCGGTCGGGTGGCCCCCAGCTGTGGGCGGTGATCGACGAGGCGGTGCTGCGGCGGCCGATCGGCGGCATCGACGTGATGCGGGCGCAGATCGAGGCGCTGATCGAGGCGTCGAAGCTGCCCGGGGTCCGGCTCCAGATCATCCCGTTCCTGGCCGGTGGGCACGCCGCGGCCGGCGGGCCGTTCGCGATCCTGCGGTTCCCCGAGCCCGAGCTGCCCGACGTGGTCTATGTGGAGCAGCTGACCAGTGCCATCTATCTGGACAAGCGCGAAGACGTGGACCACTACGCGATGGCGATGGAGCGGGTCTGTATCGACGCCGAGCCGCCGAACCACACTCCCGAGATCCTCGGCAAGCTGCTGAACGAGGTCGGCCGCCCGGTCTAGAGAAGACCGAGCGGCCGAGCGTTGTGTCGCCTGGCAGAGATCAGGCGATCAGGTTGTCGAAGTCACCGTCGCGGACGCCGCCGAGGAAGGCCTCGATCTCGGCGCGGTTGTAGATCAGTGCAGCACCCTCGGGATCCCGGGAGTTACGCACAGCGACGTCGCCGTTGGGCAGGACGGCGCACTCAACGCAGTTGCCACTCGGGTTGCTGCGGCGGCTCTTCTGCCAGGTGACTCCCTGGAGTTCGCCGGCAGGCATGCCGTTGACCACGTTGGTCATTCCAAGCTCCCTAGATTTGCCCCCGGATCGCCCATCGATCCGGAGTCGGTGGTGTCCGCGTGCCCAATTCAGGTCGTCGATGCAAATGCACGTGCATCTGGCCTTGCGTAGTCACGGGATTCTGAGCATGATAACGCACGTACTACTCCCTAGGGGTGTCACTCAGGGTGACATCTTTAGGTGACGGGTCGGTCGCGGAGCGACAGTCTGCGGCCTCGGCGCGAGGCTCCCTGGCGGGGGCGTCCTTAGCGAGAGGTGACAAGCAATGTCGATACCCAACGTCGGCCCAGAACTCCCCGAACCGGGCGACCCCGGCGTGGCCGACGGTCCGCGCTGGGGAAACTCGTTGGTTCACCGGGACGCGCCGTTCGCCGACGAGGTGTTCGCGGCGTCGACCAGGGCGACCATGGTGACGCACCGGTTCGGAGGGGTCAGGTATGCGTTGAGCCGGCCCGGCGGGACGACCGTCCGCAGGCCGCCTGCCGAGGAGGGTGAGTCCGACGCGCGTGACTGAGCTCGTTCGTTGCCACCGCCGGCAGCGACCTGCCCGGCCCCCGCAGGCGCGGGGTCCACATGTCCGCGGCAACCGGCTACGGCCCAGTGGGCCGTCCTGGCCGGTCTATGAGTTCGCCGAGACGGACTACTGCTACGGCATCGGCCCGATCCGGCTGCGCCTCGAGTGGGTCAACTGGGCGAAGCCCATTCCCCACGAGGGTGACTACTGGCTCGCCGTGCGCGGTGTCGTGATCGATCGCTTCGGGCGTGATGGTGCCGTCCGCGAGATGCTCGTCCGTGCGGCGTGTGTGCCGGTCCCGCCCGTCCCCCGGCGCCCCCGCCTGAGGGTGTTGCGTAGCAGCACACCCGTGTAGAACGCCGGGTGGGCGGCGCGGTTCCCCGTGCTGGGCCGCCCACCCGGTCCACATCACGGCTTGCGGGCGACTCCGGCCCAGTAGTAAGCGGCCTCCGGGTTGTCCACCGGCTCGTCCGGCCGCCATGTCGACACCGGGGAGACACCCGGGTCCAGCAGCTCCCAGTCGCCGAAGAACCGCTCGACCGCCTCACGCGTGCGGGCGACCAGGGTCATGCCGGCACCGGTGGCCGCGGCGACCGCCGCATTGACCTCGTCGGGATTGAAATCGGCGGTCGGGTGGGTGATCGCCAGGCAGCTGCCGGACGGTAGGGCGTCAGCCAGCTCCGCGACCTTCGACCACGGGTCGTCGGCGTCGGCGAGCAGCATCAGGATCGCGATCAGGGTCAACCCGACCGGCTGCTTCAGATCGAGGGTGTCGAGCAGCGCCGGGTCGGTGAGGATCGAGGCCGGCTTGCGGATGTCGGCGGCGATGTACTCACTGCGGCCCGACGGGTGGCTCAGCATCAGCGCCCGGGCGTGCACCAGCACGATCGGATCATTGTCCACATAGACCACCCGCGTCGACGGCTCGATGCTCTGCGCGACCTCATGCAGGTTGGGCCGGGTCGGGATGCCGGTGCCGATGTCCAGGAACTGGCGGATGCCCTCTTTGCGGACCAGGTCACGGGCCACCCGGTGGACGAACTTCCGATTCTCCTTGGCCATGTATCGCATACCGGGGATGGCCTGGATCATCGCCTCGCCGACAGCTCGGTCGACGGCGAAGTTGTCCTTGCCGCCCAGCCAGTAGTCATATATGCGGGCCGAGTGCGGAGCGTTGATGTTGACCCCGGGCGGGGCGACCTCGATAGGTGCGGAACTGCCCTCTGCCACGACCCGCCTCCTTGCAAGAGAACGCGGCGATACCTCGCGTCGACACGCCGCGTCACGACCCGACCAGCCTAGCCGCAACGATCGACCGACTTAACCCCCGGAATCCGGTTTTCAGGCGGCGGAGGCGAGGCCCCGAGAGGCGGCCGAGACGACGCGGTCACGTCCGGCGTGCTTGGCAGCGTACAGATGATCGTCCGCAGTGGACAGTAGGGCGGGCTGGGTCGGCACCGTGGCGTCGGCGCTGGTGGCGACTCCGATGCTGATGGTCACCGGCAGGCCCCGGGTGATCCCGTGCCAGTCGTGGTCGCGGACCGTACGGCGGATCGAGTCGAGCAGGGCGACGGCCCGGCCCGCCGTGGTGCCGGGCAGCACGATCAGGAACTCCTCACCACCCATCCGGGCGGCGAATCCACCCGGGCAGGCGGCGGCCACCCCGTCGGCGAGCAGACCAGCCACCCGGACCAGGACCTGGTCGCCGACGTTGTGCGAGAGCCGGTCGTTGATCTGCTTGAAGTGGTCGAGGTCGACGAGCGCGATGGTGAGTGCCGGGTCGGACTCGATCAGGACCGGTAGCTTCTCGTCGATGTGGCGGCGGTTGTGCAGGCCGGTCAGCGGGTCGCGGCGAGCCTGCTCACGGAAACGCTCCGCCTCCTGTCGGGCCTCGACCGTCTCGAACATCGCCTGCCTGGTCCGGGCCCGCGCCTCACGCTGGAGCGAATGCTGGTCCTGGTACGCCGAGAAGAACGTCTGATGCGCGGCGAAGGCGGCCTGGTAGTCACCGCGTGCCGCGAACAGCTCGGCCTGCTCCTGGTGCATGCGGACCAGGGACTCGCCGAGGTCACGCTCGATGCACTGCTGGTGCGCCTCGTCCAGGCTGGCCTGGGCCAGGTCGAACTTGCCGAGACCGCGCTGCGCCTGGGCCAGGGTCACCAGATACTGCGCCATGTCGTTGGCGTCGTCCCACTTGCCCTCGGCGTGCCGCTCCAGACAGAGCGCCAGGGTGCGCTCGGCCTCGGCATACCGGCCGTTGCCGATCTGGATCGAGCCGATCGTGTCGAGGTAGGCCGGCTCGAGTGTCATCTCCCACTCGTCGGCGAGCCGCAACAGGCGGTCTGCCACCTCCTCGGCGCGCTGCTGGTCGCCGGAGTCGTACTCCGCGTAGGCGTGGTTGTTGAGCAGGCACAGCAGGGCCGGGTGGCCGGCCGGCACGGCCAGCTCCTCGGCCTGCGCATATCGGATGCGAGCCGCGTCCATCGAGCCGGCCGCCCAGAAGGCGTCGGCGAGCTTGGTGCGGTGCCAGATGTGCATGTGCGTGGTGCAGTCTTCGTCGAGCAGCTCGACCGCGAGCAATGCCTGCTCCAGGCCCTGCTCGGCGTCACCGAGGTGCTGGTGGATGTAGGCCCAGAGCATGTGCATGCGAGCCATCAGGACGCGGGCGTCGTTGGCGACCGCCCACTCGTGGACCTGCCAGATCTGCTCGGTGGCCGCGCTGATGTCGCCGAGGCGCATCCGCATGTTGGCCTGGCAGAGTCGGGCTCGCGCGATCAGCAGGGGATCGCCGAGCCGGTGAGCCGCCTCTTCCAGACGGATGGCCCGCGCCAGCTCGGCGTGGGCATCCCAGGATCGTCTGTCCTCGATGTCGAGAAGGGCAGCCGAGAGCATGTCGGCGTCGATCGGGTACTCCATCAACCGCCTCCCTCCTCCGGCGCGTGCATTTCCTCAGCGAGGCCATCGGCGTACGAAAGCCGGGGTTGAGGGAAAACGCCGGGCTCCCCGAGGCTAGCTCTGCGTGAGGAGCTGACCCCAGGGAGTACGGAGTGATCTGCGACCTATTCAGAAGCGGAGGAGACGAGCGGCCGTTCGGGCGCCAGGTCGACGGTCGACCGCAGCTTCGTCGGCTTCATCGCCACCGCGGCGATCACACCGACCACGGCCACCGCGGCCGAGATCAGGAAGATGTGCCCGGTCGCGTCGCCGTAAGCGACCCGAACCACGTGCTGGATCGTCTCCGGCAGGCTGCTCAGGTTGAGGCTGCCACCCGCGCTCGACGCCGTGCCGGCCGGCACGCCCATCGCGGTCAGCTGCTCGGTCATCGAGTCGGCGACGTGCCGGGCGAGGACCGCGCCGAGCACCGAGACGCCGATCGTGCCGCCGAGCGACCGGAAGAAGGCGACCGTGGAGCTGGCCGCGCCGATGTCCTTGAGGGAGACGGTGTTCTGCACGGCGAGGACCAGGTTCTGCATCGACATGCCGACCCCGACGCCGACGACGGCCATCGCGGTACCGATGTACCAGAGCGGGGTGTCGTGGTCCAGGAACGAGAGCGCGGCGAACCCGGCGACCAGGGTGATCGTGCCGGCCACCACGTACGGCTTGATCCGTCCGCTCTTGGTGATCGCCCGCCCGGCGAGGGTCGAGGAGACCAGCACGCCGCCCATCATCGGGATCATCAGCAGACCGGCCTCGGTCGGGCTGTAGCCCCGGCCGATCTGGAAGTACTGCCCGAGGAAGACCGAGCCGCCGAACATCGCCATGCCGACCGCCAGGCTGCCGATGATCGCCAGCGTCGTGGTGCGCTCCCGGACGATGGGCAGCGGCACGACCGGCTCGGCGACCCGGGACTCGACCCAGACGGCGAGTGCGAGCAGCACCACGCCACCACCGACCATGGCCGCGGTCTGCCAGGAGAGCCAGGCGAACGAGTCGTCCACGAAGGACACCCAGACCAGGATGACGCTGACGCCCGCGGCGATCAGGGAGGCGCCCAGGTAGTCGATCTTCACGTTCTCCCGGCGGATGACCGGCAGGTGCAGCGTCTTCTGCAGGACGATCAGGGCGATCACGGCGAACGGCGCGCCGATGAAGAAGCACCAGCGCCAACCGAGTGCGTCGGTGTCGACGATCAGGCCGCCGAGCAGTGGGCCGCCGACCGTGGCCAGCGCCATCACGCCACCGAGGTAGCCGTTGTAGCGGCCGCGCTCGCGGGGCGGGATCATCGCGGCGATGGCGACCTGCACCAGCGCCTGCACACCACCCATGCCGAGGCCCTGGAAGGCGCGGGCGGCGATGAGCTGCTCGGTGTTCTGGGTGAAGCCGGCGATCAGCGAACCCAGGATGAAGATGACGATCGAGACCTGGACCAGGACCTTCTTGCTGTAGAGGTCGGCCAGTTTGCCCCAGATCGGGGTGGACGCGGTGGCGGTCAGCAGGGTCGCGGTGACCACCCAGGTGTACTGCGTCTGGGTGCCCTCGAGATCACCGATGATCTTCGGCAGGGCGGTGGAGACGATGGTGGAGCTGGCCATCGCCACGAAGAGCACGAGCAGAAGGCCGGACAGTGCCTCCATGATCTCGCGGTGGCTCATCGGGCCCTGCTGCTCCACCCGATCGACTTTGGTTGCGCTCATCGTGAGGCCTCCAGGATCAGGTCGTTGGCGAATCGGTTGAGTGACGTGGTGAGCGTGGTGATCTCCGCGGGCGTCCAGTCGTGCAGTGCCGCGGTGATCTGCTTCTCGTAGCGGCTGCGGACCTCGTCGAGGACCGTGTTGCCCCGGTCGGTGAGCCGCAGGGTGCTGGCTCGCCCGTCGGCCGGATCGGCGATGCGGATCACCAGGCCGTCGCGGACCAGGCCGGCGACCGCCCGGCTGACCGTCGACGGGTCGAGCGCGTGGTCGGCCGCCAGCTCTTTCAGATGGCAGTTGCCGGCCGGCTCGTGGCGGCGGATCGCGGCCAGCATCCCGAGCGGCGCGATCGTGGGCTCCTGCTGTTTGAGCAGCCGGACGGCCTTGAGGAGGTCATGGAAGGCATCCATCAGTCCGCGCTGTTCGTTCATGACCGCCTCCTCGTGATGCTTGCTGCATACAACTATCTTCCTAAACTTGCCTGGTGTGCAAGTTTGCTCATTGGGAACTGAATCACACGCCGGTACGCTCAGATCATGAGTGCGGCGACCGAGCAGGGCCTTCGCGAGCGCAAGAAGGAGGCCACCCGTCAGGCCCTCTACGAGGCGGCGTTGCGGCTGGCTCTGGAGCTGGGGCCGGACCGGATCACGGTGGACGCCATCGCCGACCGGGCCGGTGTCTCCCGGCGGACCTTCTCCAACTACTTCGCGAACAAGGAGGAGGCGCTCTTCCACGCCGACCGGCGTCGCATGCTGCTGCTCTCCGGCCTGGTTCAGGGCCGGCCGGCGGCCGAGTCGCCGTGGACCGCGCTGACCGCGGCCGCCGCCGAGTTCTACGCCGGGCTGGGCGACCTCGATCCGGAGTGGATCGCGCAGAGCCGCCTGGTGCGGCGGCATCCGTCGCTGGCCGCGGCGCAGGTGCAGACCTTCGCCGCGCTGGAGCGCGAGCTGAGCGACCAGGTCGCGGTCCGATTCAAAGATCAAGACCCATCGGGGGTACGGGCGAAGCTCGTCGCCGCGACCTTCCTGGCCGTGCTGCGGGTCTCGCTGAACGTCTGGCTGGAGCATCCGGCCGAGCGGAAGTTCTGGGAGGTGGCCCGCGAGGCACTGGAGATGGCGGGCCGGGGGTTCGCCGCCCAGACATGACGAAAGCGCGGCTCCGAGGTGGGGTTTCCCGGAGCCGCGCTGGTCTCGCCGAGGTGGATCAGCCCTTGAAGCCGGCCAGGATCCGGGTGAACTCGAAGGACGTCTGGCTCACGTTGGTGCACTGGAACAGGGCGCCGGAGCAGGCGTTCCTGTCACGGTGCGCCTCCCACAGCGAGACGAAGCCGATGTGCTTGGCGTTGGCGTGGGCGACCAGGTCACGGGCGTCGGCCTGGGTGAAGACGCCGTTGTCGTCGTTCACGCCGATCATCGGGGTGACGCCGACCATCCGGTACGCGGCCGCGTCGCTGTTGCCGTAGATCGACTTGATCTGCGCCTGGGTCGAGTCGACGGCCTGGATGGCGAGATCGCCGTAGTCCTGACCGGCCCGGCCGTAGTCCATCGCCATGATGTTGACCAGGTCGAGGTCGACTCCGGCGTTCTTGGCCGACCTCACCACGTTCAGGCCGTCCGCGGTCAGGCCCTCGGGCAGCACCGGCAGGGTCAATGAGATCTTCAGACCCGGGTTCGCCTTCTGCAGCGCGGCCAGGGCGGTCGAGCGGCGGGCCACCGAGGCCGGGTCGGCCACCGCGGCACCCTCGATGTCCAGGTCGATGTACTTCAACCGGTACGCGTCGACGACCGCCTGGTACTCGGCCTGCAGCGCGGACACGCTGGTGCACGCCTGGGCCGGCTCGACACCGGTGGCGCCGCCGAAGGACACCTTCACGTCGCCGCCGGCCGAGCGGATCGCCCCGATCTGGTCGGCGAACTGCTTCTGCCGCGGGTCGAACGCCGCGAACCAGCTGGCCTTGCAGCCCGCGCCGGTGACGAAGGCGAGGCTGAACGACTTCACGCCACCGCCGGCGGCCAGCGACGACAGGGTGGTCGCGCCGTTGGAGAGCAGACCCATGTCCACATAGGGCGCGACCAGCACGTCGCTGCCGGCCGGCGTGGTGGCCGTGGCGGTCGCGGTGGCGGTCGCCGTCTTCGTGGGGGTGGCCGTCGCGGTCTTCGTGGGGGTGGGCGTGGCGGTGGCGGTCTTCGTCGGGGTGGCGGTCGCGGTGGCCGGGGGCGGCGTGACCACGCCGCCCGAACAGGACGCCCCGTTGATCGTGCAGCTCGTCGGGTCGCCGCTGCCGGTCACGATGAACCCGAACGAGACGGTCGCCCCGGCCGGGATCGTGCCGTTCCAGTTCGCGTTACCGGCCGTCTTCGAGGTGCCCGAGTTCGTGATGACGGTGTCCCAGTAGCTGGTCACCTTGGCCGTCGACGGCAGGCCGAAGACCAGCTTCCAGCCCTCGACGGCGGTCCCGCCGCTGTTGCGGATCGTGTATCGGGCCTGGTAGCCGGTGCCCCAGTCGCTGTCCTTGGCGAACGACGCGGTGAGTGAGGCCGGGCCGGCGGGCGTGGTCGCGGCGAGCGCAGCGCCGATGCCGCCGCCGACGGCCAGCAGCGCGGCCGACGAGTAGATGGCGAACCGCAGACGACTGCGTTGCATGGGGGACTCCGATCGATCGAGGACGGAGTCGATTCTTCGACCGGATGGCTTAAGAGCGCTCCGGTCGTACCCTTAAGGATCTTTAAATCGGTTTGGCACCCAGGCCGCCGATCACCAGGTTGAGGGCGCGGCGCCAGGCCTGGGGGTCGGCCGAATGCTGAGCGACGCCGGCGTTGGCCATCATCAGCAGCGCGAAATCGCGGCCGGTGAAGTCGGCGCGCAACCGACCGGCCCGCTGGGCGCGGGTCAGTACGTCGACCGCCCGCTGGTAGGCGGCGGAGCGCAGGCCGGCCAGCCGTTCGTCGTCGTCGAAGGCCGAGGTGACCAGCAGCTCGGCCAGGCCACGATCGGTGGCCTGCAACTCACACACCCGGGTCAGGTAGCCGACGAAGGCGGCCCATGGGTCGGGATGGTCGAGCGCCTGCTCGGCGAGCTGGACCGCGGCGGTCATGTGGCTCGCGAAGACCTCCGCGATCAGATGCCGCCGGCTGGGAAAACGCCGGTAGAGGGTGGCGTTGCCGACCCCGGCGCGTCGGGCGATCTCGTCCAGCGAGGCATCGAGACCCTGCTCGGCGAAGACCTCCCGCGCCGCGGCGAGCAGGGCCGCGCGATTGCGCCGCGCGTCCGCGCGCAGCCGGGTGGCCATGCGCCACAGGATACGACGTTCCGCGGGAAAGGCAGAGATCCGATGTTACCGTCCGCATGATCAGCATGAATGGTGCAGGAGGTGCGGGAATGCCACAGATCGAGATAGAGGTGCCGGCCGCGGACGGTTCGGCCGAGGCGTATTTCGTCACGCCGGAGCGCTCCGGGCCACATCCGGCGGTACTGATCTTCATGGATGCCTTCGGACTCCGGCCGCGGCTCATGGAGATGGCGACCCGGATCGCCCGGGAGGGGTACGCCGTACTCGTACCGAACCTCTTCTACCGCGACGCCGGTGGTCAGCTGGTCACGTCGGAGGAGCTGACCGACCCGGAGAAGCGCGGAGCCGCCTTCGGCCGGCTGATGCCGATGATCAGAAACCTCACGCGCGAGCGGATCAGCGCGGACACCGCCGCCTACTTGAACTTCCTGGCCGGCCGTGACGAGGTGGCGGACGGGCCGGCGGGGATCGTCGGCTACTGCATGGGTGGCCGGAACGCGCTGGTCGCGGCATCGGAGCACCCGAATCGGTTCGCCGTGTTGGCGAGTTTCCACGCCGGCGGGGTGGTCACCGACGGCCCGGACAGCCCGCACCTGGGTGTGCCGAACCTGACCGCGGAGGTCTATTTCGGACACGCTGACAACGACGGATCGATGACCCAGGAGCAGATCAAGGCGCTGGAGATCACCCTCGCCGAGGCCGGAGTGGAGTACACCTCCGAGCTCTACGAGGGCGCTCCGCACGGGTTCACGATGAGCGACACGTCGAGTCACCACCCGGAGGCCGAGAAGCGGCACTGGGCGGTGCTGCTGCCGCTGCTGGGGCGCACCCTCAGCTGATGCAGAACTCGTTGCCCTCCGGATCGGCCATCGTGAACCACGCGTGCGGGCCCTGACTGGCCTCCCAGAGGAAGGTGGCGCCGCGCGCGACCAGCTTGTCGCGTTCGGCGTCCCGGTGGTCGGCGCCTACCCGGACGTCGACGTGCCAGCGGTTCTTGACGGTCTTGGCGGCTTCGTCGAATTGGAACAGGAGCCGCCGGCCGTTCTCCGGGTGCAGGATCGCCGCTCCGGTACGCCAGACCAGCTTCCCCCGGTGGTGGGTGGTCTCGTCGTCGGTGGCGTACCCCTTGGCGACCATGTCCTTGATGAACGCCTCGTCCTGGGGCTCCACGTTCCAACCGAGCGTCTCGGCCCACCAGTCGGCGAGGGTGTGCGGTTCGGTGCAGTCCACGGTGACCTGGAAGTCGTAAGCCATGGACCGCACGCTACCGACGAATCAGGACAGCATCCGGCCTAATTGGCGTAGAGCCCGGGGAAATACCTGTCGATCGCGGTCACGTCGTACACATGCCGGACCTCATTGATCTTGTCGTTCGCCACGCCGAGGAACTCGACCAGGCGGGCCGTGCCGAACGGCGCCGCCAGGTCGTAGATCAGTGCCGCACCGTCCACCGCGTCGGTCCGGGCCACCACGGTGACTCCGTCCGCGAACGCGGCGATCCGGTGCAGCACCTGGAGCAGCTCCTCCTCGTCCACCGGCGCGTCGAGGTTCCACTCGGCCTCGACGTCCGGGGCGAGCAGTTTGCGTGCCCCGGTCAGGTCGTCGCTGGTCCACGACCTGACCCAGAAGTCCACCACGTCCAAGTTTCTCAGCCGTTCAGCATGGTTTCGGCGCTCACGAAGGTGTAGCCGGCCTTGATGATGCCCGGTACGAGCTGCTTGAGGTAGTCGGTGCCGAGATACCCGTGGTAAAAGAGGCTCGCCACGCCGTCCCGGATCACCAGGTTGCGCTCGGCGCTGGCGACCAGGTCGGCCGGCAGCCGCGGCGGGTGCCCGTTGTAGGCGTCCGGCTCCACGTTGCCGATGTTCTCCGGCACCACGACCGAGCCGTACACGTCGCGGACCGTGTAGGGGAAGAACTGGCCGAACTGCCGGGGGTAGTCGTACTTGGCGCCGGTCAGCACACCCGGGAAGTAGAGGCCCCGGTCGTACCGCTTGCCGAACAGGGTGTTCGCCGCCTGGTAGTCGGCCGGGCTGGCCGCGTAGTGCGGGAACTCGAAGATCTTCGGGGTGCCGAGACCGGTGGCCGCGAAGACCGCACCGGACGCGACCATCCGCGCGGTGGCCCAGGCGACCGAGTCCTCCTTGACCGGGCCGTCGTAGATCACCCGGTCGTTGGCGTCGACGTGCGCCATGAAGAACTCGAAGTCGTTGGCGCTGACCCCGTCGTACGGGTTGGCCACCGAGCCGTACTGGTGGGTGTAGCCGTGCATCAGCAGCGTGCCACCCTTGGCCTGCATGTACTTCAGGGCGGCGACCACCAGCGGCTTCTTCGCCAGGGTGTAGTCCTCGGCCTTGCCGCCGTTCAGGGCGCCCTTCGGGTCCCGGTAACGCGGGTAGACGGCGACACTGAACGGCACCTTCTGCGACGACAGGTAGTCGGCGATCGCCTTCAGCTCGTCCGGGTCGGAGTCCGGGCCGATGTCCTCGATCCGGATCAGGGCCCGGTGCCGCTCCTTGGTGCTCGGCGCGAGGGCGTCGAACAGCAGGTCCGCGAAGATCAGGTACCGGTCGTCGTGGGTGACGTACGAGAACGGGATCTCACTGACGTAGGTCAGGTTGCCCGACCGCACCGCCCACGGCAGCGAGGAGCCGTCCGCACGCTTGGCCGCGGCCAGCGTGGTGACCTTCGCGGCGTCGGCCACCGACAGGTTCATCAGGCCCGACTTGTTGTCCGCGCCACGGGTCAGCGAGCGGCCCTTGTAGGACACCTCGGCCACGTCGGCGAAGTCGTAGAGACCACTGGTGAAACCGAACTTCGCGGCGAAACCGTCCAGTTTGGTCAGCTGCCAGATGTTGTCCCGGACCCAGATCACCGGCTTGGTGGTGGCGGCCACGTCGGTCAGGAACGCGGCCGGCAGCGGCTCGTCGTAGGTCGAGCCCAGGTAGATCAGCGCCGAGTGGTTCGCCAGGTCGCCGGCCTTGTAGCCGGTCACCGGAGCGGCCGTCCAGGAGCCGAAGTGCGAGCTCAGGTTCGCGACCTGGGTGGCGTAGACCTCGCCCAGCCAGCCGTAGTCGCCCGTGTTGTCGTACAACACCAGGGTCTTGGCCGTGCCCCCACCGGGAGCCGCCTTGCCGGTCTTGACCGACGAAGTGGTCGCGGTCGCGGTGGCGGCGTCCGCCTCCATGGTGCTGAAACCGACGGCGGCGACCGCGGCCGCGGCGGCACCGGCGGCGAGAACGTTGCGACGGGAAACGATGGCGTTACGCATCAGGCGACGGCTCCGGACGTGAGGGCGGACGGGGCGACGGGCATGGCGTCGGGGAAACTCGCGAGGCCGAGGAGGGCGGCGGTGGCCTGGGCGGTGCGCTGCGCGGCGAGCCCGTCGCCGTACGGGTTACCGCCGGCCGTCATCGAGTCGCGGCGGCTCCGGCTGTCCAGCAGCAGCGACGCCTCCGACACGATCAGTTCGGGGTCCGAGCCGACCAGTTTGGCGCAGCCCGCGTGCAGCGACTCGACCCGCTCGGTCACGTCCCGCAGCACCAGTGCCGGCACTCCGAACGACGGGGCCTCCTCCTGGATGCCGCCCGAGTCGGTGAGCACCAGGTAGGCCTCGGAGAGCAGCCGGGACAGGTCGGGGTAGGGCAGCGGGTCGGTGACCGTCACCCGCTCCACCCCGGCCAGGGCGGCGTCCACCTGCTCGCGGACCGCCGGGTTGGGGTGGCTCGGCAGGATCACGTCGATGTCGTCGTAGCGGGCGATCAGCTCCTTGACCGCGGACAGGATCCGGTCGAGCGGCTCGCCCCACGACTCGCGGCGGTGCGCGGTGACCAGGACTAGGCGGTTCGTGCTGTTCGCGCGGGCCGCGGCCACGGCGGCGTTCTCGAACGGCAGCTTGCGGCCGGCCACCGCCAGGGTCGCGTCGACCACCGTGTTGCCGGTGATCAGCACGTCGGTCACCGGGATCTTCTCGTCCAACAGGTTCATCGCGGCCAGCGGAGTCGGCGCCAGGTGCAGGGCGGCGACCTGGGCGACCAGCCGGCGGTTGCCCTCCTCCGGGAACGGTGACTCGAGGTCGCCGGAGCGCAGGCCGGCCTCCAGGTGGACGACCGGGATGCGCCGCCAGAACGCGGCGAGGGCACCGGCCAGGCTGGTCGTGGTGTCGCCCTGCACGATCACGGCGGCCGGGGTGCGTACCGACCAGAGCTCGTCCAGTTCGCGGATCATCGCGGTGAGCAGCTCGGCCTGGCTGCCGGTCTCCCGCTCGACCTGGAGGGTGATGTCCGGAGTCAGGTCGAACGCGGCGAGCGCCTGGGTGACCATCGTCGGGTGCTGACCGCTGGCCAGCAGGATCGGGGTGAGCAGGCCGGCTTCACGCATGGCCAGGGCGACGGGGGCGAGCTTGACGGCTTCCGGGCGGGTGCCGCCGACGAGGTGGACTTCACGAGACACGGGGGGAGCCTTTTCTCTCGTTTTGTTGAAGGGGGTGGGAGGGGTTGATCAGGCCGGGACAGCCAGGGGTTCTTCGACGAGGCGCTCGGTCTTGGCCCAGGCCTGGCGGCCGCTGGCCTGCCGACCCAGAGCGCGATACGTGGCGGCCAGACCGAGGACCAGGAAGGCGGGGTACGCGAGAGCGGCGGTCAGCATTCGGGGCATGCCTTCGTCGCCGTGCTTGCGCTTGTGCACCAGCGCCCAGAGGATGCCCGGGAAGGTGGTGACCCCGAGCCAGACACCCAGGCTCTCGGCCAACGCCGCCCAGGTCGGGATGAAGACGATCGGGTGTCCGACCAGCAGACCGCCCAGTCCGGCGATCCCGGTACCGATGAGCAGTACCGTGACGATCGCGTTGGCCCACGGCGAGAGCAGGTAGTGCAGCATCTCGGCCAGAGCGATCCGGGCCACCCGCGGCGACTCGAAGAGCCGGCCCAGGTAGCGGGCGCACTGCATGTTGCCCTGCGCCCAGCGGGTGCGCTGGCGGGTCAGCCGGCGCACGTCGACGACCGCCTGCTGGGTCACCGAGGCCCGCGAGGTGTAGCGGATTCCGACACCGTTCAGATGCATCCGCAGACCGAGCTCCAGATCCTCGACGAGGCAGCTGGACCAGGGGGCGGTGCCCAGCGTCTGGAGCGTGGAGAGCCGGCTGAACTGACCGTTGCCACCGAGGCCGACGGTGTCCAGAGCGTCGCGCATGTTCTGGCAGGCGTCGACGATCGCGCCGAACTCCAGGTCCTGCACGGCACCGAGGAGGCGGTTGCGGTTGCGGATGCGAACCTGCACCTGCGCCGCGCCGACCCGCTCGTCACGCATCAGCCGGGACACCTCGACCAGGATGTTCTCGCTGCCCTGGCCGTCGCCGTCGATGATGCCGACGACCACCTTCTCCGGGGCCATGCCGGCCTGGGCGGTGAGCATCGAGATGTGGCGGTACGCGGCGTTCAGCGCCTCTCCCTTGCCCTGCCGGGCCTCCGGCAGGTCGCGCCGCATGATGTGCAGCCGCGGGTGATCGATTCCGGCCAGCACCTCGGGGGTGCGGTCGTCCGAGCCGTCGTCGACGACCAGGACCCGGGACAGGGTTCCGGCCGGGCCGCGCAGGTTGAGGGCCGCGCCGACCGTGTTGGCGACGACGGCTTCCTCGTTCAGGGCCGGGACGATGATCCAGAAGTGCTCGGGACGGCCGTTGCCGCCGGCCAGCGAGCGATTGACGACCTTGGCACGGTGCGTGCCGTGGTAGCGGAGTGCGAACCAGACCAGGATCACCGTGGTGATCGGCCAGGCCAGCAGGACCGCGTAGCCGGCGACCGCGAACTGCCAGCTGTCCGACGCGGTCATCGGAACCTCCCCCGTAGTCGTTACCGTCCGTGCATTTGCCCTGGACGTAATAGGACATTAGGGAACTACCGAGCGTCACTCAAGGGCGTTCAGCGGAACGGAGGAGGAGACCGGCTAAAAGGGCGAACCCAGACATCTCAGACTGCGCTCAGCAGGCGAAACCGGGCGCGTTCAGCGCCATTTCCGGCAAATGGGTTCAGCTCCGGCCCGGAGTCGCGTGGGCACGGAGCGTGATATTTCGGGGCGTATCCAGATGGCTACTCTGCGTGAGTAGCGGGTTACTGTGGGCCGTCGAGCAGGGTCGGGTCGTTGCGCAGCATCGCCGCCAGGCGGCGAGCCGCCATCTCGGTCTCCTCCGGGCGCTCCACCTGCAGCGGGATCGGCTCCGGAAGCGGCTCCGGGAACCCCTGCTGTTGCTGTGGTTCGGCATGCTGCGCGGGGTACGCCTGCGCGTACGGATGCGGCTCGGTGTAACCCTGCTGCTGGTCGGCGTAGCCCGGCTGCTGTGCGGCCGCATACGGGTGCGGCGGAACCGGAGGTGGCGGAGTCGCCGCGAACGGGTGCGGCGTGATGTTGCCCTGATCGGCGTAACCGGCCTGCTCGTACCCGAAGGCCTGCTCATGCCGGTTGGTGACGAACGGCTGCTCGGCGGTCGTCGGCTCGGCATAGTCGAAATCGGTCGTCGGCCCGAACCGATCCTGATCGTCGCGACTCGCCCGTGGGGGTGCTGCCGAGGGTGGCTCCTCGACCGGCTCCTCGACGTCGATCTCGAAGTCGGCATGCCGGGGCCCGGCCTCGGTGGCGCGTGCCGTGACCGCGTTGTCGGCGGTCACCTGGACCACACCGTCGGCCATCGCGAAATGGAGCAAGACCGGATCACCGGCGCCCTCGACGCCGACCGTGACCGTCATCTGGGGGTTACGGGACACCACGCCCGCTATCGCCTCGACCAGCTCGGTCACCGCCGGCGGAGTGCCACCGCTCTCTCCGGCGGCCCGGCGCCTCAGCTCGTCCCGCCGGGCGAGCTTGTCGAGCGCGTCGTCCAGTCCGCCTCGCACGTCACCGTCCTCTTTCCTACGCGGTCGCCCGGTACCCCAACTGTGCCCCTCCGCGGGCCGGTTTGGGAACCGCTCTGTTCCGGGTTCCATGCGGAACCGTCACCGGGCGACCCGGACCACACCCTACGACTTCATCCGAATGGCCTTGTCGAGAGCCTGGTCCAGTACCACGAGCAGAGCGTCCCGCACGGAAGCACGGAAGCGCGCATCGAAGGATATGACCGGTACGTCTTCACGCACCGCGAGGGCCCACCGCACCTCCTCCACGCTGTAGCTCATCTGCCCGTTGAAGGTGTTGATGCCGACCACGAACGGCAGGCCGGCCCGCTCGAAGTAGTCGACCGCCGGGTAGCAGTCGTCTATTCGATTGGTGTCGACCACGACCAACGCGCCCAGAGCACCCTTGACCAGGTCGTCCCACATGAAGGCGAACCGCGTCTGGCCGGGCGTGCCGAAGATGTAGAGCTTCAGCGTCTGGTCGATGGTGAGGACACCGAAGTCCATCGCGACCGTCGTGCCGGTCTTCATCGTGGCCTGGCCGGGATTGTCGATACCGACCGACTCCGAGGTCATCTCGGCCTCGGTGGTGAGAGGCGAGATCTCGGAGATGGCGCCCACGGTGGTCGTCTTGCCCACCCCGAAGCCGCCGGCCACGATGATCTTGACCGGGACCGGCGCCTTCTTGGGCGCCGGGGCGCCGGGTATGCGCGCGGTACCGACGACGCGGTTAGCTGATGGATCGAAGTCCACGGATCACTCGCATGATGGTGTCGGGGTCGGGTGTGTCGTTCTCCAGCACATGGACGTCGAGCTGGCCGGTGGCGCGAAGGTCGCCGACCAGGATTCGGGTGACGCCGAGGTGCAGGCGAAGTCGTGCGGAGATCTCGGCTACCGAGATCGGGCTCTCTTCGCAGAGAGACACGATCGCCCTGGTTTCCGGAGAGAGCCGGGACGGTGGTGCACCGGGCACCAGCGTCACCTGAGTCTCCATACCGATGTCGGGGTCTCCTCCATCGGTCCGCCCGGACGTGATGACGAACGGGCGCAGCGTGTTGGTCGAAGACTCGACCGGCGGCTGCTCCCCGGTAGGGGTGTAACCACCGGTCGAGTGCTGAGGACCGGATTGCAGGAAGGGCCGGACTCCGGGCCGCGCCGGAGGTACCGGGTCGTCGGGGTCCGGGTAGGTCACTGCTGGACTGCGTTCTTCAGCTCAGCGATCAGGCGCGGGCTCAGAGCGCCACCGGCGCGGGTCGCGAAGAGCGTCATCTCGTACGCCAGCGTGCCCAGGTTCGCCGAACGGTCCGCGATGACACCCAGCACCGAACCGGCACTGATCGCGGTGACCAGCAGGTACCCGTCCGCCATGTCGATGATGACCCGGTTCAGCGCGCCGAGGCGGTACCAGCTGGCGGCACCACCGGCGAGGCTGGTCAGACCGGAGACCACGGCCGCGAGGCGCTCGGCGTTGGGCCGGTCCTTGATCGCCGACATGGCCATCAGCAGACCGTCCGAGGAGACGGCGATGGCTTCGATCACACCCGCGGTGCCGGAGGTGAACGAGTCAAGCAGCCAGTTGAAGGTTTTGGCTTCAGCGCTGAGCTGACTTTGCGCGGGGGAGTAAGGGGAAGTCATCGCGGTTGTCCCTCGTGTTGTGGCTGACTTTCATTCAGTGCGAGTGCGACTCCGTACTCGAACTGATCCATGAGAGCCCGGGCGGCTTCGGGGTCCAGCGTGGACGGTGCCGGCGGGGTGATCGGTTGATGCATCTCGTCGCGCGGGAGGGTTGCTCCCGGCACGCGACGGGTCAGCGGCGAACCACCGTTGGAGGACGGCGGCGCGGGCGGGGCGGGCGGTGCCGGAGGTGCCCACTGCGGAGTCTCCCACTGCTGCGGGGCGGGCGGAGGGGAGACCGGGGCCGGAGAGTCCCAGCTGGGAGCTGAGAAGTCCGGCATCGGGAGAGAGACGCTCGTGTCGTGGGCGCGGCTGACACCCGCCTCGAAGGCGTCGAACGCGGCCCGTGCGGCGAGCGCGTCGTCCTGCGTCTTCGGCGCGGCGAGCTGATGCGGTGCGTGCTCCTCCGGGAGCTGGCTGCCGGGAACCCGGCGGCGCAGCGGAGCACCCGTGCCGTTGCGCTGGGGCTCCGACGCGACCGGTGCCGGCGGTGCCACCGGGGCGGGCGGGACCACCGGGATCTCCGGGGCGGCCGGAGCCGGAACGTTCCAGCTCGGCTGCACGGCGACCTCGGCGCTCCAGCTGGGCTGGGCCGGGGGCAGCTCGGGCAGGGCGGCCGGAACCCGGCCGGCGACCGGAGTGCCCATGTCGTACGACTGGACCGGCTCCGGGTAGCTGCCGGCCGACGGGTACGCCGGCTCCTGGTACGCCGGACCCGGCGAGTACACCGGCTCGGCGTCGTAGACCGGCTGGCCCGCGTACGGGTCGGCCGGAGTGCTGCCGAGCGCCGGTGCGCCGGACCCGCCGAACGCGTTCCACGACGTGCCGGCCTCGACGACCTGGGTGGCCCGACTGAGCTTCGCCGGGTCGAACGGCTGCTGGCTGCCCGGCACCGACCGGACCGCCGAGCTGGCGATCGCGACCTCGGTGGTGTTGCCCCGGAGCGCACCGGAGTAGGCCGGTGCCGCCGGGTACTCGGCGGCCTGGATCTGCGGCGCCATCGGAGCGGACGGGAAGGCGGCGACCGGGGTCGTCGCCGGGTAGGCCGCCGGGGCCATCGGGGACAGGTTCTCCACCCGGCCGATCAGGTGTGACGGGCTCAGGTCGACCCAGGCGGTCAGACCGCCGTCCGGGGTGTCGGTGAGGGTCACCTCGATGCCGTGCCGGCGGGCGAGCCGGCCGACCACGAAGAGCCCCAGAACCTCGGTGGGCGCCAGGTCGAGGCGCTCACGACGGGTCAGTCGGGCATTTTCCTCGGCCAGACGCTCGGGGGCGAGGCCCAGGCCGTGGTCGATGATCGCGAGGCGGGCGCCGCCACGCAGCTCGTCGGCGCTGACCGTGACGTTGGTGTGCGGCGGGGAGAACGTGGTGGCGTTCTCCAGCAGCTCGGCCAGGAGCAGCGTCAGGTCGGCCAGGACGGCCGGGACCACGACGATGTCCTCCGGAATGTCCACCTCGACACGGGTGTAGTCCTCGATCTCACCGAGGGCGAGGCGGACGACGTCGGTCAGGCCCAGCGGCGCCATGTGCTCGTTCGCACCGGCGCCACCGGAGAGCACGACCAGCGCGGACGCGTTCCGGCGCAGACGGCTGGACATGTGGTCCAGACGGTAGAGCTCGCGCAGGCGGTCGCTGTCGGTCTCCTTGCGCTCCAGCGTGTCGATCAGCGACAGCTGGCGGCCGACCAGGTTCTGCGTACGACGGCCGACGTGGCCGAACATCTGGGCGACGTTACGACGGCCGAGGACCTGACGTTCCACCAGCCGGGCGGCGGTGGTCTGCACACGGTCGAAGGCTCGGGCCAGGTCACCGATCTCGTCCTGGGCCTCGACGTCGACCGGGTCCAGTCGGATCGGGCGTACCTGGGCCTCGGCCTCGTCGTCGGCCACGCGCTCGAGCTCGGACTCGGCGGCGCGGGCGATGCGGTCGGCCGAGACGGTGAGACGCCGCAGCGGTCGGGCGACCGCGCGGGCCATGAAGATCGACAGCGTGACCACCAGAACGAGCAGGAGGAACGCGCCGCCACCGATGAGCGCCGACTGCTGGATGGCGCTGTCTCGGTTCTCCGCCACGGTCAGGCCCACGTCCTGCGCCACGCGCTTCTCGACGAAGCTACCGAGGATGGTCACCGACTGGAGCGACGGGAACAGCAGCTGGATCTTCAGATCCTTCAGCGCCAGCGTCGGGTTGGTCTCCAACGCCTCGGTGAACTTCGGGCCCACGCGCGCGGTGAACGCCTGCTGGGTGCTCAGGTAGAGCTTGTACTGGGTGTCGGTGAAGTACACCTTCGACGACGTGATGATCGACTGGATCTGCGCGAAGGTCGAGGTGAACTGGCTCAGCAGCAGCGCCGCGTCCTGCGGGTTACGGCCGGAGACCACCGCCGAGGCCAGCCAGCACGACGCCTGGCTGATCAGGTCGTCGGAGCGCATGGCGCGGTCCAGGGCGTAGACCTGCTGGCCGACACCCGTCGACAGGTCGGCGCTGGTGGCCAGGCCCAGGCCCTCGATCAGCGGGTTGATCGCGCTGGTGAAGTCGGTGATGACGGTCGGCGGCTTGATCGACCGGTTCAGCACGTTCTGCCGGGTGCTGTTCAGCTTGGCGGCGCCGGCGATGGCCCGGCGCAGCGCGAGTGGAGCGTCCTCGTCCTCGGCGAGGTGTGCCACCGAGTCGGCGGCCTCCGCGCTCTGCACCACCAGCGCCGGGCGCTGGACCAGACCGAGCAGGTAGCCGACCGAGAGCAGCCGCTCCTCCTGCAGCTCGATCAGGGCCGCGCTGACCGCGGTGGCCCGGACGACGGTGTCCGACGTCTCCTGGGCGGTGGCGGCCGCGTCGATGCGCTCGTAGATGACCGGGATGGCCAGGCCGACGACGCCGAGCAGCGGCACCAGGATCAGCAGGGCGAGCTTGCCCAGGATGCGGAACTTTCCGAATAGCACGTTTAACGCTCCCAGGCCGGCGTGCCGCCGAAGCCGCCTCCGGCGAAGCCGGGCGGGTTGTCACCCTGGACCGAGACGTCACGGCCGCTCTGGGCCGCCTCACGGCCGGCCAGCACGGCGCGACCACGGTTCCAGAAGGCGGCGACCACGAGCAGGACGATCGAGGTGACGAGCATGGCCCAGGCCTCGGCGCGGCGGTAGTCGAGGTCGTCGGTGCGGTCGTCGAGCATCGTCGACATCTCCTTGAGCAGAACCGTGGCCAGCGCCTTGAGCGCGTTGGTCAGGGTGCTCTGCGCGGTCACCAGGATGGAGACGTCCGGGGTGTTGCCGAGGTTGGCGCCACGGTTGGCGGCCTCGACACCGCGACGGAACGCGTCCAGGTTGTTGACCGTGTTGCTGGCGAGCGTCGAGCTGTCGGTGTCCTCGGCGGCGGCCTGGAGGTGGTCGGTCAGCTCGGCGACGGCCTCCTCGACGGCCAGGATCTCGGCGCCGAACTGGACCGCGAGCGCCGCGCGCTGGTTGTTCTTGGCGGCGGCGAGCATGTTCGCCAGGTCGCCCATCCGGCTGACGTGGGTGACCGCCTCCGGCATGTCGACCGTGACGGTCTCCTGGAGGTACCAGATGTCGCTCTGCTGGTCCTGGTTGAGCTTCGAGTTCTCGCGGACCTCGTTGTAGAGCTCCAGGGCGAGGTCGCCGACCTCGACGTGCGCCTCGTAGACGTCCTCGGCGGTGCCGGCGACGCCGGGCAGGCGGCCGATCTTCTCCTTGAGGCCGGCCCAGCGGCTTGTGGTCTCCAGCTCGCCGCCGAGGTTCTCGTCGACGCCCTGCACGCGCGCGACGGCGGCGGTCAGCGAGGCGGGCTCCTGGGTGACACCCTGCAGTGCCGACGACTGCGACTCGGCGAGCGCGCTGATCAGCGGCGCCAGTTCGGCGAGGTACTCGACTCCCTTGAGCTTGAGAGCCGTGTCGTCCCGCTGAGTGGTGTTCTCGTTCAGGACGCGCAGAAACAGGACTGCGGTCGGCAGCACGACGAGGACCGTCAGCACCACCGCGAGGGCGGAGCGTAAACGGGATCGCCGGCTCTTCACCGAGACTGACATTGCTTTAGTCCTCCGCCATGCACACGCGATGGGCCAGTGGGGGGCTACGGACAGTAGCCATGCGGGCGCACCGATCCGGGTCAATCTATCCGAGAAATCCTCAGAAAACCCCTTTCCAAGGGTCAGAGTTCGCTCGGCTGATCGGGGGATACGCGGCACTCCCGGCTTCGCTGTACGAGCGGCCACGCTGCAAGTCCACGCGGTTTCCGGCAAAGCTGGGGGTGCCGCGGGAGATCGTATCCGTCGCCCCGGTGAGACGTGAATATGAGTTCTACTTCGGATTTGTTACGTCTCGGCGACTTTGCATTAACCGAACGTGCCTGCGCGATTGCTCTGCGGAATTTATATACGTTGAGTATCGATGTGAACACAAAAAGGCGGGCCTCTCCGACCGGTTTCGGTACGGAGAGACCCGTATGACTCAAATCCTGGCCAGTGCCTTACGAAGCGGGTCGAGACCGAGCGAGCCGAGGTTCAAGGCGTCGCGGTGGAAGGTCTTGAGGTCGAAATCACTTCCTTTGCGAGCCTTTGCCTCGTCGCGGGCCTGCAACCAGATGCGCTCACCCACCTTGTACGACGGCGCCTGCCCGGGCCACCCCAGGTACCGCTTCCACTCGAACCGGAGGACGTCCTCCTGCATCCGGCTGTGTGCCCGGAGGAACTCCCAGCCCAGCTCCGGTGTCCACCGCTCACCCGGGTGGAAACCGAACGGATTGTCACGAGGGATCTCCAGCTCCAGGTGCATGCCGATGTCGACGATCACCCGAGCCGCCCGCAGCGACTGGCCGTCGAGCATGCCCAGCCGGTCACCCGGATCACCCAGGTAGCCGAGCTCGTCCATCAGGCGCTCGGCGTACAACGCCCAGCCCTCGCCGTGCCCGGAGGACCAGCAGAGCAGTCGTTGCCAGCGGTTCAGCGTGTCGGCCCGGAGCAGGGTCTGGCTGATCTGGAGGTGATGGCCCGGCACACCCTCGTGGTAGACGGTGGTGACCTCGCGCCACGTGGAGAACAGCTGCTGCGACTCGGGCACCGCCCACCACATCCGGCCCGGCCGGGTGAAATCCTCGCTCGGCCCGGTGTAGTAGATGCTGCCGTCGCTGGTCGGGGTGAGGCAGCACTCCAGTTTCCGGGCCGGCGGCTCGATGTCGAAGTGCGTGCCGTTCAGCTCGGTGATCGCCCGGTCGGAGAGCTGCTGCATCCAGTCGCGGAACGCCTCCTTGCCGCTGATCGAGCGGGCCGGGTCGGCATCCAGCGCGGCCACCGCCTCGTCGACCGACGCGCCCGGCCCGACGATCTGCGCCGACACCGCCCGCATCTCCCGCTCCAGGCGGTCCAGCTCGGCGAAGCCCCAGAGGTACGTCTCCTGAAGGTCCACCTTGGCACCGAGGAAATACTGCGAGGCCAGGGTGTACCGGTCCAGACCGGCGGCCTCCTTCTCGCGCCCGAGCGGAGCGAGCTCGTCCCGTAGGAAGTCGCCGAACGCGGAGACCGCGGCGGTGGCCGCCGCGGCGCCGCTGCGCAACTCGGCGGCGAGGGCGCCGGAGGCCTTGAGCCGGCCGGCGAGCGAGTTGAAGAAGTCGTCGCGGGCCGGATCCGTCCACGCGTCGCACTGGTCGGCCACCGCGGCCAGCTGCTGACGTGCGCTGACCCGGCCATCCGCGGCACCCTCCAGCAGGGTCTGCCGATATTGCTCCAGCGCGCGGGGGAACGCCTTCAGCCGGGCGGTGACGTTGGCGACCGCCTCCTCACCCTCGGTCGGCATCACGTCGAGCACCATGCGCAGCTCGTGCAGTCCGCTGGTGATGACGCTGACGTCGGTGCTGACGTAGCCCGCGTCGTGCTGGGCCAGCTGAAGGCCGAGGCGCTCCATCATGGCGTCCTTGGCTACCTGCTCGGACTCGTGCTCCGGCTCGATCACGTCGAGATCGATGACGGTCCGCCGGATCAGCTCGGCCTGTGCCGCGAAGCCCTCCGGGGAGAGGTCGTCGGTCTTGTCTTCGTAGCCGGTTATGCCGGCCGAGGTGGCGCCCGTCGGATTCAGGGCGGCCCAATCGTCGACGTAGCGGTTCGCGAGTTCGTCAATTCGTCCCACGGTTGCCGACCCTACGGGACGTCACCCGTGTGACGCGGTCCACCGGGTGAGACGTTCGGCCGTCCAGGTGTTCACGATCCGGTCGGCCGGGACACCGCACAGCGCGGCCCGCTCACAGCCGAAATCGAGCCAGTCCAGCTGGCCGGGGGCGTGTGCGTCGGTGTCGACAGTGAACAGGCAGCCGGCCTCGCGGGCCACGGTGAGCATCCGCTTCGGTGGATCCAGTCGATCCGGCCGTGAGTTGATCTCGATGGCCTTGCCGTGCGCCAGAACCGCCGCGATCACCTTCGCCAGATCGAAGTCGCTCGGCGGCCTGGTCCGGGCCTTGTGGTGCGCGGCGTCGCCCTCGCCAGCCGCCGACACCTTGCGGCCGGTCATGTGCCCGAGCACGTCCAGGTGCGGGTTGGCGATCGCGGTGACCATCCGCCTGGTCATCCGGGCCGAGTCGTCGCGCAGCTTGCTGTGCACCGAGCCGACCACCAGGTCCAGCCGGGCCAGCAGCTCGTCCTCCTGATCCAGGCCACCGTCCTCGAGGATGTCCACCTCGATGCCGGTCAGGATGCGGAAGCCGTCGGGCAGCGCCGCGTTCAGCCGGTCCACGTGGTCGAGCTGCCTCCGCAACCGGTCGGCGGTCAGCCCGCGGGCCACGGTCAGCCGCGGCGAATGGTCGGTCAGCACGAAATATTCGTGCCCGAGGTCGGCCGCGGCCAGCGCCATCTCCTCGATCGGTGACCCGCCGTCGGACCAGTCGGAGTGCACGTGACAGTCGCCGCGCAGCGCGGCTCGGATCGCGGCCGCCTCGGCCGGCAGGTCGGCGCCCTCGGTCGCGGTGATCCGGCGCAGGTAGACCGGCTCCTCACCGGCCAGCGACTCGGTCACGCAGCGGGCCGTCACATCGCCGACGCCGGCCAGTTTCGCCAGGGTGCCGGCCTCGGCCCGGGCGAGCAGCTCGTCGGGTGGCGTCTTCGCGATCGTCGCGGCCGCCGACCGGAACGCACGCACCCGGTAGGTGGCCTCGTTGGCCCGCTCCAGCAGGAACGCGATGCGACGTAGGTCGGCGACCGGATCACGGGGCGAGGCCATACCGCCAGCCTAGGCGTCAGCGGCCGAAGGCGTACGCATCCTTGCGGGCCTCGACGAATCTCCGCGCCTCGTTGCCGTCCGCCGTGATGTAGCGCCACGGGTATCGGGTGACGTGGTTGCCGATCAGGTCGAAGACCCGCGCCGCCCAGCCGTACTCCCCGGCCATGAACAGCAGCATCGCGAGACCGTTGGCCCGCCCCGGCCAGCCGAAAGCCGGCCGGAACGCCGCGTTCAGCACCGAGTGCTGGGCCGCGACGACCAGGTCCCGGCGGGCCGCCGCGCTGCGGATGTGTGCCTCGTCCTCACCGGACGGCAGCCGCAGCCAGTACTCCAGGTGGGCGTCGACCATCAGGGTCGCCAGCAGCCCACCCGGGGTGGACCGGCCGAGGGCGTCGTGGGCGAAGGCGAACATCTCCGCGTGGCTGCCGGACCACTTCTCGCAGAGGAACTGAAGCCGCTGCCGGTGGGCGATCAAATGCTCCGGCGCGTGTTCGAGCACCGCGTCGAACCGGGCGGCCGCCTCGTCCCGCCCGACCTGGGAGCCGCGGGCCGACAGGGTCAGCCAGGTCCAGGCCGTGGTGTCGGTGGGATCCCGGTCGGTGACCTCCTTGAGGCACTTCTCGGCGAACGCGAGCCGCTCGAAGAACCCGGCGAACTGCTCGGCCGACGTGTCCTTCGCATACGCCCCACCACGGGCCTCCCACGCCCAGGCGACGGCGTGGCAGCCCTGGATCAGCAGCGGCAGCGTCGACCCGGGCTCGTCGGCCACCCATCGGCCGATCCAATCCTGCACCCCGGTCACGTCGCTCGCGAACTCCATCAGGTACGCGCGTCCGTCCGGATCGGGCAGTGACGCGAAGACACCCCGGACGGTCTCCCGGTCCTGGGCGTGCAGCGCGGTGATCAGTGCACGGGCCCGCGGGTCACCATGCGTGGGGTCGATGTCCGGCACCCGGGAGAACGGCCACATGTGTTGATCTTATTGGTCTTGCCCAGCGGATATCGAGATCGGTACCTTCCGACGGCCGCTCGATCGGGCGGCCGCGCGGGGGGAGGAAACTGTTGCGGACCATCGATTGGGTCAACGGGGCCGTCGAGATCATCGATCAGACGGCCCTGCCGGGTGAGGAACGGGTGCTGCGGCTGCACACCGTCGGCGAGCTGATCGCGGCGATCCAGTCGCTGGCGGTCCGCGGGGCACCGGCGCTGGGGGTGGCCGGAGCCTTCGGAGTTGCGCTGGCGGCCCGGATCCACGTCGACGATCCGGTGGCGCTGGCGGTGGCCGTACAGAAGGTGGAGACCGCGCGCCCGACGGCGGTCAACCTGGCCCGCGGCGCGTTACGGGCCGCCGCCCTGATCCCGCACGGACCGGAGGCCGTCTTGGCCGAGGCGTGCGCGGTGCGGGACGAGGAGATCGCCGCGTCGGCGGCGATGGCCCGGCTCGGCGCCGACCTGATCGTCGAGCTATGCGGGGCCCGGCCCCGGCTGCTCACCCATTGCAACACCGGGGCGCTGGCCGCGGTGACCGTCGGGACCGCCCTCGGTGTGGTCGGTGAGCTGCACCAGCGTGGCCGGCTGGCCGGGGTGATCGCCAGCGAGACGCGGCCATTGCTACAGGGCGCCCGGCTCACCTCGTGGGAGCTGACCCGCTGGGGCATCGAGCACCGGGTCGCCGTCGACTCGGCCGGGCCGTTCCTGATGGCCCGCGGCGAGGTGGACGCGGTGATCCTCGGCGCCGACCGGATCTGCGCCAACGGCGATGTGATCAACAAGATCGGGACGTACTCGCACGCTCTCGGCGCGCGTCGGGCCGGCCTTCCGTTCGTGGTGGTCGCACCGGAGTCCACAGTCGACCACGCCACCCCGTCGGGTGCGCACGTGGAGATCGAGGACCGCGGCTCGGCCGAGGTCACCGCCTGGAGCGAGGCGGTGAACCCGGCCTTCGACATCACCCCGTTCGACCTGGTCACCGCGATCGTCACGGACCGCCGGGTGATCCGGGTCGATCGGGGCGAGAAGCCTTAAGCCTTCTTCCAGGGCTTCATCCAGGGCGACTCCGGCCAGCCTTCGGCGGCGGCCATCAGCGGGTACGCGGTGGCGCCGTCGACGGTCTCCCGGATGACGTCGGCGTGCCCGGTGTGCCGCGCGGTCTCCTGGATCAGGTGCAGGAGGACCCAGCGCAGCGACCAGAAGTCGTGCTCCTTGGGGTTCCACGGCACGGAGTGGTCGATCGGCACCCGGTGGTCGAGGTCGGCGATGTCCCGGACGGTCTTCTCGGTCGCCTCGGCCACCCGGTCGTACATCGCGAACAGCTCCTCGACGGTCTCGTCGTCGGCCAGCACGAAGTTGCGCTCGTAGGCGCCGTAGTCGATCGGCTGCTGCTCACCGCGGACCGTCGCCATCCAACCCTCCTCAGTGGTGGCGACGTGCTTGATCAGGCCGGCCACGCTGAGGGCACTGGCGCTCGGCGTCGCCCGCAGCTGCTCGGGGGTGAGCCCGTAGGCGGTCAGTTTGATCACGTAACGCATCTGGGCGAGGTAGGCGAGCAGACCGTCCTGCTCGTCGGTGACGGGGCGGACCTGACCGGGCATCGGAGACTCCCTGCGGCTGGTGTCGTGGACACCGCTAACGCTAGGGAAGGAAGCGGTCAGTTTCTGGCCGCTTCCCGACAAGTTCGCGCCCTTTCACCTCGGTCACCCATCCGCCTGATCGGCCCAGGGCGAGCAGGGGTCCGATTTCGGCCGGAATCGTCGTCTCGGCGCCGGGTACCGGAGGCCAGGCCCGCCGCAACTCCGACGCCGGCCGCAGAATCGGCACCAGCGCGTTCACCGGATCCGGTTCGTCGAGCGCCGCCGCCGTGGCCGTCAGGTCGTCGATCAACCGCCGCAGCTCCGCACGAACCGCGTCGCGATTGCCGCCACACATCGCCGCGGTGAGCTCGGCACGGGTCGCCGCGACCCGGGTGCCGTCCCGGAACGAACCCGCGGCCAAGGCCCCGGCCAGCGGATCTCCGCCCAACTGCTGCGCCAGGACGGCGGCGAACAGGTGCGGGACGTGACTGATCCGCGCCACCGCGGTGTCGTGCTCGGCCGCGGTCACCGGCACCACGCGCGCGCCCATCCCGGTGAACAATCCGGCCAGCATCAGCCAGTCGTCGAGGTCCGTCTCGCCCGGTTCCAGGCACAACACCCAGGCACAACCCTCGAACAACCCGGCCTCGGACGCCGCGAAACCGGACGTCTCCCGACCGGCCATCGGATGCCCGCCGACGAACCGGCGACCTGCCACCAGGTCCCTGACGGGACCCTTCACCGACGTCACATCGGTCACCAGGCCGCCATATCCGTCCAGGTCGGCGACCACTTCCGGCAAAATCGGCAGCGGTACGGCCAGAGCTGCCACAGCACAGTCGGTGACCGTCTCCCGAACCGACCCGGCGACCTCGAACCCGGCCTCCCGGGCCAGCTCACGGGTGACCGGATCAGCGTCGAAACCCACCACGTCGTGCCCGGCCGCGCCGAGCGCCCGCAGCAACGACCCGCCGATCAGCCCCAGCCCGATGACCGCAATACGCACGGCCCCGACTCTAGGCCTTGCAGTCGTTCTCCTTCGCCCAGGTGGCGACCGTGGCGACCGGGCTCTTCTGACCGCCCTTACGCCACGACGCGAGATAGGTGTACGGCCAGACCACCCCGCGCCGTACCTTCCAGTCGCCGGTCTTCGCGCACGGCGGGGAGATGCCGTAGTGCAGATGGCAGACCCCGCTCGAGTTACCGGTCTTGCCGGTCTTGCCGAGCAGCTGCCCGCCCTTGACCCGGACCCCGGGCTTGATGCCGGACTGGACCTTGCTCAGGTGCGACCCGTAGTAGCGCACCCCGTCGTCACCCTCGATCGACACCGAGAGGCCGCCGTTGTTCGGCCCGTCCGGGTTCCCCTCGACGTACCGGTCGGTGAGGCTGATCTCCAGGACCGTGCCGCTCGTGGTGGCCACGAAGTCCTCGCCGCAGTTCACGAAGATGTCGGTCGCCGGGTATTTCGAGTGCGTGTTGCTCCAGTCCACGTTCGACGCGTCGACCGGGAACACGTACTTCACCGAGGTCGTCACAGCCGACTCGGACGCGCTCGGCTTCGGCTTCGCCTTGGCCGACGCGGCGGCACTCGGGCTCGCCGGCGCGGACGCCGCGGGGGCGGCGCTCGTCGCGGCCGACTCGGCGGACGACGACTGCGCGGCCGGATCCACGAACTTCGGGGTCGCGGCCGGCTCGGCCGACCCGCCGGCGCCGCCGCAGCCGGCGAGGCAGACGGCCGCGATCGTCAGACCGGAGAGGGTACGGAGTAAACGCACCGCGCCATCCTGGCAGAAGACCGGAGATCGTGCAGACCTGACGATGGCTAGGCTGGCAGGGCGAGTCCGTACGAGCACGCACAGGTGGGAGCGAGATGGCAGACCGTCAGGTTTCCTGGCCCGCGGCCGCACCGCCGCCCCCGGGTTACGTGCCACCCCGTGACCTGCCCCCGCCACCGATCTTCACCGGCCTGCCGCCACGGCCGGTCTACCGCGAGCCGCACCCGATCGCGGCCGGGCCGGTGGTCAGTGGTCTGGCTGCGGCGACCGTGTGGTTCGTGCTGTTCGGCAGCCTCGGGAGCGGTCTCGGGTCCTACGCGTGGTGGACCATCGGCGCGGCTCTCGCCGCCTGGGCTGTCGCGGTGGTTCTGGCGCTCCTCGGCGACCGTGGCGTGGCGGTCGGCGTGGCCGTGGCGAGCGGGGTCGCGCTGTCCATCGCGATGGTCTTCGTCACCCTGCACTGGACCACCACCCTCGACTGGCCGTTGTGGTGATTTCCGCCACCCGACGTGCCCCTCTGGTAGCCCTGAGCAGTGGGTCTGCCGACATGCTCATCGACCCTTGACTAACGCCGCGCGGCTGACGCACTCTCGGTCGCATGGCCCCCTCGCCACAACGGCTGGACCCTGAACGCAGCCGTCGCCGCCTCGAGCTGCTGGCCGCTCTGGCCCAGGCGAAATCGACACGTGAGTCGATTCCGTCGCCCCGTCTGCGCGGTCTCCGGCTCCGCGAGTTGATCGCGACTCGCCGCCGCCCGGTGAACTGACTTCAGTTCCGTCAAGGCGTGGCGCGATGCGCCCGCCGCCGTACCCGCTACCGTCAGGCGCTGAGAGACAAAAGTCGTGTTGGGGGAAATCGTGTCGATTTTCGCTGCCGCCGTCGCCCGCAGTAAGAACGGCTGGACGGCGTCGGAGCTGGACCTTACGGGCCTGGCCGACATCGACGAGGTGGTGGACGCGCTGCGGGATACCGAGCCGGACGCCGACCTCGCGCTGTTGTTCGTCGAGAGCGACGACGAGTACCTCGCCATCCTGCGCCTGGACGAGGGTGAGGACCTGCGGGTCTTCGGCTCGGACTCGGGCTTCGCCGAGGAGTCGCGGATCGGTTCCGTGCTGCTCGGCGAGATCGAGGCGCCGGCCCTCGGGCTGGACGAGCTGGCCGAGGGTCAGTATGAGGGTCAAGACGAGGGAGACGACGAGGAGAAGCCGGTCGACCCGGACGCCGATCCGATCGGCGACGCCGAACTACTGGGCGACCTGGGCCTCAATGCCCAGCGGCTGCTCGCCCTCTGCGGTATGGAGGGGATGCTGCCGTCCGACGTCACCGCCGAGATCTGCCAGAAGATCGGCTGTGGCGACGAGATGGAGGAGCTGCGCGAGGCGTGATCCGCCGCTTGCAGCATGAGGAGTGGATGCGGCGGGCGCTCGCCGCCGCGTCCACCTCCCCCGAGGACGTCCCGGTCGGGGCGATCATCCTCGGACCCGACGGCGCCGAACTGGCCGCCGCCGGGAACGAACGCGAACTGACCGGTGACCCGACCGGACACGCCGAGGTGCTGGCGATCCGGCGGGCCGCCGCGCGCCTGGGTTCGTGGCGCCTGGAGAACTGCACCCTGGTGGTCACCCTGGAGCCGTGCACCATGTGCGCCGGCGCACTGGTCCTGGCCCGGATCTCGACGCTGGTCTTCGGAGCCTGGGAACCCAAGACGGGCGCGGTCGGCTCCCTCTGGGACGTGGTCCGTGACACCCGCCTGAACCACCGCCCAGAGGTCTACGCGGGCGTTCTGGAAGCCAAGTGCGCCACCCTGATGCGCGACTTCTTCCGCTAACCCGTCAGGCGTCGGCGATCGCGGTGTTCAGGCCGATTTTGACCATGTTGCTGAAGCCCTGCTCGCGCTGTGCCGAGTCCATCGCCTCGCCGCGCTTGATGTGGTCGCTGACGGTGAGGATGGTCAGGGCCTTCGCCTTGTACCGCGCGGCGATCGTGTAGATCGCGGCGGACTCCATCTCGACCGCCAGGACGCCGTAGTCGGCCAGGCTGTCGTAGAGGTCCGGGCGGTCGGTGTAGAAGGCGTCGGCGGCCAGGATCGGGCCGACCCGGATCGGGGTGCCCTGGGCCTCGGCGGCGTCGACGGCGGTGCGCAGCAGGCCGAAGTCGGCGACCGGCGCGTAGTCGACCAGGCCGTCGAAGCGGGTCCGGTTCATGTTGGAGTCGGTGGCCGAGCCGATCGCGGCGATCACGTCGCCCAGGTTCAGGTCCATGGCGAGGGCGCCGCAGGAACCGATCCGGATCACCGACTTCACGCCGTACTCGTTGATCAGTTCGTGGGTGTAGATGGAGGCCGACGGCATGCCCATGCCGGAGCCCTGCACCGAGACCCGGACGCCCTGCCAGGTGCCGGTGAAACCGAGCATCCCGCGGACCTGGGTGTAGCAGACCGCGTCCTCCAGGAACGTCTCGGCGATCCACTTGGCCCGCATCGGGTCGCCGGGCAGCAGCACCCGCTCGGCGATGTCGCCCGGCTTGCCGCCGATGTGCACGCTCATGTCTTTCCTCCGAAATCTTCGTCGACGCGTCGATCTTGCCAGGTCAGCGGGGTCGCGCTGGGTTATGGGTGACCCCGCGACAAAGCCGTCGAGGCGTCCGGTAACGTACTTCCCGGTGGTGTGTCCGAGTGGCCTAAGGAGCACGCCTCGAAAGCGTGTGAGGGTTTACGCCCTCCGCGGGTTCAAATCCCGCCGCCACCGCCATTAGAGAGCCCGATCCACACGGATCGGGCTCTCTAGTTTTCTGCCCTGTGGCCTGTTACTGTCCGTGCCCGTCGGCCGGGTCCTCCGAGCGCCGGAGCGGAGCCTCGTCCGTTCGGGTGTTCTCCATGATCAGCGCCGCGGATGTAACGGTGGTGTTTCGTCCCAGGTCACGGCCAGGAATTACGCTGTGTAGCCGAATGCGGACGGCCCTAATACGTAGGGTGTTGCGCAAGTCACGCGAGCCAAATACACCGGATCAGACAATGTGGTTCCGACCGGGCGTCGAGAAACTTTCGCAGAATCGCCCTACGCAGATCCGTCGATGTCTGTCCTAGATTTGACATGTGAGAGTTGAGCATCACTGGTGGAATGGCGACGTCCGGCTCGCGCGCCGAGACGTCTACGTCCGCACCGACGGCGCGCTCTGGGAGGTCGAGGCCCAGATGGGCGGCCCCGAGGGCAAGTCGAAGGTGCAGCAGTGCCCCGGCAAGGCATCAGCGATGATCCTGGCCGACGCGTGGCGTGGTCCACGCTGGCGGTGGCGCGAACTCTGAGGTCGCGCCAGGAGCCCCCCCTCGGCTGCGCCGCAAATGCTTGACCGATCCCGGCCAGCCTCAACGGCCCGGACCCCGTGTGGGTCCGGGCCGTTCGCGTTGACTGACACACGCGCTGTCCGATGTGCGGAGATGGTCGGGATCTAGGCTGAATATCCATCGCACGGGTAGGAAGCCGATCATCATGCACGCAACAGTCACCGACCACCGGGCCGAAGTCGCGGTACTACAACTCCGCGGCGAACTCGACGCCGACACCGCGGGTCAGTTGCATGCCACTCTGGCCGGTCTGCTGGAGAGACCCGTACCCCGGATCGTGGTCGATCTGACCGCCCTCAAGTTCTGCGATTCGATCGGACTCAGCGCCTTCATCGTCAGCAAGCAGGTGATCGCGTCGCGTGGTGGCTGGCTGAGCTTCGCCGGCGCCAACCCGTTTCTGACTCAACTCCTGGAGACGGTCGGCCTGGGCCGCTACTTCGCGATCTTTCCCGAGGTGGACGACGCGATAGCGGCCGCTCGCATCTAGACCGGTACGGTACCGTCGCCACCTTCCATCGTACCGATCACGGTTGATATCCTCCGCGTCACATTCATCGACGGGGGAAGCCGTGAGGCTTTGGAGTGCCGCTCTGATGAGCGGCCTGATAATCGCGGCCGGGTTGCCCGGGACCGCCTACGCGACCACACCGACACCGATTCCATCACCGTCGGCGGCGTCGCCGACACCTTCACCGACGCCGACGCCGACGCCGACGGCGCCGACGCCGGGCACCTCCACCACCGAGTCGACGGCCGAGCCCACCCACGCCGTCGCGGCGACCTGCGGTGGCGAGCTGGCCCTCGGGACACCCGTCACCTGTGACGAGATCAGTGGCAAGACGCACCACACCTACACGTTCCGCACCACGATCGCGGACGAGCGGATCCTCACCCAGTTCCACTCCACCGGCGACAACACCCAGGCGTCGGTGCAGGGCGAGTCCTGCTTCCTCGGCCCCTACGCCTCCGAATGTGTGATCGCCGAACCGGGCGTCCACACCATCGACGTCCGGTTGTACTCGGGCTCGGGCACCGCCTCGTACGGCATCGGGGTCGAATCCCGCAGCCGACCGTCTAGCTGCACCACGCTGGACCCGGCCACCTTCACCGTCGACGGCCCGCTGCGCGACGGGAAGCTGGCCCGCGGAGCGGCCGGTCACTGCTACCGATTCGCCGGTACGGCCGGCATGCGCCTGAACGTCGAGACCGAGGTCACCCCGGCCACCGAGGGCGCGGCGGCCTCGCTCGAAGGCTGGATCGAGGACCCGGCCGGTGAGCGTGTCTGCCCGATCCAGTGGGGCGGCGGCTCGTGCTCGCTGACCGGCGACGGCACCCACACGATCTTCCTCGCCGACGACTACGGCGGCGCGGTCGACTACCGGTTCCGGCTGGTCCGCACCGACGTACCGCTCGGCTGCGGCACCCTGCGCCAGGCCGGATTCGGTATCCCGGCCGCCGACCAGGTGGCGAGCGGCGAGGTCGCGGCCAGCGGGTTCGACTGCTGGACCGTCACCGCCACGGCCGGGGTGAAGCGGGTCCAGACCACCGACGGCGGCCAGCTCCGCTGGGAGGTCAGCAACGCCGCGGGTGTCGTCTGCAGCGAGTGGGGCGACCCGTGTGACCTGCCCGAGGCCGGCACCTACACGCTCTGGCTGCGCAACACCGACTGGCAGCCCCGTGAGTACCGGGCGTCCATCATCGACATCGCCGGTGACGCGGGTTGTGCCGCACCCGTCGGTACCGGCTGGGACCAGCCGACCGTCACGGCGCCCGCGTCGGACGGCGTCGGGGCCGTCTGCCAGCCGTTCACCGCGGCGCCCGGCGAGCGGATCGTCACCTATGTGTCGGGTGGCGGCTTCGGCTGGATCACCGACCGCACCGGCCAAGACATCTGCGCCGACCAGCGGTACGACGACCTCGGCGGTTGCGCGCTGCCGGGCACCGGGCCGTACCGCCTGGTGGTCCTGTCCAGTGGTGACCGGGAGACCGAGCTGCAGATCCGGCGGCTCTCCTCGCCCGCCGGCTGCCCGGTGCTCGCACCCGGGGCCTACGGTGCCGGGCCGGCCGGAGCGCTCGACGCCAACCGCTGCCGCATCCTGGACGTTCCCGCCGCGGGCCGGCACCTGGTGCGGGTCGTCGACGACGAGAACTACGAGTCCTACACGGCGATCCACGACGTGGACGGGATCAAGGTCTGCGACGCCGGATACCTCTGCGACTTCCCGAAGGCCGGCCGGTACACGCTGGTCGTCGGTGGGGCGTACGACGGCGGCGGTGTGGTGGAGAGCGAGCACGCCGTCGTGTTCACCGCGCCGACGGCGAGCGGCTGCGTGCGTACCGGCGACCAGGGCTACGCCACCGGTGCGGTGCTCGGTTCGTTCACCGTCGTCGGCGAGACCGACTGCCTCGAACTGGACAGCACGGCCGGCGCCACCATCGGCGTCACCCTGCCGCCCCGGGTCACCGGAGCGGCCCGTCCGGAGTGGACCCTGATCAACGGGGACGGTACGGACCTCTGCTCCAACGGGTGCAAGCTGGCCGGGCCGGCGCCGTACCGGATCCTGCTCAACGCACCCGAGGACTCGGCCGCCGGTGACTACCGTGTGGTCGTGCAGCGACTCGATCGGGTCAGCGGCTGCACCGTCCTGCCGCAGGGCGCGATCGGGAACACCGTCGGAGCGGTCACCGCCTTCGCCGCAGACAGGTTCACCACCTGCTACAGCATCCCGGCGAATCAGCACAGCGTCGACGAGACCATCGGGTACGCGCCGGTCACCGGGCACGACGGCTGGGCGAACATCAGCGTCCGGGACGAGACCGGCAAGCAGGTCTGCGGGAGTGGCCGGTGGGCGTCGGCGCAGCTGGTGCGCTGCGACTTCGAGAGCGGTAAGGCGTACACCGTGCTGCTGACCGCGGCCGCCACCGACTTCCAGTACCGGATCAGCCGCAAGGACACCAGCGCGGCCGGGGCGAAGTGCCAGACTCCGGCGAACACCGTGCTCGGCGGGCCGGCCATGGCCGGTGACCTGCGGACCGATGAGGATCTGCACTGCTACCGGGTCACCGCGGCGGCCGCCGACAGCTACTGGCTCGGCGTACGCAGCACCGGACTCGCGGCCCGTTACTGGATCACCGACGCGGCGGGCGCCGACCGCTGCTCCGGATATGTGGTGCCGTGCCGGGCCAGTGGATCCACCAGCTACCAGATCTTCGTGTGGCCGGCCGTGGACGGGCAGACCGTTCCGTACCGGGTGGACACCTGGCGGCTCACCAGCGCCGGGCAGCCCGTCGCGCAGTGCCCCGCGGTCAACGCGGCGCCGGCTTTCGGGCCGATCAGCGGGACCCTGAGCGATCAGAGGACCGCGGTCTGCGTGGCGGTGCCGGTCAACTACCGGTCCGCGTTCAAGGCGGCGATCAGCAACACCGGCGGGGGCACCGAGACGCCCGAGCCGTACTACTTCCAGACCCGGACCGACGACGGGATCACCGCCTGCTCGTGGGCCGAGGGCGGTCGTGGATGCCAGGTCAGCCTGCCGTACGACAACCCGTCCGGGATGGCGCTGTTCGTGCTCGCCCCGGAGACCACGGACGGGAACCTCCCGTTCCGGGCCGACATCAAGTGCGACTACGAGCCGTGCACCCCGGGATATTCGCTCGGGTCGGTGACCCCGGGATCGGCGCCGAACAGCGGCCCGGCCACGCTGACCCTCCGGGGCTCCGGGTTCGCCGCCACCGACACCGTGACACTCACCCGTAGCGGATCGACGTCGATCCCGGCGACGGTGAAGAGCGTGACGGACGGCCTCACCATGACCGTCACCGCCGACCTCACCGACGCGACACCCGGCGCGTGGAACGTGGTGGCGCGGTCGGCCGGTGGATCGGGCGCCACCCTCAACGGCGGTCTGACCGTCACGGCGGGTGCGCTCAAGGCCACCCGGGCGCCGTCGATCACCGGGACAGTCCGGGTCGGTGGCACCGTCCGGGCGGCCGCCGGGAGCTGGAGTCCGGCGCCTACCTCGTGGTCGTACCAGTGGGCGGCCAACGGTGTCGCGATCAAGGGGGCGACCGGGTCGGCGTACCAGATCCCCGCCTCCCTCCGTGGGAAACGCCTCACGGTGACCGTTATCGCAAAGCGGGCCAATCGGTCTAATACTGCGGTTTCGTCGGCTGCGGTGACCGTGGGATACGGCGCGGCGCCGAAGGCGACCGCCCGGCCGAAGATCAAGGGCACGGTCAAGGCCGGCAAGGCCGTCAAGGTCTCGGTGGGCGCGTGGTCGCCGCAGGCGACGTCTTATCGGTACGAGTGGCGCGTCAACGGCAAACTCGTGGCCGTGACGGCCACGCTGAAGCTGAAGGCGGCCTGGGCCGGTAAGAAGTTGACGCTGACCGTGGTCGCGAAGCGGACCGGGCACTACGACGGTCGTGCGACGAGCGTCGCGATCAAGATCAAGAAGTGAAATAGGCGAGGGCCGACTCCGATCGGGAGCCGGCCCTCGCCCGCACTGTTTTCGTTCCCGACAATAGACCCGGCCCACAGAGGGTCGATCGGCGGGGCACAACGAGTTAAGGCGTGCAGTTCTCCGACGGCGGGCCCCGGCCCCAGCGGCTCGGCCTCCACCCGGTCACTCTTCAGGTGGACACGGTCGGCTGAGGCGAGGCGAACGCACTGAAGGCCGAACCCAACGGGTCCGGCCTTCAACGTCTGCCCACTTCGGGCTGGCGGAGGATACGAGATTCGAACTCGTGAGGGTGTTAACCCAACACGCTTTCCAAGCGTGCGCCCTAGGCCTCTAGGCGAATCCTCCGTGCGCCAGAATACAGACTCTTTCGGTGGGCTCGCCCGCGGGGAGGGGGTCTGCGCGCGGCCGGGCGCGGCCAGGTAGGCTCTCGGGTAGCCCCTCGTGCGGCGTCATCCTGTGAACCTCCCCAGGGCCGGAAGGCAGCAAGGATAAGCGGGCTCTGGCGGGTGCACGGGGGGTCCTTTAGTTTCCGGGTCACTTCCGGGGCACGGCGTTTGTTCTTGTCAGACCCTCGACGGAGAATGACGCGGTCGTTCAGGAGGTGGCAGGAGTGGCACTCGCCCTCTATCGCAAGTACCGGCCGCGCACCTTCGCCGAGGTCATCGGCCAGGAGCACGTCACCGAGCCGCTGTCGCAGGCGCTGCGCAGCGGGCGTCTCAACCACGCCTATCTCTTCTCCGGCCCACGTGGCTGCGGCAAGACGTCCAGCGCACGCATCCTGGCCCGGTCGCTCAACTGTGAGCAGGGGCCGACACCGGACCCGTGTGGCGTCTGCCTGTCCTGTCGATCGCTGGCCAACGACGGCGCCGGCTCGATCGACGTCATCGAGATCGACGCGGCCAGCCACGGTGGTGTCGACGATGCCCGTGAGCTGCGAGAGAAGGCGTTCTTCGCGCCCGCCAACAGCCGCTACAAGATCTACGTCATCGACGAGGCGCACATGGTCTCGTCGGCCGGCTTCAACGCGCTGCTCAAGCTGGTCGAGGAGCCGCCGGACTATGTGAAGTTCATCTTCGCCACCACCGAGCCCGACAAGGTCCTCGGCACCATCCGCTCCCGGACACATCACTACCCGTTCCGGCTCATCCCGCCGGCTGTCCTGCGGCCGTATCTTCAGCAGCTCACCGACGCCGAGGGCGTCACCGTCGAGCCGTCGGTGTTCCCGCTCGTGGTGCGGGCCGGCGGTGGCAGCGCCCGGGACAGCCTGTCGATCCTCGACCAGTTGATCGCCGGTTCCGGGGCGGACGGTGTCACCTATGCGGGCGCGGTCGGTCTGCTCGGCGTCACCGATGTCACCCTGATCGACGAGATGTGCGACGCCATCGCCACCGGTGACGGCGCCGCCGCGTACGCCACCATCGACCGCGTCGCGGAAGCCGGCCACGAACCCCGCCGCTTCGCCTCCGACCTGCTCGAACGCTTCCGTGACCTGATCATCCTCCAGCAGGTGCCGGACGCGGTCGCCAAGGGCCTGATCGACGGTCCGGCCGACCAGCTGGAGATGATGGCCGGGCAGGCCGCCCGGCTGGGCGCGGCCACCCTGTCCCGCTGCGCGGACATCCTGCACAACGGCCTGGTCGAGATGCGCGGCACGACCGCGCCCCGCCTGCTGCTCGAGCTGGTCACCGCCCGCATGCTGCTTCCGGGTGCCGACGCTTCCGAGTCGGCTCTGCTCCAGCGTCTGGAGAGGTTGGAGCGTTCGGGGGTACGGGGTGAGCGCCCCGCCGAGGGTTACGCCGTCGTCGACGCGGCCCCGCCGACGACCGACAACGGAGCCGGTGTCGCGGCCGGCGGAGGCACCAACGGTGGGGTGGCGAGCGGTGGCGGCGCCGGAGGCGGTGGAAAGGCCGCGGCGATGGCTGCGGCCGCTGCCGCCCGCGCTGGTTCCGCACGTCCGGCGGGCGGTGGTTCCGCGCGCCCGGTGTCACCCGCCGCTCCCGCCCCGGCGCAGCCGACTCCGGCCCCCGCTTCGGCGGCGCCGCCCGTTTCCGAGTCGGGGCCGCCGTCCAGCCCCGGGGTGCCGCCTCCCGCCGAGGTGTCGCCTCACTCCGAGGTGTCGCCTCCCGCTGAGGTGTCGCCTCACTCCGAGGTGTCGCCCGATTCCGGGTCGGCGACCGGCGGATCCGATGGGACCGCCGAGCCCGACTGGAACCAGGTCGCCGACGGCGGCCACCCGGACCCCGTCGACTACGACGAACCGCCGCCGTGGGATGACGAACCGGTGGAGGAGGCGCCGGCCCGGCCCACCGCTCGGGCGGAGGCGAACCTCACGCCCGCCGGAGGCGCTCGGCCGGATGCCGGGGGTGATTCCGGCGATCCTCGAGACGAGCGATCCGAGCGGGTCCGCGCCGCATGGCACACCCTCGGCCGGCAGCAGCCGAAGGTCAAAGCCATGCAGGAGTACGGCATCGGCATCCGCGACGTCGAAGGCGACACCGTCGTGTTCGCCGCACCGACCCAGGCGCTGGTGGACCGATTCCTGAACTGGCGTGAGGCGATCACCACCGAGTTCCGCAAGTCTCCGGGCGGCGATTGGCGGATCCGTTGCGAGGTCGGCGAGGCCGGTCCGTCCCGGGGGCAGGCACGTCCCGGCGACGTCCGAGACCAGTCGGCGGGTCGTCGCGGGTCCGGCGGTTCCGAGCGTCCGGCCCCGCAGGCGGGCGCGACGGCCTCGGCACCGGAACGCAACACGGGCCGCACCGAGTCACGCCCGTCGCGGTCACCGCGGCCCCCGGCGGCCGACGCCGACGAGGACTGGCCGGCGGCGCGCCCTCCCGCTTCGCCGAACCGGTCCGACACCGGCCGCCCGGCGCAGACCCGGACGGCAGCAGCGACCGCTGACCGTGGCCGGTCCGACTCCGCCGACCCGAACGGTTCATCGACGCCGTCCGGTCCCGGCGAGACCGGCTGGTCTGGTCCGGCCCGACCCGGCGGCTCACCGGCCGCTCCGGGAGACAACGAGGCCGACTGGCCGGAGGCTGCTCGGCCGGGTGGTGCGCGGGCCGGGTCCGGGGGCGGGGATTCCAGGTGGCCGGAGGCTGCTCGGCCGGGTGGTGCGCGGGCCGGGTCCGGGGGCGGGGACTCCGGGTGGCCGGAGGCCGTTCGGCCGGGTGGTGCGCGGGCCGGGTCCGGGGGCGGGGACTCCGGGTGGCCGGAGGCCGTTCGGCCGGGTGGGTCAGAGACCGTTTCCGCGGGTGACGACTCGGGCTGGCCGGAACCGGTCCGGCCAGGTGGGTCCGCGTCTGTCGGGGCGAATTCCGAATGGCCCGAGCCGGCTCGGCCAGGCGGTTCCAGGGATATGGCTGCCGACAGCGACGACTCGGCTTGGCCTGAGCCCGTCCGGCCAGGTGGCGCGGCTTCGGTATCCGCCGGTGCGGATGCCGGGTGGCCTGAGCCGGCCCGGCCGGGATCATCGGCGGCCGTCGGGTCAAATGCCGTAAAGGTGAGCCAAGAGGACGAATCGGCGAGTGGCTGGCCGGAACCCGCCCGGCCCGGTGGTGATCCGATGGCCACGTCCGGGAGCGTGGGAGCCGGTCCGGCTACTGCGGCCCGAGGCGGTGAGCAAGCCGGAGCGCCGGGTTCCGGTGGGGGTTTCGGCGGCTCGGCGGGAGGGCTCGGCGGCGGTTCGGCGGGCGGGTTCGGTGGCGGTTCCGCGTTCGGCGGAGCGGCGGTTTCGGCTGGTCCGCAGGGTGCGGGTCCGGCGGGCGCTGGTCCGCTGGGTGTGAGTCCGGCGGGCGCTGGTTCGCAGGGTGCGGGTCCGGCGGGCGTTGGTTCGCAGGGGGTCGGTTCAGCGGGCGTGGGTCCCCAGGGCGTGGGCCCGGCGGGCGCTGCGTCCCAGGGTGCTGGTTCGCAGGGTGATAACCCGCAGGGTGTCGGTGCGATGGGCGCCGGTTCGCAGCACGGCGGTCCTCGGAACGCAGGCTCTCTGGGTGCCGGTTCTTCGGGGGCCGGCTCTGCGAACGCCGGCTCTGCGGGCGGAGGCGCAGCGGCCGCTGCTGCGGCTGCTCGGAGTGCGGCGTCGGCGGCAGCACCAGTTGGCACGGCTGCGCCCACCCCACCGGCGGCGCCGGCCCGGTCGGCTGCGATGGAGGCGGCGCGGGCGGCTGCGCGTACCGGAGTCGAGGGAGCGAGTGGCGCGGCGGCCGCGCGGGCCGCATTGGCCAATGCCCGCAGCGGTGGGGCCGCGCCTCCAGCGGGCCGTGCGGCACCGAATCGTCCGGCCGCGGGTGGCGCCGGACGTTCCTGGTCCGACGCGCCGCCGGTGGAGGAAGCGCCCTACGACCCGGAATATGACGGTCCCCCGTCCGCCTACGAGGGGTTCGATCCGGGTGACGAGCCGCTCGACGAGGTCATCGACGAGAAGACCGCCCGCCAGAGCAGTGAGGAGCAGGCGATCCAGTTGCTCCGAGAGGCGTTCGGGGCCGAGAAGATCGCCGAACTCTGACCCCGGCCCGCCGCGGCTCGTCGCCCACCAGTCGGCCGGTGCCTGGCTCGGCGGTCGCGGTCCGCGAGGTGGCCTGTGGTGCGGATCGTCCCGGGGCAGACCCGAGGGCCGGGTGCGGGAGGTGGTCTGTGGTGCGGATCGTGCCGGAGGTCGCCGTGATGCTGGTGGCCGGATGTGGTCGGGAGCGGGTCGTGCGCCGCCGCGGTGGGGTTGTCGTGGCGTCGGGGTGGGCATGGAGTGGGCGGCGGCTACGCTGGCGGCGGTAACTTCGACCGCCGCGCCGTATCGACGGTGGACAACGAACCGATTAGATGAGGAGCGGTGCCATGCGGCCCGGTGCACAGCCGAACATGCAGCAGCTCATGAAGCAGGCGCAGAAGATGCAGGCGCAGGTTGCTCAGGCACAGGCCGAGCTGGCCGAGGCCGAGCTGACCGCGAGCGCCGGCAACGGCCTGGTGACCGTGGTGATCACCGGTCTGGGTGAGTTCAAGTCGGTCAAGATCGACCCGAAGGTGGTCGACGCGGACGACGTGGAGACGCTGGAGGACCTGGTGCTCGCGGCGATCCACAGCGCGGCCGAGGCGCAGCGGGAGTTGGCCGAGACGAAGATGGGCCCGGCGACCGGCGGCTTCTCCCTGCCGGGGTTCTGATCCCGTGTATGAAGGCGCCATCCAGGACCTGATCGATGAGCTGGGTCGACTGCCGGGCGTCGGCCCGAAGTCGGCGCAGCGCATCGCCTTTCACGTCCTCTCCGCGGATCCGGCCGATGTGAACCGGCTGGCCACCGCGCTGCGCAAGGTCAAAGACCTGGTGCGTTTCTGTACGACCTGCTTCAACGTGGCCGAGTCGGAGCAGTGTCGGGTCTGCCGCGATCCACGCCGTACCAACGAGGTGTTGTGTGTGGTGGAGGAGCCGAAGGATGTCGTGGCCATCGAGCGCACCGGCGAGTTCCGGGGGCGCTATCACGTGCTGGGCGGGGCGATCAATCCGCTCGAAGGCATCGGGCCGGACAATCTGAAGATCCGTGAGCTGCTGTTCCGGGTCGGGACGGGTGAGGTCAAGGAGCTGATTCTGGCCACCGACCCGAACACCGAGGGCGAGGCCACGGCGACCTACCTGGCGTTGCTGATCAAACCGATGGGCCTCACGGTGACCCGGCTGGCGAGTGGCCTGCCGGTCGGCGGTGACCTGGAGTACGCGGACGAGATCACGCTGGGTCGTGCTTTTGAGGGGCGGCGCGCCGTCTGAGCGCTCTGTGTTGGGGTGGTTGCGTTACGAAGCAGCCCTGTAACAACACGATTGGATACCAACGGCTCCCCGGAAACTTACCGGGCGGTTAATGTCCGTCGCATCGGTGGCACACTCCACCGCGTTGACCACCCCCACAAGGCAGAGGTGAAGCACGATGCGTCCATCGAGGCGGAGGGCCGCGATCGCGGTTGCCGCAGTCGCTGTTCTGGCAGCTTCCGGCTGCGCCGAGAGCGAGCGTGACGGTTCGGACGGCGCTGCCGTCAAGGACACGCTGGTCTTCGGCGTCGCCGGTGACCCGAAGGTGCTCGACCCGAGCCTCGCCAGCGACGGTGAGTCGCTGCGCGTCGCCCGGCAGATCTTCGAGACGCTGGTTCGCCCGGAGGAAGGCGGCACCAAGGCCTCGCCCGGTCTGGCGGAGAGCTGGACCCCGGACGCGGCCGGCACCACCTGGACGTTCAAGCTCCGGTCGGGCGTGAAGTTCCACGACGGCACGGACTTCAACGCCGAGGCGGTCTGCGAGAACTTCAACCGCTGGTACAACTCGACCGGCCTGATGCAGAGCCCGGACGTCACGCCGTACTGGCAGGACGTGATGGGTGGCTTCGCCAAGAACGAGGACGCGGAGCTGCCGCCGAGCCTCTTCAAGTCCTGCACGGCGAAGGACGCCACCACGGTCGACCTGGCGTTCACCCGGGTCTCCAGCAAGATCCCGTCGGCGCTCATGCTGCCGTCGTTCGCGATCCACAGCCCGGCCGCCCTCAAGCAGTACGAGGCGTCGAACATCGCCGGCACCGCGGATGACATCAAGTACCCGTCGTACGCGATGGAGCACCCCACCGGCACCGGCCCGTTCAAGTTCAAGACCTGGGACAAGGCCAACAAGTCGCTGACCATCGAGCGCAACGACGCCTACTGGGGCGACAAGGCCAAGCTCAAGACGGTCATCTTCAAGACCATCTCGGACGAGAACGCCCGTAAGCAGGCGCTGCGTTCCGGTGACATCCAGGGCTACGACCTGGTGGGCCCGGCCGACGTCGAGCCGCTGAAGACCGAGGGCTTCAACGTCCTCACCCGCCCGGCGTTCAACATCCTCTACCTGGCGATCAACCAGAAGGGCAACCCGGCGCTGGCCAAGCCCGAGGTGCGCCAGGCGATCTCGTACGCGATCAACCGTCAGGCCCTGGTCGACTCGAAGCTGCCCCCGGGCGCGAAGGCCGCCAGCCAGTTCATGCCGGACACGGTCGAGGGCTGGAACGCCGACGTCAAGAAGTACGACTACAACGTCGAGGAAGCCAAGAAGCTGCTGGCCGCGGCCGGCGCGAGCAACCTGAAGCTCAAGTTCCACTACCCGACCGAGGTCACCCGGCCGTACATGCCGAACCCGAAGGACCTGTTCGAGCTGGTCTCGGCCGACCTGAAGGCGGTCGGTATCGAGGTCGAGGCGATTCCGCTGAAGTGGAGCCCGGACTACCTCAACGCCACCACCTCGGGTAGTGCGCACGACCTGCACTTCCTCGGCTGGACCGGCGACTACGGCGACGCCTACAACTTCATCGGCACCATGTTCGACCGGCAGAAGGACGAGTGGGGCTTCAACAACCCGGCTCTCTTCGCCCAGTTCAAGGACGCCGACACCACCGCTGACAACGCGCAGCGGGTGGAGAAGTACAAGGCGCTGAACGCTGCGATCGCGGAGTTCGCTCCGGGTGTGCCGATCTCGCACTCGCCGCCGGCGATCGTGTTCGGCAAGGGCCTGACCGGCATCACGCCGAGCCCGCTGACCGACGAGCGTTTCGTCGGGGCCACCTTCTCCTAAGTCGTAGCCGTAATCCGGCATCTCCCTATTGCTCTACCGGCGGGCGGGCGTCATACCCTGACGCTCGCCCGCTGTCGACCTCCCACCTTACGAGGCGGCCTTGATTCGGTTCATCGTGCGACGACTGCTACAGCTGATTCCGACGCTGTTCGGTCTGTCGATCCTTCTGTTCATCTGGTTGCGCCGCCTGCCCGGCGGCCCCGAGACCGCGATCCTCGGTGAGCGCGGCACCCCGGAGCTGCGTGCGCAGATCCGGCGGAACCTGGGCTTGGACGAGCCGCTGCTGATCCAGTACGGCCGGTTCATGAAGCGCATGCTCAAGCTCGACCTGGGCACCTCGATCTCGACGAAGCGCGAGGTCATGACCGAGTTCCTGGAGCGTTTCCCGGGGACGGTGGAGCTCACCATCACCGCGATGATCATCGCGATCGGTGTGGGCATCCCGCTGGGCTATCTCGCCGCCCGCCGTCGGGGCAGCTTTCTGGACAGCGCCTCGGTCGGTGGCTCCCTGATCGGCATCTGCGTCCCGGTGTTCTTCCTGGCGTACGTGCTGAAGGCGATCTTCTCGGAGAACCTGCACCTGTTCCCGTCGAGTGGCCGGCAGGATCCGACCCTCGGCGCCACGCGGGTCACCAACTTCTTCGTCCTGGACGGGCTGATGACCCGGGAATGGGATGCCGCGCTCGACGCGCTCTGGCACCTGATCCTGCCGGGTATCGCCCTGGCCAGCATCCCGCTCGCGATCATCGTCCGGATCACCCGGGCGAGCGTGCTGGAGGTGCTGAGCGAGGACTACGTGCGGACCGCACAGTCGAAGGGCCTTACCGAGCGTACGGTTCGCGGCCGGCACATCCTGCGCAACGCGATGCTGCCGATCGTCACGGTGATCGGCCTGCTCACCGGTGGTCTGCTCTCCGGGGCGGTGCTGACCGAGACGGTGTTCGCCTTCAGCGGTATCGGAGCGTTCCTCTATGAGGCGATCAGTAACCGTGACTATCCGGTTCTGATGGGCTTCATCATGATCATTGCCGTCTTCTACGTCCTGGTGAATCTGCTGGTCGACCTGTCGTACAGCCTGATCGACCCGAGGGTGAGGGTTCGATGAGCACCAAGACCGACAAGATCGACGCGCTGAGCGAACTGTCCGCGGTCAAGCAGGACGAGCACGGCGTCAGCCTGTGGACCGAGGCGATCCGGCGGGTGCGCCGGAACCCGAGCGCCCTCATCGGCATCGGCATCCTGCTGCTCTTCGTGGTGGTCGCGATCGTCGGGCCGTGGCTGGCCCCGTATTCGCCGACCGACACGATGGGCATCCGGGAAGGCGTGATCAAGCCGGGCTCCATCCCGGGGCCGTCGGCCGAGCACTGGTTCGGCTACGACCACCAGGGCCGTGACGAGTTCAGCCGGATGCTCATCGGCGCCCGGCAGACGTTGCTGGTCGGCATCATCTCCACCCTGATCGGTCTCACCCTGGGCGCGTTGATCGGTGGCGTCGCCGGTGCCGCCGCGGGTCTCGGCGGCCGGGTCGGCAAGGCCGTCGACTCGGTGCTGATGCGTATCGTCGACATGCTGCTGGCCCTGCCCAGCCTGCTGCTGGCGGTCAGCATCGCGGCCCTGCTCGGTGCCAGCCTGACCACCGTGATGATCGCGGTCGGTGTGGTGTCGGTGCCGATCTTCGCCCGGCTGCTGCGGGGCGCCATGGTCGCCCAGTCCGGTGGCGACTACGTGCTGGCCGCGACCTCGCTCGGGGTCAAGCGGCGCCGGATCGCGCTCACCCACATCGTGCCGAACTCGCTGGCCCCGGTGATCGTGCAGGCGACGCTGACGCTGGCCACCGCGATCATCGAGGCGGCCGCGCTGTCCTTCCTCGGACTGGGCAACCCGGACTCGTCGACCCCGGAGTGGGGCCTGATGCTCGCCGACGCCCAGCCGTACCTGGATGCCCGGCCCGGTCTGGCGATCTATCCGGCGATCGGCATCATCATCACCGCGCTCGGGTTCACCCTGCTCGGTGAGGCGTTGCGCGAGGCACTCGACCCGAAACTGCGGAAGTGAGGCCGCGATGCCACTGCTAGACGTCAAGGATCTGTCCGTCACGTTCGAGCGGCGCGGTCAGCGCACCGTCCGGGCGGTCGACGGGGTGTCGTTCTCGGTCGAGGCGGGCGAGGTCGTCGGCCTGGTCGGCGAATCCGGCTGCGGCAAGAGCGTCACCTCGCTGGCTCTGATGGGCCTGCTGCCGAAGCAGAAGGGTGTGAAGATCGGCGGCTCGGCGATGTTCAACGACACCGATCTGCTCAAGACCGACGAGCGGACGATGCGGGACATTCGCGGCCGGGACGTCGCGATGATCTTCCAGGACCCGCTGTCCTCGCTGAACCCGGTGGTCCCGATCGGTATCCAGGTGACCGAGGTGCTGGCCCGGCACCGCGGCCTGACCGGCGAGAAGGCTCGCGTCGAGGCCACCGACCTGCTCAACCGGGTCGGTATCCCGGACCCCACGCGGCGGCTCAAGGAGTACCCGCACCAGCTCTCCGGCGGCATGCGGCAGCGGGCGCTGATCGCGATGGCGGTCGCCTGCCGGCCGAAACTGCTGATCGCCGACGAGCCGACCACCGCGCTCGACGTGACCATCCAGGCACAGATCCTGGAACTGCTGCGTGGGCTGGTCAAGGACTCCGGGACCGCGCTCGTCATGATCACGCACGACCTCGGTGTGGTGGCCGGTATGTGCGACACGGTCAACGTGCTATACGCCGGCCGGGTCGTCGAGTCGGCCCGCCGGAAACCGCTGTTCGCCGAGCCGCGGCACCCGTACACCACGGGGCTGCTGGGTTCGGTTCCGCGCCTCGACTCGGGCAAGGGCGAGCGGCTGCACGCGATCCGCGGTTCGGTGCGTGACGTCCTGCCGTGGCCCGACGGGTGTGCGTTCGCCCCGCGGTGCGATCGGCGCGTCGACGCCTGTGTCGGCGAGCCTCCGGCGCTGGTCGAGGGCATGCACCGGCACGCGTACCGCTGTGTCAATCCCGAGTCGCGGACCGTGGAGGTGTCATCGTGACCGAGGCGCTGGTCGAGGTCGACGACCTCAAAGTGCATTTCCCGATCAAGCGCGGTGTCTTCCTGGACCGGGTGGTCGGGCATGTCAAGGCGGTCGACGGCGTCGACCTACGGATCGCGAAGGGCGAGACGTACGGGCTGGTCGGCGAGTCCGGCTGCGGCAAGTCCACCCTGGGCCGTGCGTTGCTGCAGCTCACTCCGCCGACCGGAGGGAAGGTGACCTTCGACGGCACCGAGCTGACCACGCTGCCGGCCAAGCAGCTGCGGTCGATGCGCCGGCGCATGCAGATGATCTTCCAGGACCCGATGTCCAGTCTGGACCCGCGTCAGAACGTCGAGTCGATCCTCACCGAGGGCCTGCACGCGCACGGCCTCGGCGGTGACCGGGCCGAGCGGCGGAAGATCATCGCGAAGTCGCTCGACGCGGTCGGCCTGCCGCAGTGGGCGCTGTCCCGCTACCCGCACGAGTTCTCCGGTGGCCAGCGGCAGCGCATCGGCATCGCCCGGGCCGTGGTGCTCAACCCGGACCTGATCGTCGCCGACGAGCCGGTCTCGGCACTGGACGTGTCGATCCAGGCGCAGGTGATCAACCTGCTGGAGGAGCTCCAGGACGAACTGGGCCTCACCTACCTGGTGATCGCCCATGACCTGGCGGTGGTCCGGCACATCTCGGACACGGTCGGCGTGATGTACCTGGGCGCCCTCGTCGAGGAGGCACCCAGCGACGACCTCTACCGTCAGCCGCTGCACCCGTACACGCGGGCGTTGATGTCGGCCGTTCCGGTGCCCGACCCCGAGGTCGAGGATCGGCGCGAGCGCATCCTGCTCGCCGGTGACCTGCCGTCACCGGCGAATCCGCCGTCCGGTTGCCGCTTCCACACCCGGTGCCCGTGGGCGCAGCCGACCAAGTGCCGCGACGAGCGGCCCGGGCTGCGGATCATCGGGACCGGTTCGCACCGGGTGGCCTGCCACTGGGCCGAGCAGATCGAATCCGGGGAGATCCGGCCGCACGCGGTGAAGGCCGAGGTCGTCGCGGACGGTGCCGGGGCGAAGGACGCCCACGGCGCCCTGCACTCCGCATTGGAGACTCCCGGCGGTCCGGTGGTCTGAGAACCTTCGTGGTACGAGAAGAGGCCGCTCCCGTGTCGGGAGCGGCCTCTTTCGTCGGTTCCGGTCTCAGAACATGAACAGTGGCCGGTCCGCCTGCCGGAGGTACTCGCAGCCGACCCCGGTGTCGGCACCGGACGTCTCGGCGAACAGGACGCAGTTGTCGCCGAGCGAGGACCCGTCGGCGCCGCCGTCGACGGTGTCGATGCCGTCGCCCTGACCGGCGTCCAGGTAGTCGTCGCCGGCCTCGCCGTAGAGCTGGTCCCGACCCTCGTCGCCCTCGACGGCGTCGTTACCGGCACCGCCACGGATCACGTCGTCGCCTCGGCCTCCGGCGAACTTGTTGGCCGAGCCGTTGCCGGTGAGCCGGTCGTTGCCGCTGCCGCCCCGCACGTCCTCGACGTCCCAGCCGACCGTGTCGCGTTCCCCGGCCTGGCCGTCGTCCCCGGTGACACCGTCGAGGTCCACGGTGACCGCGCGCGTGCGGTCCTGGTAATCGACGAAGTCCTCGCCGGTACCGCCGAACAGCACATCGGCGCCGGTCTCGGCGTAGAGCCGGTCGTCGCCGGCCCCGCCCTCCAGCCGGTTGTCACCCGAGCCGCCCTGCAGGATGTCGTTGCCGCCGAGTCCCAGGAGGGTGTCGCTGCCCAGGCCGCCCTGCAACTCGTCAGGGCCGTTGGTACCGACGAGACGGTCGTTGCCGAGACCACCCTGGATCCGGTCGATGCCGGTCAGGGTGTCGCCTTCGCCCTTGGCCCCGTCATCACCGGTGACCCCGTCGGAGTCCGCGCTGATCGGCTTCCGCCGGTTGGAGTAGTCGGCGAGATCGCTGCCCGCGCCGCCGGAGATCAGGTCGCGGTCCGAGTACGGCACCGGGTAGTCGTTCGGCCCCTGGTCCCACTCCTGGTAGAAGTAGTCGTCGCCGGCGCCGCCGTACTCGCGGTCGTTACCGGCACTGCCGACGAGCTGGTCGTTGCCGTCGCCACCGGCCAGCGCGTCGCCGCCCCAGTCGCCGTTCAGGCTGTCGTTGCCGGCCTCGCCCCAGAGCCGGTCCGCGTCGTCGCCGCCGCTGAGCGAGTCTCCGCCGGCCCGGCCGTAGAGCCGGTCGGCGCCGGCCTCACCGATCAGCCGGTCGCCCCGGGGGCCGCCGACCAGGACGTCGTTGCCGTCGCCGCCGTTCGCGGAGATCGCCAGGTCGGAGCGGTTGGTCACCGAGTCGTTCTTGGCGCCGAGGTAGAACAGGACCCGGGTCGGTGTCTTCGCCGTGGTGCAGCGGACCCGGGTCTTGTCGCCCTTGACCGCCTTGCAGCCCTTGCCGGCTTTGACCGTCACCCGGTCGTCGATCGTGACGGTGTTGCCGGAGCGGGTCACGACGACCCGGTTGACCTGGCCCGAGCCGGCCACGAATCTGATCCGGGTGCTGTCCACAACGGATGCGGCACCCACGGACGCGGCCTGCGCCGGGACGCCGAACGCGAACGTGGCGGTCAGTGCGGCGGTGCCGGCACTGACTATTCGGAAAGCGCGAGCCACAGTGGAGTCCCCCGTCTTCGATGCTGATCGAGTAGATCATCGTCGCTACGGGTGCGTCTCGTCCAGTGGCGGTGACCATCGCATTCAGCCCGGCGGTCGCGTTTCGGCCGTGCGCCGTCGCGGCGTCGCGTCGTAGGTGCGGAAGTAGTGGTTTCCGGTGCGGGCCACGGCGTACCGCATAGGGGTTATGACCAGGGGATCTCGGGAGATCGGTGGAAACGTAGACCGTCGCGGACCCATCGCGGGCCGTAGGCCCCCAAGCGGGATCGGAACGAGGCCCAGTCGTGGGTGGCGCGCGGTGACCAGCCGATCTCGGCGATGGCGACCAGCCGGGGGAAGGCCAGGAACTCGATGTCGTCCTCGGTGCGCAGCGTCTCCGACCAGAGGGGTGCCTCGACGCCGAGGATGCTCGCCGCGGGGATGCCGGGGAGCAGGGTCGCCGGATCCCAGCCGTACGCGGTGCTCACCTCGATCGCCCCGGCCCAGTCGAGGCCACCGGGGGTGAGGAGGTCGTACTCCATGTCGAGGTAGGTGCGGTTCGCCGGCGACATGATCAGTCTCGCGCCGGCGGCGACCGCGGTGGCGACCGACGGGTGGTTGCGTTCGCGGCCCCAGAACTGCAGGACCGATCGGGTGGCCGCCGGTGACTGGCCGATCTCGTGCCAGCCGTAGGGGATCTTGCCGTACTTCTCGACCAGTGGGAGGACACGGCGCTGGAACGCCAGATAGCCGCCGTGCGGGGTGGCGAACGTCTCGTCGCCACCGATGTGCAGGTACGGGCCGGGCGTCATCTCGGCCAGTTCCCGGATGACGTCTTCGACGAACCGGTAGGTGATCTCCTCGCGCACGCAGAGGGTGCTGTAGCCGACCCGCATGTCGGTACGCGGTCGCGGCGCCACCCCGTCGCAGGTCAGCTCGGGATAGGCGGTCTGGGCGGCGTTCACGTGACCCGGCATGTCGATCTCCGGGATGATCGTGACGTTGCGGTCGGCGGCGTAGCGGACCAGTTCCCGGTAGTCGGCCTTGGTCAGAAAGCCGCCACCGGCCCCGCCCACCCCGGTGCCGGGCGCGCCACCCACCTCGGTCAACCTCGGCCATGCGTCGATCTGGATGCGCCAGCCCTGGTCGTCGCTCAGATGCAGGTGCAGGTGATTGATCTTGAAGCGGGCGATCCGGTCGATGTGGGTACGGATCTCGTCCGGCGTGTGGAAGTGGCGGGCCAGGTCGAGCATCGTGCCTCGGTAGGCGTACCGCGGCCGGTCGTTGATCGTCCCGCCCGGAACGATCCACTCTGCTCGCCGCGGAGAGTCCGCCTCGATCGCCGTCGGCAGCAGCTGGCGTAGGGTCTGCACCCCGTTGAAGAGGCCGGCCCGTTCGGTGGCCAGCAACTCGACGCCGTCCCGGTGCACGGTCAGGCGGTAACCCTCGGCCCCGTGACCCGGCTCCCGGCGCAGCCGGATCGAGTCCTCCGTCGGCCGGGTGCTGATCGGCAGGGCGAAACCGGTCGCCGGCCGGAGGATCGCGGCGAGCTGATCGGCGATGTCGTCGTCGCCGACGATCGTGGTGTCCGAGGTGATCCGGAAGTCGTCACCCGGAGCCGGTACCGCCTCCGCCACCGCCGGAAGAACGCTGGTCAGAGCGATCGGCATGCGTTCCGGGGCTGGCCCGGCCGAGGTGGTCGCGGTGACCAGCGGCAGGGCTACGACCAGGGCCACGGCCAGACGGGGAACACGCACCCGCCCGACCGTAGCCACCGAGGTCCAGCGATCAGCGCTCGCAGTTGGTCAGCACGTCGTTCGTCGCCCGCTCGCAGAGGTCGCCGTCGGTGCCGTTGGCGCCGCCGTCCAGGCGGTCCGAAGCCGTGCCGTCCGGCCCACCGGAGAGACCGTCGTCACCGGCGCCGCCCCACAGCCGGTCCCGGCCCTCATTACCGATCAGGGCGTCGTTACCGCCTCCGCCGACCAGGACGTCGTCGCCCCGCGACCCGTACAGGACGTTACGAGCGCTGTTGCCGGCCAGCCAGTCGTTGCCGTCACCGCCCTGAAGGTTCTCCACGTCGGTACTGATCGTGTCGCCTTCGCCGCGGCCGCCGTCGTCACCCTTGACGCCGTCGTTGTCCGCGGCCACCGCACGTTCACGGGCGATGTAGACGACCTCGTCCTCGTCCGGGCCGCCGACGAACAGGTCGGCGTCGGGCAGGTCCGGGTCGTACGTCTGCCAGAACTTGTCGGCTCCGGCGCCGCCGTACTCACGGTCGTTGCCGTCCATGCCGAACAGGCTGTCGTGGCCGTTGCCGCCGGCCAGGGCGTCGTTGCCGCGGTCCCCGGAGAGGTTGTCGTCGCCGTCGCCGCCCCACAGCCGGTCGTTGCCCTCGTCACCGTTGAGGTAGTCCCGGCCACCGTTGCCGAACAGCTGGTCCGCGCCGGTGTCGCCGTAGAGCAGGTCGGCGCCCGGACCGCCGTAGATCTTGTCGTTGCCGGTGCCGCCGTTGGCCGTCATACCCAGGCCGGTGCGGTTGACGACGGTGTCGTTGCGGTCGTAGGTGTAGACGCGGACCCGGGTGGGCGGCTTGGCGGTCGTACACCTGACTTTGGTCTTGTCGCCCTTGACCGCTTTGCAGCCCTTACCCGCGGTGATCGCGACCCGGTCGTCGATGGTGATCGTGTTGCCGGAGCGGGTCAGCAGGACCGAGTTCTGCTTGCCGGCGGCCGCCTTGTACTGCACCTTCGTGCCGTCCACGACCGAGGCGACCCGGGTCGTGGCGGCATCCGCCGGCGAGGCGATCATCGTGGTCGAGACTGCGGTGAGCAGAGTGAGCGCGGCATGGCGCCGCCAGTGTGGACGTGACACCGGCTCATCCTGCGACGGATCTCGACGGCGATCAATCAGCCGTCCGGGCGGTGGAGGAGGCCGACGGCGATCGCGTGGACGGCGTCCACATCGGCCGGATCGGTCAGTCTCGCCCGGCCGCCGGTCACCGCATACCACTCCTCGGCGTCCTTGTACTGCACGGACAGCACCGCCTCGCCCGCCTCGGAGAGCTCGGTACGCAGTGTGAGGTCGCCGGTGACGACGCCGACCTCGTCGGTCATCACGCCGCCCGGTCCCGGCACGATGTCGGTGGTCTTGCTCATCAGCAGGTCCCCAGCATGTCGGTGAGGGCTTCCTTCTCCTTCTGCGTGACAGTCAGTTTCCAGTAGCTCTTCACCTCAATCCAGTCCTTGGCATACGTGCACCAGGCGTCCTTCGCCGGCGGCTTCCAGGTGGACGGGTCCTGGTCACCCTTCGACCGGTTCGACGAGGCGGACACGGCGAACAGCTGCGGCCGGTCCAGGTCGTTGGCGAAGTCACCGCGCTTGTCGTTTGTCCACTTGTCGGCGCCGGAACGCCAGGCCGCGGCGAGCGGAACCATGTGGTCGATGTCGACCTGGGTGGGCGTGTCGATCTTCTTGCCGTCGTACCAGCTGTCCCAGCTGCCGGCGACGACGTTGCAGCCGGAGAACTTGACCTTGTCGCCGTCGCGTTTGAGCACGGTGTCACGGACATCGCAGTTCTCCCCGGCGTCTCGCCAGTGCGGGAACTTCTCCCGGCTGTAGCCCTTCATCGAACCGGCCACGGCCACGGTCAGGGTGTCGAGAGCGGACGTCGAGGAGCCGCCGCCGGCGCTCGGCGGGTTGACCGGACCACCGGGGTCGCCGGCGGAGGTCACCTCACAGCCGGAGGCGACGACGAGAGTCATGAACAGTGCGAGAACTGAGCTACGTGGGGCCACGTAACTCAGTCTCGTACCGGATCTTGCAGTGCGCCAATCAGCGGGCGCGGTTGATCGCGCTCGTCACCGCTTTGATGGATGCGCTGACGATGTTCGCGTCGATGCCGACGCCCCAGACGGTGAACTCGCCGACCTCGACCTCGACATACGCCGCCGCCTGCGCGTCGCCGCCGGAGGTCAGTGCGTGCTCGTTGTAGTCCAGCACCCGGGCGGTGATCCCCAGCGGGGCGATGGCCTGCACGAACGCGTCGATCGGGCCGTTACCGACGCCGACCAGCGGCCGCCGCACCCCGCGGTGGAACACCTGCGCGTCGATCTCCACCTTGCCGTCGACCGTGGCGGTGCTGTAGCTCTCCAGCTTGAACGCGGTCGCCACCTGGCGCTCGACCAGGTACTCGTCGGCGAAGTAGTCCCACATCTGCTGCGGGGAGACCTCGCCGCCGTCGGAATCGGTGTGCTGCTGCACCACTCCGGAGAACTCGATCTGCAGCCGCCGCGGCAGGTCCAGCTTGTGCTCTTCCTTCATGATGTACGCCACGCCGCCCTTACCGGACTGCGAGTTGACCCGGATGACCGCCTCGTAGGTACGGCCCACATCCTTCGGGTCGATCGGCAGGTACGGCACACCCCAGGTGAACTCGTCGATCTCGGTTCCCGCGGCGTCGGCGTCGGCCTGCAGCGCCACGAAGCCCTTCTTGATCGCGTCCTGGTGGGAGCCGGAGAAGGCGGTGTAGACCAGGTCACCCGCGTACGGGTGCCGCTCGTGCACCGGCAGCTGGTTGCAGTACTCGACGGTCCGCTTGATCTCGTCGATGCTCGAGAAGTCCACCTGCGGGTCGATGCCCTGGGAGAACAGGTTCAGCCCCAGTGTCACCAGGTCGACGTTGCCGGTCCGCTCGCCGTTGCCGAACAGGCAGCCCTCGATCCGGTCGGCACCGGCCAGCAGGCCCAGCTCGGCGGCCGCCACGCCGGTGCCCCGGTCGTTGTGCGGGTGCAGACTCAGCACGATGCTCTCCCGCCGCGGCAGGTGGCGGTGCATCCACTCGATCGAGTCGGCGTACACGTTCGGCGTGGCCATCTCGACCGTCGCCGGCAGGTTGATGATCAGCGGTCGGTCCGGGGTCGGGTCGATCACGTCGATGACCGCCGAGCAGATCTCCAGCGCGTACTCCAGCTCGGTGCCGGTGTACGACTCGGGCGAGTACTCGTAGAAGATCTCGGTGTCCGGGGTGTGGATCTCCGCATACTTCTGGCAGAGCCGCGCACCACTCGTCGCGATGTCGGTGATGCCGTCCTTGTCCAGGCCGAACACCACTCGCCGCTGCAGCGTCGAGGTCGAGTTGTAGAAGTGCACGATGGCGCGCTTGGCGCCGCGGATCGACTCGAAGGTCCGGTCGATCAGGTGCTCCCGGCACTGCACCAGCACCTGGATGGTGACGTCGTCCGGGATCAGGTCCTGCTCGATCAGCTGCCGTACGAAGTCGTAGTCGGTCTGGCTGGCCGCCGGGAACCCGACCTCGATCTCCTTGTAACCCATCTTCACCAGCAGCATGAACATCCGCCGCTTGCGTTCCGGGGACATCGGATCGATCAGAGCCTGATTACCGTCGCGCAGGTCGACCGCGCACCAACGGGGCGCCTTCTCGGTCACCCGGGTGGGCCACTGCCGGTCGGGCAGATCAACGGCGAATTGCTTCTGGTACGACTCGTAGCGCTGGAAAGGCATGGCGCTGGGACGCTGAGTATCAAAAACGGACATGTGGGACTGCTCCAGTCAAGAGAAAGACGAGCAGGCGGCGCGCGTCACCTCCGCGACGAGGTGCCGGCCTGGGATGGGGCCTCGTCGCGGCAGCGAAGGAGAAGGGTCACCTGCCACATGTCGCAAGCCACGTTACGTCATCGAAATCGGATCAGCTAACCGAACGCCCGGATCGTGGGAAGCGTCAGGACGGGGCCACCAGACTCGGCTCCGGCTGCGCGGGCGGTGCGTTCTGCCCCATCGGCTCGCCCGCCACCTCCGGGCCGGGCAGCTGCAGCGACTTCGGCCCGGCCGCCGAGCGGACCAGCTTGAGCAGGCCGAAATCGACCCGCGCGCCGGTCAGCAGGCCGTCCGCGGAATAGCAGTAGATGCCGACGTCGACCGGCTGATCCAGCGCCGCGGTCACCGAGTCGACCGCGTAGCAGGAACCCTCCACGCCGGCCAGTCGCTGCACGGGGGAGACCGCCAGCGGGGCCTTGCGATCGGTGAAGACCGGCAGCCACTGCCGGAACAGGCGCTGGACACGCGGGTCGTACCGGCGGGGGACCTTGTCGCCCTTCTCGGCCACCCGGATGCACGTCGGGCTGACCGGCGTGGTCGGCGTGTTCAGCGTGCACTGGTAGAGACCGGCCGGCACCTTGATGACGGTGACGCCCGCGGTGCCGCCGAGCGCTCCCCCCGGGATATCCACCCGCCACGTGCCGTCGTCGGCGACCGCGGCCACGATCTCCCGGCTCGATCCACCCGACTCCAGGGTGTAGAGCGCGGCGTACCGGCGGTCCAGGGCGAGCGCGGCCAGGCCGGCGAACGCGCTCCGGGCCTCGGGCGCCTCGGCGGCGGACGCCGAGGCGGAGGGCGAGGCGGGAGCGGGCTCCGGCGTGGCGTCGCTGACACCGCAACCGGCCAGGCCGGCCGTCAGCAGCGCGACGGGCAACGCGGAGGGAAGGCGCATCGCGACATTCTCGCCCCACTCGGCGCGTCGCCCGCGACACGCAAGCCTGTGAGTCACCGGCGTGTCGCGCGTGCCGGCACCCGGAATCTGGGATCGCGTGTCGAGGCCGTGCCGATGCGCGGCTAGTGTGGTGGCGACTGCCCTGACCGGCGTCGTTGTTCCGTATCGCCGAAGGAATGGTTTCGCCGTGGCTCTAGTGGTGCAGAAGTACGGTGGTTCGTCGGTAGCGAACGCTGAGCGCATCAAGCGGGTGGCCGAGCGCATCGTCGCCGCCCGGAAAGCCGGTGACGACGTCGTGGTCGTCGTCTCGGCGATGGGCGACACCACCGATGAGCTGCTCGATCTGGCCAACCAGGTGAGCCCGCTGCCACCCGGCCGTGAGCTCGACATGCTGCTCACCGCGGGCGAGCGGATCTCGATGGCGCTGCTCGCCATGGCGATCCACAACCTGGGCTATGAGGCGCGGTCGTACACCGGCTCCCAGGCCGGCGTGCTCACCACGTCGGTGCACGGCAAGGCCCGGATCATCGACGTCACCCCCGGCCGCCTGCGGACCGCGCTGGACGAGGGCGCCATCGCCATCGTCGCCGGCTTCCAGGGCGTGTCGCAGGACACCAAGGACATCACGACGCTCGGCCGCGGCGGCTCGGACACCACGGCGGTCGCCCTGGCCGCCGCGCTGCACGCGGACGTCTGCGAGATCTACACCGATGTGGACGGCGTCTTCACCGCGGACCCGCGGATCGTGCCCGACGCCAAGCACATCAAGAAGATCACGTATGAGGAGATGCTCGACCTCGCCGCCGGCGGGGCGAAGGTGCTGATGTTGCGATGCGTGGAGTATGCGCGGCGGTTCAACGTGCCGATCCACGTACGCTCGTCGTACTCGAACAAAGAAGGCACGCTGGTAACCGGCTCGATGGAGGACCCTGACGTGGAGAACGCACTGATCACCGGGGTCGCGCACGAGCGCAGCGATGCCAAGATCACGATCGTCGGTGTGCCCGACGAGCCCGGCGCGGCCGGCCGCATCTTCGAGACCGTCGCCAAGGCCGAGATCAACATCGACATGATCGTGCAGAACGTGTCGACCGAGGGCACCGGCCGCACCGACATCTCGTTCACGCTGCCGAAGGCCGACGGCCAGACCGCGATGAACGCGCTCGACAAGATCAAGGACCAGGTCAAGTTCAAGAGCCTGCTCTTCGACGACCACATCGGCAAGGTCTCCCTGGTCGGCGCGGGCATGCGCTCGCACCCGGGGGTCGCCGCCGAGTTCTTCGCCACCATCGGCGCCGCCGGCGTCAACATCGAGATGATCTCCACCTCGGAGATCCGGGTCTCGGTCGTCTGCCGTGACACCGACCTCGACACCGCGGTGCGTGCCGTGCACGCCGCGTTCGAGCTCGGCAGTAACGAGGAAGCCGTCGTCTACGGCGGGACCGGCCGGTAACCCGAGCGATGGCGCAGCCCACGCTCGCCGTCGTCGGAGCCACCGGCTCCGTCGGTACCGTCATGCTCGAATTGCTCTCGTCCCGGCGCAACGTCTGGGGCGAGATCAGGCTGCTCGCCTCGGCCCGGTCCGCCGGAAAGTCGCTGACCTGCCGCGGCGAGCGCCTGGAAGTCCGCGAGCTGACCGCCGAGTCCTTCGACGGCGTCGACGTGGCGATGTTCGACGTCCCCGACGCGGTTTCCGAGCAGTGGGCGCCGACCGCGGTCGCCCGCGGTGCGGTCGTCGTCGACAACTCGTCGGCCTTCCGGATGCGTCCCGACGTGCCCCTGGTGGTGCCCGAGGTCAACCGTGAGGACGCCGCACACCGCCCGGCCGGCATCGTGTCGAGCGCCAACTGCACGGTCGCCGCCATGATCATCGCGGTCGCGCCCCTGCACTACGAGTACGGCCTGCGCGAACTCGTCCTGGCCTCCTACCAGTCCGCGTCGGGTGCCGGCCAGATCGGCGTCGACACCCTGCACGACCAGCTGACCAAGGTGGCCGGCGACCGCCTGCTCGGTTCCCGCCCCGGCAACGTGCGCCAGGCCGTCGGCGACGACCTCGGCCCGTTCCCGGCCCCGCTCGCGCTCAACGTGGTCCCGTGGTCCGGTGACCAGGCCGACAACGGCTGGTCCTCGGAGGAGCTGAAACTCCGCAACGAGTCCCGCAAGATCCTCGGCCTGGCGGCCCTCAAGGTCTCCGCCACCTGCGTCCGCGTCCCGGTCGTCACCGGCCACTCGGTAGCCGTCCACGCCGTCTTCGCCTCCGAGGTGACCGCCGCCGGAGCCCGCCAGGTCCTCCGCAACGCCCCAGGCGTGATCCTCGTCGACGACCCGGAGGCCGGCGAGTTCCCGATGCCCATCGACGCCGTCGGCACCGACCCGTCCTGGGTCGGCCGGATCCGCCGAGCCATGGACGACCCACGGGCGTTGTCGCTCTTCATCACGGGCGACAACATGCGCAAGGGCGCGGCCCTCAACACGGTCCAGATCGCCGAGCTGCTCGCCGCCGAAATCGCCAAACGCAACCCCTGACCGCCGCCTCCGACAGTCGATCTCCCGGTGGGCGGGCCGTTCCGCTTTGCCACGCCCATCTGGTACGGGTCGGCCCGTCCCGTCGAACCACGCCGTCCCCGAGCTACCGCGCGACGTTCCCGGTGGTTCGGACCGCAGCGCGCCCGCCGGGCTGAGGCCGTTGGTCACCGTCCGGCCCTCACCCGGTCGCCGATACTCCAACTGGTCGTCAGCGCTGTTGCGCGACGCCCGAGACCGCTCTGGTGTCCAGTCGCTTTCGGGTGGCTGGTTCTCAGGGCTGTTTCGGGGGTCCGAGACCGCTCTGAGGACCAGCCGGTGACCACCGCATCAGCCCGGCGGTCGAGGTTCGGCCCGGACCACCGCCGACGTCGCGCGGGAGTCCGGGGCTGGGAACGTTCGGTGGGGCGATCCGACCCGTACCGCATCGGCGTGGTGATGCGGGAGGGATCGCCGACTGGGCCGTGAAGGGTCAGGCGGCGGCGTCGAGCTCGGCGCGGGTCAGCAGGGCTCGCAGGGTGATGCCCTCGGCGGCGAGGGCCTGGGCGCCGCCCTCCTGACGGTCGATGACGCAGAGGGCGTGATCCACGTGGGCGCCCAGTTTGCGCAGGTCGTTGGTGGAGATGACGACCTGGCCACCGGAGGTGACGACGTCCTCGACGATCAGCACGCGACGGCCGGCCACCTCGGCGCCCTCGGCCAGACGGGCGGTGCCGTACTGCTTGGCCTGCTTGCGGACGAACGCGGTGGGGAGTTTCGCGTGCCGGGCGAGTGCGGTGACCACGGCGATGCCGCCCATCTCCAGGCCGGCGAGGACCTCGGTGCCCTCCGGGATGAGGACGGCGAGGCGCTCGGCGAGCTGGTCGAGCAGGACCGGGTCGGCCTCGAACTGGTACTTGTCGAAGTATTCGGTGGCGGTGCGGCCGGAGCGGAGCGTGAACTCGCCGGTGAGGCGGCTCACGCTGCGGACCTGACGGGCGAGGTCGATGGAGTCAGTCACAAGTTCTCAGCTTGTCAGGTGGGCTGGGCCACTCGTACGGCACCCCTTGATTCGATCTCGTAAAGGCCTCGAAACGGTCACCCATTGGCGTACTTGATCTCCAGGTCGGCACAAACTATGCCTGTTTAGGGTAATTTCCGCCTAATAAGTGGCTTGTGTCCCGGAAGGATAGTTCTGTGACGCCCTTCGCGATCCTCTTCCTGCTCGCTCTCGCCGGATCGTCCTGCTTCGCCCTCGGCCGCGCGCTGGGCCGTGGTGAACGCTACGAACGTGGCTACCGCGAGGGCTTCCGCGACGGCGAGACCGGCTCTCTGGCCCGCGCCACCCGGCTCATGCAACTCAACGAGCGCCCTTCGATCGCACCCGTCGTAGAGTCGATGATCGGCCCTTATGCGGTGCCGCAGCAGATGGCCCCACGTACGGTCGGCCCACAGCTGGCTCTCTGAAACGTTGATCACGGTTGATACCATCCGGCCCGGATGACGCGGGCCGAGACCGGCCGGCGGGGAACTGTCGGGTAGGTCGGTATGGCGATGTCGGACAAGATACGCGGCGAATTCATCGATATCGTGGAGTGGCTGGACGACAGCCGTGACACGGTCGTGTGGCGCTTCCCCCGGTACCACAACGAGATCAAGATGAACGCCCGTCTCGTGGTGCGCGAATCACAGGTGGCCGTCTTCGTGAACGAGGGCACCATCGCGGACGCCTTCGGTCCCGGCACGCACACCCTGCACACTCGGAACCTTCCGGTGCTGTCCACCCTCAAAGGCTGGAAGTACGGATTCGAGTCGCCCTTCAAGGCCGAGGTGTACTTCGTCAACACTCGGCAGTTCACCGACCTGAAATGGGGAACTCAGAACCCGGTCATCGTCCGGGATCCGGAATTCGGCATGGTCCGGCTGCGCGCCCACGGGGCATATGCCCTGCGCGTCATCGACCCTCGCCGGTTCCTCACCGAATTGGTGGGCACGGATCCGGAATTCCGTACCGAAGAGGTCTCCGACTATCTCCAGCAGTTGATCGTCAGCAGGCTGACCACCGCGTTGGCCACCGCCAACGTGTCTCTGCTCGACATGGCAGCTCAACAGGAGGCCATCGGTACCCGACTCGCCGGGGACCTCGCCGAGCAACTCGCCCCGATGGGCCTGGGGATTCCGGCCGTCATCATCCGGAACATCTCGGCGCCGCCGGAGGTGGAGCAGGCGCTCGACCGACGTACACAGATGGGCATCATCGGCGACCTGCAGCGATACACCACGTTCCAGACCGCCAACGCCATCGAGGACGCGGCCCGGAACCCGGGGGCGGCCGGACTGGGCACCGGGCTGGGCGTCGGGATGCTCTTCGGTCAGCGCCTGGGCGGGGCCGTCGACGGGAGCGCCGGTCAGGTGCAGCCGCCGCCGCTACCGGTGACCCCGCAGTGGTATGTGGGTCTGGACGGAAGCCGGCGGGGCCCGTTCGACCTCGGCACCCTCGGTGTGCAGGTCGGTTCCGGCGCGATCACCCGGGAATCACTGGTGTGGCGGGCGGGAATGGGCCAGTGGGCACGGGCCGCCGACACACCTGAGCTCGCGCCCCTGTTCGCCGACACGCCACCTCCGCTGCCCCGATGACCGCCGTCGCCTCCAGTTGCCCGTCCTGCGGAGCCGGGCTGGAGATCCACCCGGACGCCGGTGTCCTGCGATGCCCGTACTGCCGACGCGAGATCCCCCTGCAGGCGCCGCCGGGCGTCTTCGGGATGCCGCAGGTCACGATCACCACGAATCGGCTGTTCACCCAGCCGGCGCCGGAGATGATCCGCCGCCAGAAGCTGATGGCGCTGATCTTCGGGGTGGGCGCGGTCGTTGCGGTGTGCGCCGTCATGATTCCGATCTTCTCGATCGCCACGTCGGGTTCATCCGTGGACGTGGAGGAGATAGCGGTCGGCGACACCGCACGGGTCGGGGTCTTCGAGGCCACGGTTCGCGGGATCGACTGCACCAGGGAGACGATCACCCAACTCGACGACCCGGCCACCACCTACGACGAGTCCTCGAGTACGGAGAAGGCCGCCGGCAAATTCTGTGCGGTCGCCTTCTCGGTGACGAACGTCGGTGAGAAGACGGACAGCTATCCGACCTACAGCATCGAGGCCACCAGCCCGACCGAGCGTGTTCTCCAGGAGAACGGCATCGCGGAGAACTATCTCACCAACACCAGTTACGTCCTCAGCGAGCCGATCGACCCGGGGAAGACCGTCGATCACCAGTTGGTCTTCGACGTCCCGGCCGACACGACCCTCGCGTATCTGCAGATCGGTGACGAACTGTCTGCGGACGCTGTCATCAAGGTGAAGTTCGCCTCGTAGCCTGGGCTCGGTCTCCGCGTTTGTGCGGAGCCCGGGCCCGGAAACAGTTCAGGGCCGGATCTCCGTTTCCGGAGACCGGCCCTCACCTGCTGCAACTGTGGTCGGGGTGGCGGGATTTGAACCCACGGCCTCTTCGTCCCGAACGAAGCGCGCTACCAAGCTGCGCCACACCCCGCTGCTGCGAGATAAATACTAGCGGAGGCCCTGGGGGCCTCCACAACCGGTATCCCCGAACAGTAAAACCGCAGGTCAGCGAGGGATCAAGGTGAGCAAGGAGGCCTCCGGGCGGCAGGCGAAGCGAATCGGCGCGGTCGGATGGGTGCCCAGGCCGGCCGAAACGTGCAGCCAGGCGTCCGAGCCGGGCCAGCGGTGCAGGCCCTTCGCCATCGAGGTGGGCAGGTCGCAGTTGGTGGTGAGGGCGCCGACACCCGGCACGCACACCTGGCCGCCGTGCGTGTGGCCGGCCAGCAGCAGGGCGAATCCGTCGGCCGCCATCGCGTCCAGGACCCGGGAGGCGGGGGTGTGCGTGACGCCGAGGTGCAGGTCGGCACCGGCGCTGACCGGGCCGGCCACCGACGGGTAGTCGTCGCGCTCGATGTGTGGATCGTCGACGCCGGCCAGCTCGATCGAGCGGCCACCGGCCTTCAGGACGGTCCGTGCATTGTTCAGATCCGCCCAGCCCGCGTCGACCAGGGCGGCGCGCAGCTCGTCGGCGGGCAGATCGACACCCTGCACATACTCCCGGTCGGGCATCAGATATTGCAGCGGGTTCTTCCAGACCGGGCCGCGGTAGTCGTTGGAGCCGAAGACGAACGCGCCGGGCACCGACAGCAGCGGATCCAGGGCGCGCAGCACACCGGGGACCGATTCCGGGTCGGACATGTTGTCGCCGGTAACGATCACCAGGTCCGGGTCGGTGCCGCCCAGCCCGGCCACCCAATCCTGCTTGCGCCGCTGGTCGGGCATCATGTGCAGGTCCGAGATGTGCAGGATGCGCAGCGGCTCGGCGTCCGGTTCGAGCACCGGGACGTCGAAGCGCCGGAGGGTGAACATGTTGCGCTCGACGAGGGCTGCGTAGGCCAGCGTCGCGGCGCCGACGGCGGACAGAGTGGCGAAGGCCGAAATAAGGGAGCGCTTACGCATGCCCGCAAGGGTAGTTTCTCCGCCATGGGAACGCTGAAAGACCGCCTGAACGAGGACCTGCACACGGCCATGAAGGCCCGGGACGAGCTGATCACGTCGACGCTGCGGATGGCCCTGTCCGCCGTCCGGACCGCCGAGGTGGCCGGTGACGAGGCCCGTGAGCTCTCCGACGACGAGGTGCTGGCCGTTCTGACCAAGGAGGCGAAGAAGCGCCGGGAGGCGGCGACCGCGTTCGCCGGTGCGGGGCGGACCGACCAGGCGGCGAAGGAGACGGCCGAGGGTGAGGTCCTCGACCGCTACCTGCCGAAGCAGCTCACCGACGCGGAGATCGCCGAGATCGTGGCACAGGCGCTGGCGGCCGGCGGCTTCAGCGGCAAGGCGCAGATGGGTCCGGCCATGAAGGCCGCTCAGGCGGCCGTTGCGGGGCGTGCGGAGGGCGGTCGGGTCGCCGCTGAGGTGCGGCGCCGGCTTTCCTGACAAAACCTTCCAGCGGTACGGGAAACGGGCGGGAGATTCGATCTCCCGCCCGTTTCCGGTGCTGTGGCTAGTTGGGCCGACCTGGCCCGTTCGGTGTTCCCGGCCCGCCGCTGGTGCCCGGAGTGGGCGTCTGGGTGGTCGGTTTGCCGTTACTGATCTGGAGGACCACCGCCCCGCCCTTGATCGTCCGGCCGGAGGGGTCGGTGCCGGCGACCGTGCCCTTCGGACAGTCGGAGTCGACCTCGGCGCCCCGGGTGACGTGGAAGCCCAGGTCCTCGAGGCGGTTGGTGGCCGACGAGACCGAGTCGCACTCCACGTTCGGGATCGAGCGCTGCTCACCGAACACGATCTTGGTGCTGCCCGGCTTCTTGAACTGCTGCTTCTCCCGGTCCTTCATGTACTCCTTGACGGTGTACTGGACGGTCGGGTTGATCACGCCGTGCTTCATCTGGTCCCGGTGGTCCGGCCAGTCCGGATTGGCCATGTAGCCCGCGACGACGATCTTCGTGGTGCCGACGATCAGCGAGGCGGTCTTCTCCGCATCGGTGGTGCCGGACTTGCCGAAGACCGGGTGGCCGACGATGCCCCGGGTGTCCGGAGCGGTGGCACCGTTGCAGGAGCCGAGCTGGGCCGAGTCGCCGACCGGGCACCGCGCGGCGTCCAGTGCGGCGCGCGCCACGTCCTTGGTGGTGGCCTGGTTGCAGAACGGCTTGCCGACGTCGATCTTCTGCCCGTCCTGCGTGCTGATCTGCTCGATCGGGGTGGGCGAGCAGTACATGCCGTCGCCGGCCAGGGTCGCGTAGGCGTTCGCCATGTCGAGCGGCGTGGAGGCGGTGACACCGAGCGAGAAGGCGCCGAACTGGTTGGCGCCACCCTTCTCGGTGGTCATGTCGGCCTCCTTCGGCTGGCGGAACTGCACGCCGAACCGCTTCGCGACGGCGATGACCTTCGCCGCACCGACCCGCTCCTGGAGCGGGATGAAGTACGTGTTGATCGAGTTCGCGAACGCGGACCACATGTTGTAGACCTTGCCGCCGCCGCCACCCGCGTTCTTCGGGCAGTAGAAGTGCCCGTTACAGGTCGCCGGGCCGGGACCCACGACATAGCCGGAGACGTACTGTTTCTCGGCCAGGATGGGATAGCTCAGCGGGTAGTTGTTCTCCAGGGCCGCGATGATCGGGAAGATCTTGAACACCGAGCCGGCCTGGTAACCGGCGATGTCGCCACCACCGCTCATCAGCGGGTTCGTCGTGTTCGGGGCCGAACCCCGGATCTTCAGCTTCGCCTTCGCCGGGTCGGACGAGATCTTGTTCTGCGGGTGATCCGGGTCGTCGAGCTTGAACTTACGGTTCGTGGCGAGCAGGCGGACCTTGCCGCTGCCCGGCTCGATGCCGGCCAGCAGCAACGCGTTCTGGCTGCTGTCGGACTGGCGCTCGGTGATCTCCCGGCGGGCGCCCGCCTGGCCCTTGAGGTCGAGGGTGGTGACCACCCGGTAGCCGCCGCTCTTGAGGCGCCGCTCCCGGTCGTAGGTGGTCGCGCCGAACGACTCCTGCTCCAGCCACCAGCGGTAGAAGAAGTCGCAGAAGAAGCCCCAGTTGTTCCGCGCCACCCAGGCGCAGCCCCGGCCGACCTGCTTGACCTTGGTCGGGACCGCCTCCTTCTTCGCCTTCTCGGCGTCCGCGGCGGAGACCGCGCCCATCTCGACCATGGCCGGGATGATGTAGGTGTTGCGGCGGTCGGTGATCAGCTCGTGGCCGCTCGGAGTGGTGGGGTTGAAGCTGCTCGGCGCCTTCACCATGCCGGCGAGCATGGCCGCCTCGGCGACGGTCAGGTCCTTCGGCTTCTTGTTGAAGTACACGTGGCTCGCGGCGAAGACACCGTAGGTCTGGTTACCGAACGGCGCGATGTTGAGGTAGCGCTCCAGGATCTGGTCCTTGGAGAGCTGCTTCGAGATCTGCAGCGCGTACTTCATTTCGGTGATCTTGCGCTTCGGGCTGTCCTCGGTCGCGTCGATCACCTCCTGCGGGTTGGTGGCCGAGTAGGCCAGCGACATCCGCACGTACTGCATGGTGAGGGTCGAGGCGCCCTGCTGTGCGCCGCCCTGGTTGTTACTCACGAACGCGCGCGCGACGCCCTTGAGGTCGACGCCGTTGTGCTCATAGAACTTGCGGTCCTCGGCGGCCAGGATGGCGGCCTGCATGTTCTTCGAGATGTCCTTCAGCGGGACGTCGCTGCGGAACTCGTCATAGAACACCGCGATCTGGGTCTTGCCGTCCGAGGCGTAGACCCGAGTGATCTGCGGGGAGCTGAATTCCTTGAGCTCACTGGGCAGACCCGCGAACGTCTGGCCGCCGGCCTTGGCCGCCAGCCCGGTCATCGCCGCGGCGGGGAATGCCGCGGCGGCCACGACTACGCCTGCCAGCAGGCCGCAGACCAGTAATGAGGTCGCGTTCGTGAAGATGTTGTGATCGCGTCTGCGAAACCAGGAGGTCACCCGAGCAGGGTACGCGAAGCATGCACGCGACCGCCTGTCCGGAAGCACCACTCCGCCCGATACGAGTGTGAGCTGTCACCCTTCTCGGCGGACCGTTTTCCCGCTTCTGCACCAAAGATACCCCCGTTCGGCCACCCTCACTTTGCCGGTATGCCCGGAACTACCGGCCTATACGTATTTGAGGGACAACGTTGCGTAATCACCCAACTACAGAGCATGATGGTGCGGCGAGACACGGACGCCGATGCAGCACGGGGGAACAGGGGCCGCATCGGCGTCAGGGGGTGAAACAAGGGGGGACGTTTACCGTGGGGATGATCAGCGACTGGCCCAGCATGGCGGCATGTCAGAGTGGCGACCCTGACGCGCTGTTCGTGCAGGGCGCCGAGCAGAACGTGGCGAAGCGGATCTGCCGCAGCTGCCCGGTCCGCTACGAGTGCCTCGCCGACGCCCTGGACAACCGCATCGAGTTCGGCGTCTGGGGAGGCATGACGGAACGGGAACGGCGGGCCCTTCTCCGCCGTCACCCGCATGTGGCGAGCTGGCGGAAGATGTTCGAGGCCGCACTGCGTGAGAAGGGCGCCGACAAGGTGCTCGTCTCCACCCGCTGATCAGGCGTGGTTCCGCCTGGCCGGTGAAGCTGCCGGTCAGGCGAGCAGCGCTCCGATCGTTCGCAGCCCGTCGACGTCGTGGACGTCGGCGGGCTGTGCTGTGACCGAGGTGGTCGGCACCGCCGGGAACGCCCCGGTGAACCCGGTCGCGACAGCCGCCTCCCGCTCGGCCTGGCGCAGCAGCCCGGCGTGGATCCGCAGCACGTCGGCGGTCGTCTGGTGATCACCCAGCTCGTCCAGCCGGTCGGCGGCGGCCTCGCTGTCGGTCGCGCTCAGCCCGGCCAGGTCGGTGTGGTGCATCCGGTTCAGCACCAGACCGGCCAGCGGCATCCGCTCGGCCACCAGCCGTTCCGCGAAGTAGGCCGCCTCCCGGATGGCGTCCCGCTCGGGCGCGGCGACCAGGAGGAAGGCGGTCTGCGGGTCCTGCAGGATCCGGTACGTCTGGTCGGCCCGCTGCCGGAAGCCGCCGAACATCGAGTCGAGTGCCGCCACGAAGCCGGACAGGTCGGTCAGCAACTGCGCGCCGAGGATTTTCTGCACGGTCTTGGAGAACAGCCCGAACGACGCGGTGACCAGGCTGAACACGCTGCGCCCACCGGTCCGGGCGGGAGCCAGGAACATCCGCAGCATCCGGCCGTCGAGGAACCGGGACAGCCGGGCCGGCGCGTCCAGGAAGTCCAGCGCCGACCGGGACGGCGGAGTGTCCACCACGATCAGGTCCCACTCGTCGCCGGCCCGCAGCTGGCCCAGCTTCTCCATCGCCATGTACTCCTGCGTGCCCGAGAAGGTCGAGCTCATGGCCTGGTAGAACGGGTTGGCGAAGATCTCCCGAGCGCGTTTCGGCGTGGTGTGCTGCTCGACCACCTCGTCGAAGGTGCGCTTCATGTCCAGCATCATGGCGTGCAGCTCGCCGCCGGCCCGTTCGGCGACGATGCCCTTGACCTGCCGGGGTGTGTTGTCCAGCTCGGTCAGGCCCATCGACTGGGCGAGCCGCCGGGCCGGGTCGATGGTGAGCACCACCGTGCGACGGCCGTGCACCTCGGCGGCCCGCAGGCCGAGAGCCGCGGCCGTGGTCGTCTTGCCCACCCCGCCGGCCCCGCAGCAGACCACGATGCGGATGGACGGGTCGGCCAGCAGGCCGTCGACGTCGAGCCGTGGAGCCGTCAATTCAGCCACCATTTCAGCGTAGTGCGTCTTGATCGGACGCCGGCCGGATCACGGTCACCCTCGCATCAGGAGCGCGGCCAGTTCGTCGAGGGCGGTACGGTCGACGCCGCCCGGCAGCAGCGGGAGCTCGACCATCGGTCGGCCGAGCTCGGCCAGCTCCAGCCGCAGCGACTCCTCCAGCTCCCGCCGGGTCAGGTGCGCCTGGGCCTCGGTGGCCAGCCGGCTCACCGTGGCCGGGGCGGCCGTCAGCCCGGCCGCGGTCAGGCCCCGCTTGATCTCCGCCTTGGTGGCCTTGCCGCCGGCCAGCAGTGGCGGCCGGGCACCGTTGACCACCACCCGGCCCACCGGGATGTGCAGCGCGGACAGCTCGGTGATGGCGTCCAGGGTCTCCTGGACCGGCATCTCCTCCAGGAGCGTGACCACGTGCACCGCGGTCATCGGTGAGCGCAGCAGCGACGCCACACCCTCGCTCTGCGTCTTGATCGGGCCGACCTTGACCAGGCGGGCGGTCTCCTCGGTCACGTTCAGGAAGCGGCCCACCCGGCCGGTCGGCGGCGCGTCGAGCACCACCGCGTCGTAGACGCGACTGCCGTCCCGGGAGCGGGTGGTCGCCTCCTTCACCTTGCCGGTGAGAAGAACGTCACGCAGGCCCGGGGCGATGGTGGTGGCGAAGTCGATGGCGCCGACCTTGCGCAGCGCCCGCCCGGCCGCGCCGAGCTTGTAGAACATGTCGAGATATTCGAGGAGGGCCTCCTCGGGGTCCACGGCCAGCGCCCGGACCTCGCCGCCGCCGGACGTCTGCGCGACCCGCCGTTCCGCGTAGGGCAGCGGCTCCAGACCGAACAACTGGGCGATGCCCTGCCGGCCCTCCACCTCGACCAGCAGTGTGCGCCGGCCACCGGCGGCCAGACCCAGCGCCAGCGCCGCGGCCACCGTGCTCTTGCCGGTGCCGCCCTTGCCGGTCACCACGTGCAGCCGCTCCGGCCAGTTGCGGTGTTCGCCCATACGTCCCACGTTACGGGCACGTGTCAGGCGACCGGGCATCTGTCAGCCTGCGACCTCGCACACCAACCAGCCGGTCTTGCGTACGACGGTGAACCGGAGATCCTGAGTGGCGGTCCGCTCGTCCTCGGTCGACATGATCACCCGGACGTCGACCCGGGCCCGCTCGTCGTCCCGGTCGGCCACGGCCGGCTCGTCCCAGCGGAAGACCGGACCCTGATAACCGTCGGCGTACGAGCTGATCTGCTCCACCCGGGTGGTGAGTTTCGCCTCGTCCCGGGACTTGCCGCAGACCAGATCGCGTGCGGCGGTCGCGTCCTGCTGGGTGTAGACCGCGGTGAGGAACCGGTTGACCGCGGTGGTCGGGTCCGGCGAGCCGGGCGTGTCGGCGTCCCGGAGCAGGTAGAAGGCGGAGACCGCGCCGCCGCCGCAGAGCGCCAGGGTGGCCACGAACGCCATCGAGAGGAACATCGTGGCGCGCCGCCGCGGGTCGATCCCGGGCAACCGTCCGATCGCCGGGCCCACCCAGATCGGTTCCGGCTGCGGCTGGATCTCGGCCGGTGGCGAGTGCTGGTAGGCCAGGTGCTCCGGAGGCGGATGACGCCACTCGCCGGGTTTCTCGTGTCGGGCGTGCCACGGCCCGGTCGGCGGTGGCTGATGCCACACCGCGGGCGCGATCACCTCGGTCGGCACCACCGGATGCTCGGCGGTGTCGACCACCGGCGACATCTCGGCGGTGTGCTCCATCGCCGGGAGATGCGGTGGCTGGGGCGGGATCGGATCCTCGGGTGGTAGGGGCGACGGGGGCTCCGGCTCCGGGGTCGGTGGCGGCTCCGGGTGCCCGCCCGGTTCGTTCTGCGTCATGTCATCCTCCGCTCATCGCAATCAGTGATGGCATGGGCGCTCTACGTGCACAAACTCCGCTCAGCCTAACCAACCAGCCGGTCGCCCGCGTCCTAAGCTGTGCCGGTATCCGACGAACAGGAGAGCGCAAGCCATGCAGAAGTGGGAGTACGTGACCGTGCCCCTGCTGGTCCACGCGACCAAGCAGATCCTCGACAACTGGGGCGAGGACGGCTGGGAGCTCGTCCAGGTCGTCCCCGGGCCGAACCCGGAGCAGCTCGTCGCCTATCTGAAGCGGCCCAAGTCATGACCACCCCGGCTCCGATCGCCGGTGAGGGTGGGGTGGACGCGTACGCCAAGCTCACCGAGCTGGGTCTGACCCTGCCGACGGTGGTGGCGCCGGTCGGGTCCTACGTGCCGGCCGTCCAGTCCGGCAACTACGTCTACACCTCGGGCCAGCTCCCGTTCGTCGACGGCAAGCTGCCGCAGACCGGCAAGGTCGGCGACGAGGTCACCGTCGAGGAGGCGGCCGGCCTGGCCCGGCTGTGCGCCATCAACGCGCTCGCCGCGATCGACGCCCTGGTCGGCCTCGGACGGGTCGTCAAGATCGTCAAGGTGGTCGGGTTCGTCGCGTCGGCGCCCGGGTTCACCGCTCAGCCGGCCGTGATCAACGGCGCGTCCGACCTGTTCGGCGCGGTCCTCGGCGAGCAGGGCCGGCATGCCCGCAGCGCGGTCGGTGTGGCCGAACTGCCGCTCGGCGCTCCGGTCGAGGTCGAGGTCATCGCCGAGGTGGCGTGATCTTGCGATGATTCGGGCGCATTTGCTCACCGTTGGTGACCGGATCGGACATCGTGTCTCGGTCATGGTCGCCGGACCGACGTACGATTCGGGTCATGGGGGCTGCTGAGCCCGAGTCGGCCGAGGTCGACCGGCTACCGGGTTGGGTGACGCTGCTGCCGGCGCCCAACCCGGGGCCGATGACGCTGGACGGCACCAACACCTGGATCCTGCGGGCGCCCGGCGCCGAGCGGGCCACCGTCGTGGACCCCGGTCCGCTGGACGAGGGGCATCTGCGGCGGATCGCCGAGCACGGCCCGATCGGGACCATCCTGATCACACACGGTCATCACGATCACGTCGAGGGGGCGGCCCGGCTCTCCGAGCTGCTCGGCGGCGCTCCGGTGCGGGCCGGTTCACCCGTGCACTGCCTGGGTGGTGAGCCGTTCGACCCGCGGGAGTCCCTGGACGGGAACGGGTTGGAAATACGGGTGCTGGAGACTCCGGGGCACACCAGCGACTCGGTGTCCTTCTTCGTCGAGTTCGGGGACGAGTCCGTGATGTTCACCGGTGACACCATGCTCGGCCGCGGTACCACGGTGGTCGCCCCGCCCGACGGCGATCTCGGGGCTTACCTGGACAGCCTGGAGCTGCTCAGCGCGTACCCCCGGGCGTTGATGTTGCCGGGCCACGGACCCGCCCGCAGCGACACCGCCGAGCGTGCCCGCTTTTATCTCGATCATCGCCGGGAGCGCCTGGCGCAGGTGACGGCCGCCCTGGCGGCCGGAGCCGAGACGCCCGCCGCCGTCGTCGACCTGGTCTATCCCGATCTCGACCCGGCCCTGCGGTTCGCCGCCGAGTGGTCCGCGGCGGCGCAGCTCGAATACCTGCGCCGGGAGCAGCCGTGACCTGCCCGGTCTGCGGGACCGTCCCGGTTCCCGGCGCACGCTTCTGTCATCACTGTGGCGCCGGGCTGCCGGCCGCCGCACTGCTCCCGGCCGCCGAGCGGCGCATCGTCACGGTGCTCTTCGGTGACCTCTCCGACTTCACCTCGTTCTCCGAGGACCTCGATCCGGAACGGGTCGGCGCGGTCACCGACCGGGTGCTGGCCTCGCTGGCCGGGGCGGTGAAGACGTTCGGTGGGCACGTCGACAAGCTCACCGGCGACGGCATCATGGCGGTCTTCGGCGCGCCGGTGGCCCATGAGGACGACGCCGAGCGCGCCGTCCGGGCCGCCCTGAGCATGCAGCGCGCGGTCCGCCGGGTGCTCGACGACGAGCGCGGCGGCGGCGCGCCACTCGGCCTGCGCATCGGGCTGAACACCGGCGAGGTGGTCGCCGGCGTGCAGGCCGGTATCGAGTACACGGTGATCGGCGACACGGTCAACACCGCGGCTCGGCTGGCCGACGCCGCGGCGATCGGCACGGTCTACGCCGGCGAGCGGACCAGTGCGGGGACTCGGCACGTCGCCTCCTGGCGGCAGCTGCGGCCACTGCGTCTCAAGGGCAAGCGCGAGCCGGTTCCGACGTACGAGCTACTCGGTCTGCACGACGCCCCCGGCACCCGGTCCGGCCTCGGTGACGAGGCACCGTTCGTGGGCCGGGAGGCCGAGCTGGGCCGGTTCTCCGGCCGGCTGGCCGAGGCGATCGACACCGGCATCCCCAAGATCCTGGTGATGACCGCGGAGGCGGGCATCGGCAAGTCCCGGTTCGCCGGTGAGGTCAAACGCCTGGCCACCGGTTACTCCGGGCAGGGCCAGGCGGCCCGGGTGCTGCGGGTGCGCTGCCGGGCCTTCGGCGAGCGACGGCGGTACGCGCCTCTGGCCGACCTGGTCCGCAAGGCCGCCGGTCTGCCGAAGGACGTGGCCACCACGGTCGCCCGCACGGTCGCCGACGAGCGGCTGCGCAAGCTGGCCGGCCGGCTCAACGTCACGCTCGACAACGACCGGCTGCTGGTGCTGCTCGGGTACGGCGAGGCCCCGGACCGGACGGTGGGGCCGACCGCGCCCGCCGACCGTCCGGCCAGCGCCCGCCGGATCGACGCCGAGGCCATCTCGATCGCCGTCGCCGACCTGTTCAACGCGCTCGCCGCTGAGGAACCGCTGGTGGTGATCGTGGACGACTTGCACGACGCCACCGACACCACCCTGGAGGCGATCGGCCTCACCCTGAACCAGCTGGACGGCCCGGTCGTGGCGCTGCTGCTCGGCCGTCCCGAGCTGGTGCGGACAGCCGGCGCGATGACCCGGCTCGCCGACGCCGAGGTGCACAGCCTGCCTCCGCTGCGCGGCGCCGACGCGTCCCGGCTGCTCACCTCCTACCTGCACGGCGGCAAGCTGCCCCCGGCCGACAGCGACCGGCTGCTCGCCAACGCCCAGGGCAACCCGTTCTACCTGGCCGAGATGGTCACCCTGCTGATGGAGCGGGGAGCGCTCACCCCGGCGGTCGGCGCCAACGCGGCCGGCCGTTGGCAGTTGGCCGCCGGTTCGCTCGGCAGCCGCCTGCTCTCCCGTGACCTGGCCGCGGTCCTCGCCGCCCGGATCGACGCGCTCTCCCCGGAGCCGCGTTCGGTGCTGCGAGACGCGTCGGTGGCCGGGACGACGGTGCCCAACGGTGTGCTGGAGGCACTCCAGGAGCGGCGGGCGGTCGCCGACACCCGACCCGGTGTGGTCGTCGCGGTCGAGTTGGAGCGTGCCGTCGACGAGCTGCTCCAGCGCCGCATGCTGCATCGTTCACGGTCCGGCGGCTACCAGTTCAGCACCCCGCTGATGCGCGAGGCGGCGTATGCCGGGATCGGCAAGGGCGACCTGGCCGAGCGACACGCGTACCTGGCCTCCTGGGCGGCGCCGGAGAGTGTCACCGAGCCCGGCAACGACGGCGCGGTCCGGCTCAACCTGACCGGCGGCGAGCGGGACGCGTTCATCGCCACACACGCCGAGCACGCGGTCGAGTTGGCCGACGCGGTGCGCCTGCGACCGGAGGCGGCGCCGCGTGACGTGGCACCGCTCGGCGTAGCGGCGCTCGGTCGGCTGGCCCGGCGGGCCCTTGCCGACATCGAGCCGGCCGCCGCCATCGATTATGCGGAGCGCGCCACCGTCCTGGCCAAGGGTGACCTGCCACTGTCGGATCAGCTGGTGCTGGCCCGCGCGCAGCTGCGTCTGGGCCGCGCCGAGCTGGCCCTGGCCCTGGGCGAGAAGATCGCGGTGGCCGCGGCCGAGGAGCCGGTCTGCAAAGCCGAGGCGATGATCGTGGTGGGCCGGGCCTATGAGGCGCTCGGTGACACCGGCCGGGCGGTCACCTCCTGGCAGGAGGCGCTCGACGTGGCGACCGAGGCCCAGCTGCTGCCGGAGCGGGCCAACGCGATGCGCCGGCTCGGTATGGCCGACTTCCTGAACGGGCGGCTCAGCCAGGCCAGTAGCCGGTTCGCGGCGGCGTACCAGGTGACACTGGCGGCCGGGGACCGGCACGGGCAGGCCTGGGCGCTGCAGAGCCTGGCCTGGGTGACCACCACCCGCGGCGACTTCGCCGGCACCGACGCGGTGCTGGGCCGGGCCGCGCGGCTCTTCGCCGAGCTCGGTGACCCGGTCGGGCGGGCCTGGCTGCGCGGCACCACGGCGTTCGCCCGGCTGCTGGCCGGCCGGTTGCAGGAGGCCCGGCGGCTGGCCCGGCTGTTCCTGCCGTTCGGGGACCGGGTCGGTGAGGGCTGGGCGGTCGGCACACTGCGGGTCGTCGAGGCGTATGCGGCGGCCGAACTCGGCGATCTCGGCGCGGCCGACGGTCAGGCGCGCCGGGCGTACCGGGAGTTCCTGGAGGTCTCCGACGACTGGGGCTGCGGGTTGGCGCTGGTGGTGCGGGGTGCGATCGCCCGCGGGCTGAACGAGCTGGACCACGCCACCGACCTGCTCACCGACGCACTCGGGTACGCCGATCGGACCGGGCATCCACTGCTGCTCGGGATGGCCGGGACACTGCGCGGGTTCGTCGCCCTGCAGCGGGGTGACCTGGAGACCGCCGAGGCCGACGCGCGCCGGGTGATGACCGCGGTCGAGCCGCACAATCCGCTGGCCCCGGCCCAGGTGGGCCCGCGGGTGCTGCTGGCCGAGGCACGGGCCAGGGCCGGGGACGCGTCGACCGCGGTCGGGCTGCTCGCGCCGATAGCCAGTGACACCTCCACGCCGTCGCTGCTGTTCTCTCGGCGGCACGCGCTGGCGTCCTATGCCTCGGCGCTGCTCGCGGACGGCCGGGTGGACACCGCGCTCACCTGGGTCGAGCGGGCCGCCGCCGCGCCGGCCGAGGATGTGCGCAGTAGTGTGATCTCCGCCATGGTCCGGGCCCGTGTGCTCGCCGCCGCCGATCGTTGCGAGGAAGCAAGGGCTTCAGCGGACGAAGCGGTGCGATTGGCGCACTCGACCGAACAGTCGAGCGAGCGGGCGGCCGCCGAGGACCTGCGGAAAACCCTCGCGGTCACGGTTGTCGAGGAAACTGTCGCGTACGCGTCTGACGTGCCCGGATGATCTTCCGGCGGACTGGCGTATTTTCTATTCCGTGACGGAGACTCCGCCTGGTGCCCTGCCCGTACCGTACGTGCCAGGCATGTCCGGATTGTCGGTCATGGCGCGTGGTGGTTATGCCACCGTGTATCGCGCCACCCAGGATTCGGTGGGGCGCGACGTCGCCATCAAAATGGAGAACCGGACTCTCGACAACCCGCGCGACCAGGCCCGCTTCCTTCGCGAGGCACGGGCGGCCGGGCGCATGTCGTCGCACCCGCACGTGGTCGACCTGTTCGACGTCGGTGTCACGGTCGACCAACACCCCTACCTGATCATGGAGTTGTGCGACGGGTCGTATCTGGATCGCATGCGCGTCGCCCCGCTCAACCCGGTCGAGGCCCGCGACGTCGGCATCAAGATCGCTGACGCGCTCGTGCACTCACACGCCAACGGGGTGCTGCACCGCGATGTGAAACCGGCCAACATCCTGTATTCGGAGTTCAACGCGGCGGTCCTCGCCGACTTCGGCCTGGCCGTCCTCGGTGAGATGCGTGACTCGTCGGTGACCCTCGAGGTGCTCACCCCGGCCTACGCGCCGCCGGAGATGTTCCGCCACGACACCCCGTCCGGCGCCGCCGACGTCTACGCGCTCTGCGCCACCCTCTACGCGGTGATGAGCGGCCGACCACCGCGCTGGGCGACCAACCGCAGCCCCAGCCTGCTCACCCTGATGGATCTCTTCCACCAGCCGATCCCCGACCTGCCGACCGCGCCACGGGCCCTGACCGACGTGCTGCGCTACGGGATGAACAACGATCCCGGCGCCCGGCCGACCGCCGAGCAGCTCCGCGACCTGCTCAACAACCTGCATTTGGACCCGAGCACCCCGCAGCCGCCGCCGACCGTCTACCGCTCGACGTCGACAAACCATGTGCCACCGCCACGACCGCGGCCGATCCCACCGAGCACGCCGACTCTCGACGAGACCCCGACGGTTCAGCACGATTCGGGCCGCAAGGGTTTCTTCCAGAAATGGTTCGGCAGCTAGAGATCTTCCGTAATCAGGGGTCCTTCGCGCTGGGGCGCTCACCGTTGCCTCAAAGCGCTTGAGGCAACGGTGAGCACCCCATGGCGTTCAACTGGACGCTGACGCCCGTGGGCCTCCCGGCCGGACCGGTTTCACTTGGCTGTCAGTTTCACTGTGCCGCTGGTGCCGGTGGCGTTGTAGCCGCCGCCGGCGACGACCACCCGAAGGTTCCAGGTGCCGCGTTTGAAGGCACGGTTGAACACGTAGGAACCGGTCTTGGTGGTCTTCGTGCTGGTGATGTTGATCCAGCGCGAACCCTTCCGGTACTGCAGGGTCACCTGGACGCCGGCGCGGGCGGGTTTGGCCGTACCAAAAATCTTGATCTTCTTGTCGGCCTTGGGTTTTGTCGTGCTCGCCTTAGCGGTGACCGCGTAGCGGACCGAGAGCCAGGTGTTGGCCGAGGTGGCCGGCCACAGGCCGGTCGAACCCAGGTGGCGGACCCGGATCGCGCTGGTGGTCGCCGATCGGGCGGTGGCCCGCCAGATTCCCTTGCCGTCGGTCTGGACCGTGGCGAAGCGGCTCCACGTGCTCTTCCCGGCGGGCCGGTGCTCGACCACGACGGTGACGCCCGCGACCGGGCTGCTGCCGCGCAGCACCCGGCCACTGACCAGGGACGTCTGGCCGTAGGTGACCGCCGCCGGGGTGGCGCTGATCGGCAGGGCGGGCGGGGCCAGGGTGACGGTCCGCTCCAGACCGTCGCCGATCGTGCTGGTCGCGCGGACCCCGATGGTGTACGTCCGGCGGATGTCCAGCCCGGTGAGGGTCAGCGACCGCGCCTGCCAGTCGTCGAGTCTGGTCTCGGCGCCGCCCGGCAGGACCCGGACCACGTAGCCGTTGGGGAACGCGTCCTCCGGGCCGTATGCCGGCCGTTCCCAGGTCAGCTTCGCGGTGCCGGTGTCGCCACCGGTGACCGTCACGTTCGGCGGGTAGCCGGGCAGTCGGGCCGGGTACACCTCCCACGGGATGGTGGCCGTCGCCACGTTGCGGTCGGCGTCGACGGCGGTCAGCACCACCGTTCCGGAACCCATACCGGTCGGCTTGCCGACGACCGAGGCGACGAAGCGGCCGGACTGCCCGCTCGGCGTGGTCACCCGCAGGGTCAGCCCGTCGGGCAGACCGGTGGCGGTCACCTTGAGCGGGTCGTAGATGTCCGGCAGGTAGTCCGGGTCCTCGATGAAGGTCGCGCCGAAGTTCATGTACGAGTAGCCGCCGAACGGCTCGGTGACCTTCGGGGAGACGTCCACGACGAGCGGCGGACCCTTGATCGACCAGAGCATCATCGCGGCGGCGGAGCGGTTCCCGTCCGAGTCAGTCGCGGTGATGGAACTGACGAAACGCGCTCTGGTGTCGGGTGTGCCGCTGATCAGACCGTCGGCACTGATCGTCACGCCGGACGGCAGGTTGGTGGCGCTGAACGTGATCGGCTGATGCTGCGGGTCACGGGCGGCCAGCTGGATCCGTACCGGCTCGCCGAGCTGCGGGGACGGGGTGCTGTCCGCGAACGGCACGAGTACCGGGGCGCCGTACGGCGTCTGCGAGTCGTCGACCCCGGTCGCCAGCCAGGCCGCGTCGACCGTGCGCCGCTCGGTGCTGTCCGCGCCGTACAGGTCGGCCGCGGCACGCAGGGTCGCCTCCCGGGCGCCCGCGTAGTCGGTGTTGGAGACCATGTAGACGCTGAGCGCGTGGAACCAGATCCGGGCGGCCTTGTCGTTACCGATCCCGGTGACCGGACCGGCCGCACCGCACGGGGTGCTCTCGCCCCACTGCGAGGCGCCGCTGCCGACCGCGAGGTTGTAGAAGAATTTGTTGCCGACCCCCGACGAGTAGTGCACATCGAGGCTCTTGACCGTAGGTGTCCAGCAGGAGGCCGACTTGCCGTCCAGGCTCGGCTCGTCCATCCGGCGCAGGGCCGGATCACGGACGAGGGTGCGCTCGCCGATCAGATAGTCCGGGGCGTCGACCGGGTTGTTCGCGTAGAACTCGACGAGGGTGCCGAAGATGTCGCTGTTCGACTCGTTGAGCCCGCCCGGCTCGCCGGCGTAGACGAAGTCGGCGGTCTGATCGGTGAGGCCGTGTGCCAACTCGTGGGCCACGATGTCGATCGTGGTGAACGGCTCCTCGCCCGGCTCGCCGTCACCGAAGAGCATGCAGTCGCAGGCGCTGCGCCACGAGGCGTTGCCGTAGTCGACGCCGCGATGGACGTAGGCCGTCACACCCTTGCCGTCGTCGGCGAGACCACTGCGCCCGAACGTCTCCTTCAGATAGTCCCAGGTCTCGGCCATGCCGTAGAGCACGTCGACGGCGACGGTGGCCCGGTCGGCGCGGGTGCCGTCACCCCAGACGTCGTCGGCGTCGGTGAACTCGGCGAACTTGCCGATCGAGAAGTCGTGCCAGCCGTTCAGGCCGTCGTGGACGGTGTTGCCGCCGCGGTCCGGGTCGATCAGGGCGTAGGTGCCGTCGTCACGGCGGGTGGTACCCAGCTGCACATCGCCGACGTGCAGGCCGTGCCCGGTGCCGGTTTCGGCGGTGTGCACGGTGTCGTAGGACAGGCGGATCCGCCCGGTCGTCGCGTCGACGATCACCACCTTCGTCGCCCCGGTGACCTCCCAGGCCAGCGCCGGCTCGCCGTCGAGGGCGTCGACGACCTTGCGCGCTTCCACCTTTCCGGTCAGAGCGGCCACGTCGAGCGCCTGCTTCCGGCTCACCTTCGCGGTCTCCGGGACGTCGATCAGGCGGTCCTGGGCCACTGTCGCGTCGGTGAACCGTCCGTTCGCGTCGGTGTGGACCACGAAGTCGCCGCCCAGAACCGGCAGGCCCCGATGGGTACGGTTGAACCGGACGTGCCGGTCACCGTCCGCTCCGACCACGGCATCGACGGCCTGGTACTTTTCGCCCGGTCCGGACTTCACGGCGGCGGCGTTGCGGCTCACCACGGAACGGGCCTCGTCCACGGCCGCGCTGCGGGTGACCCGCGGCTTCGGTGTCGTCGTCGTGGTCGGCGTCGAGGCCGGGGCCGGTGCCGCCGTTGCCGGCTCGCCGGCCTTGCTGTTCTCCCCGGCGGCTCTGTTCTCCCCGGCGGCCGTGCATCCGCCACCGGCCAGAGCCAGTGCGGCGGTGGCCGCGATCAGGACACGGCGATGCCGCGATGCCATCTTCATGTTCCCCCGTCGATATCGAAGACGGTGGAACGATACCGGAGCGACGCGATCGGCGCTGGCGCGTCACTCCGGGTCGAGAACGGCCAGCAGCTCGCCGGTGTCCACTTCGGCCCCCGGCTGCACCGGCAGTGACGAGACCACCCCGGCCGACGGCGCGTGCACCGGATGCTCCAGCTTCATCGCCTCCAGCGTGAGCAGCAGTTCACCGGCCCGGACCCGTTGACCGGGAACGACCAGGATCCGGCGCACCGCACCCGGAAGCGGCGCGATCAGCGAGCTCTCCGCGGCCTCCGGAGCGGGCAGCGGGAACCGGGAGATCTCCCGCAGCGCGACCGACCCCTCTGGACTGTCCACATACGAGACGTCGCCGACCCGGTGGACGTGCACCGCCATCCGAATGCCCTGCACGTTGAGGACGACCCGGCCGGCGTCGGCCGACACCACGACCACCGCCGGGTGCTCGTCGGCGACCGGGGCCTGGCCCAGCCCGGCCAGATCCAGTTCCTCCGGGTCGACCGCGCGGACCCACCAGCCGGCCAGGTCGCCCCGGCGGTTCATCCGGTAGCCGACTTCGACCGGGCCGGTCGGTCCGTCGTACACCGCCGTCTGGGAGATCGATGGAACGTTGCGCCAGCCGGACGGCAGCGAGTTGAGGACCGGCGCCGCCGCCCGCCGCGCCGCGGCGCCGGCGAGGGCGGCCGCCAGGCAGGAGAGACGCACGGCGTCGACCGAGGAGAGCAGCGGCGCGAAGACCTCCGCATGCCGGTCCAGGAATCCGGTGTCCAGATCACCGGCGCGGAACGCGTGGTGCCGCAACACCCGGACCAGCAGGTCGCGGTTGGAGACGACCCCGTGCAGATGGGTACGGGCCAGCGCCGACGCGAGCATCCGGGCGGCCTCCTGACGGCTCGGCGCCCACGCCACCAGCTTGGCCAGCATCGGATCGTGGTGCATCCCGATCACCGACCCGTCCGCGACTCCGGCGTCCAGGCGCAGGCCGGGCTGGGGGAGCGGCCGGAACCAGCCGGCGATGTCCGGAACCGCGAACCGGTGCAGGGTGCCGGCCGCCGGCAGCCACGCGTAGGCCGGGTCCTCGGCACAGATCCGCACCTCGATGGCGTGCCCGCGGATCGGCGGCGGACCCGGCATCGGCACGCTGCCACCTTCCGCCACCAGCAACTGGAGGCGGACCATGTCGTACCCGGAGACGCACTCGGTGACCGCGTGATCGGCCTGCAGGGTCGGGGTGAGCTCGATGAACCAGAAGTCGCCCTGCCCGTCGAGCAGGAACTCGACCGCACCCGACCCGACGTAGCCGAGCGCCCGGACCGCGATGATCGCCGCCCGGCACAGGTCCTCCCGCAGGCCCGGGTCGACCGCCGGGGACGGGCTCTCCTCGATGATCTTCTGGTAACGGCGCTGGACCGAGCACTCCCGCTCACCGAACGGCACGACCGCGCCCTGGGCGTCGGCCAGGATCGGGACCTCGATGTGGCGGGCGTTGCCGACGTACGGCTCGCAGAACACCTCCCCGCCGACCTCGCGACGAGTCGAGGCGATCGCCTCGGCCAGGGTGCTCGCGTCCCGTACCACCCGAATGCCGTGCCCGCCGGTGCCCGCGGCCGGCTTGATCAGCACCGGGAACCCGGGCACCTGCTCCGGGTCGGTGAAGGTCGGCAGAACCGGGACCTGCGCCTCGGCGACCAGCTTCTTCGTCTCGATCTTGTCGGCCAGCGTGCGCAGCGTGGCCGGTGGCGGTCCGGCCCAGATCATCCCGGCGTCGACCACGGCCTGGGCGAAGTCCGGGTCCTCGGCGAGCAGACCGATCCCCGGATGTACGGCGTTGGCGCCGGCCCGCTGAGCGGCCGCGATCAGTGCCTCGGTCTGCAGGTAGGTCGCCGACGGGGTGTTGCCCGGCAGATGAACCGCGTAGTCCGCCTCGATGACGTGCGGCGCGTCGGTGTCGACGTCGGAGTAGACGGCCACCGTCTCGATGCCGACCAGCCTGCACGTGGCGAACACCCGGCGGGCGACCTCTCCACGGTCGGCCACCAGAAGTCGTCGGATCACTGGTCTACCTTTCAAGATCGGAACACGCCGACGTGCCCGGCACCCACCACGGCCGCGCTGTGCACCGCGGAGAGACAGAGGCCGAGGACGGTACGGGTGTCGCGTGGGTCGATGACGCCGTCATCGGCTCGACTCGTGTCGGCACTCCGGTCGGCCGACGGCCAACTGAATCGGAACCGCGGCTCGTCGGTGCGTTCGCCGGTGACGCCGCCCACGGTCAGGACCAGGTGGGGGACCGTCGAGCGGGCTATCGCGTGCGCCATCGGGGCGTCGTGCCTGGTGTCGTGCTCCTCCTCGGCCGGCGTGCCGATGTGCCGCAGGAACAGCACCGGAGTGGCCGTGGTGTTCGCCATGTGCAGGAAGTGGACGACCTTCTGTGCCTCGGCCGCCGAACACGACCGGACCGGGCCGGCCAGCACTCCGAGCGGGTATCCGTGCAGCTCACCCCATCCGGCCACCATCGCCGTACCGTGGCCCGGTTTGAACTCGTCGAAGTCGCTGCCGTCCAGGATCCGGGCGAACACCTCGCGCGGCTCGAACCTGGCCGGCTCCGCGGCGGCCAGCGTGAGCAGGCCCTCCGAGTCGTACCGGGGCGGGAGCGGGCAGCGGGTGCGCGGCTGCGGGCCGAGCTTGCGCCAGTTGAGCCGCCGGACACATTGCCGGGCCAGGCGCAGTCCGTCCCGTTCGTCCTCGGCGAGCTGGTCGGCCGGTCCGGTCGGGCCGGCCGGCACCACCGGAGTGGCGCGCACGTCCACGCTCGCGTGACCGTTTATCGGCTGCGGGTGGATCGTCAGCACCTTCGCGTGACCGCGTACCCGGATCGTGTAGTCGGAGAGCGCCGGCAGATAGGCGGCGTCACCCGTGGTGGCGCCGAACACCACACAGATCGACGGGACCAGGTCGGGCGGGAACAGTCCGCCGACCGAGCCACTGTCACCGGCCGACTCGACCAGGTTGATCAGGGGTAGCCGGTTCATCGTGGCGATCGCGGTGGCCCGCCGGATCTTCTCGGCGGTGTACGGGTTGACCGCCCCCTCGTCGACCGTCGGATCGTTCGCGACCACGACACACTCGACGCCCTCGACCACACCGACCCCGGTGACCACACTCGCACCGACCGGGAACTCCGAGCCCCACGCCGCGACCGGGCACAACTCGAGGAACGGGCTGTCCTGGTCGAGCAGCATCTCGATGCGTTCCCGGGGCAGCAGTTTGCCCCGTGCGTGATGCCGGGTCACGTACTTCTCGCCGCCCCCGGCCCGGGCGTCGTCGAGGGCGGACTCCAGCGCGGCGAGGCGTTCCAGGGTGGTCCCGCGCCCCTCCAGATAGGCGGGGTCACGCGGGTCCAGCGTGGTGTCGAGCACGGTCATCTCGCCACACCCCTGCCTGCCTTCAATGCCGCGCCCTCTCCTGTCCGCACCGATGCCTCTCGGCCACCTCCGTAACGAGTGGCCGAGGTGATGCGACACGGACCTGTGGGACAGCACGACTAAGGGGCTGTCCGGTGAAGGACAGCCCCTGGGAGGCGATGGTCAGACGCGCGCGCGGCGCGCCAGGCGCTCCGGGTCGAGGATGATCACGCTCTTGCCGTCGAGGCGCAGCCACGCCCGCGAGGCGAAGTCGGCGAGCGCCTTGTTGACCGTCTCCCGCGAGGCACCGACCAGCTGGGCCAGCTCCTCCTGGGTGAGGTCATGGGTCACCCGCAGGACGCCGCCGTCACGGGTGCCGAAGCGGCCCGCCATCTGCAGCAGGTTCTTCGCGACGCGACCGGGCACGTCGGTGAAGATCAGGTCGGCGAGCGCGTCGTTGGTGCGGCGCAGCCGGCGGGCCAGGACGCGGAGCAGCTGCTCGGCGATCTCCGGCCGGTTGTTCAGCCACGGACGCAGCGACGACTTCTTCAACCGGGCCAGGCGGCTGTCGGTCACCGCGGTGGCGGTGGCCGTACGCGGCCCGGGGTCGAAAAGGGAAAGCTCGCCGAGCATGTCGGAGGGCCCCATGATGGAAACGAGGTTCTGCCGGCCGTCAGCGGCTCGGCGACCGAGCTTGATCTTGCCGGACAGAACGATATACAGGCTGTCGCCGGCCTCGCCCTCGTTGAAGACCACGTCGCCCTTGCGGACTTCGATCGTGTCCATCTCCTTGGCGAGCGCCTCAGCGGCTTCCGGGTCTACACCCTGAAAGATTCCGCTCCGGGCCAGTACCTCATCCATCGCCGCACCTTTCGAAAACGCGCAACGTCTGCGCTCGATCAGTCTAGGCGCACGCGGGCGGGAAACGGGCGGCCACCCCTTGATCCAGATACTGGACGGTAACCGGAAATGCCCTGACCGCTTGTGACAATTCAGCGGTCCGGGCATATCAGGACAGGCCTTTCGTCTGTCGATACCGCTTGCGGGACGACGGTATCGTCCGCGTCGATGAATTCGCACCCCCGGACCCGCCATAAAAACCGGCCCCTTCTGGCTGCCGGTATCGCTACTTTCGTCCTATTCAGTGGCGCTTTGGGGGGTTGTGGTCTCGTCGGAGGCGACTCCGATCCGGTCTGGAACCCACCCGCCTCGTCGCAGCCTGCGGCCGGGGTCAGCGGGAAACCGGTGGAGGAATCCACCTCGGTCGAGTCGATCAGCCTGTCGGCCACCGGCGACATCATCATGGGCGATGCGCCCGACAAGCTGCCCGCCAACGACGGCGAGGGCTTCTTCGACTCGGTGACCGAGGCCCTGAAGTCCGATTTCGTCATGGGCAACCTGGAGCAGCCGCTCACCGGCGACACCGGCACCTCCAAGTGCGGCTCGCCGAAACGGCCCAACTGCTTCGCCTTCCGCTCGCCGCCGAAGTACGCCGAGCACCTCAAGGAGGCCGGGTTCCAGCTGCTCAACACGGCCAACAACCACTCCAAGGACTACGGGACGCAGGGCTACCAGAACACCGTGGAGGCCCTGGAGTCGGCCGGCCTGGAGCACACCGGGGCCGAGGACCAGATCACCGTGGTCGAGGTCAAGGGGATCAAGGTCGCGGTGGTCGGGTTCTCGCCGTACGCGGGCGCCAACAACCTGAACGACCTGGACGCCGCCGCGACCGTCGTCTCTTCCGCGGCGGAGCAGGCCGACCTCGTAGTCGTGCAGGTGCACATGGGCGCCGAGGGCTCGGACAAGACACACGTGAAACCGGGCAACGAGCTGTTCTTCGGCGAGAACCGGGGCGATCCGATCAAGTTCAGTCACACCGTGATCGACGCCGGGGCCGACCTGGTCGTCGGGCACGGGCCGCACGTGCTCCGGGGCATGGAGTTCTACAAGGGCAAGCTGATCGCCTACAGCCTCGGCAACTTCGCCGGCGGCGGCCGCACCCTGTCCCGCAACGGCGTCCTCAAATACTCCGGCGTGCTGCACGTGTCGCTGACCGCCGAGGGCGACTACGTGGAGGGCAGGTTCGTCTCCACCTACCTCAACGACGCCGGTGTGCCCACCCGGGACAAGGCCGACGAGCGCGGGCGCAAGATGGTCGCCGAGTTGTCCGAGGCCGACTTCGACGACACCGCGGCGGTCATCGGAACCGACGGCAGCATCAAGCCGTCGGCGTGAGCGGCCGACGTACTCTTTACCGGTGACCCGACCCCGCACCGCGACACTCGCGCCCCAGCGCTTCGCGGGCGAGACGGAGCTGGGCCGTAAACGCCGGGCCCGCAAGATGGCCCGGGTGCTCGCCGAGACCCATCCCGACGCGCACTGCGAGCTCGACTTCACCAACCCGCTCGAGCTCGCCGTCGCGACGATCCTGTCCGCGCAGACCACCGATGTGCGGGTCAACCAGGTCACCCCGGAGCTGTTCCGGCGCTACCGCTCGGCGGCCGACTACGCCGCCGCCGACCGTGCCGAGATGGAGACGCTGCTCCGGCCCACCGGCTTCTTCCGGGCCAAGACCAACTCGCTGATCGGGCTCGGTCAGGCGCTGCTCGACCGGCATCGTGGCGAGGTCCCGCGCAAGCTCGATCAGCTGGTCAAGCTACCCGGGATCGGGCGCAAGACGGCGAATGTGGTGCTCGGCAACGCGTTCGGCGTCCCCGGCATCACCGTCGACACCCACTTCCGGCGGCTCACCAACCGCTTCGGCTGGGTCGACGAGCAGGATGAGGTGAAGATCGAGTTCGCCGTGGCCGGGATGATCGAGAAACGCGACTGGACGATGCTGTCGCACCGGGTGATCTTCCACGGGCGGCGGGTCTGCCATTCGCGGACGCCCGCCTGCGGGGCGTGCACGCTGGCCGCCATGTGCCCGTCGTATGGGACCGGGCCGACCGAGGCGGCGCCGGCGGCGAAGCTGTTGAAGGGCCCGCGGGCGCGCGATCTGGCGGCGGCCGCCGGTGTGGATCCCGATCTGGTCCCGGCCGCGGCGGTCGCGGCCCCGGAGGAGCCGTGAGAGGGCCCGTCCCGGCCGGCCTCAGCCGGGCTTCGCGTGTCCCCGGCCTCGGCCGGGCTTCGCGTGTCCGGTCGGGCGTTCCTCGGCTGGTCGGTGCCGCTGTTCTCGGTCTGGTCGCCGCCTTCGGTCTGGCCGGGTGTACCGCCTCGGTCGAGGAGCCGGAGATACCGTCGCCGTTCGCGACCTGCGACGGCCTCACCGGCGGGGCGGTCCCCGAAATCCCGGACATCTCGCTTCGGTGCTTCACCGGCGGCGCCGAGGTGCGGCTACGCGACCTGCGCGGCCCCGCGGTGATCAACATCTGGGGCTCCTGGTGCGGCCCGTGCCGCGAGGAGCTTCCGGTCATGCAGGGCCTCGCCGACCGTGCCGACGGCCGCTTCACCGTGATCGGCGTGGACACCCGCGACGACCGTTCCAGAGCCGCCGACTTCGCCACCGACCGGAGTGTCACCTTTCCGACTCTCTTCGATCCGGAGCAGCGGTTCATCGGTGGGCTGGGTGTGACCATGCTGCCCGCCACCGTCTTCATCAACGCCGATGGGGAGATGTATGTGCATCGCAACGCCATGGACGTCGATCAGTTGATCGAACAGGTGCGGAAACAGTTCGGCGTTACGGTGGCCCGATGAGCCGGGGTGAGGTGCTGGGGCGGCCGGACGGACTGCCCGACTGGTTCGATCCGCTGCTCACCAGGGTCGCCGAGTGCCGCAGCGAAGACTTCACCATGCTGCGCCGCCCGGTCGGCGCCGGCGGCCGATCCAGCGCTGTCCTGGTCCTGATCGGCGAGGACGAGGACCGGCCCGGCCAACCTGACCTGCTGATCCTTCAGCGGGCCGCGACCATGCGCAACCACGCCGGCCAGCCGGCGTTCCCGGGTGGCGCCACCGATCCGGAGGATGCCGACGCCCCGGCCACCGCCCTGCGCGAGGCCAATGAGGAGGTCGGCCTCGACCCGGCCTCGGCCGAGGTGCTGGCGCTGCTGCCGGACCTGTGGATCCCGGTCAGCGGGTTCGTGGTCAGCCCGGTTCTCGCCTGGTGGCGAAAGCCACATCCGGTGCATCCGTTGCAGCCGGCCGAGGTGGCACACGTCGACAGGTTGCCGATCAGTGAACTGGCCGACCCCGCGAACCGTATCCGGGTGCGACATCCGAGTGGCTGGATCGGGCCCGCGTTCCAGATCCGAGGGCTGCTCGTCTGGGGTTTCACGGCTGGGGTGATCGCTGCGTTGCTGGACATGGCCGGTTGGGCGCTCCCCTGGGAGCCGGGCCGCATAGTCGAACTTCCGGACGCCACCGCCCCCGTTCCGGCCGCCCGTGGCGGTGCGCCGGATGAGGTGGTGCCGTGAGATGGCCCCCGACTTCTACGCTGAGTGAGTGCCCGTGGTCGATATTTTCCTGATCGTGGTCATGGTGCTGTTCGCGATCAGCGGATATCGCCAGGGCTTCGTCATCGGCGCGCTGTCGCTCGGTGGCTTCTTCAGCGGTGTGCTCATCGGTCTGCAGCTCGGTCCGCTGCTGGCCCGCCAGTTCGAGAACGGCACGGTGCGGCTGGTCGTCGCACTCGGTGTCATCCTCGTTCTCGCGGTCCTCGGCCAGACCTTGGCCGGCTGGCTCGGCACCAACCTGCGGCAGGTGATCCAGAGCAAGCCGGTGCAGTACCTCGATGACGCCGGCGGCGCACTCGTGTCAGTGGTCGCGGTCCTCTTCGCGGCCTGGCTGGTCGCCGTCCCGTTCGGCTCGACGCCGTTCCCGGCGATCAATGCGGCGGTTCGGGACAGCGCGATCCTCGGCGGGGTCACCGAGCTCGTGCCGGAGGAGGTGCGGGCCCTCTCCTCCGGGCTGCGCGACACCCTCGACACCAACGGCTTCCCGGACGTCTTCGGCGGCCTCGCCCGGACCCAGGCCCGCGAGGTGGCCGCCCCCGACCCGGCCCTGGCCGGTTCCAAGGTGGTCAAGGACTCGAAGAACTCGGTCCTCAAGATCCTCGGCTCGGCACCGAGCTGTTCCCGTCGCATCGAGGGCACCGGTTTCGTCTACGCCACCGAGCGCGTGATGACAAACGCGCACGTGGTCGCCGGCACCCGCGAGGTGGTGGTGGAGAGCGACGGCCGCCAGATCGAGGGCAAGGTCGTCGTCTACGACCCGAAGCGCGATCTGGCCGTCCTCTACGTTCCGGGTCTCAAGGCCCCGGTGATGAACTTCACCCGCAAGGAGGCGGCGACCGGCGCCAGCGCCATCGTGCTGGGCTATCCGCAGGACGGGCCGTACAACGCGCAGTCCGCCCGGATCCGCGACGTCGGCGACATCACCGGCCCGGACATCTACGAGTCGGGCGATGTCACCCGCGACATCTACACGATCAAGTCGCTGGTTCGCAGCGGCAACTCGGGCGGCCCGCTGATCGACCCGAACGGCGACGTGCTGGGCGTCATCTTCGCGGCGGCGGCCGACGACAAGAACGTCGGCTTCGCCCTGACGGCCGAAGAGGCGTCCCCGGTAGCCCAGAACGGCCGGGCCAACACGCGCGAGGTCCGAACCGGCGAATGCGCCTGAGGCAATAACCGACAAAACTCCAATATTGTACGGCTACACCTTCCACAACCGCCCCCACACCTACCGCGGTAACGCCCGAATCGTCCCCGCCCCCAGCTGCGGCGGCGCCTGGGTGACCCGGTTCCGCCCCGCCGTGTCGCTCGCGGCAACGCCCTGGTCGGCCGATCACCGCCCGCACCGCTCGGCCCGCGTTTGCGGTGCCGGGCTGTGGTTGTGGCGCCCGGTTGCGGTGTCGGGCCGTGGTTGTGGGGTCAGCCGGTGGTGGCGGCGAAACGGCGGATCGTGATCGCGGCGGCGACCGCGGACAGCAGGAACAGAATGATCGCTATCCAGCGGGCGGTAGGTGAATCGGCCGGCTCGGGTTCGGCCGGGGCGGCCCACCCGCCGACGTTGCCGCCCGGTACCGCCGGGGCGGCGCCGGACGGCTCGGTGCTCTGCTGCGGCGCCGACTGAGCCTGCCCGGATGCCGGTGCACTGCCGAACCGCGCGACCCCCGGTGGCGGTGTGTTGTCGAGCGGATTGCCGGTCACGAACGGCACGTCGGCGGTCAACGCCTGGACCGGGTCGACGAGTCCGAAGCCGAACTCCGGATCCCGGCCGGGTGCGCCCCGGTCCGAGGCGGTCCGGATGATCCGGTTGACCACCTCGGGTGCTGACATGTCCGGCCACCGGGACCTGATCAGCGCCGCCGTCGCGGCCACCATCGGCGCCGCGAAACTCGTGCCCTGCACCCGCCAGTAGCCGTCCGGACGGGCCCCGACCAGGTCGGTCGCGGGCGCTGTCACCACGGTCTCCTTACCTCGGATGGAGCCGGTCCAGAGCCCTTCGCCGTCACGTTCGGTGCCGCCGACCGCGATCACACCGGGTTCGCGAGCCGGATACCACACCCCGTAGTTGGAGGTCTTCGTCGTGCTCGTGCCGGTCGCGTTGCCGGTGCACGCGACCACCACGACGTCCTTGGCGAACGCGTAGTCGATGGCCGCCGCGAGGGTCGGGCTGGAGCCGCTGCCGCCGAGCGACATGTTGATCACCTTGGCGCCGTTGTCGACCGCCCAGCGCACACCTTTGGCCACGATCAGCGCATCGTCGTAGCGGTTGTCCTCGTCGAGCACCCGTACCGGAAGAATCTTGGCTTTGGGGGCGATACCGACGACACCGGCCTGATCGTCGTTGCGGCCCGCGATGATCGCCGAGACTGTGGTGCCGTGACCGACCGGATCGCTCTCGCCGGAGTCGGTCTTGCGGTCGACCAGGTCGATGCCGGGCAGCACCTGACCCTCCAGGTCGACGTGGTGGGCGTCGACACCCGAGTCGATGACCGCGACCGTGACGCCGACGCCGTCCGAGTAGGTCCACGCGTCGGTGAGGCGCAACGCGTCCAGCTGCCACTGGTCGGCCCGGACGTTGTCACCGTTGAGGATCGGCTCGGCCAGCGGTGGGGCCGCGCTCGCGCCGGCTGGGACGCCGAACACGAGAAGACCGGCCAGTGCGGCCGCCCCGAGTCGCTGTCCGCCGCGGGTCAGTGCCGCGGACCTGCGGAGGGTGCCACCCCACGCGGCCGGTCCGGCCGGGTTTCGATACTCACTGGTCACGGGTCGGCGTCGCCATTCTGAGACGGTCGGTCGTGGCTTCGGTCAATCGCTAGGGGGTCGATCGGGCGCGTCGTCAGTCGATGGAGGGAGATTACTACCTCGTACCGGCGTGTCGCTGTGGTCCGTCCCGCTCAATCGCACCGCCTGTCTGTTCATTCACCTCGATCACGAGAGGGTGACCGTCAGTCTCGGAACGGCGGCACGTGCGCGACCTGGATCAGCCGGGTCCCCTCACGTCGCGTGATGAGGCGCCCACGACCCGGTGGCAGAGGGTACGGCTTGACGTTCCCGATGAGCGTGCCCTCGTCAGGCGACCCGGACATCACCAGGCCCGGTGCCGACAACTCGCGCAGACGCTGGATCACCGGCTCGTAGAGCGCCCGCCCAGCCCCGCCGGACCGCCGGGTCAGCACCAGGTGCAGGCCGATGTCCCGGGCCTGCGGCAGGTACTCCACGAGCGGCGTCAGCGGGTTGGTCGGCCCGGACACCACCAGGTCGTAGTCGTCGACCAGGACGAACAGTTCGGGCCCGGTCCACCAGGAGCGCTCCCGCAGCTCACGGGCGGTGACATCGGGGCCGGGCAGACGACGCTGCATGTAGCCGGCGGCGGACAGGATCAGATCCTGGGTCTGCTGGGCCTGCATGCCGTACCCGATGCGGTGTTCGGATTCCGGCAGGTCCATCAGGCTGCGCCGATAGTCGACCAGGATGATCCGGCACTCCTCCGGCCGGAACCGGCTGGTCAGCGTGGTCGCGATCGACCGCAGGAACGACGTCTTGCCGGACTCGGCGTCACCGAACAGCAGGAAGTGCGGGTCGGACGCGAAGTCGATCTCGACCGGCCGCAGGTCGGCCTCGGCGATGCCGATCGGGATCCGCAGGCCGCTGCCCCGATCCACTTCCAGAGACGTGTACGGCACCGCCGCCGGCAACAGGCGCACGCGCGGAGCGGGCTGCCCCTCCCAGGCCGCCGCGATCGACTTGACCAGCGCCGGGGTGTCGCCGATCGAGCTGACCTCGGGCCGGACCGTGAGCAGGTGCAGGCCCTTGGCCCGGTCGGACGGGTGCGGAATCATGCCGCGGCCGGGCGCCTCGTCGGGGACCGCCTCGGCCGCGCGCCGGCCGATGATCGAGTCCGACGGGTCACCGAGCCGCAGTTCGAGCCGTGAACCGAAGAGATCGCGCATGGCCGGCCGGAAGTCCATCCAGCGGGAGGTCGCGGCCACCAGGTGGATGCCGTAGGACAGACCGCGCGTGGCCAGGTCGGTGAGGACCGGCTCCAGCTCCTCGAACTCCTTGCGGACGGTGCTCCAACCGTCGACCACGATGAACACGTCACCGAACGGATCGTTGCCGCCGCCCGCACGCCGGCTGCGGTAGGCCGCCATCGACTCGACCCCCAGCTCGGCGAACCGGGCCTCCCGCTCGGCGAGCAGGGTCATCATCTCGCCGACGGTACGGCGTACCCCCTCCGCCTCGAGCCGGGCGAACACCCCGCCCACGTGCGGCAGGTCACGGAGCGTCCCGAGACCGCCACCCCCGAAGTCCATGCAGTAGATCTGCACCTCGGCCGGGGTGTGGGTGAGCGCCAGCCCGCACACCAGGGTGCGCAGCGCCGTCGACTTGCCGCTCTGCGTGCCACCGACCACCGCCACGTGCCCGGCCGCACCGGCCAGCTGGAGCCACATGACGTCACGAACCTGCTCGCGCGGTTTGTCGATGACCGCGATCGGCACCTGGAGCCGGTTGTGCAGAGCCGGGTTGGTGAAGGTCAGCCCACGGCCGGGCGTGACACCGACCGGCCCGAGCAACTCGTCGAGGAGCGCGGACTCGTCCAACGGCGGCAGCCACACCTGGTGCGCCGGTGGCCCCTGCCCGATCATCCGCTCGATCATCACGTCGGCCAGTTTCGGCCCGTCGTCGTCGACCGTCTGCACCTGTTTCGGTGCGGCTGTCGGAGCCGCGACGTGCTGCGTGGTCCACGGCAGCACCTGGACACCACCCGAATCGGCACGGCCACCGGACCGGCCGGCCCGCCGCACCGGACCACCCACGTAGGCGGCCTTGAACCGGATCAGCGGCTCGGTGCCGAACTTCATGTAGCCGTTACCGGGGGAGCGGGGCAGCTCGAACGCATCAGGCACACCGAGCACGGCCCGCGACTCCAGGGCGGAGAACGTCCGCAGACCGATCCGGTACGACAGATGCGTGTCCAGACCACGCAGCCGCCCGTCCTCGAGTCGCTGGCTCGCCAGCAGCAGGTGCACGCCGAGCGACCGTCCGAGCCGCCCGATCTGCAGGAAGATGTCGATGAAGTGCGGCCGCTTCTCCAGCATCTCGGTGAACTCGTCACAGACCACGAACAGCGTCGGCAGCGGAGCCAGCGGCGCCCCACCGGCCCGCGCCTTCTCGTAGTCGTACTGTCCCGCGTAGTTGCCCGCCTTGCGGAGCAGCTCCTGCCGCCGGCTCAGCTCACCCTCCAGCGCGTCGGCCATCCGGTCGACCAGCGGCAGCGCGTCTTCCAGGTTGGTGACCAGAGCGGCGGTGTGCGGCAGCCGGTCACAGGCGGCGAACGCGGCGCCGCCCTTGAAGTCGATCAGAACGAAGTTGAGGATCTCCGACGAATGGGTCGCCGCGAGCGCCAGCACCAGGGTGCGCAGCAGCTCCGACTTACCGGAACCGGTCGCGCCGACGAGCAGCCCGTGCGGGCCCATGCCCTCCTGCGCCGACTCCTTCAGGTCCAGCTCGACCGGCATGCCGTCGTCGCTGACACCGATCGGCACCCGCAGTCGGTCCCGGTGCAGGCGGACCGGCCAGCCCCGGCTCACCGAGAAGTTCTCCGGGTCGGGGATGCCCAGCAGCTCGGGCAGGCCGGTCTCGGTCGCGGCCGGGGTGTTGCCACCGGCATCCGGCGCGGTCGCCAGGCGCAGCGGCGCCAGCCGCCGGGCCACCGCCTCGGCCTCGTCGACGGTCAGCCCGTCGGCCCGGCCCGCCTCGCTCTCCTGATCCATCGTCCAGGTGCCGAGGATCCCATCGGTACGGACTTCGAGCACCAGCGACGACCGGTCCAGCAGCCGAGGTGGCATGGTGTCCAGGTCGAGCACGGTCAGACCGTCCAGCGCGTCGTCCAGCCGGGTGGTGGCCGGCTCCGCGCCGTCGACCACGACCAGCACGTGCGGGGTGCTCCCGCCGCCGCCACCGGGGTGGAACCGCGGCCGTGACCCGATCACCTGCTCCAGAATCCCGGCCAGGCTCGGCTCGTCACCCGCCACCAACCGGATCGGGCCCAGCGCGTCGGTGAGCGTCGGATGCTGGGCGTGCGGCAGCCACTTCACCCACTCCCAGTACGGCCGGGCGTCCCGACCCGCGCAGACCGCGATCACCAGGTCCTCCGGGGCGTGGAAGACGGCGAGCTGGGTCAGGACCGCCCGGACCAGTGCCCGCGGCCCCTCAGCGCCCGGTGCGTCACCACGGACATACACCCGGGCGAAACCGCGCAAGGACATCGCGACAGGCAGGTCGGGCACCACCGAATACGCGTCGAGGAACCGGCGCAGCGCACCGGCGGTCATCGGCTCCAGCTCGTCCAGCGGCCTGGTCACCGGCGGGACCAATGGCGTCGCCAGCGTCTGCGGGCCCAGACCCACCCGTACCACTCCGAAATCGGGGTCGCCGGGACGGCGCTCCCAGACCCGGTGGCTGTCGGCGGTCGACCACAGCCGCTCCGGATCCGGATGCCGGTAGAGAAGGCCGAGTCGCTGCATCCGCGCGGTCTCCCGGACCCGTTTGCGCAGCGAGGCGAGATGCCGCAGATATTCCCGGCGGGCGGCCATCATCTCGGCCTTGCGCGGCGCCCCCGAGGCGCCGAACGAGGTCATCATCATGGCCAGCGAGGAAACCCCGAAAAGACCACCGATGACGTACGAGTACGCGCCCCCGCGCCCCTGGCCCATCATCATCGCCATGGCCATCGTGCCGCCCAGCATCGGCAGCGCCATCAGCCACTGCTGCCAGCGCGAACCCGCGGCCTCCGGGATCTCCGGCGGCGGCTCGACGGTCAGCTGCCCCTCCGGGATCTCCGGAGCCGGTCGACGGGCCGCCCGCTTGATCATCACGGTGCCCATCCCGCCCCCTTGAACTCCGGCTCCGGCCGCCCCGCCAGATCTCGGGACTTCACGACCGGCCCACTCTAGGTAAAGTTCCGTCGATCCCGCAGCCTCGTCCCGGGCGATGTGCATAACCTCCGGCCCCGGCTGTGGACGAACGGAAGGACTACCAGGTGAGCGTCGGTCTGGCCCGCGTGACCATCAGCGCGCCGCAACGGCGGGTCGACGTGGCCCTCCCCGAGCAGGTGCCCCTGGCCGAGTTGCTGCCGGAGGTCCTGCGACACGCCGGCGAAGGCCTCGCCGACGAGGGCGAGCGGCACGGCGGATGGGTGCTGCGGCGCGGCGACGGCGTCGCCCTGGCGACCGCGCAAGGTCTACACCCTCAGGGTGTACGGGACGGAGAAGTGCTCCACCTGGTGCCGGCCGGGGAGGAGTGGCCGGAGCTCGAATACGACGACGTGGTCGAGGCCATCGCCGAGGGCGCCCGGCAGCGTGGCGGTGTGTGGACCCCGGCCGCCAGTCGTACGGCCACCCTGGCGGCGGCCGCGGTACCTCTCGGCCTCGGCATCCCGGCCCTGCTCGCGGCCGGCTCCGGCGGCGTGCCGGGGGTGGTCGGGCTCGGCGTTGCGATCCTTCTCACTCTTGTCGGGACGGTTGCCTCCCGGGCGTACGGGGATGCCCGCGCCGGCATCGCACTCGGCGGATACGCGCTGCCCTACGCGTTCGCCGGTGGGGCACTCCTGATCACCTCGTACGGGACCGGTGGTGTGCTCGCCCCGGTGCCCTGGATGGGCGGGCCGGAACTGCTCGCCGGTTCGGTCGCGGTCCTGCTCGTGTCCGCACTCGCCGGGGCCGGAGTGGCGGCCGGTGCGCGGTTCTTCACCGCCGGTGTCACGGTCGGGCTGCTCGGGGCGGTCACCGCGGCCACCGGCCTGTTCACCACGGCCGCCGGTGGGGCCGCGATCCTGATCTCGGCACTGGTCTGCGGGATCGGGATGCTGCCGCTGCTCGCGGTGCGGTTCGGGCGGACGCCACTGCCGCCGATCGCCCTGCCCCCGGGCACCGAGTCGGTCACTGACGAGACGCCCCGGGCCGGCGCCGACACGGTTCGTAAGCTGCCTGAGCGCGGGGCGGTTTTCGCTTCGGTGGCCCGTACCGATGAGCTCCTGGCCGGCATGCTCCTCGGCCACGCCGTGCTGGCCGTCGGCGCCTTCGCCGTGCTCGCCACCGCCGGGACGCTCGCGTCCCGTGCGTTGATCGCGGTCAGTTCGCTCGCGCTGCTGCTTCGTTCGCGCCTTTTCGTCACCCGCCGGCACCGGGTGCCGGTGCTCGCCGCGGGCCTCGCCGGAGGCGCCGCCCTCGGCGTCGACCTGCTCACCGGGGCGGGCGACGCCCTACCCGTGGTGATCGCCGGGGCCGTCCTGGTCGCGCTGGTCACCGTCGTGGCCGGAGCGCGGTACGCGGATCGGCCGCCGTCGCCCTACCTGGGCCGGGCCGCCGACATCGTGGATGCCCTGATCGTCGTCTCGGTCATCCCGGTCGCGTGCGCGGTGACCGGTCTCTACAGCGCCGTCTCCGGCCTGACCTGAGCCCGTTCCCGCTTTCCTGCTTCCGCTTTCCTGCTTCCGCTTTCCTGCTTCCGCTTTCCTGCTTCCGCTCTTCTGCTTCCCGATTCCCGGTCGAATACGACCGCACCTGCGAGGCCCAGGGCCCCGCAGGTGCGGTCGTCAGCGGTTCGCGGGAGCTTGCGGTCAGTGCTCGCCGTGCTCGCCCTCGGCCTGGGCGGCTTCCTCACGCTTGAAGGAGGCACGGATCTCGGCCTCGGCCTCGATCCGGCCGACCCAGGTCGCGCCCTCGACCGACTTGCCCGGCTCCAGGTCCTTGTAGACCTGGAAGAAGTGCTGGATCTCCAGGCGGTCGAACTCGCCCAGGTGGTGGATGTCGCGCAGGTGCTCCTGGCGCGGGTCCTCGAACGGCACGCAGATGACCTTGTCGTCGCGGCCCTTCTCGTCGGTCATCCGGTACATCCCGATCGCGCGGGCGCGGACCAGACAGCCGGGGAAGGTCGGCTCCTGGATCAGCACCAGAGCGTCCAGCGGGTCGCCATCCTGCCCGAGGGTGCCCTCGATGTAGCCGTAGTCCGCGGGATACTGTGTCGCGGTGAAGAGGGTCCGGTCCAGCCGGATACGTCCGGTCTTGTGGTCCACCTCGTACTTGTTGCGCTGCCCCTTGGGGATCTCAACCAAGACGTCGAAATCCATTATTCGCTCCCCTTTTGCTTGCCCGCTTGAATAGACCGGTGGTCCGCCGGGCGGGGAAGCGGGGCATGGAAGCAGGGCCCGCAGGATCCGCGCGCAACGGTGTGCCGGATGTCGCTAGTCTCCCCTAAGTCTGACGCCACGGGCGAGGAGGGGCGTGTGACGAGGCAAGATTCACATGACGGTCCGGAGGGACACGGCGTGTCGGGTTCGCAACCGGCACCCGAAGAGGCTAGGCGAACGACCGATTCGTCACCCTCAACCTCGACATTGCCTGACAATTCGGGCATCGTGGATGAGTCGCGCCCGGATGTGACCCTGTCGCCCGGTGGGGTGGCCGTCCCTCCGTCGACGGGCGACGGGCGACAACCCTTCCCGTGGCAGCAGGACGACCCTGTCCCGGCGGTCCCACCATCCACCCCTGCATCCGCCGCCACACCCACGCCCGTTGTTGCTGCCGGTGCTGCCGGTGCTGCCGGTGCTGCCGGTGCTGCCGGTGCTGCCGTGTCTGCCGACACCGACGCACCCACTGGCGCTTCCACGTCTGCGCCCGCCGGTGCCGTCGCGTCTGCTGATGCTGCCGTTTCCGCTGGCAAGGCCGCGAATTCTCCTGCACAAAAGCCTATATCGGTTCAAATGGTCGACGCATCGATGATGGCGGCGGGTCGGTCGGCTCCTCAGGCTCCGCAAGTGGAGCCCGGTCCGGCCGTTGTGGCGGTGCCGGCGGCCTCTGGATCCTCTTCCACATCGGCATCGGCACCCGTGTCTGGTACGGCACCTGTGTCGGGATCGGCGGTCGGGCCGCTACAGGCAACCGGGTATGCGCCGAGGGTGATTCCCGAGCAGCGGTCTCCCGCGCGTGGAAGCGCCTCGGTCCAAGACCTCGGGATTCCAGTCTCGGCATCTGGTCAGACACCGGCAGGTTCGCCGGGTTCGCCGGGTTCGCCGGGGTCGGCAGGTTCGCTGGGCTCGGCAGTCTCGCCGGGTTCGGCAGGTTCGTCGACGGGATCGGCGGCGTCCGCGGCCGGCAGCGCATCCTTCGCGCCGCCGGTGGCCGGGGCCGGGCACTATCCGGCGAGTGGGCCGGGTCCGGTCGGGAACTGGCCCGGCGCGCGTCCGGGGCAGGGCACCGCAGGTGGAGCCTGGGCCGCGGGGCTGCCCGGACCGGTCGGTGCGGCCGCTTCCAGCCCGGGCTCGAGCGGATCCGGTGAGCAGGGTGGAAGCAGTGTTCCGAACCGTCCCGAGAATCTTGGCCAGAGCACCCCGCCAAACCGTTCCGCCGTGTCCGGCGCAGACTCGGGTCGGCCCGCTGAACCCGGCGCGGGTGCGGTTCCGGGCCGTCCGACAGACCTGAGCAACCAGGTCCCCGCTTCCCGGCCGACCACGCAGCCGACCGACCAGAGCGCTACGCCGAACCGGATCGCCGAGCAAAGCGCCCAGCCCGCAGATCCGGGCAAATCGGCGCCTCCGAGCGGCGAGGGCGTTCCGGCGGCCAAGTCGCCCGAGGGTGCTGCGCCGAGCGAAGCGGCCAAGGGCGCAGCGTCGAGCGAAGCTGCGACGGGTGCGCCGCCGGGCCAGGCGGCCAAGGGCGCTGCGGCAACTCAGTCGCGCAAGGAAGCTGTGCCCGGCCAGCCCGTTGAGAATGCCGCAACGGCGGAGACAGCCGAGAGTGCTGCGCCGAGCGGGCCGTCCAAGCGTGTTGCGTCAGGTCAGACGGCTACGCAGCCTGTCGAAGGTGCCGCACCGGGCCAGGCCCCCAAGAGCGCTGCGGCAGTTCAGACGCCCAAGGACGTCTCGGGCCAGCCGGTTGAGGACACCGCGACGACTGCGGAAGCCAAGGATGCTGTGGCAGGCCGTGGTGCTGACGGCGGTGCCTCAAGTCAGGCGACGCAGAGCGCCGAAGGTGTCGCGACGGTCCCGGTCGCTAAGGGCGCTGAAGGTGTGGCGACGGTCCCGGCCGCTAAGGGCGCCGCGCCGGGCGAAGCGGCGCCGGCTACTCGAATAGGTGGGGCGGGACAGGAGACCAAGGGGGCCGCGTCGGGTCCGGCCGCCAAGGGGAGCGCGTCGGGCTCGGCCGTCAAGGGCGCTCCGGCGGGGCAAGCCGCGGTGCCTGGTGCTGGTTCGGGTCGTGCTTCGGTCCAGGGTGGGGGGCAGGCCGCTGAACGGCAGCAACCGGTTGCCGGCCAGCGACCTGCCGTTGAGCAGGGCAAGGCGATCGACCCGGATCAGACCGCGACCATCGACCGGTCCGCTGCCCAAGGCCGGACGGCAAGCCCGACTTCAGCGGATCCGGACCGGACGGCGAGTCTTCGGCAGCCGGAACCGCAGCGTCCGGTGGATCCGGACCGGACGGCGAGCCTTCAGCTGCCGGAACCGCAGCGTCCGGTGGATCCGGACCGAACCGCGAGCCTTCCGCGTCCGGCGGGTCTGAAGCGTCCGGCGAGTCTGCAGGAACCGGCGGGTCTGAAGCGTCCGGCTAGTCCGCAGGAACCGGCGGATCTGAAGCGTCCGGCCGGTCCGCAGGAATCTGTGGACCCGGAACGGACTCACAGTCTCCAGCGTCCGGTGAATCCAGCGCAGCCTGTCGATATGGATCGCACCGTCAGTCTCCAGCGACCGGTCGACCCGGACCGCACCATCAACCTCGGATCGGCCGGGACCGCGGCTCAGCGTGCCGGACAGCCGGATACCGGTACAGCGGGCACGAATGCCGCCGGGCCGTCGCCGGCGAAGGGCAGTGCACCGGCCGGTGGTCCGGTGGCCAAGGGTGCGGCGCCGGTCAGCGCTCCACCGTCGAAGGGATCCGCGCAGGTCACCGGGCCGACCACGGCAAGAGCGGCGGCCCCTGGCCGTGCGGCGGTGGCGGGCAGTGCGGCGGCCGGCGGTGCTGGTTCGGCGGCGAAGGCGGCGGCGAAGGCGGCTGTGCCCGGCGTCGGGCCGGTGGGGGCGGTTGAGGCCGGGCGATATGGGCGGGCGTCGGTGGCTCCGAGTACCGCCCGGGCGAGTGTGCCCCTCGCTCCGCCGCCGGCCGCACCCGGTGACGAGGTGGCTCCGGCCGAGGTGAAAACGGGGCGCGGGTCCCGTACCAAATTGGTCGTCGGGGTTTTGGTCTTGGCGGTCTTGGCCGCCGCGGTCGGCATCGTCGTTCGGCCCGGGCCGGTCGACGGCTGGCTCGACGCACTGACCGGAGAGCCCGCCCGGACGACACCCGCACCGGCCCCGACCACGCCCGAACCGACGCCGACACCGGTCCTGGTGGCGGCCGAGGCGGACGGCTCGGTGCCGGACGTGGCCGCGGTCAAGGTGGCCCTAGACCCGCTGGTGAACGCGAAAGCACTCGGCCCCACCGTGCATATCCAGGTACTCGATGTGGCGAGCGACACAATTCTTTACGAGCGCAACCCGACGAAGGCGACCACGCCCGCCTCGACCACGAAGGTGCTGACCGCGGCGTCCGTGCTGGCCGCGCGGGGGGCCGCCTATCGGCTGGAGACCCGGGTCGTGGCCGGGAGCGCCCCGGGTGAGGTGGTGATCGTCGGCGGTGGTGACGCGACGCTGGCCGTCTTCGAGGACGACAAGGACCTGTTCCCGGGCGCCGCACGGCTGGACGACCTGGCCGCGCAGGTGAAGAAGGCGCTCGGCGGCGTCAAACCGACCCGGGTCCTGGTGGACACCACCCTGTTCGAGGGGCCGGAGACGGCGCCGGGCTGGGACACCTGGGACGTCTCCCCTGGTGGCCAGGTGGCCCGGATCCAGTCGCTGATGACGAACGCGGGCCGGATCGAGCCGGTGCACAACGAGTTCGGCGGGGATCCGCGGTTCGCCGATCCGGCGCTGTCGGCGGGCAAGCTGTTCGCCAAGATGATCGCCGCCCCGCAGGGGTCGGTGAAGCGTGGCACGGCCCCGGCCGACGCGTCGCCGCCGGTGGAAGCGGGCGGAACCTGGACGCCCGGCGCCGAGTTGGGCCGGGTGCAGTCGCCGCCGCTGGTGCAGGTGGTCGACTGGATGCTGCAGCAGAGCGACAACGTGCTGGCCGAGGTGCTGGGCCGGCAGGTGGCGCTGGCGGCCGGCAAGGAGGCGAGTTTCGCTGGTGCGGCCGAGGCGATGGCCGAGAAGCTGGCTGAGCTGGGACTTCCCGCCGACCAGGCGAAGCTGTACGACGCGAGCGGCCTCTCCAACCGCAACGGCATCACCCCGGAACTGCTGGTGGAGACTCTGGAGCTGGCCGCCGAAGGTTCGCAGCCGGCGCTCGGCAACATCTTCAACGGCCTGCCGGTGGCCGGCTGGTCCGGAACCCTGGAGACGCGGTTCGCCACACCCAGCGACAATGCCACGGCGCAGGGTGTCGTACGGGCCAAGACCGGCTCCCTGAGCGGCGTGAACACGCTGGCCGGAGTGCTGGTGACCAGGGATCGGCGGGTGCTCGCCTTCGCGATAATGGCCAAGGGCGGCCCGGATGCCACCGCGGCCCGGGCGGCGATCGACAGGGTGGCGGCCAGATTGGTGGACTGCGGCTGCTGAGTCCGCGCTGATCCGGGGTTTCACCTGAGTGCGGTCTGGAACCGCGCGGGTACGGTGGGCTGCATGGCGCAGTTCGTTGACTGGGATCTGGCCGCCGCAACCGCTGGCGCGCTGTCCAAATCCGGGCCCGCGGTCTCCTTCGAGGAGGCCACTCAGGTGGTGTCCGAGCTGCGGGCGCTGACCGACGAGGCGGCGGTGCACGTTGCGGCGTACACCGGATTGACCTCGCAGACCGAGGTCCCGCCGGTCCGGGTGGTGGACCGCAAGGATTGGGCGAAAGTGAACATCGCCGGCCTCCAGCGGGTGATCGGCCCGCTGGTGACCAGGCTGTCCGGTGACAAGGAGCCGAGCCCGCTGGTCGACGCGATCGGTTCGCGGGTGACCGGTGTGCAGGCCGGGACGGTGCTGGCGTACCTGTCCGGCCGGGTCCTCGGGCAATATGAGGTGTTCTCCGGCGACCCGGGTCAGCTGCTGCTGAACGCGCCGAACATCGTCGAGGTCGAGCGCAAGATCGACGCCGATCCCCGTGACTTCCGGCTCTGGGTCTGCCTGCACGAGGTGACCCACCGCACCCAGTTCACCGCGGTCCCGTGGATGCGCGGCTACTTCCTCGGCGAGGTGCAGGCGTTCGTCGACGCCTCGCAGGGCGGCGAGCACGTGCTGGAGCGACTGCGCCGCGGCGTGGCGACACTCTCCGAGGCGCTGCGTGACGAGGAGAGCCGGGTGTCCGTACTGGACATCGTGCAGACCCCGGCGCAGCGTGCCGTACTGGACCGGCTGACTGCTCTGATGACGCTGCTGGAGGGGCACGCCGAGTTCGTCATGGACGGGGTCGGCCCTGAGGTGATCCCGTCGGTCGAGTCGATCCGGGCCAAGTTCAACCGGCGTCGCGAGAGCGGCAACCCCTTGGAGAAGGCACTGCGCCGGGTGCTCGGCATCGAGGTGAAGATGCGGCAGTACGCGGAGGGCCGCAAGTTCGTCCACGGTGTGCACGAGCGGGTCGGCATGGCCGGCTTCAACAAGATCTTCGAGTCCCCGCTGACGCTGCCCCGCCTGGAGGAGCTCGGCGACCCGGACGCCTGGGTGGCGAGGGTGCACAGCTGACCATGGCCAGGATCCCGCCGCCGGTGGCGGCAGTGCGCATGGCGGTGCGCCGGGGCCTGGCCGACCTTCCCGGGGATGCCCTGATCCTGGTGGCGTGCTCGGGTGGAGCCGATTCTCTGGCACTCGCTTCGGCGGCCCGGTTCGGTGGCCGTCGGGTCGGCCTGGTCACTGTCGACCACGGCCTGCAGGAGGGTTCGGACCGGCGTGCCCGGTCGGTGGCCGCGTGGGCCCGCGACGCCGGGCTGGACCCGGTGCGGATCGACACCGTCTCGGTGGCCGGCCTGCCCGGCGGTCCGGAGGCGGCCGCCCGCACCGCCCGGTACGAGGCGTTGAGTGCGGCCGCCGCCGAGCTGGGCGCGGCCGCGGTGCTGCTCGGGCACACCCGTGACGACCAGGCCGAGACGGTCCTGCTGGCGATGGCCCGGGGCGCCGGCCCGCGCGGGCTGTCCGGCATGCCGGCCCGGCGTGGGGTCTTCCGCCGGCCGTTGCTCGAGGTGGCCCGGGCGGACACCCGGAAGGCGTGTGCCGCCCTGGGCCTGGCGCCCTGGGAGGACCCGCACAACACCGATCCGGCGTACGCCCGCTCGCGTGTCCGTGCCTCGGCGCTGCCTGCTCTGGTCGACGCGCTCGGCCCGGCCGTGCTGCCCAACCTGGCCCGGACCGCGGCGCTGGTCGCGGCGGACAACGCGGCCCTGGACGAGTTGTCCGCGCAGGCGCTGGAGTCGGCCCGGTCGGCGGCGGGCCTGTCGGTGCCGGTGCTGGCCGCGATGCTGCCGGCGATCCGGGGCCGGGTGCTGCACCGCTGGGCGCGGGAGCTGGGGGCGCCCGGTGGGGCGCTGGCGTACGGTCATGTGGTCTCGCTGGACGCGCTGGTGACCGACTGGCACGGTCAGGGACCGGTGTTTCTGCCCGCTGGAATAGGGGTGGCACGCCGCTCGGAGGACCTCGTCCGGGTGGTTCCGGCCGATATCAGTTGAGGCATCCGGTTCGGATAGTGGCCCCGTTCGCCGAACGGTAACTTCGATACGGCAGGCTTAGGCCCATGGCTGATGGCTCTTGGTACGACACCGACATCGACCACGTGATCATCTCGGAGCAACAGATCCGGGAGAAGATCGACGAACTGGCCAAGCAGGTGTCTGTGGACCACACTGACGCCGACGGCGGCATCCTGCTCGTCTGCGTGCTGAAGGGCGCGGTCATGTTCATGGCCGACTTCGCCCGTGCGCTGGGCAAGCACGGCCCCTCGACCGAGATGGAGTTCATGGCCGTCTCGTCGTACGGCCAGGGGACGACCTCGTCGGGCGTGGTCCGGATCCTGAAGGACCTGGACCGGGACATCGCCGGCCGGCACGTGCTCGTCGTCGAGGACATCGTGGACTCCGGACTGACCCTCTCCTGGCTGATGAAGTACCTGGAGTCGCGCCAGCCGGCCAGCGTCGAGGTGGTGGCGCTGTTCCGTAAGCCGGATGCGGTCAAGGTGCAGGTTCCGGTTCGCTACGTGGGTTTCGACATCCCGAACGAGTTCGTGGTCGGCTACGGCCTGGACTTCGCCGAGCGGTATCGGGAGCTGCCTTATGTGGGTGTTCTCAAGCCCGAGGTGTACGCCCGTAGCTGAACCGCTTTCTCAGCGTGTTCTCAGTAATGGTTCATTATGGGCGTTTTTGCACCTGAACCGCCCTGATTTAACCGGGCGTACGCGTAGTTCGCCCTGCGGGCTCACGGGTTCGTAAACGGCACCTACGGTGTACGGTCGAGTGACCGATGGCGTGGTGTCACGAGCGCCGGAGGGGGCTGGGGCCGGAAACGGCCTCGGCGGCCGCCGGTGGGCGGCGACGTTGAGGTGACCAGGACGGCCGATCAGGAGGGTCCGGGCGCTTGGCGCCCGACAACAGTATGGAACGTACGCGTTTCTTCCGCCGCCCGGTGGTCTGGATCATTCTGGTGATCATCGGCGTACTCGGGCTGAGCATGCTCTTCACCAGTGGTCCGAGCTACCAGAGGGTCGAGACATCGGTCGCGCTTGACCGTTTGAACAGTGGTGGCATCGAGAAGGTCGTCCTGAAGGACAAGGAGCAGACGCTCCAGATCGATCTCGCCAATGCCGAGACGTTCGACGGCAAGTCCACCAAACAAATCGAAGCTCAGTATCCGTATGAGCTCACCGACGAGATCTTCGCGAAAGCCGAGCAGGCGCGGGCCAACAAGTTCGTCTCCGGCCCGGTCGACGCCACGGTCTCCGGTGACAACATTCTGCTCAGCATTCTGATCAACCTGCTGCCGATCGCGATTCTCGTGGTCCTCCTGCTGCTGTTCATGTCGCAGATGCAGGGCGGCGGCTCCCGGGTGCTCAACTTCGGCAAGTCCAAGGCGAAGATGATCACCAAGGACACGCCGAAGACCACGTTCGCCGACGTGGCGGGCGCCGACGAGGCCGTCGAGGAGCTCCAGGAGATCAAGGACTTCCTGCAGAACCCGACGAAGTACCAGGCCCTGGGCGCCAAGATCCCGAAGGGCGTGCTGCTCTTCGGCTCTCCCGGTACCGGTAAGACGCTGCTGGCCCGCGCGGTCGCCGGCGAGGCCGGAGTGCCGTTCTACTCGATCTCCGGCTCCGACTTCGTCGAGATGTTCGTCGGTGTCGGTGCGAGCCGGGTCCGCGACCTCTTCGAGCAGGCCAAGTCGAACGCTCCGGCGATCGTCTTCGTCGACGAGATCGACGCCGTCGGCCGGCACCGTGGTGCCGGTATGGGCGGTGGCCACGACGAGCGTGAGCAGACCCTCAACCAGTTGCTGGTCGAGATGGACGGCTTCGACACCAAGGGCGGCGTGATCCTGATCGCGGCGACCAACCGGCCCGACATCCTCGACCCGGCACTGCTGCGCCCGGGCCGTTTCGACAGGCAGATCCCGGTCGACAACCCGGACATGGAGGGCCGCAAGGCGATCCTGCGGGTGCACGCCAAGGGCAAGCCGTTCACGCCCGACGTCGACCTCGACTCGGTGGCCCGCCGCACTCCCGGTTTCTCCGGTGCCGACCTGGCCAACGTGATCAACGAGGCCGCGCTGCTGACCGCCCGGCACGAGAAGCGGGCGATCTCCAACGACTACCTCGAAGAGGCGATCGACCGGGTCATCGCCGGCCCCGAGCGCCGCACCCGGGCGATGAGCGACAAGGAAAAGAAGATCACCGCGTACCACGAGGGTGGACACGCGCTGGTCGCCTACGCTCTGCCGCACTCCGCCCCGGTGCACAAGGTGACGATCCTGCCGCGTGGCCGCTCGCTCGGTCACACGCTGGTCCTGCCGACCGAGGACAAGTACACGCAGACCCGGGCCGAGATGATCGACACCCTGGCGTACGCGCTGGGTGGCCGGGCCGCCGAGGAGCTCGTCTTCCACGAGCCCACCACCGGCGCCGGCAACGACATCGAGAAGGCGACCAACCTCGCCAAGGCCATGGTCACGCAGTACGGCATGAGCTCCAAGCTGGGCGCCGTCAAGTACGGCACCACCGGCGACGAGCCGTTCATGGGTCGCAGCATGGGTCATGACAAGGCGTACTCGGACGCGGTCGCCGCCGACATCGACGGCGAGGTCCGGGCCCTGATCGAGCTCGCGCACGACGAGGCCTGGGAGATCCTGGTCGAGTACCGTGACGTGCTCGACAACATGGTCCTCGAGCTGATGGAGAAGGAGACCATCACGCAGGAGGACATGAACCGGATCTGTGCCCGGGTGGCCAAGCGCCCGCCGATGTCGCCGTTCAACGGCTTCGGCAAGCGTCTGCCGTCCGAGGCCCCGCCGGTGCTCACCCCGGCCGAGCGCGACAAGCTCAAGGCCCAGGCCGAGGCCGACGGTCAGATCGCGGTCGGGCACAACCCGAATGCGAACGGGTCAGAAAGCAGCAACTGATCAACTTGTCGGACGAACTCGACTATCTCGCCGCCCGTCTGGTCGACGGCAAGCTCTCCGGTACACCGGTCGAGCACGCCGTCGACCTCGGGCGGATCGAGAAAGCGGTCCGGGAGATCCTCATCGCCGTCGGTGAGGACCCGGACCGTGACGGTCTCCAGCGCACTCCGGCCCGGGTCGCCCGCGCCTACGCGGAACTCTTCGCCGGCCTCCGGGTCGACCCGGCCAGCGTCCTCACCACCACGTTCGAGGCCGACCACGAAGAACTCGTCCTGGTCCGCGACATCGAACTGCACAGCATGTGCGAGCACCACCTGCTGCCGTTCAAAGGCGTGGCGCACATCGGCTACATCCCCGGCACCGACGGCCGTATCACCGGCCTGTCGAAACTGGCCCGGCTCGTCGAGGTCTTCGCCCGCCGCCCGCAGGTCCAGGAACGCCTCACCTCGCAGATCGCCGACCTGCTCATGGAGAAGCTCGGCGCCCGGGGCGCGATCGTCGTCCTGGAGTGTGAGCACCTCTGCATGGAGATGCGCGGCATCCGTAAGGCCGGCGCCCGTACCGTGACGAGCGCCGTCCGCGGTGGCTTCCAGACCGACGGCAAGGTCCGCGCCGAAGTGATGGCGCTGATCAACGCCCGCTGAGAGCTCTCTAGATCGTGCTGCGGAACTGGTTTGCCGAGTCGATCGCGGCGTGCGTGAGCTGAACCGCCTCGTCCATCCTGGTCCGGGCCTGCTCCAACTGCGCGATGGCGGCCGCCGCGGCCGGATGGAACGAGCCCACAGCCGTCACCCGCAACCGGGCCAGCGCCTCGTCCAGCTGATCGGACACGACCTTGATCCCGGCGACGGCCCGCTGCGCACCGTCCACCGTCGCCGCCACGCTGACCTTGACCTCTTCGACGTTCGCCACCGCGGCTCCTCTCAGAAAAGTGCTTCGAGACCGGTGCCGGCACAGGTCAGCAGCACCGGCGTCAGACACGTGATCAGGCCCAGCACCGGCGTCCGGTCGACCTCGACCCCGTCACCGCCGTAGACGAAACCGATCGTCGCCCACCCCAACCCGAACGCCAGCAGCGGCATGCTCAGCCCGCACAACAGCGCCGGCGTCGACGGCGACCCGGACGGCGCCACCACGAACAGCAGCACCTGCACCAGCAGCACCGCGGCCGCGAACGGCCCATAGATCACCAGGTTGCGCGCCCGTGGCCGGTGCGGCCCGGCCGGGCCCGGCCCGACGAAGGCATTGTCCGCGGCGTCCGCGGTGGCCCGGGCCGCACGCAGCGCCGCCAGCACGGCCGGCGGCCCACCGGCCACCCGATCCATCGCCTCGGCCTGATCCGCCGGGTGCGGCGTCAGATCATTCTCCGGTACGCGGAAATCGCGTGCCAGCCTCGCTCGTTGCGGGGCCAGCCGGGCCCGTACCGAGGAAAGCTCCTGCCGGGCGGCCGCGACCGTCGCGGCATGCTCGCCGGCCACCGAACTCGCCGCGCGCCGCACCGCGTCCAGCTCCTGGGCGGCGGCCAGATACTCCGCCCACGGGCCCGACGTGGGCGGCCCCGTCTGCACCGGGATCACCCCGTGCTGTTCGGCCTGCTCGGTCACGGCTCGTCACTCTCCGGGTCTACGAACGGGACCACGGTCACCGTGCGGTCGGCATGCCTGTCGTGCAGCAGCGCCCGGTTCGCCCGGGGCTGCCAGTCCACCGGCCGCCCCAACTGCAGCGACACGTCGGACTGCGGCACGTTCAGGAAGAGCAGGCCGGCCACGTCCTCCCGACCCATGCTGCCGCCGGTCTCCTCACTGAACCGGCGCACCCCACGCCACCACGACAGCAGATGCGCGCCACGGCTGGGGCCCTCCCGCAACAGCTGCCGCAGGCCGCTCAGTGTCCCCGGAGGCGCCGCGTCCATCCCGAACACCACCAGATACCCGGGACGGTCGGCGGTGAGCTCAGCGGCCAAACCAGCGGCGTCCACGACCTCGACGTCCTGCCGGTGCCCGACCTCGGCGGCCAGCGCGGCCGCTCGAGCGTCACCCTCGGCCACCAGCGACACGATCACGAACCGGGCCGACCGCGGCGGATGACACGCGGCCACGCTGCGGGCCGCCGCGTCCAGAGCCTCCGCACCGGCCGGCTGCGAACCCAGGATCGCCAGATGCCGACCGGGCGACGAGTCCAGCGGGAAGGTGGCGGTCGACAACGCCACATCGATCACCCGGCCCACCATCGCGGCCGGCCGGGGCATCCGCCCCGCCAGCGCCGCCCGATAGGTCGGGTCGTCGGCCAGATGCTGCTGTGCATATCCCGCGAAGATCTTCGGCGGCTGCGACTCCTGGTCGCGGCCGCCCCACAGCCGGTGCCGCAGGTCGCTGAGCAGCGTCTGGTCGGCGTGCGGGTCGGGAAACCGGACCACCCGCTCGTGACCACGGGTCGCGCCCCGGGGACCACCCAGGCCACCCGCCGTGTTCACCACCGCGCTGCCCATCGGCAGACCCGCCGCCGAATCGTTCGTCGGCTCCAGCACGTCACCGCCACCGGGCAGCGCGATCCGCACCGGGAACTGGCCGAAGATCGAGTCGCGTTTGGCATACAACGCCTCGACACCGAGCACCGTCTGGCTGGCCAGGATCAGATGTATCCCGTAGGACCGGCCCTTGCGGGCCAGCGACTCCAGTAGCGCCACCGCCTCGGCCGCCATCGGGTCGTTGCCGGCCAGCAACACCTGGAACTCGTCGATCACACAGAGGACACGCGGCAGTGGACGCCCGCGGCCCTCCTCGGCGGCGATCGCCCGCAGATCGGCGAAACGCGACACCCCGGCCCGCTTGTACGCCAGCGAGCGCCGCCCCATCTCGGCGTCCAACTCGCGCAGAACGGCCAGACCATACTCCCGGTCGGACTCGACCCCGACCGCCCGCGCGTGCGGCAGCCACGTCCGGTCCCGCTGGGTCGGCACGAACTCGGAGAACGACACGCCCTCCTTGAAATCCAGCAGGTAGAGCGCCAGCTCATCGGGGCTGTACCGGGCACCCAACCCATACAGCACGTTGATCAGGAACGCCGTCTTGCCGGCGCCCGACCGGCCACCGAGCATCCAGTGCGGAGTCAGGTCGTTGAAGCGCAGCACCAGCGGCACGTCACCGTGATGACCCACCACCGTCTCCACACCGGCCGCCGCGTCCTGCGACCACAGCTCCTCAGCCGGCTCCGGGAGCAGGTCGGCCAGCGTCACCCGGGACGCCTCGGCCGAATCGGCGGCCAGCTCCCGGCAGACCGCGTCGATCAGGTGCGGGGGCGGATCCTCATCCAGGAAGACCGGTGCGTTCAGCCACGCCGTCTCCGGCGCCGACCCGAACGAGCCACCGGGCGGGTCGCCGACGATCGCATACGGGTTACGCACCGAGATCGCCGTCGTCCGCGGCAGTGGCGCCTGCGTCGTCTCGGCAGTCAGCGGAGGCGGCGGCCAACCGGCCACCACCAGGTGCAGCCCGGAATCGGGACCCTGCTGGGCCAACGCCGCGATCCGCCGCAGCTCCTCACCCTCGGTCATCTCCGGCAGGCTTGCGATCACCACCAGCAGGACCCGGTCACGCCGGGCCCGGCGCCCCGCCCCGGCCCGCGCCGGGCGCAGCCATTTCTCCGCCTCGGACAGCACATCACGCAGGCCCTGACGATCGGTGGCCGGCGGCGACATCAGACCGGCGTCGGCCAACTCCTCGAACGGATCGAACACCGCGCCGCCACCGACCCCGTCCACCGCGCGCACCAGCAGCGAACCCGCCGGAGCGGTCGCCAACAGGCGCAGCAGCAGCGACCGGAGCAGCCCGAACACCCGCGGATCGGTGGCCGTCGCGTCGATCGTCAGGTGGCCCGTGCCGAGGAGCGGCACCACCGCCGGGAACCGCACGTCATCCAGCGGCTGCGCCAGGCCCACCCGCACGAACTGCGGAATCGCCGTCCCGCCGAGCGGCGCCACCGCCGACAGCGCGTCGAGCGTCGAACCCAGCCAGCCCGGCGCCAGTTGCGCCGCGGCCGCCCGCAACCGGTCGGCGAGACGATGCTGCTCACGCGGGTCGGCGGCGGCCGGCGCGAACGCCTCCAGCGCGACCGCGGCAGCATCCGCTGTCGCCACGGCCTGCCGGTGCAAAGCAGCGGCCTGCCGGACCCGCAGAGTCGAATCCGCCACTGCCGTCACCTCCTGTCCGCGGAATAAAACCTATCCCAGACCCGTCCGGGCACCGCGTTGCGTCCCCGGTGCGACTTTCGTGCCGGACCCGGTCGCATCCGTCCAATCTCGACTCCCGAAGAAACGTTGCGTGCCGGTTTGAACTCGGAGCGTGCAACAGCGGTATTCGCAGGTACCGCAACCGTGCGAGGGAGGCCGAGGTGAACGTCACCCAGGAGTACGACGAGCACGCCCGATCCACCCGGGAGACGGACTACATCGCCTCCTTCGGGGAAGGCGCCGACGGGCTCGTCCGGATCGAACTCGACGGCGCGGGCCGATTGTGGGACGTCGTCCTCGACCCGCAGATCACCGAACTGACCGTCGACGAGCTCCGGACCGCGCTCTTCGACGCGATCACCGGGGCGCAGGCGGTGATGCCCGGCTTCGAGGCGTCCGTCGCGGACGTCAACATCGCGGCCGAACGGCGCTTCGCCGAGATCTCCGAAGTCCTGCACGACCTCTCCCGGCGGGCGGCACGGCGATGAACGTACGCGTGAAGCTCGACCCGCAGGTGGTGGCCGCCGCCGGCAGTGCCCTCGCCGGGATCGCCCAGCGGATGGCCGACGACCTCGCCGGCCTGGAGACCACCGTCGCCGGACCGGACAGCCCGTGGGGCGCCGACGAGAGCGGCAGCATGTTCGCCCTCGCCTATCAGTCGGTACTCGGCCACGCCCTGCAAGCCCTCGGCAGTCACGTCCAGCAGCTCGGCGAGGCCGCCCTCGACCTGCACACCCAGGCCCGAAGCATCGCCGCCGTCGACGATGAGGCCGCCGCGGAACTGACCACCTCCGCCTCCGGGGAGCGGTCATGACCATCGAGCTGCCCGCCGAGCTCACCGAGCCGCTGTCCTGGCTCGGGCTCAGCTGGCCGCAGGCCGACGAGGACCGCCTACACGCCGACGGCCTCGCCTGGATCGAACACGCCACCCGGCTGCGCCGACACGCCGCCGAGGCCGACACCGCCGCCCGCCGGGTCTGGCTGGAGAACGAGGGCGCCTCCGTCGACGCCTTCGAACAGTGGTGGAACGGCGAAGACGGCCCCGGCCGGCACCTCGACGACGCCGCCACCGCCGTCGAGCTCATCGGCGCCGGGCTCATCGCCATGGCCGGCGTCACGGTCGCGCTCAAGACCGCCTACATCGCCCAGCTGACACTGCTCGCCTTCCAGGTCGGCCAGGCGGTCGCCACCGCGGCGGTGTCGGCCGGCGCCACCCTCGCCGAGATCCCGATCTTCGTCGCCGCCAGCCGGATCGCCTGCCGCCAGCTCGTCCACAAGGCGCTACAGGTCGTCGAAGGTGAGATCGCCGACGTGTTCCTGCAGGCGGCGACGCTGCTGCGGACCGCCGGGACCAAGGCCGCCGCCCAGCACGCCGGGCAGCTCGCCAAACACTTCGGCCAGAACTCGGAATTCCATCGGCTGATGCGCGAGGTCGAGCGGGCCGACGTCCGCAGCCCGTTCAACGGCGCCAACTTCTACTCCGGTGCGCTCGACGATGGCACACGCATGCGGGCCTTTGCCGAGAAGTACACCGATGGCATCACCAAGGTGACGCTGGAGCAGACGCCGGGCGGCCGGAGATTCGACGACATGCTCCTCTTCGAGGAGCACTCGCCGATTCGGAAGGAGCAGGCGGGAGGCGTTTGGGAGAGGCTTTCCGAGAGGTACGCCGAGGGCGCGCAGGGCGAGGTGACGGCCTGGTCGCACAACCCGCGGGCGAACAGCATCTGGAACACGGTGGAGAAGCCGGCCTTGGAACAGAATCCGGCAGTGACGAAGATAAGTGTCATCGACCCGGGGGCGTGAATGCCGGATGGAGGCCGCGATGGCTGTTCATGAGATCCAGAGCCAGTCGGCACGTACCGACACCGGTGTGATCCTTCGCAGCGTGGATCGAGAGAACATGCGTGCCGAATATCAGGGCCGTCGCATTCTGCTCGGTGTGGAACGCGGGGTCGGCACCGACGTCGTCTACCTGCCCAAGGTGCCGACCTGGGAGGACGGGGAGCTGATCGCCGCTGCGGACCTAACCGTCATCAAGGACGGGGTGGTCGAGATCCTGCGGCACTGGGGGTCGGACACCGAGTTCTACACGCTGTCGGCATGAGACAGCGCCGACCGGTTGGTGTGGACGAACTAATGTCGTACACATGGGACCGCGAGAGCCTGAGACGTCACCGGCGCCCCGGGCCGACGGTGAGACCGTGAGTAAGCCGGCACCCCGGCCGATGGGGAGCGTTCCGGGCACGCGCCGAAGCCGTTTCCAGAGCCGCCGGGCACGGCTCGCGCTGGCCCTGACCGGTGGTCTGCTCGCCCTGCTGTGCGTGGGCGGCGTGGGTGCCTTCTACGTCCTCTACGACGAGGCCACCGAGATCAAACGGGATACACCTGGCGCGGTGGTCACCAACTTCCTGGGTGCGTATCTCTCCAATCGGAATGACCAGGATGCCGCGCTCTACCAGTGCAAGTCGGGCGGAGATCTGTCCGCCTTGCAGGCATATCGCGACGACACGGCCCGCCGTGAGAAGGAATTCTCGGTCGGCATCACGATGACCTGGCGAATTGTGAGCGTCACCACCGACGGAGGCCGCGGCGTCGCGAAGGTCGATGTGAGCCGCCGGATCTCGGACGGATCGGGCCGCGACGGGAGCTCCTGGGACCTCACAGTGGAAGACCAGGACGGATGGCGCGTGTGCGTGGCGACGCGGACGGAGTGACGAGACTATTCGACCCAGAGCAGGTGAGCCGGCACTTCGAGGGTGCGCGGTAGCTTTCCGCTCCAGCCCCACCGGTACCAGTCGAGTTCCTGCGCCACCCGGACGCTGACGGTCCCGTCGTCGCTCACGTGTGACTCGGTCACCGCTCGAAGATCACGCCGTTCGCTGCCGTCGTCGAGGATCTGGGTCACACGGCGACCGGTGAGCGTGTCGGCGTCGATAGCCGAGACCGGCGGGCGACGGGGCGGCTCGTCGAGCGAGACCAACTGATTCACCTTCGCGCCGGGCGTAGTGGTGCCGGGGAAGCCGAGTTCCTCGACCCAGACCCGCTCGACCGGGACCAGGGCGGCGAAGACCTCGGTGCGTTCGGCCTCGGCGCGGTACCACTCGGCCTCGGGCATCACGGGAACGTAGGTACGGCTGCCCTGTATCACCTTTTCGTCGGCCCGGAGGTCACCGCGCCAGCCGTGGCCGGGCAGTCCGACGAGAACCCGACGGCCGCGAAGGTCACCAGCCATGGTCGCCGGGGTGGGCACTATCGGACGGGGGGAGTCCAGCGCTCCGTCACGCCGGCCGCTGAAAGGGTCCGGCATAGATCCGCTGCTCATCCCTCGTTCCCCAACGGGGCGCCCTGCCCCTGCATGAACCGGACCGGATCGACCGCGCCGGAGCTCGACCTGTCATTGCCCAGGTGCACTTCGAAGTGCAGGTGCGGGCCGGACGAGTTGCCGCTGCTGCCGACCCGTCCGATCTGTTCACCCGCCACGACCTGCTGATTCTTTCGCACGAAGGGCTGTTGCACCATGTGACAGTAGCGTGTCATCACGTTACCCGCATGGACGATCTCGACCATCCACCCGCAGCCGCCCTTGCCGGGATAGCCGTCCACATTGCAGCTCTTGCGGCCGCGGAAGTCTTCGTCGCACTTGACGACCGACACCGTGCCACTGGCCACGGCATAGATCGGCCGGTACTTGTCCACGCTGATGTCGACACCCTGGTGGCTGGGCCGCGAGGCGGTTCGGAATCCCGAGCCGACCGGTCCCTTCAGCGGAATGGTCCAGCCCGACGCGGCGACCGCGCCGGATACCGAGCACTGAAGTGTCACCGAGTCGCCCACGGCGTTGGCGGCACCGTTGGCGAGGAGGTTGACGATCTGTGTCGCCAGGGGCTCATGCTTGGCGTAGGCGTCGGGGTAGGCGCTGATCTGCACCGACTGGGCCGCCCTGGTCAGGGCCATCTTCTCCCAGCCCTGAATGGTCTTGAGCTTCGAGTAGAACTTGGTGCTCGCGTAGACCGGGTCCCGGACCTGTTTCGGTGTACCCCAGCCGGAGCTGGGTCGCTGTTGGAAGAGACCGAGTGAGTCGTGGTCGTTCTTCGCGCCAAGATTGCCGAGGTTATTCAGCCCGGACTCCTGCATCGCGGTCGCCACCGCGATCACCCAGGCCCGTGGCGGCAGGCCCATATCCGCCCCGACATTGATGATGATCGCCGCGTTGCGGATTTGCCCCCCGTCATAGGGGCTGATCTCGGGCAACTGCGAATCCGGGTCGAGAGCTCCGCCCTTTCCGCAGGCCAGCGAAGCGTTGATGAAGCGGTTGTCGCTGTCGCTGCGCAATCCGTTCCAGACCAGGATGGTGATGCTGCCACCGCAGCAGAGCAGGGCGAGTGTGACGACCGAGGCGACCAGCAGGACCACCTTGCGCGGACGCCGGAGGCTCATGCCGGTTCCCAGTCGATACCGTCGACCAGCCAGGCGCCGTCCGGCGCCACCAGCCGAAGTCCCAACTTCCCGTTATCCATGGTCACGGTCGCGTTGACCAGTGAGTCGCTGACCGCGGCCAGGGTGGGCTTGCCGACGACCCGATCGGCCGGAACCGCGGCGGGATCCACCCCACGCAATTGTTCGGTCAGGTTCTGCGTGGCGTTCGGCTGGAGCCGGCTCAGCCACTTCTTCGCGGTGATGTCGCTGTGGTCGACCCAGGCGGAGGCGAACGCATACGCCACCGCCTCCGGCTGTGCCCGGCCCGGTTTGGTCTTCGGGGTGGGCGGCGGATCAGACGAGGCGACACTGTCGTTGTCCGACGGGTCGATACTGATCGCAGGTGCCGGGCTGCTCTTTCCCAGAGGTGCGGCGGCCTGCCCGTCCGAGAAAAGGCGCCCGATGCCGACGACCGCGAGCACGATCGCGCCGAGCACGATGGCGACTCCCCAACGGGACCGAAAGATCCCGTTGAGGGTGCGTGTGATCAGCCCGGACATGTCATTCACCGGGCCTCGGAGCGCACCCGCGGGCTGGCCGGTTCTTCGCTTGTCGCCCCGGTCTCGGGCCGGTAGATCGAATACGAGGTCGGCCGCTCGGACACATCCGGCTCGGTCCAGTCGGAGCTACCACGCGTCCGGGCCGATTTGGCCTGGCCCTTTCCGGAGGTCACCGGGACAGGCTCGTTGTCACGCACGGTCTCGTTGCCGTCCGGCCGGGTCGGCGTGGCGACCGGAACGACCTCTGCCTCGCGGCGCGGCGCCGTCGAGGAGTCCTCGAGGCGTGCCTCCGGACGGAGGTTGCGCTGTTCGACAGGGCCCTTGCCGAAGGTCGGTTCACGGGTGCCACCGCCTTCGGCGACCTCCAGCTTCGCGGCCTCACGCATGTCGCGGAAGAACCGCCGGTGCCAGGACCCGCCGGAGGCGATGGTGGCGGCGCCGTCCTTGCCGCCGAGCTGGGTGATTCGACGGTACGGCCGGAGCAGCAGCCATCCGACCACCCCGCAGAGCCAGACCAGCACCACCTGGAGCCAGCCGGCCAGCCCGGCTGTGTTCATGATCAGGTCGACCGCGAACAGGTAGATCGCTGCACCGGTGCCGAAGATGGCGATGTTGAAGACCGCCGCGACCACCGCGTTGCCCAGCCGCCTGACTCCGCCGCTCGCGGGTCGCAGTAGGCCGATGGTGCCCAGGATCGGCGCCGCGATGACCGCCCAGCGGAAGACCAGGAAGCCGAGGAGGACGAGCAGGGATGCGGTGATGTCGAACATCGCGTACATGAACGCCGCCAGCATCGCGATGAAACCGGCTCCGACCCGCTCCATCCCCTTGGAGCCCTGAAGGTATTCGTAGGCCTCCGGGTCCTCGGCCTTGATCTGCTCGGCGACCTTCTTCCACTGGGTCTGCTTGAGGTCGATCAGGGGCTGGCGCGCGTCGGTGATCTGGCGGATCTGCTGGACCTCGTCCCAGCTGAAGGACCGTGCGTCGTAGAGAGCCTGACCGTACTTCTTGGCGGTCTCGCTGTCGGCGGAGCCGAGGACTCCACGCAGCCAGTTCCGGTAGAGCATGGTCTCGGTCGCGGTGTCGCTGGCGCGCACCGCGGGCGGTCGGTTGTCCTCGCAGGCCTCCGGCCCGAGGGCGCACTTGCCGACCTGCTCCTTGGGCTGTGGCCCCACCGCGTCGTGGACGACGCTGAGTGAGGTGATCAGGCTCTCATCGGCGATCTTGGCGGACTGCACCGGCCACGCCGCGATGGCCGTGACCACGACCATGATGAAGATCGCCCACCCTGCCGTGGTCGTCGCGGCGCCCATCTCCGCCTGCCGGGATCGCCACAGCAGGTAAAGGCCGACCACGGCGAGGGTGATCACACCGAAGACGGTGAACACCTTCTGGTAGACGGCCTTGGTGGCCTGGTCGACCAGCGGGTCGGCCCAGCCCCAGAGGGTCTCCGGGTTCCAGGCGCGTTCCCGGAGCGCGTTCGAGGCCCCGATGACCGCAGTGGCGATCATGAATTCACCGTTGGCGATGGTGGTCTCGAACTTCTGATCCGCGTCGACGATGGTCGACGCGCAACCACCCTCCAGGTCATAGGTGACGAAGTTGTAGCCGGCATAGCCGTAGTCGCTGTAGAGGCCGGGGAAGCTGTTCTTAGTGGACGACGCGGGCCGCTCGGCGAACCAGCCGGCGAGGCCGGAGTCGGGGGTGCCCGGTGTCGGCGGGTTGAGACAGTCGACGCGGGTGTCGACCACCTCGGCGAGTCGGTCGACGCAGGCTTTGAAGTCGGACTGCCACTCCTCGACGCTGCAGGCGCCGCCGGGCACCTGAGCCCGCGGCCCGGCCACCGCCGCCCCCGGAGTGGCGACCGCCCACGCTATCGACGCCACCGCCAGCACGAGCAACGCCGTGAGAAACGCCAGCCCCCGCCGCACCATCTCAAACCTCCAGGTCGGACGGAAGTGGCACTGCCGTCGGCGGCGCCACGCCCGGTGTCGTGTCCAGGTGTTCGAGCAGTCCGTCGACGTACGACACGTCGACGCGCACCTTCTGGACCCGGCCGTCCACGTCCCGCATCACGAACTCTCGGAAGCCGAGTCGGTGCTGGGAGGCGGAGTCGACCTGGGAGAGGGACGCGAGCGTCGCCTCGTACCCGTCGTGGACGGGCACCCGCAGCAGCCGCAGGGCCTCGGAGGCGATCTCCTGGTCCTCGGCGATCCGGCCGACGAAGACGGTGGAGACCAGGTTCTGGACGTCGAGGCCGAGGATGTCGCGCGGGTTCTGGGAGGCCACCAGGGCCGCCAGGTTCCATTTACGGGAGTCACGGGCGAGCCGGACGAGGAAGGACCGACCGGAGCGCCAGCCCTCCATGAAGTGGGCCTCGTCCAGGCCGACCATCTTGCGGGACGACATCGAGCCGCCGTAGCAGCGTCGGACCGCGAGCCGGTGTGCGGTGTGCAGCATCGGCAGGGCCAGGGATTCCTCGGCCGACCAGTACTCCCGCTCGATCTTGAGGTCGGGCAGTCGCAGGCCGGCCATGGTGATGACGGTGAGAGCCGCGTCGGCGCCGAGCAGGTGCTGCGGCGGGTGACCGAAGAAGAGCAGCGCCAGTGGCATCTCGGCGGTGTCGAGGAGCAGGTTGGCGAGTTCCTTGCCCTCGTCGTCGTCCAGGGCCTGGAGGGTACGCACCACGTCGTCCAGGGTGGACGTCTCCTCGGCCGGCACCTGCCGCACCGCGTGGCGCAGCAGGGTGGCGGTGGACGCCTCCTTGGCGACCTGCGGTGGCACCAGCATCGAGCAGATGTCCTGCACGAGCATCCGGCGTTCGGCCCGGGCGTTGGAGACCGCGATCTCGTACTCCCGGTCGCCGGCCGGACCGGTCGGGAACTCGGACCGGACCGGCGTCGGGATGAGCGAGTACGGCGCGAGCGTCCCCTGCTCGGAGCCGGTCAGGTTGAGCACCCGGCTGTACGGCCGCAGCTCGGGCATCTGGCAGAGACGGGCGAGCGGGCCGGACGGGTCGAGCAGGGTCACCTGGACGCCACGGCGGGCGTTGAGGTATCCGAGCGCACCCATCAGGGTCGACTTGCCACCACCGGGCTCGGCCACGAACACGCCCAGCCCGGAGCGCTCGCGCACCTCCATCGGGAAGTGCAGGTCGAGGAAGACCGGCCGCCGGCAGGTGCCCGCGGTCCGCCCGATCAGGTCACCGCGCCGGTCACCGACCGTGGACGCCGCCTGGGGCAGAGCCGCGGCCAGCAGTTTCACCGGCATCCGGCGGACGTAACCGGTGTTGGCGATCGGCTCACCCGGGATGAACTCGCGGGCCAGCTGATCCTGGTTCTTCGGGTGCTGCAGGGAGATCCGCAGTTCCCGGGAGTAGAGCTGGATGAGCCGCCGGGCGCGTTCCAGGCACTCCTCCCGGGTGGCGCCGCCGACCGCGATCCGGTGCCAGCCGTGCGCACGGGCCGAGTCGGTGGGCAGGCCGGTGGTCATCTCGTCACCGATCACGAGGGCCCGCTTGGCGAGGCGCTCCAGCTCGGGCGGTGCGTCGATGCCGTGCTCGGCGTAGTCGAGCTGCTGGGACCGGATCATCCGGAGCCGGTGTTCGAGGTTTTTGAACGAGCCGGTGGCGCCGAGGATGTCGATCCGGGAGGAGAGTTCCATCGGCCACGGGAGCCGCTCGTGGAAGTGCATCCACGGCTCGTGCTTCTCCGGGATCTCCAGCGGCTCCATCCGGCCGACGGAGAGGACGGCGACGTGCCGTTCCTCGCCGGTCATCCGGTTGACGAGTTTCACGGTCGAGCCGTACGGCGTCCGGTACCGCTCGACGGCCTCGGTGAGCGCCAGCAGGTCGCCGGTCTCCCAGTGCCCGTTGGTGACCGGGGAGAGCAGCCCGGGCGGGGCCATGCCGAGGGCCACCGACCGGTAGAGCAGCCACTCCAGCTCCTGCGGGGTGACCCGCCGGCCGCGCATGCCGAACGCGTTGAGCACCTCGTCGAACTGCTCGACGGTGCGGCCGAGCTTGCGGCGTTCACCGTCGGAGGTGCCCTTGCCGAAGGCGCGCAGGATCCGCTCGGTGAACGTGTCACCGAGCGAGCGCCTGGCGAACGTCACGCCGAGGAACGTCTGCCCCTCGGCGTGGTTGACCGAGAGCAGGTGTCGCTGGGCCGCGACCAGGTGGTCGGACCAGGAGGTGGCGCCGTGCACGTCGGCCAGCGGCCGGGGGGTGAACGAGTCGACCGTGCGGGCCCACTCGTCGGCCGGGAAGGGCCGGGTGGTGCGCCGCAGGTGCAGGCGGAAACCGGCCAGGCCCGCATACTGCTCGGAGATGGCGCTGAGCAGCGCCTCCCGCTCGGCGTCGGGCCGGAACGCCCAGCGCACCTCGGGCAGGTAATACCAGGCGGTGACGGTGCTCTGGGTGAAGGTCAGGTGCCCGGCGATCTCACTGATGGCCAGCTCGACGGACGGGTCGCGGTCGTTGAACTTGAGCTTCTGCGGCCGCAACGGGGCCGCTTTCGGCTCCTTCTTCTCCTTGCGCTTGGCCGGCGCCTTCTCCGGGCGACGGGCCGGGGCCCGCTCCGGCGGTGCGACCGGCAGGGGTGGGGCGGCGGCCGGCACCGGGAGCGGCACCGGCGACTGGATCGGCGCGGGCTGCTGCCAGAGGGCCGGCGGCTGGGCGGCGGTAGCCTGGACCGCGGGCGGCGGCGGCCACTCCTCGAAGTCGCTCCACTCGTCGTCGTCCGGGAGGACGGAATCCGGGACGACCGAGTCGGGGACAACCGAATCCGGGCGAACTGAATCCCGGCGGACCGGATCCGGCCGAACTGGATCCGGCCGAACTGGATCCGGGCGGACCGGATCCGGCCGAATCGGATCCGGGCGGACCGAGTCCGGGGCGACCGCATGACCGTTCGTCGGGCGAGGTTCCAAAGCCGGAAGAGGCACCGGATCACTCGTCCGGGGAACAGCCGCTCCACCGAACAGGTCCAGGAACGGCGAGTCGATGTCCATACTGGAGTCGACGGCGGAAGCACGCGGCCGAACCGGTTGCGGGGCCTGGAAGACGCCCACTCCACCGTGGCCGGGGGCGGCGACGAGCTCGTCCGCTTCGTCGAGCGAATCAGGCGAAGAGTAGTGGTCCGAGCGCACACCGTTACTCTGCCTGCCCGGGGACGAGGCGTCCGCCCGGGGATGCCCGTGCGGATACGTTTCGGTCATGCGTGGACCTCACGTGCGCGGACGACCTGGCAACTGGTCATACCAACTCCTCCCGGACCCGGATGCGAGTGGCGACAAGCCTGGGATCGCGTTGCTCGACGGCGGGCTCGCGGGTGCGGCGCCAGTCGGTGAGCGCGGTGCGGATGACGACACGGGCCGGCCGGTCCGGGTCGACATGCCGGAACACATACGACGTCGACACCATGGCCAGGGCTATCTCCCAGGCCGGGAACGGGTCGAAGTCGAGTGTGAGCGCATAGTGGATGGCCATGAAGAGCGGCACCAGGACCACGAACATCCCGTACTGCGCGTAGGGCAGATGGACGGGCAGTGTGTAGCCGGGCGGGCCGAGGTAGACCAGGCGCGCCCGGTAGATGTCGTCGTCGGTCCGGAGCCGCATCTCAGTTGAAGATCAGGTCGATGATCGACTCGCCGACGAAGAACAGTGTCGCGGCGCCGGCGATGAACGCCAGGCCCACGATCGCGATCGCCGAGCTGGTGAGGACCTTCGAGATCTCGCCCTTGCTGGCCCGGCCGATGAAGATGACGCCGAGCACGGCGAGCAGGATCGGAGCGATGTTGCTCGCGAAGAAGGTGACGATGCCTTCGGTGTTGATTTTGCCTGCCGGCTCGGCCGCCAGGATCAGGAACTCGGTGGCGATCATCGGTAAACCTCCCGGTGTCCGTGGGGGGTACGGACACGCTGCAGTTGTGAAGCCGTACGGCAACGCCCATATGGTGCTACCTCTGACTCACCGCGTCGAGTGAGCCTTTCGGGCACTGCCATGCTCGTCTCTGCTCTCTTCGGTCACTTCATGATGCCCAGATCCGAAGAGTACGGCCCGTACTTGCGAGCAACAAGCGCCCGTTTCGTTACCCAAGGTGAAGGAGTGCGTGAATCACAGTCACATGGCATCGTACGCCTGTTCGAATCACCGCTGCCCCGTACCCTTCACCTGTGTCCAATTCGCCGACAGACGCGCAGCTCACGGGGGCTGACCTGCTACGTGTGGATCACCCGGTCGTGATGGGTGTCCTCAACGTGACGCCGGACTCTTTCTCTGACGGTGGTAGATACACCGACGTCGACGCCGCGGTTCAGCACGGCGTCAGCCTTTTTCACGAGGGCGCGCACGTCATCGACGTGGGTGGCGAGTCCACCCGGCCGGGCGCCGAGCGGGTCGACGCGGAAACCGAGATCGCCCGGGTGGTGCCGGTGATCGAGAGGTTGTTCGCCCAGGGCGTACCGGTAAGTATCGACACCACTCGTGCGGCGGTCGCCGAGGCGGCGCTGGCGGCCGGCGCCGCGGTGATCAACGACGTCTCCGGCGGCCTCGCCGACCCCGGCATGGCGTCCGTCGCCGCCGCGGCCGGCTGCCCCTGGATCCTCATGCACTGGCGCGGCCACTCCCGCGACATGCAGAGTCTCGCCGTCTATCACGACGTGGTGGCCGAGGTCCGCGACGAGTTGCGGGCCCGCGCCGACGCGGCGATCGCGGCCGGCGTCGACCCGAGCATGATCGTCCTCGACCCGGGCATCGGCTTCGCCAAACAGGCCGAGCACAACTGGGCGCTCAGCGCGAACCTCGGCGTAATCATCGGTCTCGGTTTCCCGGTCCTCTTCGCGGCCAGCCGCAAGACCTATCTGGGCCGGCTGCTGGCCGGTCCGGACGGCACGCCGCGTCCGGTCGACGGCCGCGAGGCGGCCACCCTCGCCACCTCTCTACTCGCGGTCGCCTCCGGCGCCTGGGGCGTCCGCGTCCACGAGGTCGGTGCGACAGCCGACGCCCTCGCCGTCTGGCGGGCGACGGGTTCACCCCATTTCCGGGGTACGCCGTGAGCCGCCCCCGACCGCAACCCACCCCTCCCGCCCGACCGGGTCCGCCACGCGCGACCACGACCCTCGGCCGGACGAACCACGCCCACGGGGAGAAGAGATGACCGGACGGATCACGCTGACCGGCCTGCGGGCCCGGGGCAATCACGGGGTCTACGACTTCGAACGCGAGCAGGGCCAGGACTTCGTAGTGGACGTCACGCTGGACCTGGACCTGGGCCCGGCCGCCCGCAGCGACGACGTCACCGACACCGTTCACTACGGCGAACTGGCCACCGCCCTGGTCGGCGTCCTCACCGGTGAGCCGGTCAACCTGCTGGAGCGCCTGGCCGACCGCCTCCTGGCCGTCTGCCTGGCCGACGAGCGGGTCGAGTCGGCCGAGGTCACCGTGCACAAGCCGCAGGCCCCGATCCCGCACGAGTTCGCCGACGTGGCGGTCACGCTGCGCCGCAGCCGGTCATGACGACGGCTGTCCTGTCGATCGGGAGCAACCTCGGCGACTCCCTCGCTCACCTGCGGGCCGTGGTGGAAAGGCTGGGCTCGGCTGTCGTTCGGGTCTCCGGGGTCTATCAGACGCCACCGTGGGGAGACAGCGCGCAACCGCCGTACCTCAATGCCGTGGTGTTGACCGACGATCGGACCGCGACCGCCCGGGATTGGCTGACCCGCGCCCAGGCGTGCGAGACGGCCCGGGGTCGCGTCCGCGACCCGGACCGGCGATTCGGGCCGCGCACCCTCGATGTGGACGTCATCGCCGTCTGGGACGACGGCGTGCCGGTGATCGACGACGATCCCGAGCTGACCCTGCCGCACCCGCGCGCCCACCTGCGGGCGTTCGTGCTGGTGCCGTGGCATGCCGTACGGCCGGCCGCGGAGCTGCCCGGGCACGGCCCGATCGCCGCGCTGCTGGCCACGCCCGAGGTGGCGGCCGACGTCGCCGGTGTCACGCTCCGTCCCGAACTGTCGTTAGAGTCGATGGAGTGAGCGTCAACCCGGACCACGGCTCCCCGCGCAACACCGATCCCTCGCTGCGGCCGACGCGCATGTCGACGCTCGTGGTGGCCGCTCTCGCGGCCGCCGCGGTGGCCTGGCTGCTGATCTCCACCAACGACCTCTTCTACCGGATCACACCGCTGCCGTGGACCGGTGCCGGGGTGCTCGGCGTGCTGGCGATCGCCGAGGCCTACCTGGCGCAGAACACCGCGGCCCGGATCCAGCGCAAACCCGGCGCGCTCCCGGTCCAGCCGCTGGCGGTCGCCCGGTTCGCCGCATTGGCCAAAGCGTCCTCGCTGGTCGGCGCGCTGTCCGCCGGGTTCTCCGCCGGGTTGCTGATCTGGCTGCTGCTGGAGCCGACCAAGGAGGCCGGGTCCAACGTGCCGACCGCGGCCACCACGCTCGTCACCGCGATCGCCCTGGTCGCCGCCGCGCTCTGGCTGGAGCGGGCCTGCCGCGTCCCGGAGCGCCCGGACCGTGAGGACGACGGCTCGGACCGGCCGACACCCCGGCGTTGACGTCGTCATCTGTTGACGTTCGTCGAACTGTTTTCAGCGCTGAACTGAGCAGGTCTCGTTTCCGTATGCTTTGCGGCGGGCGGGTATGTGCCTGGAGTAGCGTGCGCCTCGGACCGCTCGTGGAGGCGTAAGGAGGCGCGGACCATGGCGTACGACGACACCACCTTCCGCCGGCCGGGTGACGAGAAGACCGACACCGATCCGGCCGCCTACCGGCGACGGGTGCAGTACGACGACACCGCCGGCACCACCCTCGACCAGTCCCAGCGCAACTCGGCGACCACCGGGGCGATCCCCACGGTCGAGGAGGACGGGCGCGACCGGCTCGGCATCCATCTCGGCTGGGAGGTCATGCTCCTGGTCGTCGCCGCGGTCCTCGGTTTCCTGCTCCAGCGCGAGGACTCGGCCGCCCTCCAGCGCCCGGCCCTGGACGCGCTGCTCGTCACCGGCGCCGCGATCGGGCTGCTCACCCTCGGCGCGGGCCTCACCCTGCGGGCCGGCGTGCCCAACCTCGCGCTGGGCCCGATCGCCCTGGCCGCCGCCATGCAGTACGCCGAGAACAGCGACAAGGGCCTGGCCCAGGCCGTCGTCCCGGCGCTGATCATCGCCGCGGCCGGCGGTCTCGCGGTCGGACTGATCGTCACGGTCCTGCACGTGCCCGCCTGGGCCGCCACGCTCGCCGCCTCGTTCGGCGTCATCGTCTACATCCAGTTGCGGCCCGCCCCGGTCGAGGTGCAGGGCGACTGGGACCCGACAGGTCAGGCGTTCGTGCTGTTCGGAGCGTTCGCGGCGCTCGCCGTCCTGGGCGCGGCGATCGGCGCGCTCGCGCCGGTGCGCCGCTTCCTCGGCCGGATGCGGCCGACCGGCGACCCGGCCCAGCGCCGCGGTGCCGCCGCCGCGGTTCCGGCCATCCTCACCCTGGTCGTGTCGTCGCTGTTCGCGACGGGCGCCGGGGTGCTGATCGCGGCCACCGCCGACGGCCCGATCGCGCCGGAGACCGGCTTCGAGTGGACCGGCATCGCGATGGGCCTGGCCCTGCTCGCCGGCACCAGCGCCTACGGCCGTCGCGGCGGTATCTTCGGCACCCTGTTCGTGGTCACCGCGCTCACCCTGTTCCTGCGCTACGAGGAGATCCGCGATCTGGACATCGCGCTGTTCGCGATCGCCGGGAGCGTCTTCGTGGCCGGTCTGGTGGTGACCCGCTTCGTCGAGTCGTACGGCAACCCCTACGCGTCCCGGGTCGGCGAGGACTGGAACGCGGCCCCGTCCGGCGGCACGAACTGGTCGCCGACCCTGCCCGAGACCTGGAACACTCCGGCGACCCCGACGCCGCGCAGCGACCGTTGGGACGACGGCCCGTGGGGCGCCAACCGCTGAAAGTATGCTTTCGGACATGACCTCGCCCAGCTTCGCCGAACTGGACGCCCTGTCCACCGAGACGCTGCGGGAGCAGGCCTTCGCCAAGGCCCGTGCCCAGAAAGACGTCAAGTTCTTCTGGCAGGTGCTGCGCCACCTGCCGGACGCGGGTGACGCCGCCTCCCTGGACGGTGCGCCCAACTCGATCGGGCCGACCGTCGACGAGGCCGTCGCCCTGTGGCGCGAGTTCGAGGGCCGCGATCTCGGCGCCCAGGAACCCCTGCTGCGGGCCGCGTTCATCGACTATCTGAGCAGGTAGTGACGGCTGTCGTTTGAAAGCCCGACCCGGCTGGGAAAAAGCTGGGAATGGCTCTCGGAAACCGTTACAAGACCGCACCCGGTGCGGGCACCATCGCCGCGCTCATACTCGTCCTCGTCTTCGGTAGCCCCTGGTACCGAGACTGGGCGCTGGACAACACGAACCCGGACACGGCGGGCGGCTGGTGGCTGCGGCTGCTGGGCTGGCCCGCCTGGAGTTTCGACACCGACGACTCGCTGCGTGACGTGATCGTCGGCGACCTCAAGGCGATCCTGCTGGTCGTCCTGACGTTCGTCTTCCTCTACCTGCTGCCCGGCTCCCAGCTGGCCCGGGCCCGCGGCACGGTCAGCCAGTTCCTGGCCGGCTGGGCCGCGTTCATCTTCGCGGGCGCGTTCGCCGCGCTCCTGGCCACCCTGTTCCTCACCAACCCGTCGCTGCTGGGCGCGTTCAACGCGGCCGGCTCCGGCGCCGGGTACGGCTTCTTCGTCGGCTGGATCGTCGGCCTGGCCTCCCTCGGCGGCTGGCGCGGCACTCGCTGAGCCGTGGGGATCCCCCCGGGGGTCCCCACGTCACCGGCCGAATGTGCCGTACCACGTTCGGCTGTTTTGTCAGCGACGTGCTCTCGGTAACATCTGCGGCCATGCCGGAACGGGACACCCAATCGGGACACAGCGCGCGACTGCTCCGTGGCCTCGTCTGGGCGGGCGTAGTCCTCGCCCCGATCGCGGCCGCCGTCGTGCTGATCGGCGGTGACTCCAACACGGTCCGGTTCGCGGTCCTGCTGATGGCGGTCAGTGTCGTGCTGATCGGCGCGTCGGTGCTGATCCGGGCCGACCCGGTGCTGCTCCGGATGGACGTCGAGGACCGGGTCGCCGAGGAGGTCGACGGGTTGCGCCGGCAGTTGCGGGCCGAGTTCGCGACCACTGCGCCCGCCGCGACCACTGCGTCCGTCGCGCCGGTCACGTCCGTCGCTTCCGTCGCACCCACTGCTCTCGAGGCCGATCCTCGGCCGCCGCTGCCGCCCCGCAACACCGGTGGTGGCCGGGCCCAGGTCGCGCCGCCGCCCGCGTTCGCGCCGCCGGCGGGCCGGCCCACGTTCGTGCACCAGCCGGAGCCGCCCGTGGTCCAGCACGAGCCGGAGCCCGAGTACCAGTACGACGAGACCGGATACGGGTACGACGACCAGACCACCGGCTATCCGCAAGAGAGCTACCAACAGGACGGGTACCAGCAGGACGGGTACCAGCAAGAGGGGTACCAGCAGGAGGGGTACCCGGACGACGGGTACCAGGACGGGTATCAGGACGACGGTTACCAGCAACCGGTTCCGGCGGCGGCCCGCGCGACAGGTGGCCGGGCCTCGGTACCCGGCATCGTCCAGCCGGTATCCCCGGCCCAGTCCCAGGATTTCGCGGCGACCTCACAAGGATTCGCGGCGCAGGGATCGATCTCGCAAGGATTCGCGGCGCAGGGGTCGATCTCGCAGGGTTTCGCGGCGCAGGGCACCACATCTCAAGGCTTCGCGGCGCAGGGTGCGCCCGCGCGCCGGGCCAGTGCCGCCGTCCCGGTCGGTAGCGCGTCGGCCCCAGTGGGTAGCGCCTCGGTCCCGGCCGCCCCGATGGCCCGGGCCGCTGCCGCCGCGGTCCCGCCGCCACCGATCGGCCAGCCGGTACCGCGCCCCCGCGCAGCCGCATCCGTTCCCGGCACGATGCCACCCGGACCGAACGGCATGATGGCGCCCCCGCAGGCCCGCGCGGCGGTCCGCCCCGGCGGCACCCAGTACGGCCGCCCGGAAGCCCCGGACGACGACTTCGGGGCCACGAACGGCTATGCGGCCGGCAACGACTACCCCGGTGACGACGACTACTCGGGCGGCAGCGACTACTCGGGCGGCAACGACTACTCGGGCGGCAACGACTACTCCGGCGGGAACGACCCGGAGACGAGCGCCCAGTACAAGGCCCGCCGCCACCGCCCGTCCGCCAACGACACCAACGTGGGCACACTCGCCGACTTCGCGAACTACCCCGGCTACGACAGCGGCCAGAACAACTGGTGACCGGCTATTTATCGATGTCGCCGACGACGAAGAACATCGAACCGAGGATCGCGATCAGATCCGGCACCAGGCAGCCCGGGATCAGCGTGGCCAGCGCCTGCACGTTGGCGTAGGACGCGGTCCGCAGCTTGAGCCGCCACGGTGTCTTCTCACCGCGCGACACCAGGTAGTAGCCGTTCACCCCGAGCGGGTTCTCGGTCCACGCATAGGTGTGCCCCTCCGGCGCCTTGACCACCTTGGGCAGGCGCACGTTCACCGGCCCACCGGTACGGTCCACCCGATCCAGGCACTCGTCGATCAGGTCGAGCGACACCAGCACCTGCTCCAGCAGCACCTCGAACCGGGCGTGACAGTCACCGGACGTCCGGGTCACCACCGGCACGTCGATCTGGTCGTAGAAGAGGTAGGGCTCGTCCCGGCGTACGTCGAAATCCAGACCGCTCGCCCGGGCCACCGGACCGGAGGCGCCGTAGGCCGCCGCGTCGGCCGCACTGAGCACACCGACGCCGACCGTGCGGGCCATGAAGATGTCGTTGCGCCGGATCACGTTGTCGATGTCCGGCATCCGCCGCCGGACCGCGGCGACCGCCTGCCGGGCCCGTTTCGTCCAGCCGGCCGGGATCTCCTCCTTGAGACCGCCGACCCGGTTGAACATGTAGTGGATCCGGCCGCCGGACACCTCCTCCATCACGGCCTGGAGGGTCTCGCGCTCACGGAACGCGTAGAACATCGGCGTGATCGCGCCGATCTCCAGCGGGTAGGAGCCGAGGAACATCAGGTGGTTGAGCACCCGGTTCAGCTCGGCCAGGGCCATCCGCAGCCAGGTCGCCCGCTCCGGCACCTCGATGCCCATCAGCCGCTCGACGGCGAGGACGACACCGAGTTCGTTGGAGAACGCGGACAGCCAGTCGTGCCGGTTGGCCAGCATGATGATCTGTCGGTAGTCGCGCACCTCGAACAGTTTCTCGGCGCCGCGGTGCATATAACCGACGATCGGCTCGCAGGTGACCACCCGCTCGCCGTCGAGGGTGAGCTTGAGCCGGAGCACGCCGTGGGTGGACGGGTGCTGTGGACCGATGTTGAGCACCATGTCGGCCGTGTCCAGCCCGGCCCCGGTGCCGACTGTCATCTCCCGCAGCGCGTCGCTCACCACAGCATCGTGCCACGGTCGCCGAGACCGATGGTGTGGCAGAGCCACCAGTGGCTGCCGAGTCCGTTCGGATCGGTCAGTTCGGCGGCCGCGCCGGCCGCGCTGAGCGCCCGCAGATAACCGGCCGGATCGGTCCGGGCCAGGTCCAGCGGGGGCCGCGAACCGTCCACACCGAGCGCCCGCAACGCCGCCCGCTGCCGCACCATCCGATGGGGAGCCCCGGCCGCGGCCGCCACCGCGTCCATCGCCACGTGCGCCGTGACGTCACAGCCACCGTCCGGCACCGGCACGACCTGGCGTCCCTGCCGGAACCCGGTCATCGTCCCGAGCACCGGCCGGTCGGCCTTGACGTGCCCGTAGTCCACACAGAGCGCCGCACCGCGCCGGATCGAACCGACCGCATCCGCCCACGCCCGGTCCCGCGGCCAGCCGACCTCGATCCGCCCCGGCCCCGGCCACCAGCGGCTGGTCCAGAACCGGTCGGCCGGATCGGCGTCGGCGCCCAGCGTCTCGGTCCCGGTGGCCCGATCGACCAGCACCTTGCGCAGCCGACCGTGCTCGTCGGTCTCGACGATGTCGAGCGGAACGTTGTCCAGCCACTCGGTCGCGACCAGCAGCCCGGTGATCTCCGCGGGCACGTCCGGCCGCCAGCGCACCGCCGGATCCAGCCCGGGCGGCCGGGGCGCGACCTCGACCGCGACCGGGTTGATCCGCCCGGCCAGCCGGTCCGGCAGCGAGGCCAGCAGCGCCGTGATCAGCTCGCCGCGCCCGGCTCCGACGTCGACCAGATCGAAGGTCCGCGGGTGGCCGAGCGCCGCGTCGACCCGCTCGGCCACCCGAGCGAGCGCCCCGGCGAACAGCGGCGACGCGTGCACGCTGGTCCGGAAATGATCAGCCGGACCGTCGTGCTGCCGCACGAAGAACCCATCGCGGCCGTACAGCGCCGTCTGCATGGCCAGCCGCCATCCGACACCCATTCCGTCACCCTAGGCCTCTGGTACGCCGTGCGCCGCCACCAGCCGCACCCACACCTCCCGTGGCATCCACGCGACGTCGCCGGCCGGTCCCGGCCGACAACGCGACCGCCGGGCGTATGCGGTGGGTGGAGACGGCGGGCCGCCGCTGGACGCCCGGCATTCCGGTGGTGGGCGACGACTCGCGGTCCGGGGCTCAGCCGGGCCGGCGGATGGCCGAACGGGAGGGCGGTATCGATGTCGGTGCGGTACTTCACAGGTGCTTGTCACGGGCGTGTTGAAACGGCGCATACTGGCGCTCGACCGGTACCCCTGCAACGAGGACTGGATCCTGATGAACGCTTTGACTGTCGGCGTCGTGGGCGCCGGACGGGTCGGTGCCGTGCTCGGTGCGGCGCTCAACACGGCCGGGCATCACGTGGTCGCCGCCGCGGCGGTCTCCGCCGCCTCCCGTGAGCGGGCCGCCCGCCTCCTGCCGGACGCGGCCATCCTCCCGGCCGACGAGGTGGCCCGCGCCGCCGCCGATCTGCTGCTGCTCGCGGTGCCCGACGACACCCTGGCCGCCGTGGTCGCCGGCCTCGACCGGACCGGTGCGCTGCGCCACGGCCAGGTGGTGGCCCACACCTCGGGGGCTCACGGACTGGCCGTCCTGGGCGATGTGAACGGCATGGCGCTGCACCCCGCGATGACCTTCACCGGTGCGGACACCGACCTGGCCCGGCTGCCCGGCATCGCCTGGGGGGTGACCGCTCCGGACCGGGCGTTCGCCACCCGGCTCGTCGCCGACCTCGGCGGGGTGCCCGAGTGGGTGGCCGAGGAGTCCCGGCCGGTCTACCACGCGGCTCTCGCGCACGGTGCGAACCATCTGGTCACCCTGGTCAACGAGGCGGCCGACCTGCTGCGCGCGGCGGGTGTCGGCGAGCCCGGCCGGGTGCTGGCCCCGCTGCTGACCGCGGCGCTGGACAATGCGCTGCGGATGGGCGACGCCGCCCTGACCGGCCCGGTGTCCCGGGGTGACGCCGGCACGGTCGCCAAACACCTGGACCGGATGCCCGCCGACGCGGTGCCGGCCTACCTGGCGATGGCCCGGCGCACCGCGGACCGGGCGATCGCCTCCGGCCGTCTCCGGCCGCAGGACGCCACCGCGCTGCTGGACGTGCTGTCCCGGGCCGTGACCGACACCGTGAGGAGCCACGCGTGACCACCCTGGTGCACACCCGCGCCGATCTGACCGCCGCGCTGGACGCCGCAACCGGCGAGATCGCCGTCGTGATGACGATGGGCGCGCTGCACGAGGGGCACCGGCAGTTGATGCGGGTGGCCCGGGAGCGGTCCGCCTTCGTGTTGGTGACGATCTTCGTGAACCCGTTGCAGTTCGGGCCGAACGAGGATTACGAGAAGTATCCGCGGACCCTCGACGACGACCTGGCGGCCTGCCGGGCCGAGGGCGTGTCGGTGGTGTTCGCTCCCGGTCGCGAGGACGTCTACCCGGACGGGGCGCCGTCGGTCACGATGCACCCGGGGCCGCTCGGCGAGATCCTCGAGGGTGCCAGCCGGCCCGGGCACTTCTCCGGGATGCTCACGGTCGTCGAGAAACTGCTCATGCTCACCCGGGCCGACGTGGCCTATTTCGGCGAGAAGGACTATCAGCAGCTGGCGCTGATCCGGCGGATGGTGCGCGACCTGGAGTTGCCCGCCGAGATCGTGGGCGTTCCGACCGTACGGGAAGAAGATGGTCTCGCCCTGTCCAGCCGCAACCGCTATCTGTCGCCGGAGGAGCGGAGGGCCGCGCTCGCTCTTTCCCGCGCTCTGCGCGAGGGCGCGGCGCACGGTGACGCCGAGGCGGCCCTGGCGGCCGCCCACAAGATCCTTTCCGAGGAGCCGGGGGTACGGGCGGACTATCTCGCCCTGACCGGGGCGGACTTCGGCCCGGCCCCGGACGAGGGCCCGGCGCGCCTGTTGGTGGCAGCCCGGGTGGGCGCCACCCGTCTCATCGACAATGTTCCGCTGACACTTCAGAAGGGCGTCTGACGCTCCGAGTGCCGACCCGGTGCGTGGCGACCGCACACTCTCCTTCGCCCAGCAGTTCCGGCATTCCGCCTCCCGACTCTTCGATATACCCATACAGTGGGCGAATCGGACAGCTGCCGAGGCTCGGGAGGCACGGTTCATGCGATTCCGATGGGGGACGGTCGCTGTGGCGGCTCTTCTCGCCGTCGCCGGTTGCGGTAGCGGAGGCGATGTCGACGGGGACCTGACCAACGACTGGGGTGCGATGTCGCCGGCGACCGGCTTCGTGCCGGTCGCCGAGACATGCCATCTCTCCAACTTCGCCGTCTCCGGCCCGCGCGCCACCTACGAGGAGACGGACTGCTCCGTCCTGCATCGCACCGAGACCGTCCACGTCGGCGAATACTCGGCGCCCGCGGCCGACGCCGCCGAACCGCCGGCCGGCGCCTCGGCCGGAGCCCGTGCCGCGTACCGGACCTGCGATCAGAAGACCACCGAGTACGTCGGCGGCCCGTGGCGCAACGCCCGGCTGTGGATCGGCGTCACCCACCCGTCGCCCGCCGCGTGGAGCGGTGGCAGCCGCTGGTTCCGCTGCGAGGTGGTGGAACTCGACTCGATCGAGAACGACGGCGCTCTGATCCAGCGGGTCGGCACTCTCCGCCGGGCACTCGCCGATCCGGCTTCACCGCTGGCCCTGACCTGTTACGCCATCGAACTCGACGACTCCGGCGCGATCAGCAAGATGCCGCCGACGGCCTGTGCGAACAAGCACAACGCCGAGTTCGTCGGGGTGTGGACGGCCGGTGACAAGGCCGCCTACCCGAAGGGCGACGCGGCCTGGGAGGAGTTCCACGGCGGCTGCCGTACCCTCGCGGCGAAGTTCGTCGGGGTGCCCGACGACGGCGACCTCCAGTACCGCACCGGCGTGGTGTCGCTGCCCGGCAACGCCGACGTCTGGGCGCAGGGTGACCACGGCGTGCGCTGCTATCTCTGGCTGGACGGCGCCGAACTGATCGGCTCGCTCAAAGGCAAGGGGACGAAGGCCCTTCCGGTCCAGTACAAGTAATCGTGGCCACTGATCGTGCCCCCGGCGCGACTGAGCCGCGGGAGCGGAGTGTACTGAACCCATGTCACCTCTCGCGGATCTCCCGGCACTGCCGCGCCGGCTTGCCGCCGCCGAGCCCGGCTGGACCGAGACCACCGACGTCGTCGTGGTCGGCTCCGGCATCGCCGGTCTCACCGCGGCCCTCTACCTGCGGGAACAGGGTCTGCACGTCACGGTCGTCACCAAGGTCAACATCGATGACGGCTCGACCCGGTGGGCGCAGGGCGGCATCGCGGCGGTGCTCGACCCGCTGGACACCCCGCAGGCTCACGCGTATGACACCGAGATCGCCGGAGTCGGGCTCTGCGACCCGGCCGCGGTGCGGGTGCTCGTCGAGGAGGGCCCGGCCCGGATCCGGGAGCTGATCCGCCGGGGCGCCGAGTTCGACCGCAATCCGGACGGTTCGCTGATGCTGACCCGCGAGGGCGGCCACCGCGCCGACCGGATCGTGCATGCCGGCGGTGACGCGACGGGCGCCGAGGTGCAGCGTGCCCTGCACGAGGCGGTGCGCCGCGATCCCTGGATCCGCCTGGTCGAGCACGCGCTCGTGCTGGACCTGCTGCGGGCCGCCGACGGCCGGGCGTGCGGGCTCACCCTGCACGTGCTCGGTGAGGGCTCGGAGGACGGCGTGGGCGCGATCCTGGCCCGGGCGGTGGTGCTGGCCACCGGCGGGATGGGCCAGATCTTCTCGTCCACCACGAACCCGTCGGTCTCCACCGGCGACGGGGTGGCGCTCGCGCTGCGGGCCGGCGCCGAGGTGACCGACGTCGAGTTCGTGCAGTTCCATCCGACGTCGTTCGTGAGCAACGGGTCGGGCGCTCCCCGGGACACCTCCGCGGCGCCGCAGGTCGACCCGGTCCAGCGGCCGCTGATCTCGGAGGCGCTGCGCGGCGAGGGTGCGCACTTGGTCGACGAGAACGGCGTGCGGTTCATGGTCGGGCAGCACGAGCTGGCCGAGCTGGCGCCCCGCGACGTGGTCGCCAAGGGCATCTACCGGGTGCTGCGGGCCACCGGCGCCGACCACGTCTACCTGGACGCGCGCCACCTGGGGAAGGAGTTCCTGGAGGGCCGGTTCCCGACCATCATGGCGTCCACCCGGGCCGCCGGCGTCGACCCGGCCACCGACCTGATCCCGGTCGCCCCGGCCGCCCACTACGCGTCCGGCGGCGTCCGCACCGACCTGCACGGCCGGACCAGCATCCCCGGTCTGTACGCGTGTGGCGAGGTCGCCTGCACCGGCGTGCACGGTGCGAACCGGCTGGCCAGCAACTCGCTGCTGGAGGGTCTGGTCTTCGCCCGCCGGATCGCCGACGACATCGCCCGCGAGCTGCCGGAGCAGGCCGAGCCGGCCCGTGCCGCGGCTTCCGGTCCGGCCTGGGTCGTCGACCCGACGATCCGTGCCGAGCTGCAGCGCGCCATGACCCGCGGGGCCGGTGTGCTGCGCTCGGCCGACTCACTGGACACCGCGGCCAAGGAGCTGGCCCGCCTGGCCGAGCAGCGGTCCACGCCGAACAACGCGGCGTGGGAGGTCACCAACCTGCTGACGGTGGCGGCGACCCTGGTGGCGGCGGCTCGCAGCCGGCGGGAGACCCGTGGCTGCCACTGGCGAGAGGACCACCCGAACGCGGCCGACGAGTGGCGCGGCCACCTACGCAACGCGGTCGGTCCCGATGGGTATTTGACCCAGGACTTCCAGGAGATGACGTGAGCGACGTAAGGGAGCCCAACGTGACCATTACCGACGGCGGCACTCTCTCCCCCGACGAGCCTCTTCCCGACGACGAGATCCCGGTCGCCGATCTCGGTCTCGACCTGGCCGAGGTGCAGCGGATCGTGTTGACCGCGCTCGCCGAGGACCTCGGCGACCCGCCGCGTGACGTGACCAGCGAGTCCACCATCCCGGCCGCGCAGACCGACACCGCCGAGCTGGTGGCCCGCGCCGACGGCGTGGTGGCCGGCCTGCTCGTGGCGGCCGAGGTGTTCGCCGCCACCAGCGCCGGCACCGCGACCTTCGAGGCCCGGGTGGACGACGGTGACCGGGTTCGCCGCGGCGACGTCCTCGCCGTGATCAGCGGCCCGACCCGGGCGCTGCTGACTGCTGAGCGCACCGCGCTGAACCTGCTGTGCCGGATGTCCGGGGTGGCCACCCACACCCGCCGGTGGGCCGACATCCTGGAGGGCACCAGCGCCACCGTGCTGGACACGCGCAAGACCACCCCGGGTCTGCGGGTGCTGGAGAAGTACGCGGTCCGGGCCGGTGGCGGCACCAACAAGCGGATGGGCCTCTACGACGTCGCCATGATCAAGGACAACCACAAGCTGGCGGCGGGCAGCATCTCCGCGGCGTACGAGCTGGTCCGCGCCACCTTCCCGGATGTCGCGGTGCAGGTCGAGGTGACCACGCTCGCCGAGGCGGAGGAGGCGGTCGCGGCCGGGGCGGACTTCCTGCTCTGCGACAACATGACACCGGAGCTGCTGGCCGAGGTGGTGCGCGCGGTCGGCGGCCGGGTCGAGCTGGAGGCCACCGGCAACCTGACGCTGGAGACGGCGGCCGCCTACGCGGCGACCGGGGCCGATTACCTGTCGGTGGGCGGGCTCACCCACTCGTCGCCGATTCTGGACATCGCGCTGGATCTCCGGCCCCGTTGAGCACCGGTCGGCCACCGGGACGGTCCCGGTGCGTTCGGGGGAGTTGTGGCCGTACAAAATAAGGGTCTTGATTTTGATTCTTAGGGGCCTTCGTGCTGCTCTGTATTGACATCGGTAACACCAACACCGTGCTGGCGACCTTCGACGGCGACAAGCTGGTGCACAACTGGCGGATCAAGACCGATGCCGCCTCGACCGCCGACGAGCTGGGCCTGAAGTTCCGTGGCCTGCTCGCCGGCGATGCCGTGGAGATCACCGGGGTGGCGGCCTGCTCGACCGTCCCGGCGGCGCTGCGCAACCTGCGCACCATGCTGAAGCGCTACTACGACGACGTGCCGAGCGTGATCGTCGAGCCCGGTGTGAAGACCGGCGTGCAGCTCGCGATCGACAACCCCAAGGAGGTCGGGGCCGACCGGGTGGTCAACACCCTGGCCGCGCACACCCTCTACGGCGGACCGTCGATCGTGGTCGACTTCGGCACCACCACCAACTTCGACCTGATCAGCGCGAAGGGCGAGTTCCTGGGCGGTGCGTTCGCGCCGGGCATCGAGATCTCCTTCGACGCGCTCGCCGCCCGCGCCGCCCAGCTGCGCAAGGTCGAGCCGACCAAGCCGCGTTCGGTGATCGGCAAGAACACCGTGGAGTGCCTCCAGGCCGGGCTCTACTTCGGGTTCGGTGGCCAGGTCGACCGGATCGTCGAGCGGATGATCGAGGAGATCGGGCCGGTCAAGGCGGTGATCGCCACCGGTGGTCTGGCCTGGCTGGTGAAGGACGAGTGCCGCACGATCACCGCCCACGAGCCGATGATCACGCTGATCGGGCTGCGGATGGTATATGAGCGGAACGTCTGAGCCCGCCTGAGTAGGCTTTCGAGGTCCCAGCACCGAGAAGGAAGTCTTGCCGTGACCGAGCAGAACACGCCAGCGATCGACCCCGCCGAGGACCTCCCCGAGCAGATGCGGGTCCGCCGGTCGAAGCGGGACCGGTTGCTCGCCGAGGGCGTGCCGCCCTACCCGGTCGAGGTCCCGCGGACCGCCGAGATCGCCGAGATCCGCGAGCGCTACGCGGACCTGCCCACCGACACCGCCTCCGGCGACCAGGTGTCGATCACCGGCCGGGTGATCTTCGTGCGCAACGGCGGCAAGCTCTGCTTCGCCACCCTGCGCGCCGGTGACGGCACCGAGATTCAGGCGATGTTCTCGCTGGACAAGGTGGGCGAGAAGGCGCTGGCCGACTGGAAGGCCGTGGTCGACCTCGGCGATCTGGTCGCGGTGACCGGCGAGGTGATCACCAGTCGGCGTGGGGAACTCTCCGTTCTCGCCGATTCCTGGGCGATGAGCGCGAAGGCTCTGCGGCCCCTTCCGGTCGCGCACAAGCCGCTTTCCGAGGAGACCCGGGTCCGGCAGCGCTATGTCGATCTCATCGTCCGTCCGCAGGCCCGTGACGTGGTCCGGACCCGGGCGACAGTGGTTCGCAGCCTGCGTGAGTCGCTGTTCCGCCGGAATTTCCTCGAGGTGGAAACTCCGATGCTCCAGTTGCTGCACGGCGGCGCCGCGGCGCGTCCGTTTGTGACGCACAGCAACGCACTCGACACCGATCTTTATCTGCGGATCGCTCCGGAACTGTTTTTGAAGCGCGCGGTGGTCGGTGGCATCGATCGGGTCTTCGAGATCAACCGCAACTTCAGGAATGAGGGCATGGACTCCACGCACTCGCCGGAGTTCGCCATGCTCGAGGCCTATCAGGCCTATGCCGACTACAACGTCATGCAGGCGCAGGTGCGGGAGTGGATTCAGGAGGCCGCGTTCGCCGTCTCCGGTTCCCACGTGGTCACCCACCAGGACGGCACCGAGGTCGACCTGGGCGGCGAGTGGGCCCAGATCACCCTGTTCGGCGCGATCTCCGAGGCGCTCGGCGAGGAGGTCACCATCGACACCGACCTCGCCCAGCTGCAGCGCTACGCGGACAAGGTGCAGCTCTCGGTCGACCCCAAGTGGAGCGCCGGCAAGCTCGCCGAGGAGCTTTTCGAGCACCTGGTGACCGACAGCCTGGTCCAGCCGACGTTCGTCCGGGACTTCCCGGAGGAGACCGCCCCGCTGACCGCGCCGCACCGGACCACCCCCGGCCTGACCGAGAAGTGGGACCTCTACGTCAGCGGATTCGAACTCGCGACCGCCTATTCCGAGTTGGTCGACCCGGTGATCCAGCGTGAGCGGTTCCATGCGCAGTCGCTGCTGGCGGCCGGTGGCGACCCCGAGGCGATGCAGCTCGACGAGGATTTCCTGCGTGCCATGGAGTACGGAATGCCGCCGTCCGGTGGCATGGGAATGGGAATCGACCGGCTGTTGATGGCGCTCACCGGCCTCGGCATTCGGGAAACGATCCTCTTCCCCTTGGTCCGCCCGGAGTAACAATTACCCACCCGCCATTGACGGGTGATGCGCCCCTGGCGTTATTGTCTTCCCATTGCTGGGGAGAGAACCTGTGTTCGGGAGGATAACGGCGCGTGGCCAAGCAGATCATTCACAAGCTGGTCGATGACATCGACGGTGTCGACGCCGACGAGACCGTGAAGTTTGCGCTCGACGGCATTCAGTACGAGATCGACCTCTCGGAGAAGAACGCCGCTAAATTGCGGGAGGTCTTCGAGCCCTACCTGAAGCACGGCACGAAGGTCGCCCGCGGCGGTGTCGTGGTCGGTGGCCGGGCGGCTCGTGGTCGTGGCGGCGCGACCGCCGACCGGGAGCAGAACAAGGCGATCCGGGAGTGGGCCAAGAAGTCGGGTAAGGAGATCTCCGACCGCGGCCGTATCCCGCAGGAGATCGTGGACGAGTTCCACGCGAAGGGCCCGGGCCGGGCCTGATCTACGGCACGACCTCGGAGAGGGCGCCCCGACGACGACGTCGGCGCGCCCTCTCCGCGTTTACCCGCCGGACGCACTTCCCGGTCACTACGGTTATCCACAGGGGTGGACCGGGTTGTCCACAGGCTGTGGATCGGCAGGATTTCGCTGTACGCGTACACGTTCGGGTGGGGGAACAGCCGCTGAGCGTGCGAAGTTGGCTAAATCAACGTTGCGGATCGCTTCGAGGGGCTGCGGAGGCCCAGCGGAGACCGTCAGCGGCGATAGAGTTACAGCACGGGCATCACCGATGCCCGTGCGCTGGCCCCGCCAGTTCATGGGCGCACGGCACGTGAGGAGCACGAGGGCATGTTCGAGCGGTTCACCGACCGAGCGCGACGGGTTGTCGTCCTGGCCCAAGAAGAGGCCCGGATGCTCAACCACAACTACATCGGCACGGAACACATCCTGCTGGGCCTGATCCACGAGGGCGAGGGTGTCGCCGCCAAGGCTCTGGAGAGCCTCGGCATCTCCCTCGAGGGGGTCCGGCAGCAGGTCGAGGAGATCATCGGCCAGGGGCAGCAGGCGCCGAGCGGGCACATCCCGTTCACGCCGCGCGCCAAGAAGGTCCTGGAGCTCTCCCTGCGAGAGGCGCTCCAGCTCGGCCACAACTACATCGGCACCGAGCACATCCTGCTCGGCCTGATCCGTGAGGGCGAGGGCGTCGCCGCCCAGGTGCTGGTCAAGCTCGGCGCCGACCTCAACCGGGTCCGCCAGCAGGTCATCCAGCTGCTCTCCGGCTACCAGGGCAAGGAGCCGGCCGCCGCGGGCACCGCCACCGGCGAGGCCGCACCGTCCACCTCGCTCGTGCTCGACCAGTTCGGCCGCAACCTGACGCAGGCCGCCCGTGAGGGCAAGCTCGACCCGGTCATCGGCCGGGAGAAGGAAATCGAGCGGGTCATGCAGGTGCTCTCCCGGCGCACCAAGAACAACCCGGTGCTGATCGGCGAGCCCGGCGTCGGCAAGACCGCCGTGGTCGAGGGCCTGTCCCAGTCCATCGTCAAGGGCGAGGTCCCCGAGACGCTGAAGGACAAGCAGCTCTACACGCTCGACCTGGGCGCCCTGGTCGCCGGTTCCCGTTACCGCGGTGACTTCGAGGAGCGCCTGAAGAAGGTGCTCAAGGAGATCCGCACCCGCGGCGACATCATCCTGTTCATCGACGAGATCCACACCCTGGTCGGCGCCGGCGCCGCCGAGGGTGCGATCGACGCGGCCAGCATCCTCAAGCCGATGCTCGCCCGCGGTGAGCTCCAGACCATCGGTGCCACCACCCTCGACGAGTATCGGAAGCACCTGGAGAAGGACGCCGCGCTCGAGCGCCGCTTCCAGCCGATCCAGGTCGGCGAGCCGTCGCTGGCGCACACCATCGAGATCCTCAAGGGCCTGCGCGACCGCTACGAGGCCCACCACCGGATCAGCATCACCGACGCCGCCCTGGTGGCCGCGGCGACGCTGGCCGACCGGTACATCTCGGACCGCTTCCTGCCGGACAAGGCGATCGACCTGATCGACGAGGCCGGCGCTCGGATGCGCATCCGCCGGATGACCGCGCCGCCGGACCTCCGTGACTTCGACGAGCGCATCGCCCAGGTGCGTCGCGACAAGGAGTCCGCCATCGACGCGCAGGACTTCGAGCGCGCCGCCCAGCTGCGTGACAAGGAGAAGACCCTCCTCGGTCAGAAGGCGCAGCGGGAGAAGGAGTGGAAGGCCGGCGACCTGGACGTGGTGTCCGAGGTCGACGACGAGCAGATCGCCGAGGTGCTGGGCAACTGGACCGGTATTCCGGTCTACAAGCTCACCGAGGAGGAGACCTCCCGCCTGCTGCGCATGGAGGACGAGCTGCACAAGCGCGTCATCGGCCAGGAGGATGCGGTGCAGGCCGTCTCCAAGGCGATCCGGCGTACTCGGGCCGGTCTGAAGGACCCGAAGCGCCCGAGCGGCTCGTTCATCTTCGCCGGCCCGTCCGGTGTCGGTAAGACCGAGCTCTCCAAGGCGCTCGCGGAGTTCCTGTTCGGCTCCGAGGACGCGCTGATCCAGCTCGACATGTCCGAGTTCCACGACCGCTACACGGTGTCCCGCCTCGTCGGTGCCCCTCCCGGTTACGTCGGCTACGACGAGGGCGGCCAGCTGACCGAGAAGGTGCGTCGGAAGCCGTTCTCGGTGGTGCTGTTCGACGAGATCGAGAAGGCCCACCCGGACGTGTTCAACACGCTCCTGCAGATCCTGGAGGACGGTCGCCTGACCGACGGCCAGGGTCGGATCGTGGACTTCAAGAACACCGTCATCATCCTCACCACCAACCTGGGCACGCGCGACGTGGCCAAGGCGGTGTCGCTGGGCTTCCAGGCCTCCGAGGCCGAGGAGTCGAGCTACGAGCGGATGAAGATCAAGGTCAACGACGAGCTGAAGCAGCACTTCCGCCCCGAGTTCCTGAACCGTATCGACGACACGATCGTCTTCCACCAGCTGCGTGAGAAGGAGATCCTGCAGATCGTCGACATCTTCACCGCCCGCATCGAGGGGCAGCTGAAGAACAAGGACATGGGCCTCGAGCTGACCGACAACGCCAAGAAGTACCTGGCGGCCAAGGGCTTCGACCCGGTGCTGGGCGCCCGCCCGCTGCGCCGGACCATCCAGCGCGAGCTGGAGGACACCCTGTCCGAGCAGATCCTCTTCAACGAGCTGCGCCCCGGCCAGATCGTCGTCGTGGACTGCGAGGGCGACCCGGCCAAGGTGGAGAAGTCCAAGCTGGTCTTCCGCGGTGCCGAGAAGGGCGTGACGGTGCCCGACGCGGTGCCGGCCGACCTCGGTACGGCGACCACCACCGAGGAGTAACAGCTCTGACGAGAAACCCGGCCGCGGTGACGCGGCCGGGTTTTCTCGTTTTACGCGGGCACGCGGCGGGCGCGATCATGCGAGTCATGAAACGTCAGATCCGGGCCGTGTACGACGACCAAACCGTCACCGTCTACCAGGCTTATTCGCCGGCCATCGCGGTGCCGTCCGTGGCTGCCGGACGGTTCGTGCCGCCGTTCCGCCGGGAACGGATGACGTGGATCAAGCCGTCGTTCCAGTGGATGATGTACCGCTGTGGATGGGCCACCAAGCCCGGACAGGAGCACGTCCTGGCCGTCACGATCACCCGGGCCGGCTTCGAGTGGGCGCTGGAGCACTCGTCGTTGAGCCACTATGTGCACGGCTTCCATCCCGATCGGGCCACCTGGCAGCGGGAACTCAAGCGGGCACCGACCCGGGTGCAGTGGGATCCGGAGCGTGATCTGCGGTTGCGGGAGCTGCCGTACCGGTCGCTCCAGCTCGGGCTGGGCGGCGCCGCGGTTCCGCACTACGTCGACGAGTGGGTCACCGGGATCACCGACGTGACGCCGCTGGTCCGGGAGATCCGCGGCCGGCTCGACGCCGATGACGAGGCTCGGGCGGCCGAGTTGCTGCCGCCCGAGCGCCCGTACCCGTTGCCTGAGCCGATCGCCGCCCGAATCGGTGCCGACTAGCCGGCCCGGCAGATCGCGGGATCCGCGTACCGGCTGGTCACCACCTCGGCACAGGAACCGACGGCGACGACCGACCAGCGCTGGCGGCTCTTGCTCCAGGACAGTACGACCGTCTCCCGGCCGCCCTCGGGCAGCCGCACCACCGCGTACTTCGGGCCGCAGGCCAGCTCGACGGCGTAGATCTCGTCGGTCACCAGCCGGTCACCGTACTCGCTGTTCCGGATGGCCTCGATCGTCTCGTAACCGCCGGTCCAGCACGCCTCGGCCGGATTCTCGTTGCCGCAGCCGTCGAACGAGTTCCACAGCCGGCGTGGCAGGTAGGCCCGGCAGACCTCGGCGCTGCCACTTCCGACCCGCTGCCAGCGGCCGGTCGATTCGTCGTACCGCAGGATGGCCGTTCCGGGATCGGAATCCGGCGTCGCCTGTACGAGACGGCCCGCGGCGTACCCCTGATGGCATTCGATCCCGGCGATCCGGTCGCCGGGCTTGATCGGCCGGCCGTCGGCCAGGACCGCCTTGAAGGTGTCCTCGTCGATCGGGCAGCCATCGGTCTTCGTCACCCGCGGCGAAGCCGGTGTGGACGGGCTGGACGGCGTGGATGGCGACGGCACCGGCCCCGGTGGGGTGGTCGACACCAGAGACGGTGAGGGCTGGGTGGCCACAGCCGGCGGAGCGGCCTGCCGACCGTTCGCCCAGGCGATCGGTGCGGCGAGCACCACCGCGACCGCGGCCACCGCGGCCGTGGCCGCGAGCCGTCGCCTCCGCCCGAGCCGTCGCGAGGTGTGCATGACCCGGTCGTGCAGGTCCGTGTCGCCGCCGAGTTCGGCCAGTTCGCCCATGGTGTCTCGGAGCCGGGTGAAGTCGTCGCTCATCGGTCCGTTCCCTTCACCGTCTCGATGAGGTCCGGTGCGATCTGCCGCAGCCGGGCCAGGGCCTTGTTCGTCTGACTCTTGACCGTGCCGACCGAGCAGCCGAGCATGTCGGCGGCCTCGCCCTCGGAGCGGTCCTCGAAGAAACGCAGCACCAGCACCGCACGCTGACGTGGGGTGAGCCGCGACAGCGCCCGGTGCAGGGCGATCTGGAGGCTGACCCGCCCGGAGTGATCGCTCGACGGGTCGGCGATCTCCTGTAACTCGCCGGGCAGCGACTCGGCCACCCGGCGGCGGCGCCACCGGCTGACCTGGAGGTGGTACATGGCGGTCCGGGTGTACGCCTCGTAGTGCCCGCCGTCGCCGGAGAGCCGCCGGATCGCCCGGTGGGTACGGGCGAGCGCGTCCTGCACGAGGTCCTCGGCCAGGTGGCGGTCGCCGGTCAGTAGGAATGCCGTACGCAGGAGTGACGGGGTCCGGGTCCGGACGAAGTCGCTGAAGTCCACCGCACCGCCGACCCCCGTGGCGTGGAGTGCTCGGGTATTCACAGCCCTCTACACGCCGCCGGTCGAGGAGGGGTTGCCGCGTCTAAAGCAAACTTTGGATGTCGCCGCGGGGTGCGTCACCGGCGAGTACGAAGTCGTTGGCCCCGAGGCTCTCCACCAGCCCGTCCTCGACCAGCCCGGCCAGGGCACGGGCCCGCTGCACCTCGTCCTGCCAGACCAGGTCGAGCCGCTGCCGGGGCACCGGTCCGGTGGCGTGCCGCAGCACCTCCAGGAGCAGGCCGCGGACCTGCCGGTCGGTGCCCGCGTAGCGCTGCGGTTTGCGGCTCGGCCCCTCGGGCAGCGGCTGCCCGGTGAGCCGCCAGGCGCACACGTCGTGGAACGGGCAGTCCACGCACTTCGGCGCCCGGGCCGTGCAGACGATCGCGCCGAGCTCCATGAACGCGATGCTGGCCTTCGCCGCGGTCGCCTCGTCCGCCGGGAGCAGCTCGGACATCGCCACCAGATCGGCGGCCGTGGTGGCCGGGCCTGCGTCGGGCCTGCCCTCCACCGCACGGCAGACGACCCGCCGCACGTTGGTGTCGACGACCGGGTGCCGCTGGCCGTAGGCGAACGTCGCCACCGCCCGCCCGGTGTAGGTCCCGACGCCAGGCAGCGCGAGCAGCTCGTCGAGGTCGGAAGGGACCCGGCCGCCGTGGCGTTCCACGATCGCGACCGCGCAGGCGTGCAGGCGCATCGCCCGTCTGGGGTACCCCAGACGACCCCACATCCGGATCGCCTCCGACGGCGGGTCGTCGGCGAGCGCGGCCGGAACCGGCCAGCGGGTCATCCAGGAGCGCCAGGCGGGCTCGACCCGCACGACCGGGGTCTGCTGCAGCATCACCTCGCTGACCAGCACTCCCCACGGGGTGGTGTCCGGCTGCCGCCAGGGCAGATCACGGGCGTTCACGGAATACCAGGCGATGGCGTCGTCGGCGAGAGTCATAGCCCGTCAACTGTAGGCGGCAGATCCGCAAGGTCCATCTTTAACGAACCGTCCGCGAGTTGGTGTCGGATGTCCGGCGCGTCATGCACATAGTGACGGTCGTCCGGGTTTACGGTGGGCGGCATCATGCGTGCGACGGTTGGTCCCCTCCCACCCGCGGTCTACTGGCGGCGGCGTGTAGTCGTGCTGGGCGCGTTGCTGCTCGGCGTCATCGTGGTGTTCGTGTCCTGCGGCGGTGGGGACGATTCGGACCCGAAGAAGGCGTCGCAGGAGGCCTCGCAGTATCCGGAGCCGACCACCACGAAGAGCCCGTCACCGACGCCGTCCCTGGAGGACAGTGCCGATCCCGGTGTCGGCCAGGCCTACCCGGATCCGCCTCTCACCTCAGAAGATCCGGACGACGCGCTGCCCGGCCCGGCGGACCCCGGCGTCAGCTTCCCGCCGGCGGTGGGGACGGGGACGGGAACGGGCGGCGCCCAGTGCGCCGATGCCGAGATGCAGCTGACGCCGGTCCCGGAGGACACGTCGCCGAAGCGGGGCGCCTCCACCCAGATCCAGCTGAAGATCAAGAATGTCGGCACCCGTACCTGCACTCGTGACCTCGGCGCCAGTGCCCAGGAGATCTACATCGCACTCGGCGCCCAGCGGGTCTGGTCCTCCGACCAGTGTGCCGCGGTCAAGGGCAACGACGTGCAGACCCTCGCCCCCGGCGCGGAGAAGGTCTTCGAGGTCACCTGGAACGGCAAGCAGTCCAACCAGTGCACCGGCAGTTCGGCCTCCGGTCCGATCCCGGGCGCCGGCGCCTACCAGTTGCTCGGTCGCCTCGACACGATCGTCAGCACCCCGGTCGTCCTGACCGTCGTGAACTGACCTTGGTCGCTGCGCTCGAGCTGTACCTGGACGTCGACGCGACACGCCGGATCCGTACCCTGTGGCGTGCCCTGGAGGCCGACGGCATCCCATCGCTCGGCTCGCTGCATCAGAAACACCGGCCGCACATCTCCCTGGCCGCCGCCCACCGGATCGACCCGCAGGCGGTGGCCGAGGCCCTCGACGGTTTCCCGGTCGGCCGGGGTCTGACCGTGGGCATCGACTTCGTCGGCCAGTTCGTCGGCCGGGTCCTCTGGCTGGGCGTCACCGTCACCGAAGACCTGCTCACCCACCATCGAGCCGTCCACGAACGCCTCACAGCCGGCGGCGTCGACATCTGGGAGCACTACCGACCGGGCCGCTGGGTGCCGCACTGCACCATCTCGATGCGCGTCCCCAACCCGATGATGGCCCCGGCGATCCGCCGCTGCCTCGAATACCTTCCGCTGCGCGCCACGATCGTCGGCGCCGCGGTCGCCGACCACGTGAACGACATAAATCAACCCCTCTGATTCGGTACGGCCAGTAGGGCCCTGTACCTACACCGCGAGGTGGCTGCCCGCTCCCGCCCGACCGGGCGACCGCCGGGCTGCGAACCCGCCTCACCGTCTCCAGCGGTCCCCGATTCGGAAATCGGCGGCCGGGATTGATTCTGCCCAGGCCCGCAAATCATCCACGACTTCTGATCTACGCCCTATACGGCGCTGTTTCCAGCCGTCGATCTGCGCCTTGAAGCTTCCGCGCGTTGCCCGATTGTCGGCCGTCTGACCGTTTTAGTAGTGGCGGATTTCACCCAGCGAAGTCGAGACTCGACTGAAAGGGAAACGAAGGTCAGACGTAACGTTCGAGGATGGAGGCCTCGGCCAGGCGGGACAACCCCTCACGGACGCCCCGGGCCCGGGCGTCACCGACGCCCTCGACCGCCTGAAGATCTTCGACGGTGGCGCCGAGCAGGCGCTGCAGACTGCCGAAATGATCGACGAGCCGGTCGACGATCTGGGCCGGGAGTCGCGGCACCTTGGCCAGCAGCCGGAACCCACGTGGTGACACGGCCGCGTCGAGCGAATCCGATGCGCCCGGGTAGCCGATGGCCTTCGCCACCGCGACCAGGTCGATCATCTCGGTGGCGGTGAGCAGGTCGAGCTCGACCAGCGCCTCGTCGAGGGTGCGGGCCTTGCGGCCGGTCGGCAGGTAGTCACGGATGACCAGGGTGCGGTCGGCGTCGACTCCGGCCATCAGCTCGTCGAGCTGGAGGGCTAGAAGCCGGCCGTCGGTGCCGAGCTCGACGACATAACCGGAGATCTCGTCGGCGATGCGGCGGACCATTTCCAGGCGCTGCACGACGGCGACGGCGTCGCGGACCGTCACCAGGTCTTCGATCTCCAGGGCGGACAGTGTGCCGGAGACCTCGTCGAGTCGCAGCTTGTAACGCTCCAGTGTGGCGAGGGCCTGGTTGGCTCGGGACAGGATGGCGGCCGAGTCGTCGAGGACGTGTCTCTGCCCGTTCACATAGAGGCCGATGATGTGCATCGACTGGCTGACCGAGATCACCGGGAAGCCCGACTGTTTGGCGACCCGCTCGGCGGTGCGGTGGCGGGTGCCGGACTCCTCCGACGGGATCGACGGGTCGGGCATCAGGTGCACGGCGGCCCGGACGATGCGGGTGCCGTCGCTGGAGAGGACCACCGCGCCGTCCATCTTGCACAGCTCACGCAGCCGGGTCGCGGAGAACTCCACATCGAGCGGAAAACCGCCGGTGCAGATGGTCTCGACGACGGCGTCGTGGCCGAGGACGATGAGCGCGCCGGTGCGGCCGCGCAGGATGCGCTCCAGGCCGTCGCGCAGGGCGGTGCCGGGGGCCATCAGGGCCAGGTTGGCACGGAGCGGATCGCTGGCGCCCCCGGTCAGGCCTGCGCCTGCGGGTGGCGTCATCGCGCGATGCCCCGCGCCGTTGACGCCGGGGCGCGGCGTTGAACTGGCGGCGGGCTTGGAACCATCGCGGTCGAGCGGCACCCGGACATTCTACGGACTGTCATCCAGGCCAACGAGCCGTGGTTTGATGAATGCTCCGTAGCGTGATGAAACGTGACCGTGTGTCATCGGTTGCCGTGTTCCGCCGAGGCGCGCGCTGCGCTCTGCAACGCCGACTGCAGATTGTTCACCTCGATCACCTGCATCCCCTTCGGCGCGGCGGACGAACCGTCGGGCCCGCAGCCGGGAGGCACCAGCGCGACCGTGAAACCGAGCCGGGCCGCCTCGGCCAGACGCCGGCCGACCGCCCCGACCCGACGGATCTCCCCGGTCAGACCGACCTCGCCGATCGCCACCAGGGTGGGTGCCATCGCCAGGTCGAGCCCGCCGGACGCGACGGCCAGGGCCATGGCCAGGTCGGCGGACGGCTCGATCAGCCGGATACCGCCCACAGTGGCCGCGAACACCTCACGGTTGTAGAGCTTCAGCTGTTTGGTCCGGCGCTCCAGCACGGCCAGCACCATGGCCAGCCGAGCATGGTCGAGACCAGACACCGTACGCCGTGGTGAGCCCTGCACCTCGGCCCCGATCAGCGCCTGCACCTCGGTGACCAGCGCCCGCCGGCCCTCCATCGCCACGGTGACACACGTGCCGGGCACCGGCTCGACATAGCGGGTGAGGAACAGCCCGGACGGGTCGGGCAGGCTGGTGATGCCGCCCTCGTGCATCTCGAAGCAGCCCACCTCGTCGGCGGCGCCGAACCGGTTCTTCACTCCGCGGACCAGGCGCAGCGACGAATGTTTGTCACCCTCGAAGTGGAGCACCACGTCGACCAGGTGCTCCAGGACGCGGGGACCGGCGACCTGACCGTCTTTGGTCACGTGACCGACCAGGACGGTGGCGATGCCCCGCTCCTTGGCGATCGCGACGAGCGCGGCGGTGACCGCGCGAACCTGAGTGACACCGCCGGGCACACCCTCCGTGCCGGGCGCCGAGACGGTCTGCACCGAGTCGAGGATCAGCAGGCCCGGCCGGACCGCGTCGAGATGACCGATCACGGTGCCCAGATCGTTTTCCGAAGCCAGATAGAGCTTCTCGTGGAGGGCACCGAGCCGCTCGGCCCGCAGCCGAACCTGGCTGACCGACTCCTCGCCGCTGACCACCAGGGACGGGGTGCCCGCACCGACCGCCCACTGCTGGGCGACGTCGAGCAGCAGGGTGGATTTGCCGACGCCGGGCTCGCCGGCCAGCAGCACGACCGCGCCGGGCACCAGCCCACCGCCGAGGACCCGGTCGAGCTCGCTCACGCCGGTGGCGACCGCCCGGGCCGGGGCCGCGCTGATCTGCGCGATCGGCCGGGCCGGCTCGGCCGGCATGCGGGAGCTGACCACCCGCCCGGAGACCGGAACGGTCACCGTGGACTCGATGATCGAGCCCCACTCGCCACACTCGGGACAGCGGCCCAGCCATTTCGGCGGCTGGTGGCCGCACGCGTCACAGACGTAGGCGGCCTTGGGAGCCTTGGCCGCCGAACGGGAGGTCGTCACCCCGACACGCTAGCTCGGGGGTGCGACAAACCCGGTCAGTGACCGCCCTCGGCCGCTTCCTCGTGGATCTCGGCCGAGCCGCGCGGGGCCGGGGTCAGCGGCGAGGCGACCGGGGCCTGCAGGGTCAGCGGCGTCGCGTTGTTGCTGAACTCGAAGACCAGGTTGACGACCATGCCCGGCTTCAGCTCGCCGCTCAGGCCGACGGCCTGCAGCGTGGCGGCGTCGGTCGGCTTGAAGACGGCCGATCCCTGCGCCTCGATCTTGATCTGGGCCGGGCGCACCGTGCTGGCGGGCTCGGCGCTCGCCGCCGGCGAAGCCGAGCCGCTCGGGTCGGCCGACGCGCCCGCGACCTCACCGGGCGTGGTCACGGTCGCCGTGCTGACGAACCCGACCTGCCTGGCGGTGATCACGTCGGGCCGGTCGGCGGCCGGCTGGCTGCTGATCGTGACGGTGACCGCCTCGTTGGTCTCGTTGAAGAGACTGACCTCGAGCGGCGCGTTTCCGTTGGCCTCGTAACCCTTGATGCCGGGGTACTCCACCTGGAGGTTGCGGATCAGCACCTTGCCCGCTTCGGACTCGGACGCCGCGTTCACGCCGGCGATCGGCGTGTCCAGGATGGCGGTCTCGGCGACCTGGCCGGCCGAGCACGCGCCCAGAGCGAGGGCGGCGACCGTGGCGGCACCCGCGACCAGAGCGGCGCGACGGGTTCCCAGGGAGCGCATCACGATCCTCCAAATAGAGACACCAGGGTGTTAGATCAGCGTAGTGGGCGGCGATCACGCGCGTGCGGGGACCCATCCATCAGGTCACCCGGCCACTCAGAACCAGCAGTAGAACGTCGATCAGGGCCACCACGAGCACCGCACGGAAGAGGGCGGTCGGGCGTCCTTCGGCGCGGTGGGCGGCGTACCAACCGAGGGGCAGGATCACGACGGCGGCCGCGCCCGCCGCGAGCCCGGACCACGACGGCGGCCCGGGCGGTCCGAGGACCAGGGTGACCGTCGCGCCCAGCAGGAGCCCCGCGGCGGCCAGTTGCGATCCCGCGGCACCGATCCGGTGCGGCAGGCCGCGCACCCCGGTGGCCGCGTCGTCGGCCAGGTCCGGCAGCACGTTGGCGAAATGCGCGCCGCCGCCGAGCAGCGCACCCGCCAGGATTAGCCATGCCGGCGGCGTCGGGGCGCCGGGAAGGGCGAAGACCACGAAAGCCGGTAGAAGACCGAAAGCGATCAGGTACGGCAGGACCGAGAACACCGTGCTCTTGAGCGGGTGGTCGTAGAGCAGCGCGACCACCGTGGCCACCGTGATCGCCGACGTGGCCGGCCCGCCGAGCGGAAGCGCGAGCAACGGGACGGCAAGGGCCGAGAGCAACCCCGCGATCGCCACGGTACGCCCGGAGACCGCCCCCACCACCAGCGGCTTGTCACGCCGCCCGGCGATTCGGTCACGTTCCGCGTCGACCCGGTCGTTGACCCAGCCGACGGCCAGTTGGGAGGCCGCCACGGTGGCCGCGACCGCCGCCAGCCGCCACCCCCGGTGCCCGGCGCCGAGAGCGAGCAGGGTGATGGCGAGGGTGACGGCCCCACCCGGTTCCGGATGGGCCGATCTGATCAGCGCGAGCACTCGGGACATGCCTGACAAGTGTGGCCGCCCCGGCCGACCCGTGCCAGGCTCGATCACATGCGATCGATGCCGCGCAACGATCCACGTCAGTACGACGACCTCGCCGCCGAGTGGTGGCGCCCCGCCGGAACCTTCGCCCTCCTGCACTGGCTCGCCGCCGCACGGGCCGCTCTCGTCCCACCCGCCGCACGTCCCGGCCTGGTTCTCGTCGACGCCGGTTGCGGTGGTGGCCTGCTCGCACCGCACCTGCGGGGCAAGGGCTATCGACACATCGGCGTCGACCTGCGCCGCACCGGGCTCGCGCAGGCGGTGTCGCACGGCATGACCGCGGTCAACGGTGACGTGACGGCGCTGCCGCTGCGGGCCGGCGGTGCCGATGTGGTGGTGGCCGGCGAGGTCCTGGAGCACGTCACCGATCTGCCCGGCACGGTCGCCGAGCTGTGCCGGGTGCTGCGCCCGGGCGGCCTGGTGGTGCTCGACACGATCAACGACACCGCGCTGAGCCGGTTGATCACGGTGACCCTCGGCGAGCGGCTCGGGATCGCCCCGCTCGGCCTGCACGATCCGGCGCTGTTCGTGCCGCCGCGACGGCTGGTCGCCGAGTTCGCCCGGCACGGGGTGCGACTGCGGATCCGCGGGGTGCGACCCACCCTGACCGGGCTGTTCCGTTGGTTGGTGCTGCGGCGGGCGGCGTACGGGCGGCGGATCGTGCCGGTCCCGTCCACCGCGGTCCTCTATCAGGGTGTCGGCACCAGAATCCGGGGTATCGAGGGGCATGAGCATGCTGGATGAGGCGCGACGGCTGGCACCGAGATTCGCGGCCCGGGCGGCGGTCGCCGACCGGGACGGCGCCTTTCCGGCGGACGATTTCACCGATCTCCGCGACGGCGGCTTCTTCGGCCTGATGGTCCCGGCGCGGCTGGGCGGGGCCGGGGCGGGCTTCAGTGAGTACGCCGAGGTCGCCTACGAACTGGCTCGGGGCAACGGCGCCACCGCCCTGGTCTTCAACATGCACGCCTCGGTGACCGGCGCCCTCAGTGGCGTCACCGACGAACTGGCCGAGGCGCTCGGGCTCCCACCGGCGGCGCTGACGGCCCGGGACGACGCGCTCAAGGCGGCCGCGGCCGGTAGCTGGTACGCGGTGGCGATGAGCGAACACGGCGCCGGTTCCCGGCTGTCCCAGCTGACCACCACGTACCGACGGGACGGGGAGTCGTACCGGATCCGGGGCTCGAAGACCTTCTGCTCCGGGGCCGGGCACGCCGACGCGTACCTGATCGCCGCCCGCAGTGCCGACGATCCGTCGCAGGTCTCCCAGTTCCTGGTTCCGGCCGGGGGCGGTCTGACCGTCGAGCCGACCTGGGACGCGCTCGGCATGCGCGCCACCGCCTCGCACGACCTGCACGTCGACGTCACCGTTCCGGCGGCGGCCCTGCTCGGTGGGGTCGAGGGTCTGGCCCTGGTGGTGGCTCAGCTGGCGCCGCACTGGATGGTGGCCAGCTACGCCGCCGTCTATGTGGGTGTGGCCCGGGCCGCGGTGGACGCCGCCGTGGAGCACGTCCAGGCCCGCGGGCTGGATCGGCTCCCCGCGGTGCGGGCCCGGATCGGTCGGGCCGACGCCGCCGTGGCCGCCGCGCGACTGGTGGTACGGGAGGCGGCCCGCCGGGTCGACACGTCACCCGGCGACGCCGAGACCAACCGCTGGGTGTGGCGGGCGAAACTGCTCGCCGGGACGACCGCCGCCGAGGTCGCGGCGTCGATGTTGGAGGCCGCCGGAACCTCGGCGATGCGCCGCGGCCACCCACTCGAACGCCTCTACCGGGACGCCCGCGCCGGGTCACTGCAACCGGCCACCAGTGACGTCTGCGCCGACTGGCTCGGGGTGGACGCGCTCGGCGGCGACCCGGACACCGACGGCACCGCCCCGCGCTGGTGACCACCCCCGCGATCACCGGCCTGGGCGTCGCCTTCCCGCCGTCCACGGGTCAGGCCGAGATCTGGGACGGCTACTTCGGCCGGCACTACGCCGGGGCACGTCAGGGTCTGGCCCGGCGGATCTTCGAGAATTCCGGCGTACGCAGCAGGCACGCCGCGGTGAGCCCGCTCATCGAGGACGTCGCCGACTGGTCGACCGAGCGCCGGATGCGCCGCTACCAGGCCGAAGTCATGCCGCTGGGCAAGTCCGCGATCAGCCGGGCGCTCGCCGACGCGGGCCTCGAGGCGGGTGATCTCGGCCTGTTCGCGGTCTGCTCGTGCACCGGTTACGCCACACCCGGACTGGACATTCTGCTCGCCCGGGACATGGGCATGTCACCGAGCGTGCAACGGCTCTTCGTCGGCCACATGGGCTGCTACGCGGCGTTACCCGGGCTGGGTGCGGTCAGCGACTTCGTCGCCGCTCGGGGGCGGCCCGGCCTGCTGCTCTGTGCCGAGCTCACCAGCCTGCATCTCCAGCCGTCCGGTTCCCGGACGGACATCCAGCAGATCGTCTCCCACGCGCTGTTCTCCGACGCCGCGGCCGCCGTCGTGGTCACCGACGATCCTTCGGGGTACGCCGTACGCGAGACCGCCGCGATCACCGACACCTCCACCGCCGACCACATGACCTGGGAGATCACCGACCAGGGCTTCCGGATGGGACTGTCCCCGCAGGTGCCGTCGGTGCTCGCCGCCCACGTCCGGGGGCTGGTCGAGCAGGTCCTCACCCGGCACGGCCTGCGCATCGGCGACGTCGACGGGTGGGCGGTGCATCCGGGCGGTCCCCGGATCCTGGACGTCGTCCAGGAACAGCTCGGCCTACCCGAGGCGGCGCTCGCCGAGTCCCGCTCGGTGCTCGCCGTCCACGGCAACTGCTCGTCGCCGACCGTACTGCTGGTCCTCGATGAACTCCGCCGCCGCCCGGTCCCGCCGAGATCGATGGTGATGCTCGCGTTCGGGCCCGGACTCACGCTCTATGTCACTCTTCTGGAGGGCTCTACTCTCAGAGCGTGAGCGGTGAACGGGGACGCGGCGCCGTGCTGTACACGCTTGCCGCATTGATCTTGATGGTCGGTGTCGGGTGGTGGTGGCGTGCCGCACCCCGTCAGTCCGGCGACGAACGGCTGATCAGTTGGCGGTACAAGGCCGAGCAGTTGCTGCCCGACGTCGGCGACCAGGAACTCGCCAACACGCTGGCCCTGGAGGGTGGGGTCGGCCACGACGAGGTGGTCGAGGTGGAGCAGGGTGACTTCCTGATCTCGGTGGTCTGCGCCGGCGAGGACGGCAGTCGGGTCCGGGTGAGCCTCGGCATCGGCGACTCCGGGCGGGGCGTCCGCTGCTCCGGCTCCCGGACTCCGGAGATCATCTCCGTGGGCCTGTTCGACGAACTGCACATGCGAGTGGCCGTCGAATCCCCGGGCCCGGTCGTCTTCCGCTACGCCCTCCAGCGCTCGAACGGGTGATCCCACTCAACCCGCACCCCGGATCGGGGGACTCCCGCCACCGTCTCGTGCGGGCCTCATCGATGTCGCGGGCAACAGCCCGGAGGCGGCTTCGGGGGCGGGAGCCTCGCGGGCGTCGCGGGGTGGCCACGGGTGGGGTGGTTGCGGTTGGGTTGTCGCTCGCCGTACCAAATCGGGGGTTTGGTCTTTATAGGCGGAGCAGATCGGGACGGAACGTCTCGATGGAGGCGGTCCGCGGATGTATCCGGACGATCTTTTGCTGCTTGTCGACGAGAATCACAGCGGCCGTACCGTCCGGCGTACTCAGATGCAGATCATCACGCAGCGTGTCCGTCGGGTCCAGGAGGTAGCTGATTCCCCTGCCGTCGGCGGACGGGGTCTGCACGGCCGGGAGCGTGCCCATGGAGGCGGCGCTCATCGACGGCCGGATCGCCGTGATCGCCAGGACCGAGACACCGTCGGGCGCGGCGGCGGCCGTTTCGGCGAGAAGTCTCGCGCAGTCGCACCCGTCGGTGAGGAGCAGGACAGCGGGCAGCCGACCGACGAGCGGCGCCGCCTCGCCCTCGGCGTCGGTCAGCTCCCATGCGGGCAGGATGTCCAGTTGTGCCTCGGTGGTGCCGGAGGTCCGCTGGCTGGCCGGCTGCCGTGGCGGGCCGGGCCACGCCGAGGCGAAGAGGCTGGCCACGGTGACCAGGATCGCCATCGAGACGATCAGTGCCGGAGTGCGTACGAGCAGCGCCCCGGCCTTGCGTAGACGCCGGACCGCGGGCCGCCTGATGAAGCGCTGCCAACCGGTGAGCGGTGGGCCGGTGTGCAGCTCGGCACGCACCGCCTCGACCTCGTCGGCGAGCTCGGAGAGGTCGTCGGGGATGACGATGACGCCCCACTCCTCGGGGAAGTCCGGGAGGTCGTCGGGGGGCCCGCCCCCGGGCGGCCTGCCGCCGTTGTCGCTTGCGCCAGCCATGACTCACCTCCCCCCTGGCCGACCAGATCTTGCTTCGGTCGGGGAACTTCCGTCCAGCCTCTCGCACGGCGGCCCGCACCGCCAGTGCTGCACTGATGCGGACATTAGCGATAAGCTTGATCTGACAAAGCCATCAGGTCCGGAATTCCCGACTTGGTAGGTGCGGGCTCGTTGGCGGGAGCCGTGACAGGAATGTCACTTTGTGTTACTTAGGCAGCTTCCGGCTTCGCTGTCAAGCGGGAGAAAGCCCCATCACAGGGCCTCTGAGCTGCACTAACAGTGACCGTCAGGGCGAGACACGGCCGCTTGAGCGTGTTACCCTAGACACAGCGAAAGGGGTTTCGAACCTATGGTTTTCAGTGTCGGCGAGACCGTTGTTTACCCCCACCACGGGGCCGCACTCATCGAGGCAATCGAGACTAGGGTCATCAAGGGCGTTGAAAGGCAGTATCTCGTTCTGCGTGTCGCCCAGGGCGATCTGACTGTTCGGGTGCCCGCTGAGAACGCCGAGGAAGTCGGCGTGCGCGAAGTGGTCGGCGAGGAAGGCCTGGGCAAGGTCTTCGACGTCCTCCGCGCTCCGCACACCGAGGAGCCGACCAACTGGTCGCGGCGCTACAAGGCCAACCTGGAGAAGCTCGCTTCCGGTAACCCGCTCAAGGTCGCGGAAGTTGTTCGTGACCTTTGGCGTCGTGAGCGTGAGCGGGGCCTGTCGGCGGGTGAGAAGCGGATGCTCGCCAAGGCTCGTGACATTCTGGTCGGCGAGGTCGCCCTCGCTGAGAAGAGCACCAAGGATGAGGCCGAGGTCCTGCTCGACAAGGTCCTCACCGAGGCCTGATCCGAAAACGCCCATCCCTCTTCACTGTGTCTGACTCACCTGGTGTGTCCGGCGACAACGACGGCGACGTGACCGCGCAGCTCAATGCTCGCGGTGACGTCGCCGTCGTCGTTCCGGCCGCGGGCGCCGGAGTGCGCCTCGGTCCCGGAGCCCCCAAGGCGCTTCGCCTGCTCGACGGCGAACCGCTCCTCGTCCACGCCGTCCGCCGGACGGCTGCCGCCCCCTCGGTCCGCATGATCGTGGTGGCTGCCCCGCCAGCCGACGTCGAGGCCGTTCACGCCCTGCTCAGCCCGGTCGCACCGGTGGTCGTCGTGGCCGGTGGCGCCGAGCGGCAGGATTCGGTCGCCGCCGCCCTCGCCGTCGTTCCCGAGGACATCGGCATCGTCCTGGTGCACGACGCGGCCCGCTGCCTGGCGCCCGCGGAGCTCTTCGAGCGGGTCGCCGCCGCGGTCCGTGCCGGGGCCGACGCGGTCATTCCGGCGCTGCCCGTGGTCGACACGATCAAAGAGGTCGCGGCCGACGGCACCGTTCTCGGCACCGTCGACCGATCGGTGCTGCGTGCCGTGCAGACACCGCAGGGTTTCCGGGCGCCGGTCCTCCGGGCCGCCCACGCGGCCGCCGCCGATCTCCACACCGACGACGCCGGCGCGGTGGAGAAACTGGGCCGGCCGGTGATCTGCGTGCCCGGGTCCGACTTCGCGTTGAAGGTCACCCGGCCACTCGACCTGGCTCTCGCCACCCACCTGCTGACCCTCGAGTCCTGACGGCCCGTTCCGGCCTCGGGGTCGACGTCTGGCCCCGGGGTCGACGTCTGGCTCCGGCCCGGCTTTCGGCTTCGGTGCGTGGTTTCGGCTTTCGGGTGTGGCGGCTGGTTTCGGCCCGTCGGGGCGGGGCTAGGCTTTCGGCGTGATCATTCCGCGGGTGGGGATCGGCACCGACGTTCATGCCTTCGACCCGGAGCGCCCCTGCTGGGTGGCCGGTCTGCACTGGCCCGATGAGCCGGGCCTGGCCGGGCACTCCGACGCCGACGTGGCCGCACACGCCGCCTGCGACGCCCTGCTCTCCGCGGCCGGGCTCGGTGACCTCGGCAGCAACTACGGCACCAGCCGACCGGAGTGGGCCGGTGCGGCAGGTGTCACCCTGCTCGCCGAGACCGCGCGCCGCGTCCGGGCCGCTGGTTTCGCGATCGGCAACGTGTCGATCCAGGTCATCGGCAACCGTCCGAAGATCGGCAAGCGCCGCGCCGAGGCCGAGAAGGTCCTCTCCGAGGCGGTCGGCGCGCCGGTGACGGTGGCCGGAACCACTACGGACGGGCTCGGGCTCACCGGTCGCGGGGAGGGTCTCGCCGGGACTGCCGTGGCGATCGTCCACGCCGCGACCGAGCGTCACGAATCGGGTCGGTGGTGAGCGTCACGGGTAGGGTCGGCGGCTGAATCGGGCATGATCACTGCCATGACCGTCGCGCTGCCCGGACCCGCCCGGACGCTGATCGACAACCCCACCTATGCGGTGCTGACCACGATCAACGAGGACGGCAGCCCACAGTCGACCGTGATCTGGGTCAAGCGCGACGGGGACGACGTCCTCTTCTCCACCACCCGGGGCCGGATCAAGGCCCGGAACATGGAACGTGACCCGCGCGTCTCGATCTGTGCGTTCGATCCGGCCCAGCCGTACGCGTACATCACCGTCGAAGGGACCGTCGGGCTCACCGACGACGAGGACGACCTGATCGGGGAGCTCAGCTACAAGTACGCCAACGAGCCGTGGACCGCCGACACCCCGGGCGTCGTCCGGGTGGTGTGCCGGGTCACCCCGACTCGGGTGATTTCCAGGTAGACGGCCTAAAGTCGGCACGTGCCCGCCCCCTTGGAGCCCGATACCACCCCGGAGGAGCACCGGCAGCGTGCCCTCCTTCTCGCCGACCTCGGCCGCTATGACGAGGCCGCCGACGAGATCGCGGCCGGCCTGACCGCCGAACCTCACGAGGTCACCCTCCTCGCCACTCTCGCCCGTATCCATCTCATTGCCGACCAGCCCGCCGAGGCCCTGGCCGCCGCGGACCGGGCCGCCACCGCCGACCCGCAGGCACTGTCCGCCCTGGTGGTCCGGGCCATGGCGCTCGTCGACAGTCGGCGCTACGCCGATGCCGCCCGGATCGCCGCCGAGATCCTCCGCGACTGGCCCGACGATCCGTATGCGCAGCGCACCGGCGCGGCCCTGCTCAGCGAGTCCCGCAACGGGCAGGAGGCGCTCAACGCAGCCTGGAACGGCGTTCGCGTCGCACCGACCGAGGCCGAGGCGCACCTGGTCCTGGCTGTGGTCGCCGCCCGGCTGCGCCTGTTCGACCTGGCTCAGCGGGCCTACGGGGAAGCCCTCGAACTCGACTCGACGATAGGTGACGCGGGCCGCGCGACAGGCATCGTGCGATTCGAACGGCGGCGTTGGGCACGAGCCATCGAGGACCTCGCCGAGGAGGCGTCACTCAGCTCGCCACAGGCGCCGCCACCCCCGCCGGCGTCGTCCGAGGTGCCCGATTCGCCCGCCGCGTTGGACGAGCCGGTCCCGCCTGCCCCGCCCGCCCCACCCTCGGTCAGCCTGCCCCGGCCGGTCCTCGACATCTCCGAGGAGTCGACCCAGGCGGTCCGGGAGACAGTCGGATACGGCGCCGGTGGTGTCGTCATCGCCGCTGTCGTGGCCGCCGCGATGACGCTGATCAGCGCCGGGATCTCCCGCGTGTGGGCGGGCCTGATCGGTGTCCTCGTCTTCGGTGCCGTCGTCTTCTGGTTCCGCGGGCGGCTGCCCGAACCTGCCGGAGTCGTCCTGCGCCGGCTGCGGGCCGGTGACCGGCTGCTCGCCGGGGCGGTCTATCTGACCTTCGCCGCGCCGCTGTTCCTGCTGGGCTATGCCGTGGTCGGCGGACCGGTGCCACTCGTCGCCGGGATGGTCACCGCGGCGGTGGCCGAGCTCGTGGTGCTGCTGCACCGCCGCCCCTGACCGGCGGATTCCGGGACGCGCGGCACCCCGCACGGGCGACACTCGTCCGGCGTCGTGCCGCGGTGACCGGCGTCGTGTTGCCCGATCGGGCTGGGAAGTGACATAACGGACTTGGTTGTCCGTATCTCACGCCGTCTATTAGGTTCGGATTCGTGTCAACGATGGTGCCTCCGCTCTACGCCGGGCTGGTCGATGACGCTTCCCTGCTCCCACCCAGCCCGATCGGCCTGACCGACGCGGTCGCCAAGCACCACGAGCACGCCACCGCCTGGTATCGGGGCCTGGTCGGATCGCTGCTCGTGCCGGCATCGACGGTCGGTATCGAACAGATGCCCCGCCTCACTGCCGGTCTGATCGGCGACGTGCCGGCCGCGGCCCTGCCCGCCACAGTCGAGAAACTCCAGGCCGCCGGAGTGGTGGTCGAACACGTCGAAGCAGCGGTGGCCAGGCGCGGTGAGGACCCACAACCGGGGGTCGCCACCCTCTGCCGGTTCGCTGAGGCGCAGAACGGTCTGCCCCTCTACGCCGAGATCCCGCTCAGCTGGGGGCTGCTCTCCGCCCTCGACTCGGTCGCCGAGGCACGCGCCGGCGGTCTGTCGATCGCGCCGAAGTTCCGAGTCGGCGGCCTGGCCGCGGAACTCTTCCCGACACCCGTCGAACTGGCCGCGGTGATCTGCGCCTGCCGCGACCGGCAGTTGCCGTTCAAACTCGCCGCCGGTCTGCGGCATGCCACCCGGCACACCGATCCGGAGACCGGGTTCACCCACCACGGCTTCCTCAACGTGCTGGTCGCCACTCTGATCGCCGCGGGCGGGGGCGAGGTCGCCGAGGTCGCCGAAGCGCTCGCGGCCACCCACCCGGTCCCGCTCGTCGAGCCGGCCCGCACCCATCGGGACGGGCCGCGGCCCCTTTTCGTCGGCTTCGGCGCCGCCAACGTCGTCGAGCCGCTGACCGAACTCGTCCGGCTCGGCCTGATCAACGGCGGCTACGAATAGCACGTCCCCGACGGGCCGCGGGCCGCCCGCGGATGAGCAGGCTGGATACGACCTGGAATACTCACGGCCGTGAACCGGGTGCTGCTGCGAATCACGGTGGCGGCGCTTCTGCTGGTGGTGAGCGGCCTGATCGGCTGGCGTGTGCTGGCTCCCGCTGAGCTGTCGGCGAGCGCCAGGACGCCGAACCCTCCCACACCCTCGTCCCGGCAGATCGGCGTGACCAGCCGACTCAATGTGGCGCCGCTCGTCGTCGACGGGACGGTGCGCGTCTATGCGGCGAAGCACCAGGTGCGGGCGGACGGACCGGTCACGGCTCGTGCCGTCTACACCGCGCGGTGGTCCTTCCGCCGGTGGCCGGAACAGCTCAGCGCGATCGTGGCGAGCGGCACGACGGTGATCACCAGGTGGTCCGACGGGAAACTGGTGGCGATCGATTCTCGTACCGGAAAAGAGACCTGGCGCGCCGACGGGCCGGAAGGGCCCGGCTATGCCGGACACCGGACCGGTGCCGCGGCCGTCTGGAATCCTCCCGGTTTGCGGATCGCCGGCGGAAACGTCCTGGTCACCGAGGGGCAGATCCTTTCCGGGTACGCCGTGAGCACCGGCCGGTCGAGCTGGACGACGACTGTCCCGGCCGGGTGCTCGGAGGGCTTCACCACCAGCGCTGGCGCCTACCTCTGTGCCACCGGCGCCTACGACGCGACGTCGGGTGAGCTGCTCACCGGATGGCCGACCGGTCCCTTCAGCCCGGTCGGTTGCGGGAACTCCGGCTGTGACGCGTTCCGCGACGGCGCGGGCCAGGGGTGGCTCGCCACCGCGGCGGAGCCTCGGCGGGTCCCGGCGCTCGATGATCCACTCGCTGTCCTGGTGGCGGGCACCGTCATCACCGCCGCGCAAGCCGACGCTCCCGCCCCGTCGGCGCCGCCGGTGACGCCCGGCCCGTCCACCTCGGCTCCGGGCTCGGCCGCGGTCTCTGCCGGCCCGGTTTCGCCGTCATCGTCCACCTCGGCTCCGGGCTCGGCCCCGGTCTCTGCCGGCCCGGTTTCGCCGTCGCCGTCCACCTCCGCTCCGGGCCCGGTCTCGGTCTCGGTCTCTGCCGGCCTGGTCTCGCCGTCACCGTCCACCTCCGCTCCCGTCGACGGGCTGCCGTTGACGCCGCCCGGGACCACACCTTCCTCCTTTTTCCCGGCGGTTGCCGCTCGGACTGTGGATGGAGCGGCCCTGTGGACAACTTCGGGGCCGGCCCGGGTGCTTGGGGGAGACTCGGAGACGGTGTTGCTGCTGACGCCGGAGAACATGTTGAGGGGGGTGGACGTCCGGACCGGGGATCTGAAGTATTCGATGCCGCTGCTCTTCGCGCCGGACAAGGAGGACACCCTCGACTGGAAGCCCGGTCTCTACCACCTGACCGACGGTTTCCTGGCCATCGAACGCCTCAACCGGGACGCGTCAGATGATCCGGAGTCCCCGGTCTACTACTTCACGCCGGACACGGTTCTGCTGGTCGCGCTTCCGGACTGAGACGGTCAGGTCAGGCGGGGGAGCAGGGCCGACCAGGCCTCCTCGGCGGCGCCCGCGATGGGGCCCTCGTCGTCCGGGAGCGCCGCGGGCAGCACCGGGGGTGGTGACTCCCGATGGATCAGCATGAGGCCGTCACGGTAGGCGGCGTCGATCACCTCGGGGACCGCGGCCAGCAGGTCGACACCCAGGCCGCCGAGTGTCACCAGGTCCGGGTCCAGAGCGTTGACCAGGCCGGCGATTCCGCGGCCGAGCGCGACGCCGACGGTGCGCACCGCTTCGGCGGCGGCTTCCGGGTCGATGTCGGGGCCACTTTCACCCGAGCTGTACGGGCTGCCGGCGGCCAGAGCACCAAGGGCGACCGGCGTGGGCGCGGTGGCCGTGATGACCGGCATGGTCGGGGTTGCTGTGGTGAGCGGCGTTGCCGTGGTGGGCGGTGACGGCGAAACCGGCGTGGCCGCGGTGGCTGTGGTGAGCGGCGCGGCCGCGGTGGTGAGCGGCGTGGCGGCGGTGGCTGCCGTGGTGGTGAGCGGCGTGGCTGCGGGTTGTGGAGTGGCTGCCGGTGTGGCTGTGGTGGGTGGGGTGACTGACGGCAGGGCTTCGGTCGGTGGGGTGACTGACGGAAAGGCTTCGGTCGGTGGGGGTAGGCCGGCCAGGTCCTGGCGGGAGCGTTGGGAGCGTAGCGCCCGGGTCGCGGTGGCTATCACGTGACGGGCATAGGTGACCGGGTCGCGGGGGTGGGGGTCGCCCAGGAGGCGGGCCAGTGCGGTGCCGTCGACGGCCGTTCCCCAGCAGCCGTGTGCGCCGCAACCGCAGCGGACGGTCGGGTCGCCGAACGGCATGTGGCCGAATTCGCCGGCTGCTCCATGGGCGCCGATCACCGGGTGGCCGTCGTCGATCACGGCGCCGCCCAGGCCGGCTTCGATACGCAGGTGCAGGGCCACGGCGGCGCCCGTGGCGGCGCCCCGGCGGTGTTCGGCGGTGGCGGCCAGGGTGGCGTCGTTGCCGGCGACCAGGAGTCCGGCCTCGGGCCACAGGTCGTTCAGGTCGATGCCGTGCCAGTCGGAGTTGAACGCGTCCAGGCGCAGGCTGCGGGAGACGGGACCGGGAACGGAGATGCCGATGGCGCGGAGGCGGTCGCCGTACCGTGCGAGGAAGTCTTTGATCGCGACGGTGACCGCCGCGCGGACCTCGGCCCAGGGAGCGCCGCCGTGCCGTTCCGAGAGGGAGGCGAGGGCGGTGCCGCCGAGGGCGACGACGTCGAGCCGCCACGCCTCGTGAGTGATCGCCAGGGCCAGGACCAGGGGGCCGTCGGGGTGTGGCAGCAGGATCGTGGTGGGACGGCCGCGGGTGCCGCTCGGGGCGGCGGGGGCCTGGGTGAGCAGGGCGGCACGGCTGAGCCTGGTGACGAGTTCGGTGGCCGCGCCGGTACCCACGCCGAGGAGGCGGGCCGCGTCGGCACGGGTCACGCCCGGGTTGCGGTGCACCATGCCGAGCAGTGCGGTGGAGCGGGTCGTCACCTCGGTTCCCGACCGAGAACACGGGTGGAGCGGGTCGTCACAGGCGTACTCCCTTTTTAAGCTCTGTCTCGGAGTTTATTGTGCGAAGGGTGAGACTCAACCGCCCGGCGCTCGTCGTCCTCGGCACCTCCACCTTCTGTTACGTCACCGCCGAAACTCTGCCCGTCGGTCTCCTCCCGCAGATCTCGGAAGGCCTCCACGTCACCGAGGCGCAGGTCGGGCTGCTGCTCACCAGTTATGCCGTGATCGCCGCGGTCAGCACGATCCCGCTCACCGCGCTCACCATGCGGCTGCCCCGGCACAGCCTGCTCGCCGCCACGGTAGCGGTCTTCGTCGTCTCCCAGGCGGCCGCGGCACTCGCGCCGACCTTCCTGGTGCTCGTGCTGTCCCGGTTGATCTGCGCGCTGGCGCACGGTGTGTTCTGGTCGGTGATCGGGCCGATCACCGCCCGGCTCGCACCACCGGGGCAGGTGGGCCGGGCCACGTCGCTGGTCTTCATCGGGAACTCGCTGGCCATCGTGCTCGGTGTGCCGCTCGGCACCGCTCTCGGGCAGTGGCTGGGCTGGCGGCTGTCGATCGGGCTGATGGCCGTCGCCGGGGCGATCTGCCTGGTCGCGCTGCTTCTGCTGCTGCCGGCGATGCAGCCGCTGCCCCGGGACCGGGAGGCGGCCCTCGGTAGGCAGCTCCGGGACGCCGTGCTGATCCTGCGCAACGGGCGGGTCACCGGGCTCTGCGTGATCACCGTGGTGCTGGTGGTGGGGCACTTCGCGGCCTACACGTACATCGCGCCGCTGGTTCGCCGGGACGCCGGGCTGGACGGGCCGGCGCTCAGTGCGTTGCTGCTGGGGTACGGCGCGGTCGGGCTGATCGGCAACTTCGTGGTCGGGCGGTTCGTGGACCGGCGGCCCGGGCCGTTCGTGATCGGGCTGACGGCCGCCGCGGCCGGGTCGATGGTGCTGCTCGCGCCGGTGCTGGGGCCGGCCGCGACGGCGGCCGCGGTGCTCGTGTGGGGTGGCGCGTTCAACGCGATCCCGGTGTTCCTCGGGTCGGCGGCGCTGCGGGTCGCGCCCACCGCCCGGGACGCGGCTTCGGCGGTCTATGTGGTCGCGTTCCAGATCGGGATCGGCAGCGGGGCGTTCGTGGGGGAGCGGTTCGTCAGCGCCGGGCAGCTGGGTGTGCTGCCGGTGCTCGGAGCCGGGTTCGTGCTGGTGGCGTGCGTATTGGTGGCGCTGTGGCGCGGAGTGTTCCCGGCCCGGATCAGCGACGAGGAGCACGACCGCATCGAAGCGAGCGTCGCTCACTGAAAGCGCCGCCCACGACCCGGATCGGGCCGCGGGCGGGCCGGAGGCACGAACGGTCAGGCGAGGGCGGTCTCGGCGGTGGCCAGGAAGAGGTCGTTCTCCTCGGGGGTGCCGATGGTCACCCGGACACCCTCCGGGTGGAAGCCGCGCACGATCACGCCGCGGCTCTCGCAGGCGGCGGTGAACCCGGCGGTCCGGTCACCGAGTGGCAGCCAGACGAAGTTGGCCTGGCTGTCCGGCACGTCGAGGGAGAGCTTGCGCAGCGCCTCGGTGACGCGGGTCCGCTCCGACACGACCAGGGCGCAGCGGCGGCGTACCTCCTCCTCCTGATCGAGGGCGGCGAGCGCTGCGGCCTGGGCGACCAGGCTGGTGGAGAAGGGGGTGACGACCTTGCGGACGGCGGCCGCGACCTCGGGCTGGGCGACCAGGTAGCCCATCCGCAGACCGGCCAGGCCCCACGCCTTGCTCATGGTGCGCAGCACGACGACGTTCGGCCGGTCGCCGTAGGTGGCGAGGCCGTCCGGCACCTCCGGGTCGGTGACGAACTCCCGGTACGCCTCGTCGAGCACCACGAGCACGTCGGACGGCACGTCGGCGAGGAATCGGTCGAGCTCGGCCGCGCGCAGGAACGTGCCGGTCGGGTTGTTCGGATTGCAGACGAAGACGAGCCGGGTCTGATCGGTGATCGCGGCGGAGATGGCGGCCAGGTCGTGCCCGTGCTCCGCGGTGTTCGGTACGCGAACGCTGGTGGCGCCGGCTCCGGCGGCGATGATCGGGTACGCCTCGAAGGACCGCCACGAGTAGACGACCTCGTCACCCGGCAGACAGGTGGCCTTGACCAGGATCTCGGCCAGCGCCACCGAGCCGCAGCCGGTGACCACCCGGGCCGGGTCGACGCCGAGCCAGGCGCCGATGCGGTCGCGCAGCTCGACGACACCCATGTCCGGGTACCTGTGGACGGTCCGGACCGCCTCGGTGACCGCCTCGACCACGCCGGGCAGCGGACCGTACGGCACCTCGTTGCTGGCCAGCTTGACCGCCTCGGCGATGCCCAGCTCGCGGGCCAGGTCGGCGACACTGCGACCGGGTACGTAGGCGGGCAGCGCGTCCAGGTCGGCGCGGGTGAGGCGGGTCATCGGGATCCTCCGGTATCGATGGTCGGTGGCACGCCGCCCACGGGCACGTCCACGACGACGGTGGCCGCCGCTTTGTCGTGCCAGGCTTGACGCAGGCGGGGGTCGAAGACTGGCGACAACGCGTACAGGAACTGGATGACCAGTCCGACGCCGCACGACCAGAACAGTGTCCACATGCCGAGTCGGGCCCAGCGGGTGAACGCCCGGGCGAAGCCGATCTGCCCTGGATTCTCCACCGGGACGACCTTGATGCCCATGATCCGCTTACCGATGGTCTGCCCGCTGTTGCTGATCGCCGGCGCCTCATAGGCCAACCAGAGCAGGGTGGCGAGGACGATGATCGCAATGGTCAGGACCTCCATCCGCGGGGTGCCCTGCGGGGTGACGGGCACGGTGGCGCCGGTCGCGGCCCGGTCCATGATGTTGTGGAAGATCGGCAGGAAGTCCTGCATGTACAGGTACACGAAGTAGCCGTTCACCACGACGTTGAGCAGCAGCACCGCGACGATGTCGATGAGTCGTGCGGTGAGCCGCTTGCCGAGCCCGGCCAGCGCCATCCCGTGCGGCCGGACCTCGGGCAGCGGGAACGGATACGGGTACGGATACGGCGGGGCGGCCGGATGCGCCTGGGACTGCTGCCAGCCGGGCGGCGGCTGCATCCCGGGCGGCGGCTGCCAGCCGGGCGGAGGCGGAGGCTGCGGAGCCCAGCCGGGCGGCGGCCCCACAGGCGGCCCCACAGGCGGCCCCACAGGCGGGCCGGGCGGCGGCCCCACAGGCGGGCCGGGCGGTGCCGGGGGTGGACCCCACCCGGGCGGCGGCTGGCCCCAGGCCGGTGGCGGTGTCGGCGCGACGGGCGGGGTGGCCGGCCCGGTGGCCGGTGGCGTGGGCTGCGGAGACGGGTCCGGCGCGGGTGGTTCCGGCTCGGCCGCGGGCGGGCCGTCCGGCGGCACGGCGTCGGCCGGAATGGCCTTGCCCAGCCAGCCCTCACCGTCCCAATAGCGCTGGGTACTGGTGTCGGCCGGGTCCTTGTACCAACCCGCGGGAACGGAACTCATGCGCAAACCTTTACCACGACAGCCTGACACTTCCCTGCGCCGCGGTCGTCTGCCGCGAGGGCCTGATCACAGTCTCCCAGGTGGCCTGACAGTGACGCAGCCCATGGCCATGAGCAACCCTTCCGATGATCGATGGTCAGCGTGTGCAATCGGTGCGATAGGTTCCGGTCGTGGGTGAGCAGACTGTCCAGCTCGATGCGCTCGACGCACGCCTGATTGCGATGCTGGCGGCCGAGCCGAGGATCGGTGTGCTGGAACTCTCTCGGCGGCTCGCGGTGGCGCGCGGGACGGTGCAGGCAAGGCTGGACAAGCTGATCGCGCGGGGCGCGATCAAGGGCTTCGGACCGGAGGTGGCTCCCGAGGCGATCGGGTTCGGCGTGATGAGTTTCGTGACGCTGGAGATCAGTCAGCGGTACGGCCACGACGCCGTCGCCGAGCATCTGGCGGAGATTCCCGAGGTCCTGGAGGCGCACACGATCACCGGCAGCGGGGACATCCTGTGCCGGATCGTGGCCCGGTCGAACGCCGACCTGCAGCGGGTGATCGACCAGATCGTCGGCTACGAGGGCATCGTGCGGGCGCATACGATCATCGCGCTCGCGGAGCTGATCCCGTACCGGACGGTGCCCCTGGTGAGGTCGGCAAGTCACGCATAGTGTGACGACACGGACTTTCCGCGCTCGACCCTTCCGGGATCGAAGGTCATTACCCTGCCCGCATGGCCTCGGCAGGCGGTTCCTGGAAGGGACTCTGGATGGTCACCGTCGCCGCGGTGGCCCTCACCGTCCTGGCCACCACCCGGGTGTGGAACCCGTGGCCGCAGCTCTGGTCCTGGATCACCACGAGCGGACCGGTCGCGCCGGGCACCCGCTGGCAGGCGTCGCTCGGCGGCACCCCGCAGAGCGTGTCCATCGCCGGTGACGCGGTGATCGTCGAGTACCGGACGTCGGTCGAGGCGTACGGCCTGACCGCCGCCGTGAAACTGTGGTCGTCCGACGCCGACTGGGCCGCGGTCGCCGGCAAGGGCGCCAACGCGGTGGTGGTGACCGGACGTCTGCTGACCAAGGGCTACCAGGTGCTCGACCCGTCGACGGGCGCGATCCGGCGCTCGGACACCGCGGCGTCGGCGGTCTGGACCTACCAGGACGCGATCGTGGACCTGAGCTGTGGCGGGGGCGACGACTGCCGGCTCACCGCCTGGGATCCGCGGTCCGGCACCCAGTTGTGGTCGGTCGGCACCGGCAGCATCGGGTTCGTCCTGGACGCCGCCAACCCGGACCTGCCGGACACCCGGCGACTGATCTCCGGGTCGGTGGACGACGACGTGGCCGGCCCGCCGGTGTTACCCGGGCTGATCGGCCTGCCGCACGACGGCGAGGTCCGGGTGATCGACACGGCCACCGGGAAGCTGGTGCAGACTCTGCGTCCGGCGCGGGACCAACGGGTCGCGGTGGTCGGCGGGCGGGTGCTCACGGTCACCGGCACGGCCCGGGACGGCACCTGCTACTACGGCGTGGTCGGCGGCAGCCCGAGTGGTGAGAAGGTGTGGCAGCGGGACGGGCTGAACCTGCGGACCGCGGACAACGGCTCGGCGTGCGAGCAGGACCGGGATCCGGCCGGTGGGTACAACGTGGTGCTCGGCGTGGATCCGTACGGTCGCGAGGTGCTGATCAACGGTTATGACGGGCGGAACCTCTGGTACGGCGACAAGGAGTCGACGGTCCTCGCGGTCGACGACACCTATGCGGTGATCCGCAAGGGTCAGTCGATCCGGGGATATTCGTTCACCAAGGACCGGAACGTGTGGCGACAGGACGACCGTCCGGACGCCGGGGCGGCACTCACCCCGTACGCCGCGATCGTGGCCTCCAAAGGTCGGGTGACCGCACTGGGGCTCACTACCGGGGCGGTTCGTGCCGATGTGCAGACTGATGCGAAGGTTTTCACCGTGGGTCCGGACGGCATGATCCTGGTCGCCGGCCGCGACATGGCGTATCTGCCGTTCGCCTGAAAAGCGGAGCGGCGGGGATGGGTTCGCGTCGCGCCGCCCCGCTGGCCTAATCTTTCGGTTCATGAGCTCCAGCGCCGATTTCAGGTATTCGCCGCTCCTCCCGACCGGCGACGACCTGACCGAGTACCGCTTGGTCACGGACGAGGGTGTCGATGTCGTCGAGGGCCCCGGCGGGCGACGGTTCCTGACCGTCGAGCCGGCCGCGCTCACCCAGCTCACCGCGGAGGCGATGCACGACATCGCGCACTATCTGCGGCCTGCCCACCTGACCCAGCTGCGCGCCATCATCGACGACCCGAAAGCGTCGCCGAACGACCGGTTCGTCGCGCTGGACCTGCTGCGCAACGCGAACATCGCGGCCGGCGGCGTGCTGCCGATGTGCCAGGACACCGGCACCGCGATCGTGATGGGCAAGCGTGGGCGGCACGTGCTGACCGACGGCACCGACGAGGCGGCCATCGCGCTCGGCGTCTACCAGGCTTACACCCGGCTCAACCTGCGATATTCGCAGCTCGCCCCGATCACCATGTGGGACGAGAAGAACACCGGGACCAACCTGCCGGCCCAGATCGAGCTGTACGCCGAGGATCCGGGCGGCCACCCCGACGCGTACAAGTTCCTGTTCATGGCCAAGGGCGGCGGCTCGGCCAACAAGTCGTACCTGTACCAGGAGACGAAGGCGCTACTCAACCCGCAGCGCATGATGCAGTTCCTGGACGAGAAACTGCGCCTGATCGGCACGTCGGCGTGTCCGCCGTACCACCTCGCCGTGGTGATCGGTGGCACCAGCGCCGAGCATGCGCTGAAGACGGCGAAGCTGGCCTCCGCGAAGTATCTGGACAACCTGCCCACCTCGGGCACGATGCTGGCGCACGGCTTCCGTGACGTGGAGCTGGAGGCCGCGGTCCTGGAGCTGACCCGTGACTTCGGTATCGGCGCCCAGTTCGGCGGGCGGTACTTCTGCCACGACGTCCGGGTGATCCGGCTGCCCCGGCACGGCGCGTCCTGCCCGGTTGCGATCGCGGTGTCCTGCTCGGCCGACCGGCAGGCGGTCGCCAAGATCACCCCGTCCGGTGTCTGGCTGGAGCGGCTGGAGACCGACCCGGCCCGCTACCTGCCCGACGTCGACCTGGAGTCGTCGCCGGTCGTCAACATCGATCTGAACCGGCCGATGGCGGAGATCCGCGCGGAGCTGAGCAAGTACCCGGTGAAGACCCGGCTGTCGCTGACCGGCCCGCTGGTGGTCGCCCGCGACATCGCGCACGCCAAGATCGCCGAGCGGCTCGACGCGGGCCAGCCGATGCCGCAGTACATGCGTGACCACGCGGTCTACTACGCCGGTCCGGCCAAGACCCCCGAGGGGTACGCGTCCGGCTCGTTCGGCCCGACCACGGCCGGCCGGATGGACTCCTACGTCGAGAAGTTCCAGGCGGCCGGCGGCTCGATGGTCATGCTGGCCAAGGGCAACCGGTCCAAGCAGGTCACCGACGCCTGCCAGACCTACGGCGGCTTCTACCTCGGCTCGATCGGCGGCCCGGCCGCGCGGCTGGCCCAGGACTGCATCCGCCACGTCGAGGTCCTGGAGTTCCCGGAGCTCGGCATGGAGGCGGTCTGGAAGATCGAGGTCGAGGACTTCCCCGCCTTCATCGTCGTCGACGACAAGGGCAACGACTTCTTCGCCGACGTGACGAAGCCGAACCCGATCTTCAGCATCGGCCGTCGCTGATCGGACCGGCCGCCGGGGCGCGCTGCCCCGACGGCCCGGTCGGGGCCGCTACTGCGACGGGCTCGGCGCGGGTGACAGCGAGGCGTCGGCGGACGGGGTCTCGACGGCTCGCTTGACGCCGCAGTAACCGGCCAGCGGGCTGATCCAGGTGGCGATCTGCTGCTGGAGTGAGCCGTCCAGGTCCTTGGTGCTCTTGATGCCCTTGATGTAGGTGAGATCCTTGGCGCTCGTCTCGATCCGCTGCGCCGAGGTGGTGGCCACCGACTTGAGCTCGGGATCCGGCGCGTTCGCGGTCTCCTTGCGGATCTGCGTGCCGATCACCTTCAGCTCGGTGGCGGCCTGCTTCTCCGCCTTGGTGGCGTTGGCGGTGTCCTTCGCCTCCTTGTAGGCGATCATCTTGCCCAACGCCCCGCCGAAGTCACCGAACTCGGTGGAGAAGACCTTGTCCAGACGCTCGCAGGCGCGGACGGTGTCGGCGGTGAAATCGGGCGCCGCGGACGACGCCTCGGGGGTCGGGGCCGAGGCCACGGCGGGCGTGGTGACAACCGGCGCGGCGGTGTCCTCGTTCTTCGCATCGTCGCCACAGGCGGCACTGGTGACCAGCACACCGCCCGCGAGCACGGCCAGGATGGCGCGTCGCATCGGGGATTCCTCTTCGTCGGGGTCATCCAAACCCAGTCGACGGTACGTAACGAAGCCGGTGACGTCCAACTCTGTGTGATCGCTGGGATACGAACAGCCCGCCCGTGGCGTACCACGAGCGGGCTGTCTCTCCCCCGTTGATGCCTGGGCCGCCTCGCCACGCTCTGGGGGCGCTCTTTGGAAGCATCGGCGGCGAAGCGGCGCTGGGGAGAAGGTTGCCGTAGGCCGCTATCGATTCGCTGTCGATCCGCTCTTGAGGCTCTCGGTAGGCTTCGGTCGCGAGCGCACAGGACGGGGATGGCTACTTTGCGCTACCACATTCTAGGAACACTCTCTGTTACGAGAGATGAGCGTCCGGTAGCGGTGACGGCCGGGCGTGATCGGGTCGTACTCGCGATGATGCTCCTGCACCCGGGGCGCATTGTGAGTCTCGGCGAACTGACCGAGGCGATCTGGGGCGCCGATCCGCCGGCCACCGCGCGGGGCCAGGTACAGACCTGCGTGTCCCGGCTGCGGCGCGGCCTTCCGGCCGACGCGATCATGACCGACCCGGCGGGGTACGGGATCCGCGTCGAACCGGGCGAGCTGGACTCGGAACGGTTCCTCATGCTCGTCGACGCCGCCCGATCGGCATCCGGGCCCGCGGTCGCCCGGGCGGCGTACCGGGAGGCCCTCGATCTGTGGCGCGGTCCGGCGTGCGCGGAGATCGACGCGGCGGCGGTCCGGCAGGCGGCGGCGATGCTCGACGAGCGGCGCGCGGTCGCCATCGAGGACGCGATGAATCTGGAGCTGGCCGCCGGCCGGGCCCGGGAGCTGCTCGGCGAGCTGGCCTCCCTGGTCGACCGGTTCCCGTTGCGGGAGCGGCTGCGCGGCCAGCTGATGATGGCGCTGTTCCAATCGGGGCGGCGGGCCGACGCGCTCGCCGAGTTCCGGCGGGCTCGCGACGTGCTGCGCGACGAGCTGGGTATCGAACCCGGCCGCGAGCTGCAGGATCTGCACCGCGACATCCTGGCCGGTGCGGTGCCCGAGGTCCCGGTTCCGGCGCCGGCGATGCCGGTCGGCGGGGCTATCCGATGCCTTCCCCGTACGGTCAGCGACTTCACCGGTCGTACCGAGCAGGTCGATCGCCTGATCGCCGGGATCGAGGCGGCCGAGTCGTCGGGTCCGGTGGTGGCGGTCCTGGACGGGATGGCCGGCAGCGGCAAGACCACCCTGGCGCTGCACGTCGCGACCCTGATCGGCGACCGGTTCCCGGACGGGCATCTCTTCGTCGACCTGCAGGGCCACAGCGAGCAGGATCCGGTCGATCCGGCCGCGGCCCTGCTGACCCTGCTCCGTCAGCTCGGGCACAGCGCCGAGGAGATCCCACCGGAGCCGGTCGAGCGGGTCGGGTTCTGGCGTACCCAGGTGGCCGGTCGTCGGCTCTTGATCGTCCTGGACAATGCGGCCACCAGCGCCCAGATCGCCGATCTGCTGCCGACCACACCGGGCAGCCTGGCGCTGGTCACCGGCCGTCGGCGGCTGGCCGGGCTGGACGGCATCCAGCTGGAGTCACTGCCGGTCCTGGCCCACGACGAGGCGATGGCGCTGCTGGATCGGATCGTCGGGGAGCGGGTGCGGGGCGATCCGGACGGGGCGGCCGAGGTGGTCCGGCGATGCGGTGCCCTGCCGCTGGCGGTCCGGCTGGCCGGCGCCCGGCTCGCCCATCGGCCCCGCTGGCGGGTGTCCGACCTGCTCAGCCGGCTCGGCGAGTCGGCGTTGCCGGAGCTGGCGGCCGAGGACCGTACCGTGGCCGGTGCCTTCACCCTCACCTACCGGCAGTTGCCGCCGCCGCTGCAGCGGGTGTTCCGGCTGCTCGGCGTGTATCCGGTCGGCACCATCGACGACCTCGCGGTGGCCGCCCTGGCCGGACTCACCCTGGACGAGGCCCGGGACGCGCTGGACGAGTTGGTCGACGTGCACCTGCTGGAGGAACCGGAGCGGGGCGTCTACCGGATGCACGACCTGATCCGTGAGTACGCCGGGATGCTCGCCGCCGACCTGCCCGGCCCCGACCGGCACGCGGCCCTGACCGGCGTGCTCGACCTGGAACTGCACGCGCTGATCGCGGCGGTCGCGTCCAGCCACCACGACGTGCTGAGCCGGGATCTCGGCTGGCCCCGCCCGGACCGGCCGGACCTGGTGGCGACGCTGGAGGACCCGCACACCCGGTTGGAACGGGAACGACCGGGCCTGGCCGCCCTGGTCGACGCGGCCGGGGCGGCCGGATGCCGCGGATATGCCTGGCGGATCCCGCGGGCCGCCTGGCAGCCGCTCTTCTTCCGCGGCTACATGGACGACATCCGCGACCTGCACCAGCGGGCCATGCACTGGATCGAGTCGTCAGGTGACCGGGGCGCCATCGCCACCATCGCCAACTACCTGGCCTCGGCCTACTCCCGGGGCGGCGAGCACGGCCCGGCCGAGGAGTACCTACTGCTGGCCATCCGGTTGCGGGAGGAACTCGGCGAGGCGGGCGCGCTCGCCACCAGCTACGGCAACCTGGGCACGCTCTACCAGTCACAGGGCCGGTTCGCCGAGGCGATCGAGGCGATCCACACGTCCCGTCGGATCGTGGCCCGGCAGCGGATGCAGACCTCCTCGGCCGGTCCGCTGGGCACCCTGGCCGAGGTGCTCGGCCGGCTCGGCCGCTACGACGAGGCGCTGCACTACGCCCGGCTCCGGCTGATCGCGGTGATCGAGCACGAGGAGGAGGGGCCGCTCGCGCTCGCCGTCCTGCTGCTCCAGCGTCTGAAGTACGCGCGTGGCCGGATCGGTGTCGACACCGCGCACCGGTATGTCGACGTGGCCCGGCGGCTCGCGATCCGCAGCGGCTCCCGGTCGATCATGGCGGATCTGCACCACGACCGGGCCCGCCTGTTCCGGGACGCCGGCCGGTACGCCGACGCGTGCGCCGAGCACCGCCGGGCCCTGGACATCGCGGTCCGGATGCGGGACACCAGGCACGAGGCCGAGTTCAGTCACGCCCTGGCCACCACGCTGCGCCTGGCCGGGGACGTGTCCGGTGCCCGGGAGATGTACGCGCGGTCGCTCCGGCTGGCCACGGCCGGGCAGATGGCGTACTCCATCGCTCGTGCCCAGGCCGGGCTGGCCGCCTGCCTCGACCCGGGCGATCCGGAGGCGGCGGCGCTGCGGGTGAGGGCCATCGCACTCTTCCGGCAGATCGGTATCGACTGCGATCCGTCCGAGGTCGAGAGAGGATGGTCCGGTGACGACTGACGAGAACGGATTCCGGATCGAACGCGACACGATGGGCGAGGTGCGGGTGCCGGTTGCCGCGCTGTGGCGGGCGCAGACGCAGCGCGCGGTGGAGAACTTCCCGATCTCCGGCCGTGGCCTGGAGCCGTCCCACATCCGGGCGCTGGCTCGGATCAAGGGCGCCGCCGCCCGGGTCAACGCGAACCTCGGCGTGCTGGAGAAGGACCTGGCCGAGTCGATCGCGACGGCCGCCGCGCACGTGGCCGACGGCGGCTACGACGACCAGTTCCCGGTCGACGTCTTTCAGACCGGTTCCGGCACCTCGTCGAACATGAACGCCAACGAGGTCATCGCCACCCTGGCCAGTCGCGATCTGGGTCGGCCGGTGCACCCGAACGACCACGTCAACGCCTCGCAGTCGTCCAACGACGTCTTCCCGTCCTCGATCCACCTGGCCGCCACCGAGGCGGTCAGCGCCGACCTGATCCCGGCGCTCGGCCACCTGGCGGTGGCGCTGAGCGCCAAGGCGGAAACCTTCAAGAACGTTGTCAAGAGCGGCCGCACGCACCTCATGGATGCCACTCCGGTCACTCTGGGCCAAGAGTTCTCGGGGTACGCACGACAGGTCACCAACGGTGTCGAGCGCCTGCGCGACACCCTGCCCCGGCTCGGTGAGCTGCCGCTCGGCGGCACCGCGGTCGGCACCGGGGTGAACACGCCGGCCGGGTTCGCCCCGGCGGTGATCCGCCTGCTGGCCGAGGAGACCGGACTGCCGCTGACCGAGGCCCGCGACCACTTCGAGGCGCAGGGCGCCCGGGACGCACTGGTCGAGGCGTCCGGCCAGCTCCGGGTGATCGCCGCCGGCCTCTACAAGATCGCCAACGACATCCGCTGGATGGGCTCGGGTCCGCGGGCCGGCCTGCGTGAGCTGCGCCTGCCCGATCTCCAGCCCGGTTCGTCGATCATGCCCGGCAAGGTGAACCCGGTGGTGCCGGAAGCGGTTCGCCAGGTCGCCGCCCAGGTCATCGGCAACGACGCGACCGTCGCCTTCGCCGGGACCCAGGGCGACTTCGAGCTCAACGTGATGCTGCCGGTGATGGCCCGCAACGTGCTGGAGTCGATCCGGCTGTTGGCCGCGGTGGCCCGCCTCTTCGCCGACCGCTGCGTCGACGGTCTGGAGGCGGACGAGGAGGTCACCCGGGGCTACGCGGAGGGCTCACCGTCGATCGTCACCCCGCTCAACCGCTACCTGGGTTACGACGAGGCGGCCGCCATCGCGAAACAGGCACTGGCCACCGGGCGGACGATCCGCGAGGTGGTGATCGAGCGCGGACACGTCGGCAACGGCACGTTGACCGAGGCGCAGCTCGACGAATCGCTCGATGTTCTTCGGATGACCAGACCGTAAGAACGAGCCGCCGGGATCTTGTGTGCGGCGACTGGTGTCTATGAAGTGCTTTCATGAAAAGACGCCTAGTCGCCGGCGCCGTCACCACCGTGACCGGCCTCGCGTTCCTGACCACCATCCCCGGTTCGGCCACCGCCGCGCCCACCGTCACACGTGACTACACGGTGGTGGCCGCCGACGGGGTCTCCGCCGCCGACGCGGCAGCCGCCATCCAGGCCGCGGGTGGCACCATCGTCAGCCGCAACGACGCCGTCGGCGTCTACCGCGTCTCGTCCGCCGACGCCGCCTTCGGCAGCCGGGCCACCGCGACCGCGGCCCTGATCGGGGCGACCGAGCGCAAGGCCATCGGCCAGGCGCCGAACAAGGTCGAGCGGGCGGAGAAGGGTCTGCGGACGCGCGGCGGCAAGGGGCACGGCCCGGCCAAGGCCGACCCGCTCGACGCCGAACTGTGGGGCCTGACCATGGTCAAGGCCGACAAGGCCCGCAAGATCGAGAAGGGTGACCGGGAGGTCACCGTCGGTGTGCTGGACACCGGGCTGGACGCCGCCAACCCCGACTTGAAGCCGAACTTCAGCACCAAGCTGTCCCGCAACTTCGCGCCCGACATCGTGGACATCGACGGCGCCTGCGAGGTGGCCGGCTGCCTCGACCCGGTCGGCACCGACGACGGCGGTCACGGTACGCATGTGGCGGGCACCATCGGTGCCGCGCTCAACGGCAGCGGCCTGTCCGGTGTCGCGCCCGGCGTCACCCTGGTCGAGCTCAAGGGCGGCCAGGACTCCGGCTACTTCTTCCTCGACCCCGTGGTCAACGCCCTCACCTACGCCGGTGACGTCGGGCTCGACGTGGTGAACATGTCGTTCTACGTCGACCCGTGGCTCTACAACTGCACGGCCAACCCGGCCGACAGCCCCGCCGACCAGGCCGCCCAGCAGGCCATCATCACCGCGGTGAAGCGGGCCCTGAACTACGCGCACGCCCGTGGGGTCACCCTCGTCGGGTCGCTCGGCAACAACCACGAGGACCTCGGCAAGCCGCGGACCGACGTCTCCAGCCCGGACTACGGTGGTACGCCGTACCCCCGCCCGATCGACAACCGCACCTGCTGGGACCTCCCGGTCGAGGGCCCGCACGTGATCGGGGTGTCCGCGGTCGGCCCGACCGGCCGCAAGGCGGACTACTCCAACTACGGCACCGAGCAGATCTCGGTGGCCGGGCCGGGCGGCTGGTTCCGTGACGGGTTCGGCACCGACACCTACCGCACCAACGGCAACATGATCCTGTCCAGCTACCCGCTCAAGGTGCTGCAGGAGGAGGGCCTGGTCGACGCGGCCGGCGAGATCACCGCGGACGGCGAGGGCCTGGTCCTCAAGGACTGCACCAAGGCCGGTGCCTGTGGTTACTACACCTACCTGCAGGGCACCTCGATGGCTTCGCCGCACGTGTCCGGGGTCAGCGCGCTGATCGTGAGCCGGTACGGGACGCGGGACTTCTGGCGGGGCGGCAAGACCCTGTCGCCGAACGTGGTCGAGAACATCCTGTACCGCTCGGCCGCGGAGCACGCCTGCCCGGAACCGCGTCTGGAGACCTACGCCGACGAGGGGCGCCCGGCCGAGTTCGACGCGCTCTGCGAGGGCGGTGAGAACTTCAACGGCTTCTACGGTTACGGCATCGTCGACGCGTACGCGGCGGTCGGCGGCCGCTGACCGAGGACCGATGGATGCGCCCCGCCCGTGCCGCACGGGCGGGGCGCTCCTCCGTCGTACAGGCCGGTACCCTTGTACGGTGACTCTGCGCTTGTATGACACCGCGACCCGATCGGTCCGGGACTTCGTCCCGATGACGCCCGGTCAGGTGGGGATCTACCTGTGTGGCGTCACCGTGCAATCCGCACCACACATCGGGCACCTTCGCTCCGCCGTCAACTACGACGTGCTGCGCCGATGGCTGCTGCACACCGGCCTGGAGGTCACGTTCGTCCGCAACGTCACCGACGTGGACGACAAGATCCTGCAGAAGGCGACCGAGCAGGGCCGGCCGTTCTGGGCCATCGCCTACGAGAACCGTCTCCACCTGGACCGTGACTACTCCGCGCTCAACGTGCTGCCGCCCACCTACGAGCCGCTGGCCACCGGGCACATCACCGAGATGCACGAGCTGATCCAGGAGCTGATCGACCGCGGACACGCCTATGCGGCCGCCGGTGACTGCGCCGACGTCTACTTCGACGTGCTGTCGTATCGGGAGTACGGCGCTCTCTCCGGGCAGAAGCCGGAGGACATGCTCGGCGCCGGCGACGCCCCGGTGCGCGACAAGCGTGACCACCGTGACTTCGCCCTGTGGAAGGGTGTGAAGGCGGACGAGCCCCGTGACGCGTACTGGCCGTCGCCCTGGGGCAAGGGCCGTCCCGGCTGGCACATCGAGTGCTCGGCGATGGCTCGGCGCTACCTCGGCGACGAGTTCGACATCCACGGCGGCGGCCTGGACCTGACGTTCCCGCACCACGAGAACGAGGTGGCCCAGTCCAAGGCGGCCGGTCTCGGTTTCTCCCGCTTCTGGGTGCATCACGCCCTGCTCAACCTGGGTGACTCCAAGATGAGCAAGTCGTTGGGCAACGTGATCGACCTGGCCTCGCTCGTCGAGTCCGGGATCCGTCCGGTCGAGCTGCGCTACTACCTGGGCAGCCCGCACTACCGCTCCCGGATCGACTACTCCGACGAGGCACTGCGTGAGGCCGCTGTCGCGTACCGGCGGATCGAGGGCTTCGTGCAGCGGGCCGCCGAGATCGTCGGGCCGGGCCGGCCCAAGCAGGTGCCGCCCGCCTTCGCCGACGCGATGAATGACGATCTGAACACCTCGGCCGCGCTGGCGATCGTGCACGACACCGTGCGTGAGGGCAACACCGCGCTGGCCGCCTCCGACGAGGCCGCCATCCGGGGCGCGCTCACCGCGGTCCGGGCCATGCTCGGTGTCCTCGGCCTCGACCCGTTCGACGAGAAGTGGGACGGCGGCGAGGGCGGCAACGACCTGAAACCGGTGGTCGACTCGCTCGTCGCGCTGGCATTGGAACAGCGGGCCCAGGCCCGCGCACGTAAGGACTGGGCGGCCGCCGACTCGGTGCGCGACCAGCTCAAGAACGCGGGTATTCAGGTGGAGGACACTCCGGCCGGGCCGCGATGGACGGTAGGAGAACAGCACTGATGGCGGGCAACTCGTTCAACGCCAGCAAACGCACCACCTCGAAGAAGGGCGCCTCGATGGGCTCGGGCGGTAAGAACCGCGCCGGGCTCAAGGGCCGCGGGAAGACCCTGCCGGCCGACGAGCGCCCGTGGCACAAGGGCTACTCGGGCACCGAGAAGCTGCCCGAGAAGACCGCCCGCAAGCAGGACAAGGAGCGCCGGGCCGCGGCCGCCGAGGGCCGCACGCCCAAGATCGGCCAGCCGGGTACCAAGGACACCACCTGGGGCCGTAGCGGTGGCCGGGCTCCCGGTATCACCCGGACCCAGTCGACCCGCGGCAGTGTCCGGGGCGGCGGGCCGCGTGGTCCTCGGATCGCTCCGGGCCGCCGGTCCAACCCCACCAAAGAGGGCCCCGAGCTGCTGCTCGGCCGTAACCCGGTGGTCGAGGCGCTGCGTGCGCTGGTGCCGGCCACCGCGCTCTACGTGGCGCAGGGCATCGACATCGACGACCGGGTGACCGAGATCGTCCGTACCTCCGGCGACCGTGGCATCCCGATCCTGGAGATCAGCCGCAACGAGCTCGACCGGATGACCGGTGGTGTGCTGCACCAGGGCATCGGCCTGCAGGTGCCGCCGTTCGCGTATGAGAACTTCGACGACCTGGTCGCCGCCGCGCTGGAGCAGACCGCTCCGCTGCTGGTCGCGCTGGACGGCATCACCGACCCGCGCAACGTGGGCGCGGTGATCCGGTCGGTGGCCGCGTTCGGTGGGCACGGTGTCTTCATGACCGAGCGCCGGGCCGCCGGCATCACCGCGACCGCCTGGCGTACCAGCGCCGGCGCGGCCGCCCGTGTCCCGGTCTCCCAGGTGGTCAACCTGACCCGGGCGATCAAGTCGGCGCAGAAGGCGGGCTTCACCGCGATCGGCCTGGACGCCGACGGCGAGACCGGGCTGTACGAGCTGGAGGCCGCCGTCGGTCCGCTGATCGTGGTCGTCGGCTCCGAGGGCCGCGGCCTGTCCCGCCTGGTCGGTGAGACGTGTGACCTGCGGGTGAGCATCCCGATGGCCTCCGACGTGGAGTCGCTGAACGCCAGCGTGGCGGCAGCGGTCACTCTCGCTGAGGTGAGCCGCCGCCGCCACCAGGGCTGATTCTCAGAAGTAGGCGCGCAGGCGGTTGCCGTCCGTGAGGAAGAGGCGGCCGCCTGCCACCGCCAGTGGATAGTTCTGACTGCTCGGCATGCCGCCCTTGAGGACCCGGCCGGTCGTCGCGTCGGCGATCGACAGCGGCGACCCCATGCCGGACGGGCTGTAGAGCAGTGCTCCGGCCCGGACCGGCTGTCCCGCACCGTCCGGCAGGTGCACCGACCACAATCTCTGACCGGTCTTCGCGTCCAGGCAGATGACACTGCGGTGGCGTGGGAAGTAGACCCGCTCGTCGTCGGCGGTCACCGACGGGGCCGGCCAGTTCGACTCCCAGGCCTTGTTCCCGTTGGCCGAGTCGATCGCGGTGAGTCCGCCGTTCCGGCCGCCGACGTAGAACCGTGAACCGGTCGGGTTGCTGCCTACGGCGTACCAATCCTCCGGGGTCTGCCAGATCGTCGATCCGGTTTTGACGTCGACCGCCCGGGAACCCTCGCCCTCGGTGCGCAGCAGGATCCGTCCCTGCGCCGACAACAGGCCGTCGCCTCGGGTGCCGAAGAGTTTCCACATGCGGGCGCCGGTGGTCAGCCGGTGCGCGATCGTGGACGTCTCGAAATCGGGGCGGCTGTCCACCACGACGACACCCCGGTCCACGATCATGTCCTGGGCGGGCACGCCCAGCGGGATCTCCCAGATCCGGGCACCCGTCGTGGCCTGGTAGGCGCCCAGGAAGCTGTGCTGGTTGTCGCAGGCGTAGGAGAGCATGGCCAGGACGCCCCCGGACAGGGCCATCCGGGTGACGCCGCGGCGTTCCAGGGCCATGTGCCAGCGGCGGGCACCGGTCGCCGGGTCGTACGCGCCGATCCCGCCCGGGTCACTCGTGTAGACGTTGCCGTCGCCGGCCAGCGGCTCCCGCCCGACCTCGCACTCCGGGGCGCCGTGAGTGGGAATCTCCCAGCGCTTGGTGATCGCGGCGACCGACTCCGGGGTCAGTGCCGTCTCGTGCGGGTTGTAGAAGGTCAGGCCCGGGCCGTACCCGGTCTGGTTCCACTCCGAGACGGCTGCCGGAGCCGGTGCGGGTGGGGTGGGCAGACTGAGTGCCGCGGTGAACGCGGCTATCAGGAAGAGGTTCACACAAGATCAACGAGCGGGGGCGGGATCGATGATGGGCCGTTCCCCCGCCGCCCGGTCGACGGTCCGGGCGGCGGAAGAACCGCTGATCAGAGGTTTGCGGCGGGGGTGAACACGGCGCAGTTGCGGCCCTGTTCGGCGCGCGCCACCGTGATGCCAGTGCACAGGCGGACCTCCGGGTGGCCGCCACCCCACAGGAATTCGGAACGGGCCGCGAAGTTGGTCTTCCCGGGCCTGCAGAGGCTGTTCAGGGTGCGCCACTCGATGCCGTCGGCCGGGCCGTTGTAGGCGATCTGGACGACCGCGCACCTGTTGCGACCGTTGACGGCCAGGGTGCCGTTGACCGCGACCGGCGGAACCGGGCGTTCCGGAACGCTCATCATCCGGTCGTACGTGCCATAGGCGCTGGCCTTTCCGACGGCCAACTCGAAGGTGTCGTCCGCGGCGAGAGCGGGCGCGGCGGCCAGAGTGACGACCGATCCGACACCGGCGAGAATGGTCAGGGTGCGGCTGGCGAACGATTTCATTGAATGGTCCTCAATTGTGTCGAGGGTATACGTCGAGACAACAACGAATGAAATGAGGAGAAGGCGCGCGAACGATCAGCGCACGAGCAGTGTGTAGCTCGGCACGAATCCGGTCCGGCAGCGGAACGAGACCCAGGCCCGCTGTGCGACGCCGGCCGCGCCGACCTTTCGGCACTCGGCCTGCGGGTCGGCCACCTCGTTGAAGGCGGCGGTGTAGACGACCGTCTCGGAGGCCAGCGGAGAGGTGCGCGGCGGGTGGCTGACGATCAGGTCGTCACCGGCGTATCCCGAGCGTACGGCGTATGCCGACCAGGCTCCGGACTCCAGTCCGGCGGCCCCGATGACAGCTGCCCGGCCGAAGCCGTAGGTGCCCATGAGGCCGGTGTCGTCGATCGCCGGCGCGGCCTGCGCGGCGGCCGGAGTGAGCACGGTCGCCACGGCGGCGAGCAGGGCGGCGCCACGTGTGATGGAACGCATTTTGTTCGGTGTCCCTTCCATGAAAGCCCGGGGATCTCCCGCGGCATGATGGACGGCCGTACGGAAAGGATCGTGTCTTCCCGCAGGCATTACCGAACATACATGAGACGAGCTGCCGGTAAAGGACGGGGCCGAAGGTCTTATTCGCGCGTTCGCATTGTTTGCGGATCTGTTGTTTTCGGCATCGATTTCAGCGCGGAAAAGTGAAGAACCCCGCCGGGTGACGGGGGCCGAGCGGCGGGGGGTCGGTACGCATCGAAGGAAGCTGATACTGTGGCGCCCGTCGTCGGATCGACACAAGTCGCACTTCTATGTCCGAGTAGTGCGTACAACTGAAAATTCGGATCTTCGACAACGGGGGACGTATGTCGGAAATGGGACGCAGGCGCGTACGCCTGCGGGTGCTGATCGCTGCCTTCGTGGCGGTGACCGTCAGCAGTGGAGTGGCTGTTCCGGTCGGGGCGATGGCGAGCCCGCCGGCCGCGGCGCGGGCCGTGCCGGCGCAGGCCGCCGAGACCTCGATCGACGAGAAGTATCGGGCGGCAGCCGTCCTGGGCTGGGTGCCCCGCGAAGAGGTCACGCTCTCCGACCGCGACTTCGTCACGGTGCTGTGGGAGAAGGCCTCGGAGAAGCACAACCCCTCGGTGAAGGCGGCGGCGCTGGCCGCCTTCAGCGACGCCACCGACGCGGAGGCCGCCTCCGCCGAGTTCGTCCGGACCGGAATCTTCACGGCGAACGATCGGGATGCGGCGCTCAAGGCCCGCAAGGCCGAACTCGACACGATGCGCTTGCGGGCCGCCCAGGAGATCAACTGGGTGCCGGCCAACAACACCGAGCGCAACACGATGCTGGACCAGACGCTGCAGAACTTCATGCTGGCGCTCTGGCGTAAGGCGGCGACCTGGCCGGAGGTCAAGGCGGCGGCCGAGCCCCTGACCGTCGTCGACGCCACCGACGAGCAGCGCCTCGACTTCCTGCAGAACGCCCTGTTCGAGAAGGCCGAGACCGACCGGCAGAACGAGATCGCCAACGGCAACGCCGAAGAGGTGGCGGCCCGGGAGGCGGCGGCGCTGCGGTCGGCCAAGGAGAAGGCGATCGCCACCGCGCTCAAGCGGTCGGCCACGCCGTACGAACTCGATGACCTCGAACTGCGCGAACTCATCTACCTGTTCGCCTCGGAGAGCACCGGCCGCAAGGTCAAGTCCGACGCGACGGTCGTCTACGCCGACACCGAGGAATCGGCGTGGCGCGCGTTCGTCTTCACCGGCGTCCACCTCGCCAACCGGGTCGACCTCGACGAGCGTGACCTGGCCGATGCGCGGGCCAACGAGGTCAAGGTCCGCGACATCATGTACGCCGCCGAGGCGGACGGCTTCAAGCCCGTGACCGTGGCGGCGGCCAAGAAGGCGCTGGAGGGGCCGGCCCTGGACCGCAGCCTCTTCCTGCTGGGCGGCCATGACACTGCTCGTCAGGCCGACTACGTGCGGCCGTCGCCCGACAAGGTCGTCATGATCCAGGCGGTCGGCTACAACGGCTGCATCGCCGAGCCGGTCTCGTGGGTGGAGCTCTACTTCCACAACGACCTCGAGGTCAACGCCCGCGTGGAGCCGTGCAACGAGGGCAATGTGTCCCAGCGTTGGACCTTGACGCCGGACACCACCACCGGACGCTACAAGCTCATCAACGAACACGAGCAGGCGTGCCTCTTCCCGCAGACGTCGAAGGTCTCCCAGGACGGCGCTCCGATCACCGCCTTTCCGTGCGGCAACGCACCCGCGCTCACGGCGGCCACGGTCTGGGAGTTGCTCGACAGTGGTCAGGGCAATGTCGAGATCCGAAACGTCACCAACAACAAGGTGATCACCGCCGTGGCAGGCAGCACGCCCGGTGCGCTGAACATGGTGCAGAACCCCAACGGGCACCTCGCCAGTCAGCAGTGGCGGTTGATCGACCCCGCACACCAGGCGGCCGCCAGCAAGCCGCCGGTCGGCTCGTTCCGGATCAAGGGCGTGCAGTCCGGCCGCTGCCTGCGACCGGTCGGCGCACTCGGCACGGCCGGCTCCGGCGCTCTGGCGGGCGGGGCTGACATGGAGCTGCGTGACTGCGGCAGTGGCACCGAGCAGATCTGGGACGTGATCCAGCGGGCCGAGACTCAGTTCGAACTGCGCAACCGGGCCTCCGGGTACTGCGTTCGCGAGCTCTCGTTCTGGGCCTCGGTGGTCAACAAGGGATCCGTTGAGCAGGTGAGCTGCGGTGTCAAGAACACGACCTCGTGGCAGATCATGTTCCAGAAGTCCACCGGTTCCTACCTGCGGCACACGCAGAGCGGAGCGTATCTGGGTGTGCAGAACGGTGGAACTGCCAACGGCACGCTGACCAAGGGCCTGGACTACTCCGCAGCGCCCGGGCAGCAGTGGATTCTGGAGCCGGTATCCGAGGGAGCGACCCAGCCGGCGCCGATCTGGCCGTCGTCCGGCAAGCCCCTGACCAGCTTCTCCGGTACGGCGGTGGCCTTCCAGCCGGCGTGCACGAACACCAAGTGGACCCTCTACATCTGGAACCCGGCGGCGACCCAGCCCTTCTGGCGGGCCGATGCCGCGAACACGAAGAAGGGTCTGGTCAGGGCAGACGCGACGGGCCGGACCACCGATGCCAACTTCCAGTACTGCGTGGTCGCCATGCCGACGAACACCCAGATGGAAGTGACGCTACGCAACGTCGCGAAGAACGCCTACGTGCGGGAGGCGACGAATGTCACCCCCAGTGGCCTGTTGATCGCCGACCAGGCGTCGGCGGCGAACGCGGAACGGTTCATCCTGCAACAGCGGGCGTCCCTCCAGAGCAGTTCGGTGATCGAGGTTCTGCAATCCAAGGCGACGAAGAAGTACGCGCAGGTCGACACGACCGCCACGGGTACCAACGCCAAGGCCGTCCGATTCATGAGCGCGGCCCCCTCGGCCGCGACTGAGATCAACAGCAGCGGTTTCTGACCGCTCCGGTGGTGGGCGGCCCGGATGGCGCCGCCCACCACCGGCCATGCGATCCACCTCGAAACCTTCGTCGGCTCGGCATACGCCGGCCGCCATTCCAGCGTGCCGTTTGGAGGCACTTCGTGTTGAAGATCAACAGCCGGGGCCGGAGACTGCTGGTCGTACTGGCATCCACTCTCGCCCTTGTTCTCGCGCAGACACCGGCGTTCGCGGTCGCCACCCAGGCCGACCGGGACCGGGTCCAGTGGCGGGCCATGTCCGACGGTCGCTGGGAGGTCCGCAACGCCGCAGCCGTCGCGTTGAACGATCAGCGCGACCCCGACGCCGTCACCAAGTTCCTACGTACCGGTCTGAACGCGGCCATCAACCGCGCCGCCGCCTTCGAGCGCGCCAACATCGCGGAGATCAACTACTGGCTTCGCATCTCGCCCGCGGACTCGGCCGTACACCTGGGGTGTGAACGTGCCCTGAGGGCGACGCACGACGAGAAGGACGAGTTCGTCCGGACCGGCCTGGCCATCGCGCGTGAACTGGACGAGTCCGGTCAGCACCAGCACGACGAGGAGGTCGCGCAGCAGGCCCAGGCGGACCGTGATTTCGTGGCCGCCATCGCCGCGGCCGATCCGGAGTCGCACGTCGGCCAGGCGGCGAAAGCGGCGATCATCGGTGGCGAGGACGCGGACATCGCCGACTTCTTCAAGTACTACTGGGCCGCCGGCGCGCGGCTGGACGACGAGGCGTACCGGCTCGCGATCAGCGACCTGGACCTGAAGGGCACCGCGGCGCTGGCCCGGGCGCGGCAGGCGGCCCTCGACGCGGAGGCGGCCGAGGCCGCGGCGAGTGGCGAGGCCGCGGAGAAGCTGCACGCCGAGACCGTCGCCGCCTGGCGTGCGGTGGCCGCCTCGGCCACCGGCACCAGCGTGAACTGGGCGGCCGAACGGGACCGTGCCGCCGCGCAGGCGCAACGGTGGGCCGCGGTGGCCGAATACGCCGCCGGTGCCACCACCGAGCAGGACTGGGCCGCCGTGATCACCCGGGCCGGTACCAACGCGGCCGCCTGGCAGGACGCGGTGCGCTGGGCCGAGCAGCAGTCCGCGGCCTGGGCCCGTCTGGCCGAGGACGAGGCGGGCGACCGATGAGGCGGTCGGCCCTGCGCCTCGCCCTGACCGCGGTCCTCGGCTTGGCCCTGACCGGAACGGTCGTCACCGTACCGGCACATGCCGTGCCGAAGCCCGCGGCGGTCGTGGCGAGCACCGTCGACTGGACCGAGGAGGAGGCGGACTGGTACCGCGACAGCGTCGCCGACATCGCCCTCTACGCGGCTGAACCCGAGGTCCGGGCCGCGGCCGAGGCGGCGCTGGCGGCCCGCACCGACCAGGCCGTCGCGGACTTCGTGGAGACCGGCTGGGCGAAGGCCCGACTTGCCGCGACCCAGCGCAAGACCCGGGATAAGAACCAGGTCAAGACGTGGGCCACCAGCGGTGGGACGAACGTCAAGAAGGCCGCCAACCTGGCTCTCGCCGGTGGTGACTACGCCATCAGCGAGTTCGTGGCGTACGGCTACGAGATCGCCGACCGGCTGGACCACCCGGTCGGTGACACCGCCGTCGAACGGGAACGCATCTACCAGCGCGTCGAGCTGATGATCACGATCGGCGGTCCGACGGTCGTCGCCGAGGGCAGCACGGCCCTGGCCTCCGGCGACGCGGCGGTGATCGCCGACTTCTACTCCGTCGGCTACGCCGCCGCCAACCGGACCGACTGGGACAACCGCGAGCGCGTCCGGATCGCCATCGAGCAGCGCAACCAGACGCTGGACGACCTCACCGCCGGTGCGAGCGCGGCGGCGGCCGGCGCCCGGGCCCGAGCCGAGATCATCGCCGCCAACATCGACGGCCTGCGGTACCTCGAGGACGCGCTGCTCGCCATGCGGCAGGCGGCGGCCGCGGCCAACGCCGCGGAGCAGGTCTTCGAGCAGGACCGCGTGCTGCGCCCGAGCGGTGGCCGGGGCCGCACCGCCCTGCTGGAGGCGCACAAGGCCGACGCGATCGCCCAGGCCGACCGGGCGAGCCGGACCGCTTTGCAGATGAACGCGGTCCTGGCCCGGGTACAGGTGGCCGCGAACGACCTGACCGAGTCGGGGCAGGCGCACGGACAGGACTGGGCGCAGGTCACCGTCTCGGTCGGGTTCTCCGCACAGGCGGCCGCACACGCCGCCGCGACCGCCTCCGCGGCGGTCACCGCGACGCTCGCCGACAGCCTGGCGCTGGACGCCGACCAGAACGCGACGCTGCGCGCGAACAACGCGGCCCGCTGGCTGGCCGAGACCCGGCACCAGGAGAAGGTGGCCGCCGACCAGGCCCTCGTCGCCAGACAGCAGCAGAAGATCGCCGAGGCGGCGGCCAAACGAGCCAAGGACCAGCGCGGGATCGCCGAGGCCGCCGCCACCGACGCCCGCGGACACGCGGACAACGCGAAGAAGCTGCGGGCCGAGGCGCAGCGGGCCTCCGACAACGCGGTCGCCCAGGCCCAGATCGCCTCCGCGGCCCAGATCGAGGCGAACGACGCAGTCCAGCGGGAGTCCGGGGCGATCGACCGGCTCAACCGGGCCGGGGAGGAACTCTCCGCCGCCACCAACCGGTGCTACGCCGCGGAGGAGGAGTACAACGCGGTCACCGCGGCGCTGGCGAAAGCGCGGGCCGAGGCTGAGGCGGCCGGGCAGGACGCCGATGAGGCCACCCGCGATCTGAAGATCCAGGCCGACCGGGCCCGCGACGCCTTCCACGCGGCGCAGGCCTGGGCGGACCGGGCACGAGCGGCGGCGGACGCGGCCCGTGACGAGGCGGAGAAGGCCGGCGCCGCGGCCAAGCAGGCCCGGAACGCGGCGAAGGCGGCACAGCAGAACGCACTGACCGCCCGGCGTGCCTCCGACAAGGCCGGCCAGGCGGCGGTGGGCAGTGTGCACGCCGCCGAACTCGCCCGGGTCGACGCGGAGCGGGTCCAGGACGAGGCCATCGCCGCGGTCCGGGAGGCCGGGCAGGCCATCGTGCAGGCGGACATCGCCGGCAACGCCTCCGGCAGCGCCGCCGCGCTGGCCCAGCTCACCATCGACCGGGCCGGTACCGCCGCCTACATCGCCACACGGTTCGCCGCGGTCAACGCCGACGCGCGAGCCGCGCTGACGGTCTCGTCCGAAGCGCTCGTGCTGGCACAGGAGCAGTCCGCGGCGGCCGCGAAACGGGCCACCGAGGCCGAGGCGGCGGCGGCACACGCCAACGCGCAGGCCCGGGACGCGGTCGACGACATCAAGCCGGCGTACGAGTCGGTGGCGCGCGCCGTCGACTCGGCGAAGGTGGCGATCGGCGCGGCCAACAAGGCCTACGAGGCCGCGGTCGCCGCCACCAACGACGCGAACAACGCCACGACGGCTGCCCAGTCGGCCACCCGGTGGGAGTTGGTGGCGCAGCGGGAGGCCGGCGTCGCCGACAACGCGGCGCAGACCGCCAGTCTCGCGGCGGCCGGCGCGGGCCGGGCTTCGGCGAGCATCGACCGGGCGTACGCGTGGGCCAAGACCGCCACCGCGGGCATCCACACGCAGGCCAAGAAGCTCGCCGACGCCCTCAAGGGCATCCAGGACGAGAAGGCCCGGCAGGACGCGATCCTCCGCGAGCAGCAGGAGTTCGAGGACCGGGTCGAGGAGGGGATCCTCAACTACCTCAAGTGCCAGGTCGCGATGGCGGACGCCTGCAAGAAGCTGTGGAATCTGGTTCAGCCGCACCTGCGGACGGCGCTGGACGCCAGCAAGAACCACATCGCCCTGCTGGCCGACTGTTACACCGGTGACAAAGCCGCCTGTGACGAGGCGCAGGCCAACGGCGACAAGGTGCAGGAGTTCTTCATCCAGACCGGCGCGGGTCTGGTCGAGGGCGCGAAGAACCTCGTCAAGGGCCTCAAGTCGCTCGCCGACTGTGGCAGTTGGATCGTCGTCGGGTTCAGCGGCGACTACTTCAAGGAGAACTGCGGCAAGACCGTCGAGGGCTTCCGGCAGATGCCGGCGATGCTCCGCGACCATCCGCTCGAGCTGATCCACATCACCGAGTGGCGGGAGAACCCGGGTAAGGCGTTCGGCCTGACCCTGTTCGACGTCGGCTCGTTCGCGCTGCCCGGCGTGGGCCAGGTCAGCGGGGCGCTCACCAAGACGGTCGGCGCGCTCAGCAACCTGTTGCGCCTGAGCGTCACCAAGATCTCCAGCGGTCTCGGCCGGATCGAGCGGTTCGCCGTACGGGTCGCCGACGTGCCGGGCGCGCCGACCGGCCGGATCGCCAAGATCACCGGTGCCGGCCTGCGGCTGGAGAACGGTGTCGCCAAGTTCGACGAGGCGATCGCCCTCATCGACGACAAGGTGTACCGGGTCGATTCCACGACCGCCCGGCTCGACGGGCCGGCCGGTGGCTTCGAGGGTTCGGTCGTCCACTTCGACGGCGGTCTGATCTCCATCGAGAACGGGATCGTCAAGATCCGGGATCTCGTGCTCAAGCCCGGGCACGACGTCGACCTGCCCGAGACGCCGCCCACCTGCCGGGTGCTCGCGGCGGCCCGGGCCGCCGCGATGGCGGCCATACCCTGTAACGGCACCCAGCCCGACGGCAGCTGGTACAACATCGAGAACGACATCCCCCTCACCCTGAACCGGGCGGACAACGAGGCGGCCGACGCGGCGCTGGAAGCCGCGAGGAGGGTCGAAGCGGGAGTCCCGGGCGGACCCCGGAGCCTGACTTTCCGGATCCAGGAGCTGCTTCAAAAGGTTCCGGGTGCGACTCGGGAGGGCCACGCTTTCCGTTTGAAGGGAGCCGACTCCCTGAAGCGGAAGCTGGCCGGTGATCGCAAAAACAAGCCTGACCTGACTCCGGCCGAACTGGTCGACGGCATCGGCGACAACATCCGGTACACCGCTCTTTTCGAGGGGACGCGTTACATCGCCGGTGTGCAGGACAGCGTCCGCGTCCTGAAGGCGCAGGGATACGAGCTGGTCAAGGTCAAGAACGGGTGGGCCGGGGGGATGGGCAACTATCGGGGCCTCAACCTCACCTGGCGTGACGGCGAGACCGGCCACCTGTTCGAATTGCAGTTCCACACGCCGGACAGCTTCTGGATCAACAAGGCCGAGCACTACTTCTTCGAGTTGACCCGCCTCCCCAAGACGGACGGGAAGGTGGGGGAGTTGGAGTTGACGCAGAAGGCGGCCGAGGAGATCTCCGTGGGGATGTGGTCGCACGTCACGCCGCCGCCCGGGGCGGCCGACCTGAACCTGCCCCTGGGAAGGTGATCGGGTGAACCAGTATCTCGCCGTCATCGACGACCAGCACGACGTCAAGGATCCGATCACCGTCATTCAGGTGGTGCCGGGTGCCGGACCCTACGGAGTCACGCGGCTCAACGAAGACGCCGCCTGGGTCGTGACACGACTGCTCGATCAGATCAGTGCCGGCGAGGTTCCGTACCGGGTCGAGTCGATCACGCCGAAGACGGCTGCCCGCATTCGGAACCGCCGGGAGCGGGGGATCGACTTCCGCTACTCGATCCTGGTGCAGGACGACGATCCGACCGACCGGCCGGTGGGTGTCCTGCGGGAATGGGACGCCTCCCGCGGCGGCGGCACCTACGCCGAGACGTTCAGCTCCAGCAACGTGTGGGAGCACAGCAGCGTGCGCCTGGACATCGAGCGGGGTAGCGACATCTCGACTCGGATCGTGCCGAGCGATTCGGCCACCGTGCATCGATTCATCGAGGCGGTACAGCGCCGATAGGACCGGAGAACGAAGCGTGCCGGCCGGGTGACGACATCACCCGGCCGGCCGTGGAGCCCCCGGTCGGAATCGAACCGACGACCTCGCGTTTACAAGACGCGTGCTCTAGCCGACTGAGCTACAAGGGCGATGCGCATCATCATAACGTCCTGTGATGCGGTCGCCATCTTGGCAGGTCGGAAGAAAACAAATACGGTGGCGGGGCTGTTCCTTCTACTCGGATCGTCCGGCACGTTCCTGCCGGTGGAAAGGAAGTCGCTTCACCATGGCTACCGTTACCTATGACAAGGCCTCCCGGATCTACCCGGGCTCCGAGCGCCCCGCGGTCAACGAGCTGAACCTCGAGATCGGCGACGGAGAGTTCCTCGTCCTGGTCGGCCCCTCCGGTTGTGGTAAGTCCACCAGCCTGCGCATGCTCGCGGGCCTGGAGGACGTGGACCGCGGCCGCATCCTCATCAACGACAAGGACGTCACGCACCTCCCGCCGAAGTCGCGGGACATCGCGATGGTGTTCCAGAACTACGCTCTCTACCCGCACATGACGGTGTACGAGAACATGGCGTTCGCCCTGAAGCTGCGCAAGACCCCGAAGGCGGAGATCGACCGCGCCGTCAAGGAGGCCGCGGCCCTGCTCCAGCTCGAGGAGTACCTGTCGCGTAAGCCGAAGGCGCTTTCCGGTGGTCAGCGTCAGCGTGTCGCCATGGGCCGCGCGATCGTGCGTCAGCCGCAGGTCTTCCTCATGGACGAGCCGCTGTCGAACCTCGACGCCAAGCTCCGTGTGCAGACCCGTTCGCAGATCGCCTCGCTGCAGGCGAAGCTCGGCGTCACCACCGTCTACGTCACCCACGACCAGGTCGAGGCCATGACCATGGGTCACCGGGTCGCGGTCATGCTGGACGGTGTGCTGCAGCAGGTGGACACCCCGCGGGCGCTCTACGACACCCCCGGCAACGTCTTCGTCGCCGGCTTCATGGGCTCCCCGGCCATGAACATCAAGACCGTTCCGCTGAACGAGACCGGTGCCCACTTCGGCGCGCTGAACATCCCGCTCACCCGGGAGCAGGTGGCCGCGGCCCGCGAGGGTGGCGACGGCAAGGTGACCGTCGGCTTCCGCCCGGAGGCGGCCGAGGTCGTCGGCGAGTCCGCCGAGGCCCTGCCGATCGTCGTCGACCTGGTCGAGGACCTCGGTTCGGACGCCAACGTCTACGGTCACGCCGACCTGCCCGGCGGTTCGGAGCGGTTCGTGGTCCGTACCGAGCGCCGCAACATGCCGCACATGGGCGAGACGGTCTACATCCGTCCGCAGACCAACGCGCTGCACGTCTTCAACGCGGGCTCCGGCTTCCGCATCTGAAGCTGATCAGTCGACAACGGCCCCCCTCGGGTAGAGGGGGGCCGTTGTCGTATCAGGCGAACGAGTAAACGACGTAGTCCTTCTCGGCGGCGCACACCACCACCGAGGTGTTCCAGGCGCAGCTGTCGGAGCGGACCTTCGGCATCACGCCGAGGTTCACCGATTCCTCGCCGAGGTGTGTCCCGGACAGCTCGCGGTCGCTGACCGAGCTGGTCAGGGCGCCGGAGAAGCTGAGCACGTTACGGGCGTCGAGCCGGACCGTGACTCCGAGCCGGTACCACGCCTGCTTCCCGCCGACGAACAGTGTGGTGCCCTCGTCGCTGATCGCGAGCAGGCCGTTGCTGCCGACCGCCACCAGGTCCTCGACCCCCGGCACGGCCTTCTCCCAGGCGCCTTCGCCGCCGACCGCCCGGACCACGTCGGATTTGTGGTCGTAGCCGGCCGTCGCGACGAAACAGAGCAGGTTGCCGCACGGGGTCAGCTCGTCGACGTTCTCGTCGGCCGCGACCGTGTAGACCGCTTCCGGCTGAGTGTCCGCGAGCTTGGCCAGGTCGTACCGGAAGACGCGTTTGGTGGTGCCGGGCTCCAGAACGTACAGCCGGCCGTCGTGGGCCGCGACCTTGTCGCTGGTGGAGGCCACCTCGGCGCGTGTCTGCAGCACGTCGCCGGTGTGTACGTCACGGACCGAGACCGTGCGGTCGGAGTCGATCTGCACGAACCGCTGCTTGTCGCCGGACGCCGGGGTGAGCGGCCGCCCACCGGCGCCGGCCGGCCCGGTGACGTCGTCCGGGCCGGTGACCAGCAGCAGGGCGGTGCCGTCCGGGTCGTCGGTCGACCACTTCACCGTCCCGTCGGTCATGTCGAGGCCGGTCAGCTTCTCGGCCTCCCGGTTCACCCAGAGCACGACGTCGGACGCCAGGTACAGCTCGTCCGAGGCGCCGAGCTGCTCGTCCCAGACCACTCGGCCGTCGTCGCTGCTCAGCGCCACCACCCGGCTGCGGCTGGTGGTGGGATCGACGCCGGAGAAGAAGACCACCACCGACTCGCGGGCATACATCCATTTCCAGGTGTACGCCGTACCCGCGTTGTCGTTCTGCCAGAGGGTCTTGCCGTTCCCGGTGTCGACGGCCACCGTGTGCAGCGGTCCCGCCTCGGTGACGCCGGCGAAGAACGCCCGATCGCCGTACACCTCGCTGTCGATGAACGTCGACGTGAACGCCGGCTCCGGCGTGACCCGTCCCACCTCGCGCAGCGAGTGGTAGTCGAGAGCCGGGAACTTCGGCCAGAGCAGCACCGTCGCGACGGCGGCCACGACGACGACCACCGCGGTGGCCGCCCCGCCGATGATCAGTCCGAGCCGGCGCCGGGACGAGACGGTCGGCTCGACGGCGCCCGGCACGGTCCAGGTGCCCTCCGGATGCGGATGCGGGGTGTAACCGCCGGGCTGGCCACCCGCGGCGATGGCGGCGGCCTCGGCGGTGGCCCACGGGTCGACCGGCTCGGCGTAGGTCTGACCGTCCGGAGCGGTCGCCGGAACGGTGACCGGCGTCGGTGTCGGGGTGGCCGCCTCGGAGACGCCGGTGGAGAAGCGCACCTCCGTCGCGTCCGCCTCGGCCGGCTGCGTCTCGTCGTCCGGACCCGGACCCGCCATGTTCCCGCCCTTCTCCGCCGTACCGGCCCGTCATGGTACCGACCTGGGCATCGACGATAGGCCTGGCGATCATCCGTGGCGCCGTCGGAAAGACGAGTGCTGAGTCGTGATTCATCCGTGGCTATCGTGGCGTCATGCGCATCGAACGAGTCACCGCGGAGGCCGACGTCCATCGAGCGGCCGATCTCTTCGACGCGCCGCCCATCGATTCGGTGACCCGCCGCTTCCTCAGCGAGCCCACCCACCACCTGCTGCTCGCCTATGACGACGCGGACCGCCCGGTCGGCATGATCACCGGCGTGGAGACCACCCATCCGGACAAGGGCACCGAGATGCTGATCTACGAGCTCGGCGTCGCCCCGGTCGCCCGGCTCCAGGGTGTCGGCACGGCGCTCGTCGACGCGCTGGCCGCGATCGCCCGCAAGAACGGTTGTTACGGCATGTGGGTGGCCGCCGAATCGGACAACAAGGCGGCTCTGGCCACCTATCGCCGGGCCGGTGCCGACGAGGAGATGACGTTCACCCTGCTCAGCTGGGACCTGGCGAAAGACTGAGACCCGGCGCTCCCCTCAGCGCCTCCACTTCTCCCGGTTGACGAAACCGTCCACCGGCTCTTCGAGCAGGCGGGGGTCGTGCAGGGCCGGGAGGGCGGGAGCCTTCGGCCGGTGCCGGGCCGCTTTCGGTTCGGCGGCGAACGCCGGAGCGGACACCGACGGTGTGGGTGCGGCCGGGGCCGGGTCGTCGGCCGGCGGCGGAGCGGAGACGGACGCGATCCCCGCGGTCGGCACGGGGGTCGGTGTGGAGCCGTCGTCCGGCATCATCCGGGCGGCACCGAGCCCTGCTCCCGAGGTGTCACCGGCCAAGGCGGGCGCGCCTCCGAAGAGCAGGATTCCGCTCGCGATCGCTCCGAAGCACCACAACTTACGCACTGAACTTACTCCCGGTCAGCGGTGGATCGTGTCGATACCCACCATGTCGGACATAGCTGTCGGATGGGGCAACGAGCGGCCCCACGAGGGGGTTCCGGCTGACTACGATTCGTGAACGTGAGTGCCGTGCCATCCGAGAAGAACCACACCCGCACCGAGTCCGACGAGGACACCCGGCCTCACCTGGTGCTCTGCGGCGCCGATGCGCTGGTGTACACCCTGGCCGAGGAACTGGCCAACTCCCGCCACCGGATCCGGATCACGGTGATCACCCCACACCGGATCCGGGCCGACGTTCCCGACCTGGCACAGCTCGCCGACCGCGACGTGGTCTGGCTCAAGGCCGACCGGCTGGACGAGCGCACCTTCCGCGACGCCGGGCTCACCGGATCCTCGGCGCTCGCCCTGGTCATGCCGGACGACATGGTCAACCTGCACGCCGCGCTCTGCGCCCGCGAGGTCGAGGAGAACCTGCGGGTGGTGGTGCGGATGTTCAACACCGGACTGGGGCAGAGCGTGGTCCGGCTGTTCCCGGACTGCGCGGTGCTGTCCGACGCCGAGATGGCCGCACCGGCGTTCGTGGCGGCGGCGCTCGGCGAGGTCGCTCCGACTCATTTCCGGCGCGCCGGCCGGACCCTGTACGTCGCGCACCGGGGAGACGTACCAGATCGATCGGTGATCCTGACCCTGACCAACGGTGACGGTGAGGGCGAGGTGAGCGTGCTGCCCGCGGAGCCGGCGCCGGGCGCGGCGAAGCCGGCCGATCTGGTGCTGGCCGAAGCGGTCGGGCGCCCGGCCGGCGAGGATGTGACCCGTCGGCTGCTGAGCCGGGCCGGGCGGCGCCGACGGCCGGGTCGCGCGATCGGTAACGCGCTGCGCGCCGCGCTGAGCCGCAAACTCGGCATCGCCGTGCTGATCACCCTGGCCACCACGCTCGTCGCCGGGCTGGTGCTGGCCGAGTTCGACGGTTCCCCGCACGGCCTCTGGGAATCGATCTACATGACGCTGCTGACCGCGGTCGGCTCGTCCGATGTGGAGATCGGCCGCGAACCGGTTGCCCAGGCCGCGCAGCTGGTGCTGACGATCGCCGGCCTCGCGTTGATCCCGCTGATCACCGCGGCCGTGGTGGACGGCATGGTCAACGCGCGCCTCGCCCTCAGCCAGGGCCGGGTGCACGGCGAGATCAGCGACCACATCGTGCTCGTCGGCCTCGGCAACGTCGGCACCCAGGTGCTGCGTCAGCTCACCGACCTGGGCGTACGGGTGGTGGCGATCGACCGTGTCGCCGACGCCCGAGGGGTGAAGAGCGCCCAGCGCCGTGGCGTGCCGGTGATCGTGGGAGACGCCGCCGCCGAGGCCACCCTGCGGGCCGCCTCGATCGACACCTGCCGGGCCCTGGTCGTGCTCTCCACCGACGACACGGTGAACCTCCAGGCGGCGCTCCAGTCCCGGGTGGCCCGCCCGGATCTGCGGGTGGTGCTGCGGCTCTTCGACGACGACTTCGCGCAGCGGGTCGAGACGGCCTTCCAGATCAACACCTCACGCAGCGTCTCCCGGATCTGCGCGCCGGTCTTCGCGGCCGCCCTCCTGGAGCGCGACGTGCACGCCACCATCCCGGTCGACAGGCACTCGGTGCTGGTCGCCACGGTCACCGTCGCGGCACTGTCCCCTCTGGACGGCGCGCCGCTGGAGCACGCCGACCACCCGGGCGAGGCGCGGGTGCTCGGCATGTCGTCGGCCGGCCAGGAGTGGGTCGACTGGGTGCCCGACCGCCGGCGGGTGCTGGCCGAGGGTGACCGGATCCTGGTGGTGGCCCGGCGCGGCGGCCTGCGGGCCCTGGTCGAGCTGGCCAGCCCGCCACTACAGCGAACCGCTTAGCTCCTCGGCCTCGACACCCAGCACGGCCTGCTCGTCAGGCTTGTTGACCAGCACGTCGGACAGGTAGCTCTGCACCGCCGGGCCCATCCCGACGTCCCGCCCGGCCTTCTCGGAGAGCAGCCACTTGTGCTGGATGATCTGCGAGAACACCTCCTGCGGCTCCAGCTTGCGCCGCAGCGGGGCCGGAACCGCCCGGACCACCGGCTCGAACACCTCGGTCAGCCAGCGGTGCGCGGCCTGCTGCTCGTCTTTCAGGTGACTCTCCGCGCGGTGGGCGTCCAGGTCGTTGAGCAGCTGGCGGGCCTGGTTCTCCTCGGCGTCCAGGCCGGTCAGGCGCATCAGCCGGCGAGTGTGATAGCCGGCGTCGACCACCTTGGGCCGGACCAGGTAGCCGCCGTCCACGGTGGACATCGACACCTCGGCGATGTCGAAGCCCATCTCGTTGAGCCGCCGGATCCGTCGCTCGATGTGATGCCGTGCGTCCTTGGACACCTCCTGCTCGTAGGTGACCTCGTGCCACAGCCGCTCGTAACGCGCCACGATGTCGTCGACCACCGTCTCCGGGTCGATCGACTCGTGCAACAGCTCGGCGGCCTGCAGGTCCAGGCACTCGCCGAAGATGTTCAGCCGGAGGATCTCGATGTCCTCACTGCGCTGCCCCTCGGACAGTTTCGGGTACAGGTTGCCGGTCTCGGCGTCGACCAGATACGCCGCGAAGGCGCCCGCGTCCCGCCGGAACAGCGTGTTCGACAGCGAGCAGTCACCCCACGAGAAACCGGTCAGATGCATTCGCACGATCAGCGCGGCGAGAGCGTCGAGGAGACGGTTCATCGTGTCCGGGCGGAGCACGCGGGAGAACAGCGCACGGTACGGCAACGAGAACTGCAGATGCCTGGTGACCAGGACGGTCTCCAGCGGTTCACCGTCGAGCGTCTGCCGGTCGGTGGCGATGGCGACCGCCTCGACGGCCGGGAAGTCGATCCGTTCCAGGGCGCGGAGCAGGTCGTACTCCTTCTCGGCGATCCGCTCCCGAGTCTCCTTCATGGCGTAGACCACGCCGTTCAGCTTGACGAACCGGACGATGTGCCGCGAAATGCCCTGCGGCAGCGCGACCAGGTGATCCGCGGGCCACTCCTCCAGTGGGATGTGCCACGGCAGGTCCAGGAGCGCGGGGTCGACGACGGCTGAGGTGATGCGCACGGACCAAGTGTGCCGGTTCGTGCGGCGCGTCGTGCCCGCACGTGGCTCGTTACACAGGTGCGAAACGGCCCACGACGTAACGGGAGTGGCATGCGACGCAAGACAGGCCGCAACATCGGCATCGTCATCGGAACATGCGCCGCCCTGGCTTTGGCCGGAGTGGCCGGCGCGGTGGCCTCGGCGCAGGACGACGACGAACCGGCCGGATGGTACGAGCCACCGCCGGCCGTGGCGCCGACTCCGGTGGCGGAGCGCGGTGCCGTTCCGGGTGTCGCCGCCCCACGAGTCCCGCGAACCACTGTCGCCACACCGTCCACTTCGGCCACCTCGGCTCCCCTCGGGCAGTCGTCCGTGCCGTCCCCGGCGGCACCGACCCCCACCCACGTACAGGACCGGCGGCTCGAGTCGACCGATGCGCCGACCTCCGGGCGGGAGCGGATCGGCTCCCTGCATCGCGTCGACGAGTTGCTCGGCTATCAGGCCGGCCCGGCCCGGCAGGAGCTGTCGTACCCCGGTGCCTCCTACGTGAAGGTGCACTTCGAGAAGATCGCCGTGCCCGTCGGCGACTACGTGACCGTGTCCAACCCGTCCGGCACCGAGTCGTACCGGTACGAGGCCGACACCGACGGCCGGTGGGCCATGTCGATCACCGGCGACACCGCGGTCGTCGAGGTGCACCGGCGGACCGAGTCGCTCAGCAGTGCGGTCCTCGCCGACCTGGGCGTCGACATCGACCGGGTGGCCCGTGGGGACAAGCGTGAGTCGGGCGGCTCGGGCGCCGGAGCGGCGGTTCCCGGCCCCGCCGGTCCGGGCCGGGAGGAGTCGGTCTGCGGCACCGACACGTCGACCGATGCGGTCTGCTACGAGTCGAGCGACCCGGTCGCCTACACCAAGTCGAAGGCGATCGCCCGACTGCTGATCAACGGGACCGAGCTGTGCACCGCCTGGCGGGTCGGCGCCAAGAACCGCATGATCACCAACAACCACTGCCTGACCTCGTCCGACGAGGCGTACGACACCGAGGTGTGGTTCAACTACCAGTGCGCCAAGTGTGGTGGGTACGACGTGTTCAAGCCGACCAAGGTCTGGGGCGACAAGGTGCTGGCCACCGACAAGACCTACGACTACACGCTGTTCAGCGTGGACGGTTTCGCGTCGATCGAGAAGTTCGGCTTCCTGGTGCTGGACACCGCGCGGCCCAAACGGGGACAGGAGCTCTACGTGCCGCAGCACCCGGCCGGTGAGCCGGCCCGGATCGCCGGCAGCCAGGGCGAGGCGGCCGGCAACTGTGCCGTCGACAATCCCGACTACACCGGGTACACGGCGCATTCCGACGTCTCGTACTTCTGTGACACCGCGGGCGGCTCCTCCGGATCGCCGGTGATCTCCCGGGCCACCAACAAGGTGGTGGCCCTGCATCACTTCGGCGGATGCCCCAACTCCGGGGTCCGGGGTGATCTGCTGGCCGGGAGGTTGCGCGCGTACCTCTAGGTTTGAGGGGTGTCTTCGAAGATCACCCGCAGCTGGTGGCCCGACCTGCTGGCCGTCGCCGCCTTCGTGGCGCTGACCCTGGCCCTGGCCCGCGGCCACCTGCTGGCCCTCGACGAGTGGGTGGCCGACTGGTCGTTCGCCCACCAGCCGTGGGTGCCCTACTGGACCGCCCGGGTCCTCAACTATCTCGGCCAGGGCGCCCAGGTGCTGATGCCGGTGGCGGTGATCCTGACCTTTCTGTGGTGGCGACGGATCCAGTCGATCCGGGCGGTGCTGCCGTTCGTCGCCGCGTTCGTGCTGACCTTCTTCACGATCGGTCCGGCGAAGGTCTTCTTCGATCGGGCAGCCCCCAAGTTTAAGCTGGACAACCGGGCAGTTCTGTTCAACCCGGACGCGTCGGGCACGCTGTCGGTGAGCTATCCGTCCGGGCATGTGGCGAATGCGCTGGTCTGGTACGCGGTGATCGCCGTCCTGCTGGCCGGTGTTCTGCAGCGGGCTCTCACCCGGCGGGAGACGATCCTTGTTCGGGTCCTACCGGTGGCGATCGTCTTCATCACCACGGTCTACACCGGCTTCCACTGGCTGACCGACTCGATCGCCGCGCTCTTCCTCGGCCTGGTCCTCGCCCGCCTGATCGACCGCACCCCGTGGGACCGGATCCCGCTGGGACCGTTAGAGCGCTTCGCCGGCTCGGAGGACCGTTCTCCGGGTCAGGTCGGGGGTGAGCACCACTAGGTCGGCGCGCAGGCCGGGCTGCAGAGCGCCGAGCCGGTCGGACAGGCCGAGCAGGCGGGCCGGGGTGGTCGAGGCCATGCGGGCGGCGTCGACCAGGGGCAGGCCGGCCGCCACCGCATTGCGCAGGGCCACGTCCATGGTGAGGGTGCTGCCGGCGATCGAGCCGTTGTGCGCGAGCCGGGCCACCCGGTCGGCGACGACCACCTCCTGGCCGCCCAGCTCGTAGCGGCCGTCGGGCATTCCGGTGGCGTCCATCGCGTCGGTGATCAGCACCGCCCGGTCCGGGCCGGTGCTGCGGGCGGCGAACGCCAGCATGCCCGGGTGCAGGTGGATGTTGTCGGCGATCAACTCGCACACGATGGTCGAGGAGAGCAGGCCGACGACCGGGCCAGGTTCACGGTGGTGCGGCGGGCGCATGCCGTTGAACAGGTGCGTGGCCACGGTCGCGCCGGCCGCCACCCCGGCGTGGGTCTGGTCGTACGTGGCGTCGGTGTGTCCGACCGCGGCCAGAACGCCGTGCTCGGCCAGGTACGAGATGGCCTCCAGGGCGCCCGGCAGTTCCGGGGCGACGGTCATCATCCGTACCGCGCCCTCGCCGATCTTGATCAGGTCTTTGATCTCCGACATCGACGGATCACGCAGGTGGGCCGGGTTCTGCGCCCCGCAGCGCACCTCGGAGAGGTAGGGCCCCTCGAAGTGGATCCCGGCCAGTGTCCCGTCGTCGACCAGCGGCTGGAAGGCCGACACCGCCGACCGCATCAGCTCGAACGGCGAGCTGACCAGGCTGGCCAGCATCGTCGTGGTGCCGTGCCGCAGATGGAAGGCGGCGGCCTCCTTCGCGGCCAGGAACGAGCCCGTGGTGAACGTGTGCCCGCCGCCGCCGTGGCAGTGCAGGTCGACGAAGCCGGGCACGATCACGTCGTCGCCGACGCCGTCGTCCGGGACGATCGCCGCGATCAGCTCGCCGTCCAGCTCGAGATGACCGGGAATGATCGCGTCGGGGGTGACGATCCGGCCGGAGATTCGGGTCACGGGGTGCCTTTCCGGCTGTCCAGGGCGAGCAGGGCAGAGCCGAGGCAGCCGGCGGTGTCGCCCAGCTCGGCCCGGACGATCTCGGGGGACCGGTGGAACGTGACCCGCTCGGCGACCGCGGCCCGCACGGGCAGCAGCAGGTCGTCGCCGGCCTCGGCCAGCCCGCCACCGAGCACGACCACCCCGACGTCGTAGAGCGCCTGCGCGGTCAGCAGCCCGTCGGCCAGCGCCTCCACCGCGTCCAGCCAGACACGGCGGGCCAGTTCCTCGCCGCGGGCGGCCCGGGTGGCCACGTCGAAGGCGGTCGCGCCCGCCTCGCCGGACAGTTCGGCGTACTTGCGGCCGACCGACTTGGCCGACGCCTCCGCCTCCAAGCAGCCGCGTAGTCCGCAGCCGCACTCCGCGCCGCCCGGCCGGACCACGACGTGTCCGAGCTCACCGGCGGCGCCGTGCGCTCCCGGATAGCCGCGGCCGTCGATGACGAGACCTCCGGCGATACCGGTACCGATCGCGACGAACAAAACATGTCGCCGTCCGCGTCCGGCGCCGAGGCGAGCCTCGGCGAGAGCGCCGACACGCACGTCGTGGCCGAGCGCGGCGGGCAGGCCCAGGCGCTGCTCGGCAAGTTCCTTCAGCGGTACGTCACGGAAGCCCACATTCGCCGACCACACCGCGACGCCGTTCAGCTCGTCGACGACACCCGGCACCGCGATGCCGGTCGCCACGGGTGTGAGCCCGTCGGCGCGGGCCCGCCCGGCCAGCCTCTCGGCGACGGCCAGGATCGTCTCGGTGACCGCCACCGGGCCGCGCTCGGCCCGGGTCGGGTGGCGTTCCTCGTGGTGGACGACGCCGTCTGGACGGACCAGGGCGCACTTCATCCCGGTGCCGCCCACGTCGAGGGCGACGACGACCGGGTCGCTCATGTCAGGACTACGGAACGGCTGAGGTTGCGTGGGTGGTCGGGGTCGAGACCCTGGGTGGTGGCCAGCGCGAGAGCCACCCGCTGGGCCAGGATCAGGTCGGCCATCGGGTCGAGGGGGGCTCGCTTGCCCGCCCAGCGGCCGATCGCGCCGTACCCGCCGTGGTGCCGGCTGTGCACGAACGCGGCGCCGGTCGCCTCGACCTCCTCGGCCAGCCCGGCCGGGACGTCACCGAAGGCCCACACCACGCGGCGCGGTCCGGCGATCGCGATCGGGCCGTGCCGGTAGTCCATGGCCGGGTACGACTCGGTCCAGAACCCGGCGGTCTCCCGGCACTTGAGTGCGGCCTCCTCGGCCAGCCCGACGGTCCAGCCCCGGCCGATGAAGGTGATCTGGTCGACCAGCGACGGGTGCACCGGCAGCGGCAGCCGGATGGCCACCTCGGCGTCGGCCGCCGCGGCCTCGATGTCGTGCCCCAGGTGGGCCCGCAGGGTGGCCAGCACGCTGGTGGCGAACCGGGTCTGCACCACCGACCTCTCGTCGGCGAAGTCGAGCACGACCGAGTGGCCGGCGATCTCGGTGGCCGGCTGGGCGGCGTCGGCGGTGAAGACGGTGACCGGGGTGTGCTCAGCGACCGTGCGCATCACCTCGAGGGTCTCGGTGGTGGTGCCGGACCGGGTGATCGCGACGAGCCGGTCGTAACGCCTGGCATACGGGAAGTCGGAGGCCTGGAAGGCGTCGGTCTCGCCGTGTTCGAGCTGCTCACGTAGCACCGCGTAGGACTTGGCCATGAACCAGGAGGTGCCGCATCCGACGACGGCGACGCGCTCTCCGCGGGCCGGTAGCCCGGGTGACTCGGCTAGTTTCGCCGCCTGCCGCCAGCACTCGGCTTGTGTGGCGATTTCCGCTTTGACATGGCTCATGTCGGTTCCTCACCGGTAGGTGCTGCGCATTCGCGCTCGGTTCCCGGGTCTTTCGCGCGTTATTGTGCTCAGAGTGCTGCCGCGGGGGCAAGTTCCAAAGGACCTTCGCGCATCAGTTGGCTTTGCTTCCGGGCCTTTCGCGCACTAATGTGCACACACTTATCATGGAACGTGCATCGGAGAGTGGTGGGTGGATCGGTACGCGCGGTGGAATGCCCTGCTTGAGCTACTGACGGAGAGCGGCCGGGTGACCGTGGAGGAGGCCTCCGAGCGCCTCGACGTGTCCCAGGCGACCATCCGCCGCGACTTCGACCAGCTCGCCCAGCAGCAGATGATCACCCGTACCCGGGGTGGTGCGGTGGCCAACGGGGTGTCTTACGACCTGCCGCTGCGCTACAAGAGTGCCAAGCACTCGGCCGAGAAGCAGCGCATCGGTGAGGCCGCCGCCCGCCTGGTCACTCCCGGCACCGTCGTCGGTCTCAACGGCGGCACCACGATCACCGAGGTGGCCCGGGCGCTGGCGGTCCGCCCCGACCTCAACGCCGGTGGCGAGGGCTCCCAGCTCACCGTGGTCACCAACGCCCTGAACATCGCCAACGAGCTGCTGCTGCGCTCCCGCATGAAGATCGTGGTGGCCGGTGGTGTGGTGCGGCCGCAGTCCTTCGAGGTGGTCGGCCCGCTCGGCGGGGCGCTGCTCAAGGAGGTCACCCTCGACATCGTGCTGCTCGGCGTCGACGCGCTCGACGTGGAGCTGGGTGCGGCCTCCCACCACGAGGGCGAGGCGTCGATGAACAGCCTGATGGTCGCCCGGGCCAAGCGGGTCGTCGTGATCGCCGACTCGTCCAAGCTCGGTGGCCACGCGTTCGCCCGGATCTGCCCGATCAGCAAGATCGAGACGCTGGTCACCGACTCGGGGGCGCCCACTTCGACGATCGCCGCGTTCCGAGATGCCGGAGTGGACGTCATCACCGCCTGATTTCCTCAGATCGGCGTAGTTGCAGCCGATCGGGTGGCAGCTATGTGGACGGACCGTAGTCGATGTGTCGCGTCGGGTAGCGTCTGCGGGGATCTTCGGTGCGCCCTATGCTGAGGATCCCTCGTGAAATCCGTGGTCACCGATGCCGTCTGGGAGCGCCATGCAGCCCGCCGCCGAACCGACCGGTGACCAGCCGGTCGAGGAGCAGCAGCACATCCCCGCCCCACGTGTGGCGGAGCCGGTGACTCCCGTCGCGGAGGCCGCGCTCACCGATCGGGAGCTGGAGATCCTCGCGTTCGAAAGCAAGTGGTGGAAACACGCCGGTTCCAAGGAGCAGGCCATCCGGGACACCTTCGGGCTCTCCTCGACCCGCTACTACCAGCTCCTCAACGGTCTGCTCGACAACCCGGCCGCTCTGGAGAAGGACCCGGTCCTGGTCGGCCGCCTCCGCCGGCTCCGCTCGGCCCGAGCCCGCACCCGCCGCCGTTAGGGCTGGTGGGACTCGGCGTAAGAGGCCAGCCACGCCACCTGGTCGGGGTCCAGGGAGGGCCGGACCCGGGAACGGGCCGTCGCCACGTTCGCCGCGGTGACAGTCGTCGCCTCCAGCGATTCGCGCATCGCGGCCAGCGCCGACTCCCGGATCAGCGCGGAGCAGTCGGCAGCCGAGAAGCCGTCCAGGGCGGCGCCCAACTCGACCAGGTCGACCGACGCGTCCAGCGGCACCGCCTTCGACGACGCGCGCAGGATCGCGGTCCGGGCGTCGGCGTCCGGCGGCGGCACGAACACCAGCCGCTCCAGCCGACCCGGGCGCAGCAACGCCGGATCGATCAGGTCGGGCCGGTTGGTCGCCCCGATCACCACCACGTTGCGCAGGTCCTCGACACCGTCCAGTTCGGTCAGCAGAGCGGCCACCACCCGGTCGGTGACGCCGCCGTCGGTGCCCTGCCCCCGGGCCGGGGCCAACGCGTCCACCTCGTCCAGGAAGACGAGCGTCGGTGCCGCCTCCCGGGCCCGGCGGAACAGTTCGCGCACCGACCGCTCACTGTCGCCGACCCACTTGCTGAGCAGCTCGGCGCCCTTGACCGAAAGGACGTTCGCCTTACCCGTACCGGCGATGGCTTTGACCAGATAGGTCTTTCCGCAGCCGGGCGGGCCGTAGAGCAGCACACCGCGCGGCGGCGACACCCCGAGCCGGGCGAACGTGTCCGGATAGGTGAGCGGCCACAGCACCGACTCGGTGAGCACCTGCTTGACCTCGGCCATGTCGCCGACGTCGTCCAGGGTCACCGCGGCGACCTCCAGCGTGGACTCGGCCATCGAGGTCGGCCGGACCACGTCGAGAGCGGCTTCGAAATCGGCCATGGTGACCGTGGGTGACGGCGCCTCCTTTTGTCGGAGCGCGGCCCGGACCCCGGCCTCCCGGGCCAGCGCGCCGAGATCGGCGGCGACGAAACCGGGGGTACGCCCGGCGACCTCGTCCAGCCGCACATCCTCGGCCAGTGGCATCCCGCGGGTCAGCACGCCCAGCTGCTCCCGGCGCATCGCGGAGTCCGGCAGGGGCACGGTGAGCTGCACGGACAACAGCTCCGGGGCGCGCAGTGCCGGGTCCACCGACTCGGGTCTACTGGTGGTGCAGACGACCGCGGTCCCGTCGACGAGCGTGTCGGCCAGCACCTGACGGAACACCGTGGAGATCGGGCCCGGCTCCTCACGCGGGGCGAGCGCCTCGACGTCGGAGATCAGTAGCACGGCCGGGTGCCCGGCCCGTACCTCCTTGGCGAGCTCTCGCAGCCGGGCCGCCGCCGCGTTGTTGGTCAGGGCGGCCAGTTCCGGCGCCCAGACCGTGCGCACCTCGGCGTTCACCGCCGCGCCGACCGCCCGGACCAGTGCCGATTTGCCGGACCCGGAGGGGCCGGAGATCAGTACACCGAGGGTCACCCGGGTGCCCAGCCTGGCCAGCACCTCCCGGTGGTGGAAACCGAGATCGAGCAGTTCCTCCAGCTCCTTGGCCTGGGCGCGGAGACCGGGCAGGTCGTCGAGGCTGAGCGGCGGCACATCCGGGTCGGTCGAGGCCGGCGCGTCCGAGGCGACCACCGGGCGGGCCGCCGGAGCCGCCGCGGACGGGCCGTCCTGCCAGGCGACGACGGTGTCCATGGTGACCAGCGAGGCGTCGCCGTCGGTCACCTCGATCACGTTGAGCAGGGTGCTGGTCCAGGCGTAGCCGACCCGGTTGGCGAGACTGCGCCGGGCCGCCTCGACCAGGGGCCGGTGCCCGGCCTCCGGGAGCACGTCCTGCGGCAGCAGCGAGACGTCGTCACCGGCACTGACCACCTTGCCGAGCAGCGCCAGCCGCAGCATCTCGGGGGAGACCACGGCGACCACCTCGGCCGGACCGGTCAGGGTCACCCGGGTCGCCTGGGTCACCGGGACCGGGGTGACGGTGACCTGGCCGCCGTCGCGCATCCCGAGGTTGCCGAGCGTCAGATCGTCGGCGTAGAGCAGCCCGCGCCCGGCCGTCGACTCGGCCTTGGCGACGATCCCGGCCGTGGTCCGGGTGCCGGTCAGCCGCACCGGGTCGCCGGAGCGCAGGGCCAACGCGGCCATCACCTCCGGGTGCAACCGCACGATGCCGCGTCGCGCGTCCAAGGCGGCCGGTCGCAGGGTCACGGTCAGCGTGAGGTCATCGGCCACCGGGCGTGCCTTTCCGAAGGTGGGTCTGAGGCGTCCACGCTATCCGGAGTGGGGTAGCCGCGTCGGCTGAGAGGTTTCACAGGCACCGCTCAGTCGGATCGAGCTAGCGTGTGCGCCATGCCTGACCTGACCGCCGGACTGCGACGTACGCTTTCCCGGCTTCCCCGGCGCCGGGTCCTGCCCGCCGCAGCCGCCCTCGTGGTGCTGGCCGGCGCCGCAGTCTGGGCGCTGCGCCCCACCTCCGACGCCTGGACCACCGAGGACCTTCGGCTCGCCGGTGCCGACGTCGAGTTGGACGCCCGCTTCTACCTGCCGGCCGACCGGGACGGCAAGGTGCCCGCGGTGCTGCTCGCCCACGGGTTCGGCGGCACCAAGGACTCGGTCCGGGACGACGCCGAGTCGCTCGCCGAGCGTGGGTACGCCGTTCTCGCGTACACCGCGCGGGGTTTCGGCCGCAGCACCGGACAGATTCACCTGGACAGCCCGGACCACGAGGTCAAGGACGCGCAGAAGCTGCTCGACTGGCTGGCCACCCGTCCCGAGGTGGCCACCGACGGCGCCGGCGACCCGAAGGTGGCGGCGGTCGGCGGCTCCTACGGCGGCGCGCTGGCCCTCATGCTGGCCGGTCAGGACTCTCGGGTCGACGCGATCGTCCCGCAGATCACCTGGAACGATCTGAACCAGGCTCTGGTCCCGGGCGGCGTCTTCAAGAAGGCGTGGGCCGGTTATTTCTTCGGCAACGGAGCCGGGTCCCTGATGCAGGGCCGCGGTCAGGAGCAGGGAGACCCCGCCTGCGGCCGGTTCGCTGAGGACGTCTGCCAGGCCTACCTGCAGATGGCCACCACCGGCACCCCCGACGAGGCCACCAGGGCACTGCTGCTCAAGTCCAGCCCGGCCACCGTGCTCGACAAGATCAAGGCGCCGACCCTGCTGATTCAGGGCGCGGTCGACACGCTCTTCCCGCTCTCCGAGGCGGACGCCAACGCCAAAGGGATCGCCGCGACCGGCACACCGGTGCGAGTCGCCTGGTTCACCGGCGGTCACGACGGCGGCACCGGCCCGACCTCCGACTCCGACCGGCTCAAGTACCTGACGGTCCAGTGGCTCGACCACTACCTGAAGGGCGAGGGCGACGCGCCGGGCGACGACTTCACGTTCTCCCGGGTCGCCGGGTTCAGCGCGCTCGACCGCGGCCTGGTCACCAACGGCTACTCCACCGACTCGTACCCCGGGCTCACCGGCACCGGCCGCACCGAGATCACCGTGCAGGGTCCGGCGCAGCCGATCGCGAACCCGCCGAACGGCAACCCGGGCGCCATCTCCTCGGTGCCGGGCATCACCAGCCGGCTCAGTTCGGTGCTCAGCGGCGGCGTCGCCATGGACGTCCCGGGCCAGCACGCGATCTTCGAGTCGGCCGCGTTGACCGCTCCGGTCGAGGTGGCCGGCGCGCCCACGGTGCGGTTGCGGGCGGCGTCCCCGACCGGCGAGGCGGTTCTCTTCGTCAAGCTCTACGACGTCGACCCCAACGGGTCGGCGACGCTCAGCGCGGGCCTGGTCGCGCCGATCCGGCTCACCGGCCTGCCGACCGATATCGCCCAGGCCCAACCGGTCAGCGTGACGCTTCCGGCGATCGTCCGGCAGATCGAGGCAGGTCATCTGGTACGGGTCACCGTCGCCACCTCCGATCAGGCATTCCTCACGCCCGCCCAGCCCGCGACGTACACGGTCGCGGTGGAACCGGTGCTGACCCTGCCGACGCTGACCGGCACACCGATCGCCGACCCGGGCAGCCTCTGGTGGTACGTGCTGGCCGGCGTGATCGGGGTGATCCTGCTCGGTCTGGTGCTGCTCCTGCTGGTCAGCCGGATCCGGCACCGGCGGCGGGACGTCGCCGTGGTCGAAGAGCACGCGGACACCCCGCTCGTGGTGAACGGGCTGCGCAAGGCGTACGGCGACGGGTTCGTGGCGGTCCAGGAGATCGGCTTCACCGTCCAGCGCGGCCAGGTCGTCGGCCTGCTCGGCCCGAACGGCGCCGGCAAGACCACCACACTGCGGGTGCTGATGGGCCTGACCCAGCCGACCGCCGGTGAGATCTACGTCTTCGGGCACCGGCTGGTCCCCGGCGCCCCGATCCTGTCGCGGGTCGGTGCGCTGGTCGAGGGCCCGGGTTTCCTGCCGCACCTGACCGGTGAGGAGAACCTGAAGGCGTACTGGCAGGCCACCGGCCGCCCGTGGGAGGACGCCCACTTCTCCGAGGCGCTGGAGATCGCCGGCCTGGGCGACTCGGTGCACCGCAAGACCCGTAAGTACAGCCACGGCATGCGGCAGCGGCTCGCCATCGCACAGGCCATGCTCGGCCTGCCGGAGCTGCTGGTGCTCGACGAGCCGACGGACGGGCTCGACCCGCCGCAGATCGCCGAGATGCGTCGGGTCCTCCAGCGGTACGCGACCGACGGCCGGGCCGTGCTGGTCTCCAGCCACCTGCTCGCCGAGGTGGAGCAGACCTGCACCCACGCGGTCGTCGTCAACAAGGGCCGGATCGTCGCGTCCGGCCCGGTCAGCGACATCGTCGGGGACTCCCCGTCGGTGCAGCTCGACGTCTCCGACGTGCCCGCCGCCACCCGGATCCTGCAGGACCTGGGCGTGGCCTCGGTCAAGACCGAGGGTCCGAACGGCCTGATCGTCGACATGAACGGCACGGCCCGGTCCGAGGTGGTCGCCTCCCTGGTCGGGGCCGGTATCGGGGTGGACCGGCTGGTGCCGCGCCGCCGTCTGGAGGACGCGTTCCTGTCCCTGGTCGGCGACAACTCGCGAGGAAGTGGGGACCGATGACCACGCTGGAAGCGGCGCCCGGCTACAAGCCGTCGCGCACGATGCCGATCTGGGCCGAGGTGCGCCGGCAGGCGTCCCGGCGGCGTACCCAGCTGGCGCTCGGTTTCATGGTGCTGCTGCCGCTGATCGTGTTGGCCGCGTTCGAGTTCGGTGGCGGCGGCCGGGACGACGACGACGGCAACGGCGGTGGCGCGTTCAGCAGCATGGCCGACCTGGCCACCTCCGGTGGGCTCAACTTCGCGCTCTTCGGGCTGGCCGTCTCAGCCGGGTTCCTGCTGGTCGTGGTGGTCGCGCTGTTCTTCGGGGACACGGTGGCCAGTGAGGCGAGCTGGGGCAGCCTGCGCTACCTGCTGGCGATCCCGGTCCCGCGGGCCCGGCTGCTCGGTGTCAAGCTGATCGTCGCCGCCGGGTATTCGCTGCTCGCCCTGTTCCTGCTGGTCGGCACCAGTCTGCTGGTCGGCACCCTGCGGTACGGCTGGTCCCCGATGGGCAGCACGATCGCCGCCGAGATCCCACCCGGTGAGGGCCTGCTGCGGCTACTGGGCATCTGCGCCTACCTGGCGACCACCCTGCTCGTGGTGGCCGGCCTGGCGTTCCTGCTGTCAGTGCTGACCGATGCCGCTCTCGGCGCGGTCGGCGGCGCGGTGCTGCTCTGGATCCTGTCCAGCATCCTGGACCAGATCGACGCGCTCGGCGGCATCCGTAACGGCCTGCCGACCCACTACACGGACGCCTGGATGGGCCTGCTGTCCACCCCGGTGCAGACCGAGGACCTGGCGAAGGGCGCGATCTCCGCGGTCGTCTACGCCACACTGTTCTGGGGGATCGCGTTCTACCGCTTCACCCGCAAGGACGTCACCTCCTGACGGGTAAATCGGGTTGACGGCCGGGGCGGCCGCGGGGTGGCATGGCGGCCGTGACGGCTGACTTCTCGATCCGCCCGGCCCGCCCCGACGACGCCGCGGAGGCGGTCGCTCTCCGCTCCGCGGTCCACCCCTATCTGGTTCGTGGTGAAGCGGCCACCCGCCGCATGTTCGCCGAGCCACCACCCGGCGGGGACCGGATCTTCCGGGTGGCCGAGAGCGACGCCGGGATCGTCGGCCTCACCTCGGCGTTCCGGGACACCCGCTCGGCGGACTCCGGTTTCGGGCGGGTCGCGCTGCACGTGCACCCACAGCACCGGCGCCGAGGCATCGGCGCGGCCCTGCTCGCCGAGGCGGTCGGCCACCTGCGTTCGGTCGGGGTGCGCCGGGCGAGCAGTTGGGCCGCTCCGGAGTCGGTCGGGTTCGCCGGCGCGCACGGCTTCACGCCGTCCCGGGAGATGCGCTTCTCGGCCCTGGACCTGACCGGGTTCGGGGACCGGCCGTTCGTGCCGGCGCCGCCCGGGATCCAGGTGGTGCGGCTGCGCGAGGTGACGGAGGAGGCGCTGTACGCGGCGGATGTGGCGGCCGCGACCGATGAGCCCGGTGAGACGGCGCCGCAGCCGACGCCGTACCCGTTGTGGCGTTACGAGATCTGGGATGAGCCGGGCCTGGACCGGGACGCCAGCATCGCCGCTGTCGCGGACCGGGAGATCGTGTCGTTCTCGCTGGTGCTGCGCGACGGCGACCGGATCTGGTCGGACATGACCGCCACCGTCCCGGCGTATCGCGGCCGGGGCCTGGCCCGGCTGGTGAAGACGGCGGCGCTGCGCCGGGCCGCGGCCTCCGGTGTGCGGGCCGCCTACACCAGCAACGACGAGGAGAACGCCCCGATGCTCGCGGTGAACGAGCGGCTCGGCTACCGCCCGGTGGCCCGTCAGGTCTCCTGCCTGGCCGAGCTCTGAAGATCAACCCCCGGCCGGCCCAGGGCCGGCCGGACAGGGGAAGGAGGTGGCTCACACATCGGGAAGACCGTGTGGTGTTCACGGCATCTCGTCGTAAGGTGTGGGAAACAACTGAATACCTCATCCAGAGGGGCAGAGGGATACGGCCCGACGAAGCCCCGGCAACCACCGCGCAGCGATTCTCGATGACGAGCCGCGTGTGGCAGGTGCTAATTCCGTCCCCGTTTCGGCAGGTCGCCGCGGGGAAAGATGAGAGGAAACTCTGATGACGTCTGTCGTTGACGCACCCTCGACCACCTCCACGTCGCCCGCTCGCGGTCTGATCTGTCGCGCCTGCGGCGCCGAGTACCCGCTCGCCGCGCAGCACGCTTGTTACGAGTGTTTCGGCCCGCTCGAGGTCGCGTACGACGAGGCGGCCCTCGCGCGGGTGACCCGGGCCCAGATCGAGGCGGGCCCGCAGAACATCTGGCGTTACGCGGCCCTCCTGCCGGCCGGCCAGGACCCGGCGACCCGGGTGACCCTCGACCCCGGCCTGACCCCGCTGGTGGCCGCCCCGCAGCTGGCCGCGGCGGTCGGCATCGAGGCCCCGCTCTACGTCAAGGACGACTCGCAGAACCCGACCCACTCGTTCAAGGACCGGGTCGTCTCGGTGGCCCTGACCGCGGCCAAGGAGCTGGGCTTCAAGCGGTTCTCCTGCGCCTCGACCGGCAACCTGGCCAACTCGGTCGCCGCCCACGCCGCCCGGGCCGGTGTGCCGAGCATCGTCTTCATCCCCTCCGATCTGGAGCCGGGCAAGATCATCACGACCGCGGTGTACGGCGGCGAGCTGGTCGCCATCGAGGGTTCCTACGACGACGTGAACCGGCTGTGCAGCGAGCTCGTGGAGACCGACGAGTTCGAGGACACCGCGTTCGTGAACGTGAACGTCCGTCCGTTCTACGCCGAGGGCTCGAAGACGCTCGGCTACGAGGTGGCCGAGCAGCTCGGCTGGCGCATCCCGGCCCAGGTGGTCATCCCGATGGCCTCCGGTGAGCTGCTCACCAAGGTGGACAAGGCGTTCTCCGAGCTGGTCGAGATCGGACTCGCCGAGGCTCCGGAGGGCGGCTGGACCGTGTTCGGCGCCCAGTCCGAGGGCTGTAACCCGATCGCCGTCGCCCTGCACGCCGACACCGACGTGATCACCCCGGTGAAGCCGACCGGCATCGCGAAGTCGCTGAACATCGGTGACCCGGCCGCCGGGCCGTACGCGATCGAGGCCGTCAAGCGCACCGGCGGCTGGATGGACTACGCGAACGACGAGGAGATCCGGGCCGGCATCCGGCTCCTGGCCGAGACGACCGGCATCTTCGCCGAGACCGCCGGCGGCACCACCGTCGCGGTGCTCAAGAAGCTGGTGGCCAGTGGCAAGCTCGACCCCACCAAGGAGACCGTCGTTTACAACACCGGTGAGGGTCTGAAGACACTCGACGCGGTGGCCGGCCAGGTTGGACCGACCCACACGATCAAGCCGTCGTTGCGCGGCGCCCGGGAGGCCGGCCTGCTCGGCTGACCCCGTTACGGGTCGTCCGAGCGGTCGGGCGAAGGTCACCAATTCGTGACCAAATCTCACTGACCGTCACCGACGATCAGCCGGTTGTCAGAATTACCTCCTCCGAGGACTTGCACTCCGATCTCCGGATGGGCAGGATGCTCTCTGCGGGAGGACGCGACGCCGTACGAGGCCCCTCACCAGAGCTTGGCGACAATCTCCAGAGGGTCCCAACGATCCAGCGCTGACCCAAACGGCTACGTGCCCGGAGGTGCTGTGCGTCCGTCCTCCCGACCAAACATCTTCTGCGCCCACGGGCGAAGCGGCAGTTCGAGCGGGTAGTGCCCGTCGGCCAGGCCCGCGTTCTTCTCGAACCAGTTGCGCACCCCGTAGGACTTGGTCAGCGCGATCGACCAGCCACACGCGAGCCAGTAGGCGGGCCAGAACAGCGGGCCGAAGAACGCGTACTGACTCGCGTGCCGGGACTCGTGGGTGAACAGCCGGATCCGCTCTTCGGCGAGCAGCCACTCGGCGGGGCGGTTCGTGATGATCACCGAGCCGACCGTGAAGCAGGAGCCGGCCGGCATCCGGAACCGGAAGTTCTCGGCGATCAGCACCCCGTGCCGTCCTCGCCGGACCTTCGTGCCGGTGCCGAGAGCCACCAACAGCCCGACCAGGGTCGTCCCGTTCACCGCGGTCAGCGTCGTCCGCGTCACGTGCCACCCGCGCCCGGCCATCTCAGACCCGCCGGCGCATCTGCAACTCGGTGAGGACACGCACGGTCGGGTGCGGCAGGCGGACCCCGGTGTCGGTGAAACCGAGCTTCTCGTACGCCCGGACGGCCCGCTCGTTGCCGCAGACCACCTCCAGCATCAGCTCGTCCCGCCCGGCCGCCGCGGACCAGTCGGCGACCGCCTCGACGAGCCGGCCGAGCATCTTGCCGCCCCGGACGGAAGGGGTCAGGTAGACCGCGAAGATGACCGTGCAGCCCGGCTCGCCGGGCACCGTGGTCCCGCCCGCGTGGCCGATCAGCGGCCCGCCCGGATCGACGATGAACTGGGCCGTGTCCGGTCCCTCCGACGACTGCACGATCCGCTGCCGGTAGTTGTCGTGCGGCCGGGCCGCGGCCTGGGCCAGGGTCTCCAGGAACGCCAGCGGACTGTCGGCCAGCATCTCCAGGCGCAGCGCCCGCATCCGGCCGGCGTCGTCCGGGGTCACCCGCCGTACGTCCCAGTTATCCATGGTTCCATCCCTACCGCCGCAATCCCTGGTCGGCAACCGGGTTGTCGCTAAGCCGAGTGGTTCGGACACGTCATGATTCGACGATGAGCGATGAGTTCCCGCGGCCCTACGCGGAGGAGCCCCCGGCTGCGGAGCCGGTCTCCGGTTTCCGGCTCGTGCGAACCCGCCCTTGGGCGGTCGCCGTGGCCGTGTTGATCACCTTCCTGGCCACGGTCTCCTATCCGCTCGCGGTGAACGCGATGAGCGAGCCGTCGAACGTCGGTTTCGGGCCGGACTCCTGGCTTCTGATGGTGGCCATCGGTGCCCTTCCCGCGGTGGTGTCGCTGACGATCGTCGGTGTGCTGGCGGACCGCCGGGTGACCGTGGGCCGGGCCCTGGGTCTGCTGGTGCTGTCGATCGGACTGTCGTTCGTCGAGGCCTTCCTGATCCGGGCTCTGTCGTTCACTCTCCTCGTGAATGCGGGACTGTCCCTGGAGTTGCTGTCACCGGTGATCCACGCGTTGACGCTGCTGACCCACGGGCTGCTCGGCATCCTCCTGTTTCCACCGGTGGCCGGCCGCAACGACTTCCGGGGTCTGGTGGCGGCCTCGTTGGCGGTGCCGTTGCTGACGGTCGCCGAGTCGTGGCTCCAAGGGCCCACGACTGACCCGGTGCCACTGGGGTGGGAGCTGGTGGACGCCGTTCTTCGGGTCGGCTGGGCGATTGCGGTTCTCATCACGTTCCGTCCGGCCACCCCGGCATGGGCCGTCACCCCCGCTGACCTGGGCCGTCAAGATCCTTAGCCGAATCACGGCCACCGACGAGGGTTTCGCGGGAAGATGGGGTTTCTTGCACTCGCCATCGGAGAGTGCTAAACAAGTGATTGGCACTCGCGCATGCTGAGTGCCAGCAGGTCGGGACGGTGGGGTTCCGGTCGCGATGCTGCCATCGGCATCGGGGCACGGAGCCGGTCGTCGCGGGCTATCCGGCTCGGCCTGAGGACGTCACCTTCGCCAGGTGGTGGCGTCCGCAGACTTCCTCAACGTGCGGAGAGCGGGGCCGACGAGGCCCGGCGCCGCGGATGTCCGGGAGGACAACGCCGTATGGCCAAGATCATCGCATTCGACGAGGAGGCTCGTCGGGGCCTCGAGCGTGGCATGAACCAGCTCGCGGACGCGGTCAAGGTGACCCTCGGCCCCAAGGGCCGCAACGTGGTTCTCGAGAAGAAGTGGGGCGCCCCCACGATCACCAACGATGGTGTATCCATCGCCAAGGAGATCGAGCTCGAGGACACCTTCGAGAAGATCGGCGCTGAGCTGGTCAAGGAGGTCGCGAAGAAGACCGACGACGTCGCCGGTGACGGCACGACGACCGCGACCGTCCTCGCCCAGGCGCTGGTCCGTGAGGGCCTGCGCAACGTGGCCGCCGGCGCCAACCCGATGGCCCTCAAGCGGGGCATCGAGGCCGCCGTGGCCAGCGTCTCCGAGGAGCTGAGCAAGCTCGCGAAGGACGTGGAGACCAAGGAGCAGATCGCCTCCACCGCCTCCATCTCGGCCGCTGACACCACGGTCGGCGAGAAGGTCGCCGAGGCCATGGACAAGGTCGGCAAGGAAGGCGTCATCACCGTCGAGGAGAGCAACACCTTCGGCCTCGAGCTCGAGCTCACCGAGGGTATGCGCTTCGACAAGGGCTTCATCTCGGCGTACTTCATGACCGACGCCGAGCGCATGGAGGCCGTCTTCGACGACCCCTACATCCTGATCGCGAACAGCAAGATCTCCGCGGTCAAGGACCTGCTCCCGATCCTGGAGAAGGTCATGCAGGGCGGCAAGCCCCTCGTGATCATCGCCGAGGACGTCGAGGGCGAGGCCCTGGCCACCCTGGTCGTCAACAAGGTCCGTGGCACCTTCAAGTCGGTCGCCGTCAAGGCCCCCGGCTTCGGTGACCGCCGCAAGGCCATGCTGGAGGACATCGCCATCCTCACCGGTGGCGCCGTCATCAGCGAAGAGGTCGGCCTCAAGCTGGACGCCGCTGACCTGTCCCTGCTGGGCCAGGCCCGCAAGGTCGTCATCACCAAGGACGAGACCACCATCGTCGACGGTGCCGGCAACGCCGAGCAGATCCAGGGCCGGGTCAACCAGATCCGCGCCGAGATCGAGCGCTCGGACTCCGACTACGACCGTGAGAAGCTGCAGGAGCGTCTGGCCAAGCTGGCCGGCGGCGTTGCGGTGATCAAGGTCGGCGCGGCCACCGAGGTCGAGCTCAAGGAGCGCAAGCACCGCATCGAGGACGCCGTTCGTAACGCGAAGGCGGCCGTCGAGGAGGGCATCGTCCCCGGTGGTGGTGTCGCGCTGGTCCAGGCCGGCAAGACCGCCTTCGAGAAGCTCGACCTGATCGGCGACGAGGCCACCGGTGCCAACATCGTCAAGGTCGCGCTGGACGCCCCGCTGCGTCAGATCGCCGTGAACGCCGGCCTCGAGGGCGGCGTCGTGGTCGAGAAGGTGCGCAACCTCGAGCCGGGTCACGGCCTGAACGCCGCGACCGGCGACTACGTCGACCTGCTGGCCGCGGGCATCATCGACCCGGCCAAGGTCACCCGCTCGGCGCTGCAGAACGCCGCGTCGATCGCCGCGCTGTTCCTCACCACCGAGGCCGTCGTGGCCGACAAGCCCGAGAAGACCCCGGCTCCGGCCGGCGCCCCGGGCGGCGGTGACATGGACTTCTGAGTCCAGTCTCAAAACGGGCGGTCCGCTTCGGCGGGCCGCCCGTTCTGCTTTCCGGCACCGCCGGTGGTGCCGTCCCGGTTCGTGGGCCGTCGGGCATCGGTTTTCCGTCACCGCCGGTGGTGCCGTCTCGGTTCGTGGGCCGTCGGGCATCGGTTTTCCGTCACCGCCGGCGATGACGTCCCGGTTCCAGGGTCGTCAGCCATCGCAGCAGGGCCCCGGAGAGTACGGCCAGAGCACCCACCCGGGCCACGAGGGCACTGTCCGGCCCGGTCACCGGCACGTCGGGCGGCGCCGGTTCCGGGGTGGCCGCGGTGACCCGCACGGTGATCGTGCCGGTGGCGGTGCCGCCCCGCCAGTCGGTGATCGTGTAGGTGAACCGGTCGATCCCGGTGAATCCGGCGTCCGGGATGTAGCGGACCGTGCCGGTGTTCCCGGTCGTGGACGCGGCGGAGACACCGATCCGAGCCGTTCCGTGTGCGGGTCGGCCGACGGCGACCAGGCTGAGGTGGTCCCCGTCGGGATCCGAGTCGTTTCCGGCCGGCCACAGGGTGACCTGCTCACCGGAGGTGACGGCGGTCAGGTCGCCGGTCACCAGCGGCGGCCGGTTCGGCCCGCGGCCGGGCGACGGCGACGTCGGCGGCCTGGCCGAGGGAACGGACGGCGACGGTGACACCGGCGGGCTCGCCGGGGCCGACGGGGACGCGGAAACGGGTGGCGACGGGGACGCGGAGACCGGTGGCGACGGAGACGCCGAAACCGGCGGGCTCGCCGGGGCCGCCGGGGACGCCGAAACCGGTGGTGACGCGGAAACGGGTGGGGACGCGGAGGCGGAGGGGGACGACGCGGGCTTGATCAACTGGACGGTCACCCTGGCCGTGGCGACGCGCCCCAGATCGTCACCGACCTCGTAGGTGAAGGAGTCCGAGGTGGCGCCGGACCGGGAGACGTATGTGATCGCCCGGTCGGTGTCGAGCCAGGCCGTGCCGTTGCCGGCGGCCCGGACCGCGGTCACGGTGAGGGTCTGACCGGTGTTCGGATCGCGGTCGTTGGCGAGCACGTCGAAGATCACGACGGTGGACTCGGCGACCGCGTAGGCGTCGTCGACCGCGATCGGTGGAGCGTTGCGGACCAGCACGGTGAGCACGGCCGTCGAGGTGGCGTGGGCCGGGTCCTCGATGGTGTACGAGATCGTGTCGATGCCCTGGAAGCCGGTCGCCGGGCGGTAGGTGAGGACCCCACCGGCCCGCTGGATCGTGCCGAAACCGGCCGCGGTCACCGCGACCACGCTGATCGGGTCGCCGTTCGGGTCGTCGTCGTTGGCCAGCACGTCCACGGTGACCGGGGTGTTCGTGTCGGTGGCGGCGGTGTCGGCCCGCGCCTGCGGTGCGGCGTTGACCACACCGATCGTGACGGTGGCGGTGGTGGTGCCGGTCCCGTCGCTGAGCTGGTAGTCGAAGTGGTCCGCGCCGAGGTGTCCGGACGCGGGGGTGTAGGTGATCGTCCGGCCCGGACCGGGGACGGCGGTCCCGTGTGCCGGCCCGGACGTCACCGTGACGGTCACCGTCTCACCGTTGGGATCGTCGTCGTCGTTGGCGAGCACGTCGATCACCTTCGCCGCCCCGGCCGGGACGGTGACCGCGTCGGCACGGGCCACCGGCAGCCCGTTCGCCACGTTCACGGTGATCCGCCGGGTCGCGGTGCCGCCGTGCCCGTCGTCGATCGTGTAGTCGAAGTGGTCCGTACCCCAGAAGGTTTGATCGGGGGTGTAGCGGAGGATGCCGGCCGCCTGGACCACCGCCGTGCCGTGCGCCGGGACGGTGGTCCCGGCGACCCGGAGCACATCGCCCGGATTGTCGTCAGCGGACAGGCCGGGGCCGAGCACCGTGACGTCGACGTACCGGCCGGTGCCGGTGTTGACGGTCCACGGGTCGGCGCGCGGCGGGGCGTTGCGTACGGTGACCGTGATGGTGGCTGTTCCGGGAGCGTTGTTGATGTCCCTGATCGTGTAGGGGAAGGTCACGTCGCCCCGGAACCCGAACGGCGGCTGATAGCGGACCTGTCCGTTGTCGATCATCGCGGTGCCGTCCGCAGGCGTCCCGACCGTGACCAGAGAGATCGCGTCACCGTCCGAGTCGGTGTCGTTGTCGAGTACGTCGACCAGCACGTCCGTCTGGTGGGCGGTGGAGGCCAGGTCGTCGGCCGCGGTGGGTGCCGCGTTCGCCACATCCACCCAGACGTCGGCGATGTCCTGACCCCCGTGACTGTCCTCGATCGTGTAGGTGAAGTGCGCCCGGTTCGCGAACCCGACCGCCGGAGTGAAGATGAACGAGTTCCCGGACCGGACGACCGTGCCCTGGGCCGGTGCCGGCAGGGTGAAGCCGATGACGGTGAGTGATTCCGGAACGTTCACGTCGGTGTCGTTGTCCAGTACGTCGACCGTCACGGCATGCCCGGACCCGGTGCTGATCTCGTCGTCGGCGGCGACCGGTGGCACGTTCGCCGTGGTCACCGTGATGGTGGCGGTACGAACCCCGCCCGAGCCGTCGGCCACCTGGTAGACGAGGGTGTCGGTGCCGGTCCAGCCGACCGCCGGCAGATAGGTGATCTTCCCGTCCGCCAGGGCGACCGCGGTGCCGTGCGTCGAGAGCCCGGCCGGTGTGATCGTCAGGATGGTGTCGTCCGGGTCGCTGACCAGGGCCGGCACGTCGACGGTGACCGGGGCGTTGTGCGTGGTCGAGACGGTGGCGGCGGAGGCGGACGGCGGAGTGTTGACCCGCAGCGTCGCCCGGGCGGAGTCGTTGCCGGAACCGGTGTCCCGGCCGTCCCCGTCCACGTCCAGGTCGGTGGCCGCGGACGCGGCGGCGGTCGCGGCCACCTCGGCGGGGACGGTCACGGTCGCCTGATGGCCGGCGAGCAGCGGCCCGAGCAGGCAGGTGACGGTCTGGCCGGCCGGTGTGCAGCCGGCCGGGAGCGTCCCCACGGTGATCCCGGCCGGCAGGGTGAGCGTGGCGCGGGCGGCCGGCTCCAGATCGGGGCCGTCGTTGGTGACGGTCGCGGTGTACGCCACCGGCTGTGGCGTGGCCGGCCGCTGCACCCGGTCCGGGCTGACGGTGAGCCCGGCGGCCAGGTCGGCGTCCGGCTGGAGCACGACGGTGGCCACCGTCCCGCCCGACGAGGTGACGCTCACGCTGGTGGTCCGCCCGGTGTAGCTCGCGTTGACCTGGTTGGTGATCGCGTGCGCGGGTGGCACGGTGACGGCCACCCGGACCCGGAACGTCACCCAGGTCGTCCCGAGATAGGGGATGCTGCCCAGCCGGAACACCGCCGCCCCACCCACCACCTCGGCGGCGTCGCTGTCGGCCGGGTCGGCGGCGGGCACCCCCTCGATGGTCAACGAGCCCGGCACGTAGTCGGTGTACGCCGGGAACGCGTCCGAGATGACGACACCGTCGGCCCAGTCGTTGCCCTCGTTGCGGACCTCGATCCGGTACCGGATCTCGTCGCCGGGCACCAGCGCGTTGCCGTTCACGTCGGTGGCCGTCGAGGTGGTCACGATCTTCGGGGCGTACAGGTCGATGGCGATCGTGAGGACGCCCGGATAGTAGGTCTCCCCGCTGGTCTTCATGCTCAGTGTGGCGCTGGTGACCGCGTTGCCGAGCACCCCGTCCGCGGCGATCTGGTCGATGTCGACGCCGAACAGGTTCGAGTACGGCGGATTCCGGCCCCCGATCGGTGTCCCGCCCTCGCTGACGGTGCTGTTGAAGACGTTGTTCGCCGGGTTCGCCCCGTCACTGAGCACCTGCCCGTTCAGGCGCAGCTCGTCGCCGAATTTGCCCAGGTCGCCCTCGTAGGCGACGGCGCCGACCTCGGCGTGCACCGGGCCGCTGTGTGGTGTCTCGAAGCCGGTCACCGGGATCTGCACCGTCTCGGTGCCGGAGATCGACCCGAAACCGTCGTAGACGCGCAGGCTGCGGTAGTCCTCGGCGGCGTTCCGGTAGACGATCACCAGGGTCCAGCCGGCGTACCTGTCCTCACCTCGCCCGGCTTGGATGTTCGCCACCGCGTACACCCCGTTCCCGGCGGCCGCCACGGGTGCGGTCACGTCGGCGAAGCCCTGGTAGGCGCCGGTCGCGGTGATCATGTACAGGCTGGTCGCGGTGATCGGGGTCCAGGTGGCGGCGGACGGCGTACGAAAAAGGACCTTGCCCTTGTCGGAAGGGGTCGGAGCGGCGACGCCGCCGGTGCCCGCGCGGGGGTCCGCACCCCAGTAGAGCCCGGCGAAGAGGACACTACTGCCGACCGGCATGGTGATCGTCGCCGTGCTGTCGTTGAACGTCGTCGCGCTCCCGTCGGCGTCCGTCCAGACCATCGCGTAGCCGTTGTCGTTCAGCTCCTCGGTGGCGTTCGAGCCGGTGCCGTTGCGGGCGCTGGTGCAGGGTGTGGTGGCCGGCGGGCAGGTGATGTTGGCGTTGCCGCGCAGCATGATCGCGCCGTTCGCGTTCACCTCGAACCGGGCGGTGAAGGCCGTGGTGATCGCCGCCGTGACCGGCCCGCCCGGCGACGCGGTGACCAGCACGGTCAGGACCAGGAGCAGGATGCCGAGCGACCGTCCCCGCACCACCTCACGCTAGCCGCCGAGGTTTGTCCCGCTGGGGTGAACGGCGGAAGGGACGGGCCGCGTGTGCGACCCGCCCCTTCCCGTGCGCTGTGATCAGGCCCGGCGCTTTCCGGCCCGGTGCCGGCCCGGCCGTTCGCCGGTGAGCAGGATCAGCACCCCGCCGACGGCTATCGCGAGGACACCCGCGGAGACGGCCGGGATCAGGTCGGAACCGGTCGTCGGCAGTTCCACCGTGGCGGCGGCGGTGATCCGGATGGCGATCGTCGCCTGTGCGGTGCTCCCGTTCACGTCCTGAATCGTGTAGGCCAGCGTCTCCGTGCCGGTGAAGCCGGTGGGTGCCACATAGGTCACGGTCAGGTCGGTCAGGGTCGCCGTGCCGCGCTCCGGCTTGCTGATCTTGAGGATGGTGAGGTTGCCGCCGTTCGGATCGCTGTCGTTCGACGTCGGGTTGAAGGTGAGCGCCTCACCCGCCACGACCGTGTACCGGTCCTTCATCGCGACCGGTGCCGCGTCGACGCCGGCCACGGTCACCGTGACGGTGCCGGTGGTGCGGTTGCCGTCGGCGTCCACGGCCTCGTAGGTGAACGAGTCGGTGCCCACGAAACCCTTGTCCGGGGTGTAGGTGAACGTTCCGTCCGGGTTCAGCACGACGGTTCCGTGTTTCGGCTGCCCGACCGAGGTCACCGTGATGCCGATGCCGTTGTCGTCGACGGTCGGCAGGGGGATGGTGACCGGCTTGTCCGGTTCGGTCTCCGCCTCCTTGTTCGGGGCGTGCGGCGCGGGGGAGACGGTCACCGTCACCGTGGCGCCGGTGCTCTGCCCGAGGGCGTCCTTGGTCGAGTAGTCGAAGGTGGCGACTCCGGAGAAGCCCTCGGCCGGCGTGTAGACGACCTGGTCGCCGTCGACCGCCGCGGTGCCGTTGCCGGGGGTGCCGACCGAGACGAGGGCCAGCGTGCCGTCCGGGTCGACGTCGTTGTCCAACACCGGGATGGTGAGGATCCGCTGGTACGGGGTGGTCCGCTGGTCCGGCACGGCGACCGGCCGGTGGTCGGTCACGGTCACCGTCACGGTGCCCGTCGCCGTGGCGCCCGCACCGTCGCTCACCACGTAGGTGAACCTGTCGTCGCCGGTGAAGCCCTTCGCCGGGGTGTACCGGATCTTGTCGCCGGAGACGGCGGCCGTGCCGTGGCCGGGCTCGCCGACCTCGGCGACGGTCGGTTTCTGGTCGACGTTCGGGTCGCTGTCGTTGGCGAGCACGTCCACGTCGACGTACTTGCCGCTCTCCACCGCGGCGATGTCGGCCACCGCGATCGGGGTGGCGTTGCCCACCACGACGGTGACCTTGCCGATCGCGGCGTCGCCGGCGGTGTCCTCGATGGTGTAGTCGAACGTGTCGGTGCCGTGGAAGGCCGGCTGCGGCCGGTACTCGATGATGCGGCCGGCGGTGACCGTCACGTGGCCGTGCGCCGGTGACGTCGCCCGGGAGACGGTCAGCCGATCGCCGTCCGGGTCACTGTCGTTGGCCGTGACGTCGATGTCGACCGGGCTGCCGGCCGGCGTCGAGACGGTGTCCGGGAGCGCCACCGGGATCGCCGAGACCGTCACGGTGACCACTGCCGCGTCGGTGGCCCCGAGCTCGTCGGTGAGCTCGTAACCGAAGGTGTCGATCCCGGCGTAACCGGGGGTCGCCAGGTAGGTGAGGACACCGTCGACGACCGTGGTCGTGCCGTGCGACGCCGCTCCGGCCCGTGCCACGCTCAACACCTGGCCGGTGTTGGCGTCGGTGTCGTTGGCGAGCACGGCCAGCCGGGCGGCCACCCCGGAGCGCACCGTGAACCGGTCGTCGAGCGCGATCGGCGCCACGTTGGCCACGGTGATCACGACCGACGCCGAGGCGGTGTTCCCGGCCGGGTCGGCGACGGTGTACGTGAACAGGTCGGTCCCGCAGTATCCGGTGGCCGGGGTGTACGTGACTCCGCCGTCCGCGGTGGTGACGAGCGTCCCGTGGGCCGGCGCGGTGGTGGCCGTCATGGTCAACGCGTCGCCGTTCGGGTCGACGTCGTTGGTCAGGACGTTCAGCGTCACCGGGCTGTCCGTGCCGGTGCCCGCCGCGTCCGCGTGAGCCAGCGGCGGCATGTCGACGGCGACCACCGAGACGGTCGCGTGGGCGGTGCCGCCGTGGCCGTCGTCGATCGAGTAGCGGAACGTGTCGGTACCGTGGAACCCGTTCTGAGCCTGGTAGCTGATCTCGCCGCCGACCACCGACGCACGGCCGTTCGCCGGTGCCGAGTCGATGGCGACGGTCAGCGTGTCACCGTTCGGGTCGTCGTCGTTGGCGAGCACGTCGAGCGAGGTCGGCGCGTTCGAGGACACGGTGAAGGAGTCCGGCCGGGCGACCGGCACCGCGTTGGCGACGGCGATCGTCACGGTGCCGGTGACGCTGTCCCGGCCGTCGCTGACCGTGTAGTCGAAGGTCTCGGTGCCACGGAACCCACTGTCCGGGGTGTACGTGAGTGTGCCGTCGCCGTTGAGCACCACACTGCCGTGCGCCGGGGTGGTGGTACCGGTGACGGTCAGCGTGTCGCCGTTCGGGTCGGAGGAGTGGCCGGCCGGGTCGATCACCACGGGGGTGGCGTGTCCGGTGTTCGCCGACTCGGCCGCGGCCAGTGGCGCGGCGTTGCCGACCGCCACCTCCACCGTGCCGGTCGCGGAGTGCCCGCTGTCGTCCCGGATGGTGTAGGTGAACTTCGCGGTCCCGGAGAAGCCGGTCGGCGCGGTGTAGACGATCTTTCCACTGGTGATCTGGGCGGTCCCCCGGTCCGGAGTGGTCACCGCGCTGATGGTGAGCGGGTCCCCGTTCGGGTCGGTGTCGTTGGCCAGCACGTCGAGGGTCGTGGTGCCGCGGTAGGCGACGTTGCCGGTGTCGTCGGCGGCGACCGGCGGACCGTTGGCGACGGTCACCGTGACATCGCCGGTGGCGGTGCCGCCGTGGCCGTCCGAGATGGTGTAGGTGAAGGTCACCTGGCCCTTGACGGTGGCCGACGGGGTGTAGACCACCTTGCCGTTGCTCACCCGGGTCGTTCCGGCGCCGGCTCGCGGCTGAGTCACCGACTCGATCGTACGAGTGTCGCCGTTGGGGTCGGTGTCGTTGGCGAGCACGTCGATCGTGACCGGCGCGGCCGGTCCGGTCGAGGTGTCGTCGGCCACCGCGACCGGGTCGGCGTTCGCCGTTCCGACGCTGATCGTGGCGGTGTCCGAGGCGCCGTTCGCGTCGGTCACCCGATAGACGAAGGTGTCGTCGCCGCGCCAGCCCGGGTCCGGTGTGTAGGTGATCGTCTGGTCGGCGTTCACCACCACCGTGCCGTGGGCCGGCGGGGTGCTGATCGTGATGGTGAGGTCGGTCCGGCTGTCGTCCGGGTCGGTGACGTCGTCCCCGACCCGGATGATCACCGACGAGCCGTTCCCGGTGGTCGTCGAACCGCCGATCGCCTTGGGCGACGAGTTCAGGGCCAGGCTCACCCGGTCGGTGTTGTCGGCCGGGGTGGCGTCGTCGCCCACGCCGGTCACGCCGAGCTCGGCCGAGACCGTGTTCGCGGCGCTGTCGTCCACGATGGCCGGGAAGGTCGCCGAGGCGCTGGTGGTCGGCGCGATCGGGGTGAGCGCGCAGGTCACCCGGCGGCTCACGGCCGAGCAGCCGTTCGGCATCGCACCCGGGGTCACCCCGGCCGGCAGGTCGACGGTGGCGACCGGCAGCGGTTCGAGGCTCTCGCCGTCGTTGCGGGCCGAGGCGGTGTAGGAGACGGTCGCCGGGGCCGAGGCCCGGTTCACCACGGACGGCGTGACGGTCAGGTGGGCGACCAGGTCGACCCGGGGCCGCTTCACGGTCACCGTGGAGGTGTCGCCGATACCGTTCAGCACCAGTCCGGTGCTGGCGCCCACGTAGGCCATGGTCGGCACGTTGACGATCGAGGTGCCGGGCGCGGTGGCCTCGTTCACCCGGGCCCGGAAGGTGACCTGCGTGGTGCCGCCGGCGGCCAGGTTCGGCAGGTGGAAGGCGAGCGGGGCGGTGCTGTCGGCGACCGGGCTCCCGGCCACCGTCATCGAACCCGGCACGTAGGTCAGGCCGGTCGGTACCGCGTCGGTGAGGACCGCGTTCTTGGCACCGTCGCTGCCCTCGTTGCGGATCGCGATCCGGTACTCGACGGTGTCGCCGGGGTTCAGGTCGCCGCTGTTCAGATCGGCCACCGTGGTGGTGGTGTCCAGGTCGGGGGCGAACAGCGCGGTGGTGAAGGTGATCGCGCCCGGGTAGAACGTGTCACCGACGGTGGTCAGTTGCAGCGCCGCCGAGGTGTCGTTGTTGGCCAGCCGCCCGGTCGCGTCGAACTGGTCGGCGTCGATGCCCATCAGGTTCTTCGCGTTCGGGTTGCGGGCGGTGTTGGGGACACCGCCGGAGCTGACGCTGCTGTTGAAGAAGTTCGTCACCGGGTTCTCGGCGTCGGTCATCGAGACACCGTTCAGCTTGAGGGCGTCACCGACCTTCCCGTAGTCGCCCTCGTAGACGACCGTGCCGATGGCCGTGTAGAACGCCCCGGTCTGCGGTGTCTGGATGCCGGACACGGTGATGTCCACCGAGGCCGAGTTGCTGCTGACCACGCCGTAGCCGTCGTAGACGCGCAGGCTGTGCATCGGTTCGTCGGCGTGGTAGTACGCGATGACCAGGGACCAGCCGGCGTACCTGTCGTTGCCGGTACCGGCCTCGATGTCGGCCACCCGGTAGGTGCCGTTGCCCGCGCCCGAGACCAGCGCGGTCACGTCCGCGAACTGCTGATACGTGGTCAACCCGGTCGGCTCGTAGTTGGTGGTCGCGGTGACGCTCGCGAGGGCGCTGCCGGGGACCCCGAACCGCACGATGCGCTTGCGGGCGGCGTTACGGGCCACCGCCCCGCCGGTGCCGGCGCTGGTGTCCGCGCTCCAGTAGAGCCCGGCGAAGAGCACCCGGCTGCCGGTCGGCATGCTGACCGTCGCCTCGCTGTCGTTGAACGTGTCGGTGCTGCCGTCGACGTCGGTGTAGCCCATCACGTAACCGTTGTTGTTCAACGTCTCGGTGCCGTTGTTGTCATTGATCCCGGCCCGGGCGTGCGCACACGTCGCCGCCGACGTCGGGCACTGCATGTTGGTGTTGCCGGTGATCAGGATCGAGCCGTTCGTGTTGACGCTGTAGCGCGTGGTGAACGGGTTGGTGATCGCCGCCTGCGCGTCCTTCGACGAGACGGCGAGACCGAACGTGACCACGAGTGCCATGGTGGTGATCGCGGTGATCACCTGCCGTGTGCGTGATCGCAGAACGGCTCGGGGCATGTCTTCTCGCATCCTGGGTGGGGGGATCCGCGGGGGCGGGAAGCGGTGGGGGGCCGCGAACTGCAAACGCTAGAAACGGATGAGTGCAAATCGGGGGCAGAACATTGCCCGTCAGGTTGCAGAGCCGCCACGAGCGTGGCCGGCCCGGAGAATTCCCTCGCCGGGGTGAACGGCCGAAGCGCTAACGTGGGACGGGTGCGTGATCCCTCCGTCTCCCGATACGCGGCCGGCCGTCTCTCTCCGATCCGTCGCACGGCCGACCTGCGGCGGCTGCGTGACGAACAGTTCGACGTCCTGGTGATCGGTGGCGGGGTCACCGGCGCCGGCGCCGCCGTCGACGCGGCCTCCCGGGGCCTGAAAGTGGCCCTGGTCGAGGCCCGCGACTTCGCCGCCGGCACCTCCAGCCGGTCCAGCAAGCTGATCCACGGCGGCCTGCGCTACCTGGAGCAGTTGGAGCTGCACCTGGTGCACGAGGCCCTGACCGAGCGCGGCCTGCTGGCCACCCGGCTCGCCCCGCACCTGGTGCGCCCGGTGCCGATCCTGGTTCCGCTGCCCAGCGCGGGCCTGCCGAAACGGGCCTGGCAGCGTGGCTACTACGGGCTCGGCGTGGCCGCCTACGACGCGTTCGCCGGGATCTTCGGCTCCGGCCGGGGCATGCCCCTGCACCGGCACCTGACCCGGGACGGCGCCCGGCACCTGTTCCCGAGCCTGCGCGCCGACAAGATCGCCGGCGCGATCCGCTACTTCGACGGCCAGGTCGACGACGCCCGTCTGGTGGTCAACCTGGCCCGGACCGCGGCCAGCCTGGGGGCGGCCGTCGCCACCAGCGCCCGCGTGGTCGGCTTCGTCCGCGAGGCCCGGCAGGTGGTCGGCGTCCGCGTGCGCGACCTGGAGGCCCCGGATCAGGAGCCCTTCGAGGTACGGGCACGCACCGTGGTCGCCGCGACCGGGGTGTGGAGCGACGACATGTCGCAGATGCTCACCGACGTCGGGGTGCGTCCCGGCTTCCGGGTGCGGGCCTCCAAGGGCGTGCACCTGGTGGTGCCCCGCTCGGCGATCACCGGCGAGGCCGGGCTGATCCTGCGGACCGCGACGAGTGTGCTCTTCGTGATCCCGTGGGGCGGCCACTGGATCATCGGCACCACCGACACCGACTGGCAGCTCGACCGGGCCCACCCGGCGGCCTCCGCACGTGACATCCGCTACCTGCTGGATCAGGTCAACGCGGTGCTGGACCGGCCGCTCACCACCGACGACATCGAGGGTGTCTACGCCGGTCTGCGGCCGCTGCTCTCCGGCGAGGCCGACTCCACCTCCAAGCTGTCCCGCGAGCACGCGGTGGTCGAGCCGATGCTCGGCCTGATGCTGGTCGCCGGTGGGAAGTACACGACGTACCGGGTGATGGCGGCCGACGTCGTCGACCGTGCGGTCCGCCGCCTCGGCGACCCGGTCGGCGAGTCCCGTACCGACGAGTTGCCGCTGCTCGGCGCGGACGGCTACGCCGCCGCCTGGCGCGACAGGCACGACATCGCCCGGCGGCACGGCGTCACCGCGGGCGTCGTCGAGCATCTCCTGGAGCGGTACGGAACGCTGACCGTCCACCTGCTGGTGATGATGGCCGCCCAACCCGAGCTCGCCGTCCCGCTCGCCGGTGCCCCGGAGTATCTGGCGGCCGAGGTGGCGTACGCGGCGCTCGCCGAAGGCGCCCTGCATCTCGACGACGTGCTCACCAGGCGGACCCGGATCTCGATCGAGACCGCCCACCGGGGCGCCGAGTCGGCCGAGCACGCCGCCCAGATCATGGGCGACGCCCTCGGGTGGGACGCCACGGTCCGGCAGAAGGAGGTCGAGCACTACCTGGCTCGGGTCACCGCCGAGCGGCAGTCGCAGACCATGCCCGACGACGCGACCGCCGACGCCGCCCGGATCGGGGTGCCGGACGTGCGCGGCCTGGCCGCCGACCGGAGGATGCCGCTGCTCGAGATCGAGCTTTGATCCTCGTCGACGAGCCCCGCTGGCCGGGGCGTGGCCACCTGTGGTCGCACCTGGTCAGCGACGTCTCGTACGCCGAACTGCACGCCTTCGCGGAGATGCTGGGCGTGCCCCGGCGCGGGTTCGACCGGGACCACTACGACATCCCGGAGGCCCGGTTCCGCAGCGCGCTGTGGCTCGGCGCCACTCTGCTGCCGTCCCGCGACCTCACCGCCCGGCTTCGCGCCTCCGGCCTGCGCCGCCCGAAACACCTGGTCAGGCCAGCTCTTCCAGTTCGGTCTTGAGGTTGACGCGAGCGCGTTCCTCGCACTGCTCGTGGATCGGCGCCAGGCGGTAGATCGACGGCAGGTTCAGCAGCTCGGTGAGCACCCGGGAACGGCCGGCCCGGAACGCGTCATCAGGCACGTGCGCGTACTCCCGGCGGATCGCGCTCGTGTACCTGATGTAACGCTCCGGGTCGGCGGCGAGGATCGACAGGTCCGCGTCGCAGAGCAACTCGCCGTCCGGGTCGTCGTCCTCGGTGGCGTGCCCGGCGGTCAGGTTCACCAGGCGGGCCACCTCAGCCGACACCTCGTCCGGGGCGCCCAGGCTCTGCAGCAGGCCGGCCGCGAACTCGGCGCTGTCCCGCTCGTTCGCGTCACCCAGGGCACGCGGGTCGTAGACCGCGTCGTGCAGCCAGGCGGCCAGCCGTACCCGATCGGGATGGGGGGTGAGGTGAGCGAAGCGATCGATCACCTCGAGCACCGACTCGAGGTGGGTCACGTCGTGGTAGTGGCGTTGCGGCTCGCTCCAGCGGCCCAGCAGGTACGACGCGGCGGCGTCCAGGTCGGTGTCGCTCGCGGTGGCGCCGGCGCCCCGGGCCGCGGACCGGAAAGCATCGGTCAGTGATGTCACAGAGGCATCCTGGCACGTAGGTTGAGATCATGATCGGTCGGTTGGCCGCCGCGCTGTCCCGGGGCCGGGCGGGGCTGATGCTCGCCGTCCAGGCCGGGCTGGCCGCCGGTCTCGCCTGGTTCGTGGCGCACGACCTGTTCGGCCGCCCGATGCCGTTCTTCGCGCCGATCGCCGCGGTGATCGCGCTCGGCTCCTCGGTCGGGCAGCGGCTACGGCGTACCTCCGAGCTGGTCATCGGGGTCGCCGCCGGGATCGGCCTGGGTGACGGGATCATCCTGCTGATCGGTGCCGGCCCGATCCAGATCGGCGTGATCGTGCTGCTCGCGGTGCTGCTGGCCACCGCGGTCGGCGGCGGGGCGCCACTGATCGTGCAGTCCGCCTCCTCGGCCGTGCTGGTCGCCACCCTGACCTCGACCACCGGCCAGCCCTGGACGCGCTTCCTGGACGCTCTGGTGGGCGGCGGGATCGCCCTCGTCGTGATGACCGTGCTCCTGCCGCTCAACCCGCTCACCGTGGTCCGCCGGTCGGCCGATCCGGCGTTGCGGGCGTTCACCGGCGGGTTGTACGACGCGGCCGCGGGCCTGGCCGACGCCGACGCCGAGGTGGTGCGGGTCGCGGTCGAGCGGCTGCGGGCGGCCGAGGGTACCTTCGCGGCGTTCAGCGCGGCCATCGACGCGGCCCGGGAGAACGTGGCGTTCGCGCCGGCCCGGTGGCGGGCCCGAGGCGCCCTCGCCCAGTACGTGGACGGTGCCGCCCAGCTCACCTACGCGCTGCGCAACGTGCGGGTGCTGCTGCGCCGGGCCCAGACCGCGATCGAGGACCGGGAGCCGATCCCGGAGGTGCTGCCGGTCTCGGTGCGTCACCTCGGCGACGCGGTCGAGCTGCTCCGCCAGGAGTGGGACCGCGGTGACGAGCCGGTCGCCGCCCGGGAGCAGGCGCTGCGCGCGGTCGCCGAGTCGGGGCGCGCCTACCAGGCCGGGGTCGGCTACTCCGGAGGCGTGGTGGTGGCACAGACCCGGACCGCGGTGGCCGATCTGCTGCGCGCGACCGGGATCGAATACGCCGAGGCGACCCGTCGGGTACGTGACGCGATCGGCTGGCGGGGGCGGCCGCACGGGACGCGCCGTAAGCCGGGCCGGTCCGGATCGATGCCTTCGTGATCGGTTTCCGGCTCCTCGGGCCGGTCGCGCGGGGATCCGGTGACTACGCTGGCGGGCATGGCCGATGTCTCGCCGAGCGGTACGCCCGATCCCGCCGACCGCCCGCAGTCCGTTCCTCCGGCCGTCTCGCCGCCGGAACCCTCGGCTGTCAACGACTCGTCGGCCGCCACGGAAGCCCCGGCGGCCCCGGCGCCGCTCGCTTTCGAGCCGCCGGTCTTCGGGGAGCCGGCGGTCCGGCCGTCGTCACCCGGCACTCCGCCGTTCTTCTCGGTTCCACAGGCCACGCCCGCTCAGCCACCCGCTCAGCCGGTTTTCGCGGCGCCTCCGCCGCTGCCGGTGACGACCGTTCCGCCGGGTAGCCCGGTGCCGCTTCCGCCGTACCCCGGGCTCAGTGACGCGGCGAAAGCCGCCGTCCCGGGCCGCCGCACCGGCTGGCGGCGCTGGCTGCCGATGACCATCGCGATCGCCGGGATCGCGATCGTCGCCATCGGCATGCTCACCTACCTCGGCTACAACATCGGGATCACCGGCCTGGCGATCGGCCTGACCGCCGCCATCCTCCCGGTGCCGCTGCTGGCCAGCACCTTCGTCTGGCTGGACCGCTACGAGCCGGAGCCGACGAAGTACCTGGTCTTCTGCTTCGCCTGGGGCGCGGCGATCGCGACCGCGGTGGCCCTGTTGGTGAACACCGGTTCGGCCTGGCTGTTCGACAAGGTCGGCCTGCCCGACGCGTTGGTCGCGGTGCTGGTGGCGCCGTTCATCGAGGAGTCGATGAAGCTGCTCGGCCCGCTGCTGATCTTCTGGCGGCGGCGCTCCGAGTGGTCCGGCATGACCGACGGCATCGTCTACTGCGGCCTGTCCGCGCTCGGCTTCGCCATGGTGGAGAACGTGCTCTACCTGGGCGGCCACGGTTATGCCGCGGGCGAGGCGGAGTATGGCCCGGCCACCGGCCTGCAGAACGTCTTCCTGATCTTCATCGTGCGGATCCTCTTCACCGGCTTCGCGCACCCGCTCTTCACCTCGATGGCCGGTATCGGCCTGGGCATCTCGGCGCGGTCCGGTAACCGGACCATCAGGTGGCTCGCCCCGGTCGCCGGTCTGCTGCTGGCGATGATGCTGCACGGCATCTTCAACCTGCTGCCGACGCTGTCCGCCGCGACCGGCGAGACCATGATCATGTTGTACGGCTACCTGGGCTTCATGGTGCCGTTCTTCTTCGCGGTCGTCGGCCTGGCGATCGCCCTGCGCAGCTGGGAGGGTCGTCTGGCCGAGCGCGTGCTGTTCCGGTACGCGGAGGCCGGCTGGTTCGCCCCGGCCGAGGTGGCCGCGCTGGGCACACTCGGTCGTCGGCACGCCGCCCGGGAGTGGGCCCGCCGGGTGGCCGGGCCGGTCGGGCACCGGGCGATGCGTGCCTTCCAGTTCGCCGCGACCAGGCTCGCCCTGATCCGTGACGGCCTGGACCGCGGTCTACCCCGGACCCCGATCGACCTGCAGCGGGCCGTCGACGAGGAGCGGGAGCTGCTGGGCGCGATCACCAACTACCGGTCCGCGTTCGCCGGCCGTGATCCGCAGACGCCGCCGGCCTGGTGGGACGGGCGGAATTACCGGATCACCTTCCCGGACGGCGTGGTGCGTACCGTCGCGGCCCCACCGGAGCCGGTGATGCCGGTGCCGATCGTGCTGCCGCCGCCTCCCGCGCCGGTCTACGGCGGTCCCTACGGGGCGCCGACCGGTCCGTACGGCGGCCCGCCGCCGTTCGCTCAGCCGCCGTCCGGCCCGCCCGCTTACGGTCCGCCGCCGTCCGGTCCGCCCACTTTCGGTCAGCCGCAGTCTGGTCCGCCTTCTTACGGCCAGCCGCCGTTCGCGCCGCCGCCGCAGCAGCGGTGGTAGGGCGGCGTCAGAGGTAGAGGCCGGTGCCGTCCGACTCGACCCGGTTGGCCGCGACCGCGTGCACATCCCGCTCGCGTAGCAGCACGTATCCCTTGCCGTGCAGCTCGACCTCGGAGCGGTCATCCGGATCGAAGAGGACCCGGTCACCGACCACGATCGACCGGACGTTGGGGCCCACCCCGACCGCGGTGGCCCAGGACAGCCGCCGGCCCATCGTGGCGGTGGCCGGGATCACGATGCCGGCGGTCGATCGGCGCTCACCCTCGCCGCCGTCCTGGCGGACGAGGACGCGGTCGTGCAGCATGCGGATCGGCAGTCCGGTCTCGGTACGGGTGTCGGCACTCACGTTGCAGACGGTACGCCGCCGCCTGTCCGGCCCGTCGCCGGGTAAGGCGATGCGGGCATCCGCGTACTAGCGTGGCTACTGCGCATTCGAGGTCGAGGGGGTTATGCGGTTGAACCGCTTCCAGCGGGTCCGGGACAACCTGGCCAAGGCCTACGACGCGGGTCGGCAGTCGGTGCGGCAGGCCCGGGCCGACCGTTCGGCCGAGCCGGACCGGTATGACGAGTTCCTCCCGCCCCCGCAGGACGCGGAGATCGTGCACGCCTCGACGAACAGTCGCGACGACGCCGACGTGCCGCAGCCGCTGCGGATCGCCGCCGCCTGGAGCTGGCGGATGATCGTGGTCGGCGTGATCGGCTGGGCGCTGCTCCGCCTGATCGGCATGGTCAGCATCGTGGTCGTCCCGCTGGCCATCGCGCTGCTGCTGTCCGCACTGTTCGGCCCGGCGGTGGGCTGGCTGCTGCGCCTGCGCCTGCCCCGCTCGATGGCCACGTTCCTCGTCCTGGTCACCGGCATCGGCCTGCTCGTGGGCACGCTGACCCTGGTGGTGAACGAGTTCATCGCCGGTGTGCCGAAACTGACCGAGAACGCGGCGGCCGGTGTCAACCAGATCCAGACCTGGGCCAAGACCGGTCCGCTGCACCTCTCCAACGACCAGGTGGCGCAGGGCATCGCGGCGGCCCAGGAGTGGGTGAACTCGAATACGGCCGCGCTGACCTCGACCGGTATCGCCACCGTCGCGACCATCGCCGAGCTGGTCACCGGCATGCTCCTGGTGATCTTCGCGACCTTCTTCTTCCTGCGTGACGGGCGGCAGATCTGGCGGTTCATCGTCCGGCTGTTCCCGGTGAACGCCCGCTGGTCGCTGGCCGACGCGGGTGACGCCGGCTGGCGCACGCTCGGCGCCTATGTGCGGGCCACCGTGCTGGTCGCGTTCATCGACGCGGTCGGCATCGGCCTGGCGTTGGTGGTGCTCGAGGTGGAGTTCGCGTTTCCGCTGGCCGCACTGGTGTTCCTGGGTGCGTTCGTGCCGATCGTCGGCGCCAGTGTGTCCGGCGCGGTGGCCGTGCTGGTGGCGCTGGTCGACGAGGGTTGGGTGATCGCGCTGATCACGCTGGGCGCGGTGATCCTGGTTCAGCAGATCGAGGGACACGTGCTCCAGCCGCTGATCATGGGTCGGGCGGTGTCGGTGCACCCGCTCGCGGTGATCATCGGGATCGCGTGCGGCGTGGTGCTGGCCGGGATCATCGGCGCGCTGGTGGCCGTACCGCTGATAGCGGTTCTGAACACCGCGGTCCGCCGGCTGTCCCGCCGGCGCCCGGAGGTCCCACCACACGCCGAGGTGGTGACCACCGGCGGCGCATGAAAATGGGGGCCCCGAGGGGCCCCCATTTTTCAACAGAGCGTGGGTCAGACGGTCGCCACGTTCAGGGCGATCTCGTTGACGCCGCGGGCGGCGTCGACGGCCAGCTCGCCGTTGCCGTGCCGGCTGAGCGCCCGCACGGTCCACGAGCCGGGCGCCGCGAAGAAGCGGAACACACCTTCGGGCGACGAGACCACCTCGGCGGTGAACTCGCCGGCCCCGTCCAGCAGACGCACGTACGCGCCGCCGACGACCTCGTCGTCCGCGTTCCGGACGACACCGGTGATGACCGTCTCCTTGGCCAGGTCCACGCTGCTGGGGAGGGGCGCGGACTGGTCTGGGGCGGCGCAGCCGGCCGGCAGGTCGGCGGTCACATTGCTAGTGGGCACAGTCATGATCAGGCCTTTCCGGGCTCGTCGCCGAGGGCGATCGGCACACCGATGAGGGAGCCGTACTCGGTCCACGAACCGTCGTAGTTCTTCACGTTCTCGTGGCCGAGGATCTCCTTGAGCACGAACCAGGTGTGCGAGGAACGCTCGCCGATCCGGCAGTACGCGATGGTGTCCTTGCTGCCGTCGAGGCCGGCCTCGCCGTAGATCTTGGCGAGCTCCTCGTCGGACTTGAAGGTGCCGTCCTCATTGGCGGCCTTGCTCCACGGCACGCTGATCGCGGTCGGGATGTGGCCGGCCCGCTGCGACTGCTCCTGCGGCAGGTGCGCCGGAGCGAGCAGGCGGCCCGCGAACTCGTCGGGGCTGCGGACGTCGACCAGGTTCTTCACGCCGATGGCCTGGACGACCTCGTCACGGAACGCGCGGATCTCCAGGTTCGGAGCCTTGGCGGTGTAGGAGGTCTTCGCCCGCACCGGCACGTCCTTGGAGTAGACGCGAGCGTCCAGCTCCCACTTCTTGCGGCCGCCGTCGATCAGGCGGACCTGCTCGTGGCCGTACAGCTTGAAGTACCAGTACGCGTAGGCCGCGAACCAGTTGTTGTTGCCGCCGTACAGGATCACGGTGTCGTCGTTGGAGATGCCCCGCTCGGACAGCAGCGCCTCGAACTGCTCCTGGTTGACGAAGTCCCGGCGGATCGGGTCCTGCAGGTCCTTCTTCCAGTCCAGCTTGATGGCGCCGGGGATGTGGCCGCCGTCGTAGGCGGTGGTGTCCTCGTCGACCTCGACGAAGACGAGGCCCGGGGTCTCCAGGTTCTGCTCGGCCCACTCGGCCGAGACGAGTGCGGTGTCGCGACTCATCGGTTCACTCCCTGTGGAAGGTGGGTGGAGGGAGAGTCAGCGCACGGAGAGAGCTGTTGTCGCACTCCGCGCGGACCCATCGGTAGGTGGGATCACGGGCTGCTGTGCGACGGCGCCACTGCCGGGCAAGTAAGTGCCCTTGGCCTAGCTAGAGCTTCAGAAGGTGCTCAGCACGAGGTGGCCCCGTCAGTTGACGGGACGACACAGGCACGCGGCCACGCGGCACAGGTCGACCGCGCGCCTTTTCGTGAGCAACAGGCTCATGAGAAACGACCCTACCAGCGGGCCCAACTCTCGGAACAGGTCCGACCACGATCCGGGATCGGACGGTCGTCACACTCCCGCGGCGGCCAGGTTGACGTCGCTCGCCCCGAAGGTGACCCGCAGCCCCTCCGGAAGCGGCTGCAACTCCTGGATCACCAGGTTCAACGGCAGCTTCGGCACGTCCAGTTCGAAGGCCATCTGCTCGATGAACGCGTCGACCTGACCCTGGATCAGCGGATTTACGGTCAGACCCGGCGTGTTCACATCGGAGAAACGAACCTGCACCTTGCCGTCAGTGACCTTGAGCTCGGCCGCGGCGGTCAGCGGGATCTCCTGGGTCTGTGTGACCGCCAGCACTCCGGAGCCGACCAGCTTGCCGTCCTTCTCGGCCAGCTTCAGGTCCTTCTGGCCGGTGGCCTCGGCGAGCAGCTGGTAGTTGATGGTGCCGGTACCGGTGACCGAGCCGGCCACCACGTCACCGCCGCCGCGCAGGGCGCTCAGCGGCGCCGTCACGTTCCGGGCCCGGATGTCCAGCAGGTCCATCCGGACGGTCTCGCCGGTGCCGGTCTGCGCCTTGAAGTCGGGCAGCTCGATCCGGATCTCCTCGTACTTCCCGGCCAGCACCTGGGTGAGGAACGGGACGCCGGCGATGGTGACGATCGGGCGGCTGCTCTCCGCCTTCTGGTTCGCCACCTCGGTGGCCACCTTCTCGGCGAGGACGTTCTCGGCGTACGAGTTGCTGAAACGGTCCAGCACCACGACCCCGACGAGCAGGAAGACGAGCAGGGTCAGGACGACGACCCGTAGGGTGCGCCCCCGGCGACGGCGGGGACGATCCGATCCGTACACCTCGGCCACTGTTCCTCCCGAATCACCGCTCTGTCCTGAGGAACGTACATGCCCGCGCCCAGGGTTCAGCGAAACGGCTTTGCCGAGACGGAAGAGTGCTCTGCCGAGACGGAAGGGTCAGGAGAGGTACAGGTGTACTGACAGATAGGTGGCCACCGCGGTCAGCGCGAACCCGCCGAGCGGCCCCTGCATGTGCCGGGCCAGCCAGAACGTCGGCGCCTCACCGGCCAGCCGGCGGCCCGCCTCGCCGAAATTCACCGCCAGGTCGACCAGTTGCGCGGCCACCGCGGCGACCAGGCCGAGGACCGCACCCTTGGTCGGGTCGAACGGCAGCACCATGTAACTGCCGAGCACCGCCGACGCGAGGGTGCCCAGCATGGCGCCGAGCACGATGCCGGTCGCACCCCGCGGCACCTGCGCGGCGATCCGCGGCTTGGGGAAGATCGCGTCGGTGACCCGGGCGACCAGCAGGGCCACCCCGGCGCCGGTGCAGCAGATCAGGATCGCCGGTGCGCCGAGCGGCTCCCGGACCAGCGTGATCAGCACCGCGTAGGAGATCGCCCCACACACGATGAGCAGTGTGGTCCGCCACGAGTCCTTGGCCCGCTGCCGGTCCTCGGCCCGGATCACCTGGGCCACGATGGCCGCCGCGAAACCGCCCAGACCCACCCAGAACAGCGGCAGTAGGGCGCCCGGCTCGCCGGTGACGGCCAGATAGTCGGCGCCCAGTGCGGCCACCGCGACCACTCCGGCGGTCGCGCCCGCCGCCGGTGGCTGGAGCGCCATGGTCCACGCGAGAAGACCGAGCAACTGCACCCCGAAGAGCACGATCGCGTACGACACCCGCGCGCCCGGCCCGGTGACGTGACTGCCGACGATCAGTGCCACGGCGAGAAGCACCGCGAATCCACCGATCGCCGCCGACAGTTGCGGCCGGACCGGGAGGATCTGGATCTCTTCGAAATCCTCCTCGTCCTCCGGCTCCGACGAGGGTGACGTCTCCTCGTCGTCCTCGGGGACGGCGCCGTAGAACCCGGCCTTGGGCCGGCCCGGGTTCATGCGGGCGACCTGCTGAGAGGCCTCGGCGTCCCAGGGGTCGTCGTTCGGCATAGAGGGAAACACGACTGCGATCGTGCCAGACCGGTGACCGTCGTCCCAATCGCTGCCGTGGGGAGATCGCCACTCAGGTAAAAGGCTGGTTACGAATCCACCGTTCGGTCACCTACCGGGCGTTCTCTATATCACTTGCGGGCGCGACCAGGGTGTCAGACCTGATGCATCGGTTAAGGTGAGCGCAACCCACCCGTCGGTGACGCCGGGCCCCATTCTCCGGTGGCGAAGCCCCGTGGCTTTCGCAGACCGGGTCACCCGAGCGGCTCCACGCCGCGAGGACGGAGGTGAGTGTGGAGATCCTTCTGCTGGTCACGGCACGTGCCGGTGAGCCCTCTGCCGTATTGCCCGCTCTGGACCTTCTGCCCCACTCGGTTCGTACTGCTCCGCGTGACGTGCGCACGCTGGTCTCCGGGCCCAGTCCCGACGCGGTCCTGGTCGATGCCCGCTCCGAGCTCTCGGAGGCGCGTGCCACCTGCCGCATGCTGCACGCCACCGGCATCGGTGTCCCGCTGGTCGCGGTCGTCACCGAGGCCGGTCTGATCGCGCTGAACGCGGACTGGGGCGTCGACGACGTGATCCTGGCCAGCGCCGGCCCGGCCGAGGTGGAGGCGCGGCTGCGTCTCGCGGTCGGCCGCCTCAACAACGCGACCGCCGGCGCCGGCGGTTCGATCCGCGCAGGTGAGCTCAACATCGACCCGGACACCTACGCCGCGAAGCTCAAGGGTCGTCCGCTCGACCTCACCTACAAGGAGTTCGAGCTGCTCAAGTTCCTCGCCCAGCACCCGGGCCGGGTCTTCACCCGCGACCAGCTGCTGCGTGAGGTCTGGGGTTACGACTACTTCGGCGGTACTCGTACGGTCGACGTGCACGTCCGTCGCCTGCGGGCCAAGCTCGGCTCGGAGTATGAGTCGATGATCGGCACGGTCCGCCAGGTGGGCTACAAGTTCGTGGTCCCGCCGTCCGGCCGTCAGCTGCCGGACAACGAGCCGGTCTCCCTTCCGGTCTGATCTAGAGTTCCTTCCATGACGAGTCGACAGCCGGTCCGTGCCGCGGACCGGCTGTCGCCGTCTCAGGCCGATGACGTGCTGGCCCTGGCCGCGGCCGCAGAGCACTTCGACGGCGTCTATCCGCTCTCCGAGGACGTCGTGCTGCGGGTTCGCGGCGACGTTCCCTACCAGGGTGTGCATCTCCTGGCCTACCTCGGTGACCGGCTGGCCGGCTACGCGTTCGTGGAGGCCGGCTCGGGCGAGCTGATCGTCCATCCGGAGTTCCGGCGGGCCGGTGTCGGCACCGATCTGCTGACCGCCGCCGGCCCGGGCCCGCTGCGGTTCTGGGCGCACGGCGACGATCCGGGGGCGGCCGCCTTCGCCGCGGGCGCCGGTTTCACGCGCGCCCGGGTGCTGTGGCAGATGCGTCGGTCCCTGCTCGTGCCGTTGCCGGAGATCCCGTTGCCGGCCGGGGTCACGGTGCGGAGCTTCCGGCCGGGCTCCGACGAGCAGGCCTGGATCGGGGTCAACGCCCGGGCCTTCGCCAGTCACCCGGAGCAGGGCCGCTGGACTCTCGACGACCTGCTGAGCCGGGAGGCCGAGCCGTGGTTCGATCCGGCCGGGTTCCTGCTGGCCGTCGACATCACCGACACGCTGCTCGGGTTCCACTGGACCAAGGTGCATCCGGCGTCGGGTGACGAGCCGGCCGTCGGTGAGATCTATGTGCTGGGCGTCGACCCGTCCGGGCACCGGCGTGGCCTGGGCGCCGCGCTGAGTGTGGCCGGGCTGAGGCATCTCGCCGAGGGCGGGTTGACCGTCGCCGGCCTCTACGTCGATGAGTCGAACTCGGCCGCCGTGAAGCTGTACCACGGTCTCGGGTTCGAGGTCTTCAAGACCGACGTGAACTACAGCCGATAACGGCCCGGTCAAGCGATTGTCTCGCCCAGGTCACGACTGCCCGTAAATACCCGACATATCGGGTAGCTGGAGCGCAGTTCACTTAACGGACAACTGTATTCCTGGGGATGGCTACCTTCCGGCGCGGACCTGTTCACTCCCAGTTCATTTGCGACCGGGGATCCGGTCACTTCGCCTTCCTAGTTTTTCGGGTGTGAGCCGGTGAGAGGCCGGCGGCAAACCCGAAGGGGAAATTGTGAAGCTCCAGCGGTCCGGTTTCGTGGCCGGCATTGCTTTGACTGCGACCATCGCTCTCACCGCGTGCGGCTCGGACAACAACGAGCCGGCGGCCGGCGCTACGTCTGCCGCTCCGGGTAGCTGCGTCAGCGGCAGCCTGACGGCGCAGGGCTCCACCGCTCAGAAGAACGCCATGGACGAGTGGATCAAGGCCTACCAGCAGCAGTGTGGTAGCGGCTCGACCGTCGACTACCAGGGCACCGGTTCCGGCGCGGGCATCGAGGCGTTCATCGCCGGCACCGCCGACTTCGCCGGTTCCGACTCGGCGCTGAAGGAGGAGGAGCAGCCGCAGGCCGACGCCAAGTGCGTCGGTGGCAAGGCCCTCAACCTCCCGATGGTCATCGGCCCGATCGCCGTGGTCTACAACGTCGAGGGCGCGGACGGTCTCCAGTTCTCGTCGTCCACCCTGGCGAAGATCTTCTCGGGCAAGATCACCAAGTGGAACGACGCGGCCATCGCCGCCGAGAACGCCGGTGCGAAGCTGCCGGACGCCAACATCGAGACGGTGCACCGCGCCGACGAGTCGGGCACCAGCGACAACTTCACCAAGTACCTGAGCAAGACCGCTGAGGCCGACTGGACCTACGGCAACGCCAAGGCGTGGAAGGCCCCGGGCGGCACCGCCGTCTCCAAGTCGGACGGTATCGCCACCAAGGTGAAGAGCACCGCCAACACCATCTCCTACATCGAGATGTCGTTCGCGGAGAACCAGAGCCTCCAGACGGCGAAGATCAAGAACGGTGCCGGCGAGTACGCCGAGCTGTCCGCTGAGAGCGCCGGCAAGACCTTCGAGAACGCCGAGATCAAGGGCAAGGACGGCGACCTCGCCCTGTCCCTCGACTACGCCACCACCACCCCGGGCGCCTACCCGATCGTGCTGGTGACCTACGAGATCGCCTGCAGCAAGGGCAGCCCGAAGGCCAAGGAGGTTCAGGCCTTCCTGAAGTACACCTCGAGCACCGAGGGCCAGAAGGAGCTCGCGGAGCTGGGCTACGCCCCGCTGCCGGAGACCCTCCGGGCCAAGGTCGCCGAGTCGGTCGCCACCATCGCCTGACGTACCCGCCAATCCCTCCGAGACGACAGCGAGCGCGCAGATGGGTGACAACCCCTCCCGCTCGGTGAACGCCACCGCCGGCGACCTGGGTGTGACTCCGCGTCACGCCCGGGGCGCCGGCTACGGTGCTTCCCCGAGTAATTTCAACGAGCCCCCGCTCGGTGGCGGTGGCTCACTGCCCAAGAAGACCAGGTTCTCGATCGAGACAGGCTTCCGCGGCCTGTCCACGGCCTCCGGTGCGATGGTGCTCGTCATCATCGTCGCCATCGCCGGCTTCCTGATCTCCGAGGCGATTCCCGCGCTTCAGGCGAACACCGGGAACTTCCTCACCCAGTTCGAGTGGGCCCCCAACGAACCGCAGCCGTCCTTCGGTATCGCGGCGCTCGCCTTCGGCACCGTTCTCAGCTCGATCATCGCGCTCATCGTCGCGGTGCCGATCGCGCTGAGCATCGCGCTGTTCCTGTCGCACTACGCGCCCAAGCGGCTGGCCACGCCGCTGGGCTTCGTGATCGACCTGCTCGCGGCCGTACCCAGTGTCGTCTTCGGTCTCTGGGGCCGGGACGTCTTCCAGGAGCCGGTCCGCGACTTCTCGATCTGGCTCAACGAATACTTCAGCTGGATCCCGCTCTTCGGCGGCGACGGCCCGTTCGGTCAGTCGGTGATGCTCGGCGGCCTGGTGCTGGCGATCATGGTGTTGCCGATCGTCACCTCCCTCTCCCGCGAGGTCTTCCAGCAGACGCCGGGGATGAACGAGGAGGCGGCCCTGGCGCTCGGCGCCACCCGCTGGGAGATGATCCGGACCGCGGTGCTGCCGTACGGCAAGCCCGGTGTGATCGCCGCCGTGATGCTCGGCCTCGGCCGTGCCCTCGGTGAGACGATCGCTCTGGCGCTGACCCTCAGCGTCGCCTTCAACATCTCGTTCAACCTGATCGAGAACGGCGGCAACTCGGTCGCCGCCAACATCGCGAACTCCTTCGCGGAGGCCAACGACACCGGCCGCGGCGCCCTGATCGCCTCCGGCCTGGTCCTGTTCGCGATCACGCTGGTGGTCAACATGACGGCGCGGGCGATCATCTACCGCCGTCGCGAGTTCCGGGACAGTGCAGCATGAGCGTTCTAGATCGTGAGGTTCCGGGCGTCGTCATGACGCCGGACAACATCCGGAGCAAGACCCTTCCGGTCGCCGTCAACCTCGGTATCGCCGTCGTCGCGTTCGTGGTCGCCGCCGCGATCGTGCTCGGCGCC